>NZ_JBICVM010000010.1:162674-291768 GCF_043199095.1 Streptomyces sp. NPDC048650 | reverse complement strand
CATAATCGAGTCCCGGTCCGAATTTCGGCATACCGAAATCGTTCCCGTTGAGGAGCCGTGCAGTAGTGGTGTGCCGCGAAGCGGCGGGATGGTTGCCGCAGAACCGTTACGGCCTTGTGGCAACTCGGAGAACACTACGGAGGGGCCAGGGGCGTGTCAACCTGGGTCAGTCGAGGTCGTTGAGGCGGCCTTCGGCGTCCGGCTGGGCGTCTTCCACGCGGCGCAGCAGGCGGGTGAGGACCTTGCCGAGGCGGTGGCGATCGTCGGTGGAGAGGTCCTGGAGGAGGTCCTCCTCGAAGACCGTCGCCAGGCGCATCGCCTCCAGCCACTTCTCGCGGCCTTCATGGGTCAGCTCCACGATGACGCGGACCCGGTTGTTCTCGTCGCGTTCCCGGGTGACCAGGCCCTCGCTCGCCATGCGGTCGATGCGATGGGTCATGGCTGCCGGCGTGAGGCCGAGGCGTTTCGCGAGTTCACCAGGACCCAGCCGGTAGGGGGCGCCGGAGACGACGAGCGCCTTGAGGACCTCCCATTCGGCGTTGCTCAGGCCGAGGGTCGCGGTCTGTCGGCCGTAGGCGACGTTCATCCGGCGATTGAGGCGCTGTAGTGCGGAGACGACCTGCTCGACCTGGGGGTCGAGGGCCTGGAACTCACGCTGGTAGGCCGCGATCTGCTCCTCGAGGCTCGGCTCGGTCGCGTCGGGGGCCGCATCTGAGGGCTCAGGCATGCGGCGCAGTATGACACGAAAGTCATTGGCGTCGAAGTCCTTCGTTGTGTAGTCTTTAGCTTCGAACTTTAGAGTTGAAGTCTTCAGGGTGTGACTGTCCGGTCCCCCTCAGGGCTGTCGCGGCTCGGGGGTTCACGTCTCTTATTCGTCTTTTGAACTGACCTAGGTAGGTGAGTGTGACCACCGCGATGGGCGCCGCGTTGCGCCGGATCCAGCTGGGGAACGCGCTGAGCGCGTTCGGGAACGGCTTCACGGTTCCGTATCTGTACGTCTATGTGGCGAAGGTGCGGGACCTCGGTGCGAGTACGGCCGGTGTGGTGCTGGCCATGCTGGCCGTGGCCGCGTTGGCCGTGCTGCCGCTGACCGGTCGGGTGATCGACCGGCGGGGTCCGCTGCCGGTGGCCGTCGTGGGTACGGTCTCGGCGGCCATCGGTGCGCTGGGGCTGGGGCTGTCGGACACCGAGCCGCTGGTCATCGCGTCGGCCGTGGCGCTCGGCGCGGGTATCGCGGTGATACAGCCGGCGCTCGCGACGATGATCGTGTGGTGCTCGACGACCGTGACCCGGTCGCGGGCGTTCGCGACGCAGTTCTTCCTGAACAATCTGGGGCTCGGCGTCGGTGGGCTGGTCGGTGGTCTGCTGGTCGATGAGACGCATCCGGCGAGTTTCGTCCGGCTGTTCGCCATCGAGGCCGTGATGTTCCTGGTGCTCGGTGCCGCGATCGCGTCCGTACGGCTGCCGCGGGCGCCGAAGGTCGAGGACCCGGTGCCGACCGAGGAGCGGCCCAAGGGGGCATGGCGGGCGCTGTTCGCCGACCGGCGGATGGTGTGGCTGTGTGTGCTGGGCTTCGTGCTGTTCTTCGCCTGCTACGGGCAGTTCGAGTCGGGTCTGGCGGCGTACGCCACCGAGGTCACCCGGATCGCGCCGGCCACGCTCGGGATCGCACTGGCGGCCAATACGGCGGCGATCGTGGCGGCGCAGTTCGTGGTGCTGAAGCTGGTCGAGCGGCGGCGGCGCAGCCGGGTCATGGCCATGGTCGGGCTGATATGGACCGTGGCGTGGGTGGCTGCCGGAGCGTCCGGGCTGGTTCACGGCGCGCAGGTGGTGGCGACGGCGCTGCTGATCTCGACGTACGCACTGTTCGGCATCGGTGAGTCGATGCTGTCGCCGACGGTGGCTCCGCTGGTGGCGGATCTGGCCCCGGCCTCGCTGATAGGGCAGTACAACTCGGCGTTCGCGCTGGTCAAGCAGTTGGCGCTGGCCGTGGGGCCGGCGGTGGGTGCGCTGATGGTGGGCCACGGGATGTCCGTGGCGTACATCGCGATGCTCGTGGTGTGTGCGCTCGGGATCACCGGGTTGTCTCTGCGGCTGGGGCGGATGCTGCGGCCGGTTCAGGACAATCCCCATCGGGCGGTGGCCGCCGTTCCCGTGCCCCGGTCGGAGCCGGTGGCCGCGACGGTGTGACGACCGCCGCCCGGCTCCGGGCAGCGCCGAGGGCTGTCCGCCGACCCTCGGCCAACCCTCGTGGTGCGCCCGCCTGATCCGAACGACAGGCCCTAGCTGCGAGGCAGCACGAATTCGCACCAGACGGCTTTGCCGCCACCGGGTGTGCGGCGCGAGCCCCAGGACGAGGCGATGGTCGCGACGATGGAGATGCCGCGGCCGGCCTCGTCGACCGGTTCCGCACGGCGGCGGCGGGGGAGGTGATCGTCGCCGTCGGTGACCTCGACGATCAGGCGGCGGTCGGTGCGGCGGAGCCGGAGCCGCATCGGGGGTGTGCCGTGCTGGAGGGAGTTGGCGACCAGCTCGCTGGCGGCGAGGACACCCAGGTCGTGCAGCTCGGGGGAGAAGCGCCAGGAGGCCAGGACGCCGGAGGCGAAGGCGCGGGCGCGCGGTGCGGCTTCGGTGCCGCCGTGGAGTTCGAGGGCGGCGTTGTGGAACAACTCGGCGTCGTGGCCGGTGCGTTCGGGGTGCTGCATGACGAGGATGGCGACGTCGTCGTCGTGGGTCGCGGTGATGCCCAGCGAGCGCAGCAGGCGGTCACAGACGATGTCGGGGGCTCCGGTGGCGCCCGCGAACGCCGCCTCCAGCGCGTCGACGCCGTGGTCGATGTCCTTGTCGCGGCGTTCGACGAGGCCGTCGGTATAGAGGACGGCGCTGCAGCCGGGGCTGAGGGGGACGGAGCCGGAGGAGTGCAGCCAGCCGCCCGTGCCGAGTGGTGGGCCGGTGGGTTCGGCGGCGCGGCGGACCACGCCGTCGGCGTCGCGGACCAGGATGGGCAGATGGCCGGCCGAGGCGTAGACCAGGCGGGCTTCGTTGGGGTCGTGCACGGCGTAGACGCAGGTGGCGATCTGGCTGGCGTCGATCTCGGCGGCCAGGCCGTCCAGCAGCTGGAGGACCTCGTGGGGCGGGAGGTCGAGGCGTGCGTAGGCGCGTACGGCGGTGCGGAGCTGGCCCATGACGGCGGCGGCGCGCACGCCACGGCCCATGACGTCCCCGATGACCAGGGCCGTGCGGCCTGCGCCGAGGGTGATGACGTCGTACCAGTCGCCGCCGACGGCCGCGTCCGTGCCGCCGGGCTGGTAGGTGGCAGCCACGCGGAGGTCGTCGGGCTGCTCCAGCTCCTGGGGCAGGAGGGAACGCTGGAGGGTGACGGCGGCCTCGCGCTGGCGGGCCTCGCTGACGCGGAGGCGTTCCGCGGACTCGATCTGGTCGGTGACATCCGCGCCGAAGACCAGCACGCCGTGGTGCGGGGCGACGCAGGCGACCTCCGGGTCGGGCGCCGGGCCGCTGGCGGCGACCTCGATCGGGGTGCAGGTGAAGGTGTAGTAGCCGTCGCGGGAGTGGTCCGGGCCGCCGCCGCCCGGGACCCGGCGGGACTTGACCGTGCGGGGCTTACCGCTGCGCAGCACCTGGTCCATGAGCGGGAGCAGGCCCAGTTCGTCGAGCTCGGGGAGGGCCTCGCGGGCGGTGTGCCCGGCGGGACGGGGGCCGAAGACGCCGGCGTAGGCGCCGTTGACGTAGGCGATGCGGTGCTCGGGGCCGTAGACGACCGCCACCAGGGCGGGGATGGTGCCGAGGATGTCGTGGACGGACAGCGCGTCGACGGTGGGTGCCAGGGCGGCGGGGGCCGGTCCCTCGGGCGAGGGCGGTTCGGCGCGGGCGGCGGGGACGGATCCCGTGCCGGAGGTGGTCGGCGTGTCGCCCGGCTCCGGTGGGGTGGCGGACGGCGCCGGTGCGGCGGGCCCGGCGGACGGCGTGGCGCGGTCGGATCGCGCAGCGGTACGCCGCTGCGTGCCGGGGAGCTTGGCGCTCCAGCGCGTGAAGATCACGGAGGGATACCTCTTACTTCGCGTCGTCGCGCGGGATCGGGCCGTCGGCTTGCGGGTGCTCCCCTTGGCTCCGCCCGGCCCAGGGCCGGTGGAGTGTCGGATGGGGGCACCTTCGGCGCCCTCTCGCGGAATGCAGCAAACGTCCAGAATCCTCGTGATTGTCACTCTTTGCAGATACGAGCCCACCCATGGTCACACGTCCAGTGTGGCCGACCGGACTGACATCCGTCAGACGTCGGGCGGTCGGCGTGGAGTTCCGCGCTCCGGTGCGCAGCGGGATCCCCTGGGTGGCGAAACGTCAATTCCCTTGGGGGAACGGGGCCGTCAACTGGCTTCGTTGTGCCGACCGGTGCCCGCGGCGAGTTCGAACTCGGCGCGCGGGTTCTCCAGCGAGCCGAGCGAGACGATCTCGCGTTTGAACAGGCCCGCGAGGACCCACTCGGCGAGCACCCGGGCCTTGCGGTTGAAGGTCGGTACCCGGCTGAGGTGGTAGGCGCGGTGCATGAACCAGGCCGGGTAGCCCTTGAGCTTGCGCCCGTAGACATGCGCGACGCCTTTGTGGAGGCCGAGCGAGGCCACCGATCCGACGTATTTGTGGGCGTAGTTCTCGACCGGGTCGCCGCGCAGGGTCGCCGCGATGTTCTCGGCGAGCACCTTGGCCTGCCGGACGGCGTGCTGGGCGTTGGGGGCACAGGTCACGGGGTGCCCGTCCGAGTCGGCGGGCGGGTCGGCCGTCAGGTCGGGAACGGCGGCGGCGTCCCCGGCGGACCAGGCGTGTTCGACGCCGTCCACCTGGAGCGCGGCCGTGCACTTGAGGCGGCCGCGGGAGTTGAGGGGCAGCTTGGTCGAGGCGAGGATGGGGTGCGGTTTGACGCCCGCGGTCCACACCAGGGTGCGGGTCGGGAAGCGGGCACCGTCGCCGAGGACGGCGACGCGGTTCTCGCAGGAGTCCAGCCGGGTCTCCAGCCGTACGTCGATGTTGCGGGCGCGCAGCTCGCGTACGGCGTACCGGCCCATGTCCGGGCCCACCTCCGGCAGGATCCGGTCGGTCGCCTCCACCAGGATCCACTTCATGTCCTCGGGCTCGATGTTGTGGTAGTAGCGCACGGCGTAGCGGGCCATGTCCTCCAGTTCGGCCAGCGCCTCCACGCCCGCGTAGCCGCCGCCGACGAAGACGAAGGTCAGCGCCGCGTCACGGACCGCCGGGTCGCGGGTGGAGGAGGCGATGTCGAGCTGTGCGAGGACGTGGTTGCGCAGGCCGATGGCCTCTTCGACGGTCTTGAAGCCGATACCGAAGTCGGCCAGGCCGGGGATCGGGAGGGTGCGGGAGACCGAGCCGGGCGCGAGGATCAGTTCGTCGTACGCCACCTGGACCGCGCCCTCGCCGGTCTCCTCGGCGGCCAGGGTCGTGATGACGGCCTTGCGCTCGCTGTGGTCGATGGACGTGACCTCGCCGATGACGACCCGGCAGCGGGGCAGCACCCGGCGCAGGGGAACGACGACATGGCGTGGGGAGATGGAGCCGGCCGCGGCCTCGGGCAGGAACGGCTGGTAGGTCATATAGGGCTCGGGATCGACCACGATGATCTCGACGGAGCCCTCCTGCAACTCCTGTTTCATCTTCCGCTGCAGCCGCAGGGCGGTGTACATCCCTACGTAGCCGCCGCCGACGACGAGAATTCGCGCCATTTCGTTGGAAGACACTGCCGTCACAGAGGTACTCCTCGCGAGGTCGACCCGACACCACAGTTCCATGACGCACCCCCGGAACGGCTTTGTCCACAGGCCCGACGAAATGGATGACGGGGCCGGTCATCGGGGCGGACGGTCATCTTCCGCGGACGGACCGGAAGGTGTGCAGGTCAGCGCCCGGGTGGCGGGAGTCGGGCGAGTGCGCAATCGGGGCGGATCCGGTCCGTTGGGCCGATCGGGGGGCGCACGGTGCGGAACACCCTCTTCATTCTTGACCCGGGCTCAACTATGTTCGTATCTCGTTGGGGTGCACCCTCTCGTCGGTACGCCCCGACCGTCAGGGCGGGGAGTCTCCGGGGGGAGACGTCATTACCGGGGGAATCACTATGCATATTCAGGGCTCTCATTGGCCGACAGCCGTCGCTACCGCGGAGACTTCCGACGGCGGCGGGACCACCATCGGCCACCGCAACGGAAGAACCCATCACAGCGGCAACGGGGGGCAGGGTGCCACGACCGGCGCCGGCCCGGTCGTGAGCGGCCGGAGCACGCCGCTGCGGGTGGACGCACAGCGCAATCTGGAGCATGTCCTGCGGGCCGCCCGCGAGGTGTTCGGCGAGCTGGGCTACGGCGCGCCGATGGAGGACGTGGCGCGGCGGGCCCGGGTCGGTGTCGGCACCGTCTACCGCCGCTTCCCGAGCAAGGATGTCCTGGTCAGGCGGATAGCCGAGGAGGAGACCTCGCGGCTGACGGACCAGGCACGGACGGCTCTCGGCCAGGAGGACGACGCCTGGGCGGCGCTCTCCCGCTTCCTGCGGACCTCGGTCGCCTCGGGTGCCGGGCGGCTGCTGCCGCCGAGCATTCTGCGGGTGAGCGCGGACACCGAGCAACCGGCCGACGATCTGACCGAGGCGCGGGTGCCGCTGCAACGGGTGGCCTCGGAAGCGGACACCGAGCTGCGGGTCGTCCCCCAGCGCGGTGCGCCGGAGGACGAGCGCGACGAGCCGGCGACGGTCCCGGAGATCTTGGCGGGCGGGCCGGCGGCAGCGGAGGAGACCGCGGGCGCGCAGGCGCTGCTGGAGGTCGTCGGGCGGCTCGTGGAGCGTGCCAGGGCGGCCGGTGAGCTGCGGGCCGATGTGACCGTCGCCGACGTCCTGTTGGTGATCGCCACGGGCGCGCCGTCGCTGCCGGACGCCGGCCAGCAACAGGCTGCGTCCGCACGGCTGTTGGAGATCCTGCTGGAGGGACTGCGCTCACGCCCGGTCGGGTGAGGTGCGCCGGCCGGTGCGGCCCGGGCGCCTCCCCGTCGGGCGGGTGTCCGGACGGCGCCGACCGGATGGCGCGGTGGGATCCGCACGGCCCGGTGCCGGCGCCCCGTACGGGTGAACGGTAGTGCGGTCGTACAAGAACGATCCTCGGATGAGTGGTTGCCCGCCGGGACCCTGAGCCACGGGCCACGGGTGTGGCACGCTTGCGCGGTGTTCCGGTGTGACGGCGTGTTCGGGGGCCTCAGCGATGGGTGTTGACGAGCGGGACGAGCTGCCTGGCCGCGAGGCAGGTGCCGGGGAGCGGGGCGGTCCGGCTCCCCAGGTTCCCGGGCAGACCGGGCCGCTGGGGGCGACGCCCCCGTCGGGCCGGGCCGCCGAACGGCGGAGCCGCGGCGAGGACGCGGGCCGTGCGGTGCCGGCGCAGCGCGGTCGCTCCGGCGAGCGTGCGACGCCCGGTGCCGCCACCGGCCCGGGCGTCGGTGAGGGCGTCGGCGAGGGCGCCGAACCGCCGCCCTCGGACAGCCAGTTGATCGCCGATATGCGGGCCGGCGACGACGCCGCGTACGAGGAGATGTACCGCCGGCACGCGGCGGCGGTACGGCGCTATGCGCGCAGCTGCTGCCGGGACACGCACACCGCGGAGGATCTGACCGGCGAGGTCTTCGCGCGCACCCTGCAGGCGGTGCGTGGCGGCGCGGGCCCCGATTCCGCGGTCCGTGCCTATCTGCTGACGACCGTCCGGCGGGTCGCCGCGGCCTGGGCCAAGACTCAGCGGCGGGAGCAACTCGTCGATGACTTCGCGGTGTTCGCGGTCTCCGCGGCCGGTTCGTCGATGGACGACGACACCCTGGACCTCGGCGCGGACGTGCGGGCCATGCACGAAGCCGAGCAGTCGATGGCGGTGCAGGCCTTCCGCAGTCTTCCGGAGCGCTATCAGACGGTGTTGTGGCACACCACGATCGAGGACGAGTCGCCGAGCGAGGTCGCGCCGCTGCTCGGGCTGACCGCGAACGCCACCGCCGTCCTGGCACACCGCGCCCGCGAGGGCCTCAAGCAGGCGTATCTGCAGGCGCACGTCAGCCAGTCGCTGACGGCCGGCGGCGACTGCGCGCGGTACGCCGACCGGCTCGGGGCCTTCGCCCGGGGCGGGCTGCGGGTGCGCGCCGAGCGGGGGCTGCGCAAGCATCTGGACGAGTGTGCCCGGTGCCGTACGGCCGCGCTGGAGGTCGCGGACGTCAATGAGCGGATCGGCGCGGTGCTGCCGGTCGCGGTCATCGGCTGGTTCGCCGCGGGATATGCCGTCAAGGCGGCGGCAGCGGTGGCGGGGGCCGCGGGTGCGGCGGCGGGGGCCGGTGCCGCGGCCGCCGCGGGCGGTGGTTCCGGTGGGGCCGGTGGCGCCGGGGGCGCCGCGGTCGGCGAGGGGTTGGGCGCGCCGGTCAAGGTCGGTATCGGGGTAGGGGCCGCGGTGGTGGCGGGCGCGGCGCTCGCCCTGGCGCTCACCGGCTCCCCGCAGCCGCCGCCGGAGCCGCAGGCCGAGCCGCACCGGCCGGCGCCCTCCGCGCCCCGGACCCCCTCCCCCGAGCCGTCGCGGCAGCCGCCCAAGCCCGTCCCGCCGGTCGCCGGCCGCCCGCCGGCCCCGAGGCCGCACCCCACACCGACGCCCACACCCACCCCGACGCCCACTCCCACGCACGCGAAGCCGGCTCCCCCGCCGCCGAAGCCGACGCCGGCCCCGACGCCGCCGGAGCCCACCCCGACACCGCCGGCCCCGACGACCCCGTACCTCCTCAGCGCACTGTCGTACGACGTCGCCGGCGACGGCACCGAGCCGGAGGTGCGGGCGTTCGAGAGCAGCTGGCTGTGGCAGCGGAAGCGGCCACACGTCGACGGCACGGCCTATCCGAACGGCGTGACCGTGCACGGTCCGTCCTCGCTGCTCATCGATCTCAACCGCCGGTGCACCGCGTACGACGCGGTCGCGGGGGTCGACGATCTGAGCCTGGGCCTGGGGGCGGTGCGGTTCTCCGTCTACGCGGACGGCACCCGGCTGTGGCAGTCCGGCGTGGTGCACGCCGGGGAGCCGGCGGTGCCGGTGCATGTCCCGCTGGCGGGCCGTCGGACGCTGCGGCTGGTCGTCGAGCCGGCGTCCGCCACGGACGTGGCGGCGCTGGCAGACTGGGCGCAGTCGCAGATCAGCTGCCGCTGAAGGGGCGGATCGGTTGCCGCTGAAGGGGCGGCGTGGCCGGCCCGGCTTTCGGGCCACCGCCCGGCCGCTCACAGGCTCGCGCGCGGCACCACGCCCCCCGCGAGTGCCCGCTGCCGCGCCGCCGCGCCCGTCCAGCAGGTGCCGCGCCGCGCCAGCAGTCGCCGCAGCCACAGCTCCGTGGAGACGAGCTCGGCGAGCCCGTCCAGCGGCAACGGCTCGCCCTCGGCAGCCGACCGCAGCGCCTTGCGCACCACCCGTGCCTCCACCAGGCCCGCGTCGGCGAGCAGCGGCGCGTCGAAGAGCTCGACCAGCTCACGGACGGCGGTGCGCAGCCCGGCCCGTACCGAAGCGGTCCGGGGGAGGTGCGAGGTGGTGCCCCAGCCGGGCGGCAGATCGCGTACGCCGGATCCGGAGAGCACCGAGCGCAGGATGGACGCGCGTGCGTCCGGCTGCACCCGCAGGGTGTCGGGCAGGGCCCGGCAGGCGAGGACGACCTGGTTGTCGAGGAACGGGGCGTGCAGCCGCTGGTTGCGGACTTCTGCCGCCTGTTCGAAGACGCGCTGGTCGGCGGCCTGCCGGGTGAGCGCCGCGCGGGCCCGGCGCTCACCGGGGCGGCCGATGGCGGGCGATCGGGCGGCCGCGTCACCGAGCCGGACCGACACCTGAGCCAGCGACTCCCCGGTGAGCCAGCGCGCGGCGGGCCCCGGGCGGCACCAGGCGAGGGCGGCCAGCGAGGCGTCGACCGCGCCGCCGCTGACGGGTTCGTCGGCGAACTGCCGCTCCAGGAGGCAGCGTGCGGTGTCGGCGATGCCCTCGCCGTAGGGCGTGCGGGCGAGCTTGCGGGCGGCGCGGTAGACGGTGAACGGGACCAGCACGGACTGCGCGGAGGGGCCGTCGGCCCTGGCCAGCGCGGTGACCGGGCGCAGCAGGTGGCGGCGCCTGCGGTCCATGAGGAGGTCGGCGAGGCGTGCCGGGTGGGCGTCGAGGACCTGGCGGGCGCCGTGCCCGACGAAGTGGTCCGCGCTGCCCGCCAGCAGCCGCCGGCGGTGGCGGGCAGCGGTGATGAGCGAGGGGCCGGGCTCGTCGGTGAGCGGGCCGGAGGCGAGGTCGGCGTACGGGAGGGCCTCTTCGCCCGCCGCGACGACGACATGCCGCAGGCGCGGGTTGTCGGCGATGCTGCGGGCGCGTTCCAGTTCGGCGTCGTGGTGGGCCCGGCCGGCGGTGGCGGCCGCGAGGTCGTTGAAGGTGACGGCGAGCAGTCGTGCGCCATGGCCGTTGAGCGTGCCGGGCTGCCCGGGGAGGCCGGCGGCCAGCAGGGCGAGGGTTCCCGAGGCGCTGCCGCCGGAGAGGTCGGCGCCGACTCCGGGTGCCGGTGCGCCGCGCGCGGCGCGGCGCTCGGCCGGCCCCATGCCCGGCACCGGCCCGGGGTCGAGGCCCTCCGGATCGGGGACGTGCCGCGGGCCGGAGAGCCGGGTCCGGACGGCCTCGACGAGCGCCGCGCGGACGCCGTCCACGGCCTGCTCCGGGGCGATCTGGGGTGCGGCGACGGCCAGCGAGGTGGCCGGTTCGTACGAGGTGACGTCGCGGGCGCCGCCGCGCAGCACCAGGGCATGGCCGGGCGGGATGCGGCGGACGCCTTCGTACGGAGTGCCGGAGCCGAGCGCTTCAGGGGCGTCCGGGCAGGCCAGCAGCGCGGCGAGGTGGCCGACGTCGAGGCTGGCCTCTATCAGGTCGGCGAGCGGGAGGGCGGCGGTGGCGTAGGCGGTGCCGCCGGCCCAGGAGGTGTGGAAGACGGGGCGGGCGCCGGCGAGGTCGCCGGTGACGGTGATCCGACGCCCCACCTGGACGACGGCGGTGTAACTGCCGGGCCAGGCCGTGAGATGGCGCAGTGCGCCGCCGCGGGCCGCGAACAGGCCGACGCGCAGCTGGTCGTCGGTGGCCCCGCAGACGCCGAAGACGGCGAGGCGGGTCTCGGGGTCGGCCCGGACGACGCGTACCTCGTCGGGCCGCCAGTCGCCGACGGCCCACAGCGGATCCGGTTCGCCCCACAGGAGTTGGGCGCCCACCGGGAGGACCGCGGGGCCGGCTCCTCCGGCGGCCGGCCCCGTGGCGGTACTGCTCCACCCCACCAACCAGCGCATCGCCGCCTCCACCCGATCCCCGTCCGCCGAGGGGCCAACGGCCGCCCCGTACAACGGATTGCCAAGCTGTCGCCATGGTGTTGCGCGGACCATGCTGCCATGACAGCGGCGTGCGGGAGGTCTCGGCGGGGGCCGGTGTGCGGGCGTTTTCCCGCGCGGGGCGTTGGCGCGCCGGCCCCGGGTGGCCCCCCGTGTGGCCCCCGGGGCGCCCCCGAGTGAGCGGCGGCGCGAAATCATCACCCAGCGATTTTCAGCCAAAGTCCTTGCGGTCCAGCACAGTTGACGCGTACGGCCGCGGTGTCAACCGGTGCCGGGCCGGCGGGCGTCCGGTCCGTGCGACGGTCCGGGAGGCGGGCTGCGCCCCCCGGACCGGACCACCACCCGCGGGGAATGAGGTGGCGGTATCCCCCAGCCCACTGGATCCAGTCAGCGGGCCGACCCACGCAGCACCTATGGAAGCGCTCCCGTCGGAGAGCAGCCAGCGCGCACGGACGGGCGCACGGGCACACGTACCCGGAGCACATGCCAATTCCCGCACCCCTGTTTGAACACGAATCTCGCCATCCGGGACACCGGCCCTTAACGGTAGGGATCCGGCGAACTACTCTGGGTGGACGCATGCCCCGGGGCACCGGGGCGGCTGTCGCTGTGTCGAGGGGTGCGCATGTCCAGGGATATACGCGGGCCGAACGAGAAGCTCGGCACTGTTCTCGCCCTCGCGGGTATCAGCAATGCCGGACTGGCGCGACGGGTCAACGACCTGGGTGCGCAGCGTGGACTGACGCTTCGTTATGACAAGACGTCGGTGGCCCGGTGGGTGTCCAAGGGCATGGTGCCGCAGGGCGCCGCGCCCCATCTGATCGCGTCCGCCATCGGCAGCAAGCTCGGTCGGCCGGTGCCGCTGCACGAGATCGGGCTGGCGGATGCGGACCCGGCACCCGAGGTCGGCCTGGCATTTCCCCGCGATGTGGGCGCGGCGGTGCGGTCCGCGACCGAGCTCTACCGACTCGATCTGGCCGGGCGGCGGGCGGGCGGCGGTGGTATCTGGCAGAGCCTGGCCGGATCCTTCGCCGTCAGCGCGTACGCGACGCCCGCCTCGCGCTGGCTCATATCTCCCGCCGACAGCTCGGTGGCCAGGGAGGCGGCCGAGGCGCGCGACAAGGATGCCGCGGCCGCCGGGGACGCCGGGATCCCCCAGCACGTCGGCCACAGCGATGTCTCCAAGCTGCGCGAGGCGGCGGAGGACGCCCGCCGCTGGGACTCCAAGTACGGCGGTGGGGATTGGCGTTCGTCGATGGTGCCGGAGTGCCTCCGAGTGGACGCGGCGCCCTTGCTGCTCGCCTCGTACAGCGACGAGGTCGGCCGGGCACTCTTCGGCGCGACCTCCGAACTCACCCGGCTCGCCGGGTGGATGGCCTTCGACACCGGCCAGCAGGAGGCCGCGCAGCGCTACTACATCCAGGCGCTGCGCCTCGCCCGCGCCGCCGCCGACGTCCCCCTGGGGGGATACGTCCTGGCCTCGATGTCCCTGCAGGCGACCTACCGCGGCTTCGCCGACGAGGGCGTCGACCTCGCGCAGGCCGCCCTGGAGCGCAACCGCGGCCTGGCGACCGCCCGCACCATGAGCTTCTTCCGCCTGGTGGAGGCGCGGGCACAGGCCAAGGCGGGCGAGGCGCGCGCCTGCGAGGTGGCGCTGAAGGCGTCCGAGGGGTGGCTGGAACGCTCCCGCGGCGGCGACCCGGACCCCTCCTGGCTGGACTTCTACTCCTACGAGCGCTTCGCCGCCGACGCCGCCGAGTGCTACCGCGACCTGCGGCTGCCGCGCCAGGTACGCCGCTTCACGGAGCAGGCGCTGTCCCGCCCCACGGAGGAGTTCGTCCGCTCGCACGGGCTGCGCCTGGTGGTGTCCGCGGTCGCCGAACTGGAGTCGGGCAACCTCGACGCGGCCTGCGCGGCGGGCACCCGCGCCGTCGAGGTGGCCGGCCGGATCTCGTCGGCGCGCACCACCGAGTACGTTCGCGACCTGCTGCACCGCCTGGAGCCGTACGGCGACGAGCCGCGGGTGGTGGAGCTGCGCGAGCGGGCCCGGCCGCTGCTGGCGGCACCCGCGTAGCGGGGGGCAGCGCCGCGTAGCGGGGGGCAGCGCCGCGTAGCGGGGGGCAGCGCCGCGTAGCGGGGCGGGACCTCGCGGCGAGGGCGGGCGGCCCGGCGGGGCCGCCCGCCGCGGCTCGTCCTTGCCGCATTGTCAGTGGTGGCCGTCATGATGGAGTACGTCGTCGGCAACGACGTGCGGGCCCCCGGCCAGGGGCGGGTCCGCCGTGGTCCGGTTGGGGAGGTGCAGTGGCGGCGTACGACTGCGATGTGCTGGTGATCGGTGCCGGCATCATCGGGCTCTCCACGGCGTATGCGATCACGCGTGCCGCACCGGGCACGCGCGTCGTGGTGCTGGAGAAGGAGCCGGGGCCGGCCCGCCACCAGACAGGGCGCAACAGCGGCGTGATCCACAGCGGCATCTACTACCCACCCGGCTCCCTCAAGGCCCGTTTCGCGCTGCAGGGCTCGGCGGAGATGGTCGAGTTCTGCGCCGAGCACGACATCCCGCACGAGGTCACCGGCAAGCTGATCGTCGCCACCGACCGCAGCGAGCTGCCGCGGCTGCACAGCCTGATCCAGCGCGGCCGCGAACACGGCCTGCCGGTGCGGGAACTGGGCCCCGCCCAGATAGCCGAGTACGAACCCGAGGTGCGCGGCCTGGCCGCCATCCACGTCGGCACGACCGGCATCTGCGACTTCGGCGCCGTCGCCCGCCGGTACGCCGCGCTCGCCACCGAGGCCGGCGCCCGGATCGTGTACGGCGCCGAGGTGACGACGATCGGCCGCCGCCCCGGCCGGGTGGCGGTCCGTACGGCCGACGGCACGGTCCACCGCGCCCGCGCCCTGGTCAACTGCGCCGGCCTGCAGTGCGACCGGATCGCCCGGCTCGCCGGTGATGCACCCGGAATGCGGATCGTCCCCTTCCGGGGCGAGTACTTCACCCTCGCCCCCCAGCGCGCCGCCCTGGTCCGCGGGCTGGTCTATCCCGTGCCCGACCCCGCCTTCCCCTTCCTCGGCGTCCATCTCACCCGGGGCGTCGACGGCAGCATCCACATCGGCCCGAACGCCGTCCCCGCCCTGGCCCGCGAGGGCTACGACTGGCGCACGATCCGCCCCGCGGAGCTGGCCGGCACCCTCGCCTATCCCGGCTCCTGGCGGATAGCCCGACGCCACTGGCGCTACGGCGCCGGCGAGCTCCACCGCTCCCTGTCCCGCCGCGCCTTCGCCGACGCGGTCCGCCGCCTGCTTCCCGCCGCCCGCGAGGAGGACCTCCGCCCCGCTCCGGCCGGCGTCCGTGCCCAGGCGGTGCTGCCCGACGGCACCCTCGTCGACGACTTCCTCTTCGCCGAGTCGCCCGGGATGGTCCATGTCCTGAACGCCCCGTCGCCGGCCGCCACGGCGTCGCTCCCCATCGGGCGGGAGGTGGCGCGGCGAGTTCTGGCGGTGGTGGGGGCCTGAGGGCGAACCCGCCGTGCGAGTGGGGGCGGCGGCGCTTGCGGGACGGATCGGGAACGGCGCGGCGTACGGCGGCGTGCGCGGCATATGGCTGCCGCCCTGCTGCCCTGCCGCCCTGCTGCCCTGCTGCCTGCGTATGGCAGGAGACGGCCGACGGGCCGGCGACCTGGCGCTTCCCCACTCTTCCCGGCTTCCCTGCCCGTCGTAGGCGCCTCCCCTCGCAACCGTCGGCGTCTCCCCGCCGCCGCCATCCGTAGAATCAACACACTGTGTCCGAGAATCCCGCCACCCCCGAAACCGACGTCGCCCGGGCCGATGCCCCCGCGGCCGACGGCCCGGAAGCCCGCGCGCAAGCCCCTGCGACCACGGCCCCCGCCCCGCAGCCCCCCGTCGCCCAGGAGGACACCCGCCTGGGGGCCACCGCCGCATCGGCGGCCATGCCGCGCCGCGGCGAGCCGATGTTCCCCGACGGAACCGGCCCCGCCGCCGACCCCGCGGGCTCGCATCACGAACGCCGGATCCGCTCCTTCCAGCCCCGCCGCAGCCGGGTCTCGCCCTCCCAGGCCGATGCCCTGCGCCGCCTGTGGCCCAAGTGGGGCCGGGACATCGACGGGCTCGCCCGGATCGATCTGGACGAGTTCTTCGACGGCCGCCCGGTCGTCCTGGAGATCGGCTTCGGCATGGGCGAGGCCACGGCGCAGATGGCCGCCGCCGACCCGGACACCGGCATCCTCGGCTGTGATGTGCACACTCCCGGCCAGGGCAATCTGCTCGCTCTCGCGGAGCGGAACGGCCTGTCCAACATCCGGGTGGCGAACGGCGACGCGATCATCCTGCTCCGCGAGATGCTCGCCCCCGGCTCGCTCGCCGGCCTGCGCGTCTTCTTCCCCGACCCCTGGCCGAAGAAGCGCCACCACAAGCGCCGTCTGATCCAGCCGGAGTTCGTCTCCCTGGCCTCCACCCGGCTCGCTCCCGGCGCGCTGGTGCACTGCGCCACCGACTGGGAGCCGTACGCCGAGCAGATGCTGGAGGTCCTCTCCGCCGCACCGACGCTGGAGAACCTCCACCCCTCGTACGCGCCCCGGCCGGACTTCCGTCCGCTCACCAAGTTCGAGGGACAGGGTCTGGACAAGGGGCACGTCGTCCACGACCTGATGTTCCGCCGACTCGGGTAGCCCCGGCGAAGCGGGCCGTGGGTGGCGTGCCGGCGCCCCCACGCGACGGCCGGCGGTGGGCGACGGCCCTGCCCACCCCGCTGTCACGCCCTCCTCATGCGCTTTGCCGGCTCTCGTCCGGGTGCCCCGCCCCGCTCGTTAGGGTCGATGGGTGTACCCGTCCCAGCCGCACCCGCAGCCGCCTCTCCCGGCGTACGCGCCGCGTCAGCACCCGGACACCCACGAGCCGCACCCGTACACCCAGGTCACCCGGCACACCCACCCGCGCCGCCGGCCGGCGCCCTGGCACAGCAAGACCGTCCGCGCCCTCACCCTGATCTCGCTGCTGGCGCTCTCCGGCGTGATCATCCTCGCCATCGTCCGCCGCCAGACCGGCCCCGAGGGGTTCCTGGTCGGGCTCGGTCTGGCCGTCTTCCCCGTACCGCCGCTCATCGCGGCGTTCTGCTGGCTGGACCGAATAGAGCCCGAACCATGGCGCAATCTCGCGTTCGCCTTCGCCTGGGGGGCATGCGCCGCGACCCTGGTCGCGATCCTCGCCAACGGCTTCGCCACCGACTGGCTGGCCACCAACATCGCCGGTGCCTCCGATTCCGACGCCCAGGTCTGGGGCTCCACGGTCATCGCGCCGGTGGTCGAGGAATCGGTCAAGGGCGCCGCCGTCCTGCTCCTCTACCGCTTCCGCCGGCGCGACTTCGACGGCATCACGGACGGCCTGGTGATCGCCGGTCTCAGCGCCACCGGCTTCGCCTTCACCGAGAACATCCTCTATCTGGGCAGCGCCTTCGGCGAGGACCAGTCCATGGGCCACTCCGGCCTGCACTCCCTCACCGCCGGCACCTTCTTCATCCGCGTCGTCGTCTCCCCCTTCGCCCACCCCCTCTTCACCATGCTCACCGGCCTGGCGTTCGGGACGGCCGCCACCCGCTACCACCACCGCCGCGTCGCCCGCGCCGCGCTCGCCCTGCTCGGCCTCGCCACGGCCGTCCTCCTCCACGCCATCTGGAACAGCGCCACCTCCCTCGGCGACCTGGGCTTCCTCACGGTCTACGGCCTCTTCATGGTCCCCGTCTTCATCGCCCTCACCTGGCTGGCGATCTGGTCCCGCCACCAGGAACTCCTCTCCCTGCGCAGCTACCTCGCCCCCTACATATCCACCGGCTGGCTCGCCCCCGCCGAACCCACCGCCCTCTCCTCCCTCAGCACCCGCGCCCTGGCCCGCGACATAGCCCGCCGCACCCAGGGGCCCACCGCCGCCCGCGCGGTAACCACCTACACCACCCTCGCCACCACCCTCTCCTTCCACCGCCGCCGCGCCCACCTCACGGGCCCCACACCCGACTTCAGCGCCCGGGAGCAGGAGCTGCTGCTGCACCTCTGGCACCTCCAGCCCTGGGTCCAGGGGGCGTTGGCAGAGGCGGTGGCGGTGACACACCGGCCGCTCGCGCAGCTGCCCGCGAGTGGGCAAGGGACCATCGGTGCGCCGACCACCCGGGCCTGCTCGCCACGGAGCGGCGTCCGCGAGTGACGTCGGCAGCGCGGCGATCACGCACCCGCGTCGACGGCGGCTCCCTCCGTGCGGCCGCGGCGGTGACGGCGGCCGCACCGGCAGCCATACGCAGGACGGCCCGCCCCGCCCCCTCGGGACTCCCGCGCGTAAAGTCGCCACCAGAGTTGTCCCCCGATACGGAGGTTGTCCCCATGGCGGGCGTTCCGACCGCAGTAGTGGCCGCCAGTGGCATCGTCGGCGGCTATGCCGTGGCCCGGTGGACGAAGAAGCGGCCGCTGGGTGGGGTTGCGCTGGCGGGGGCCGGAGTCGTGGCGGGGATGGAGTGGCGGCGCAAGGCCGGCGGCACGACGGCTGCCGCACTGAGCGGGCTGTACGTCGCCGCGTTCGCCGGGTCGCATCCACTGGCCAAGAAGGTGGGCGCCTGGCCCGCGGTCGTTGCGGTGGCGGGCGGGGTCGCCGCGGCGGCGTGGCTGGCGGTGGACCGGCGCGGATAGCGTCGGCAGCGCGGACGCCTCGGTGAGCGCAGCCGCCCCGGTCCACCCGGAGGGGGCCGTCGGCGCGGACGGCGCGTATACGGGCCGGCGGCGTCACCGGCCCGCTGACCGGCCCCGTATACGCGCCGAGCGTGTCAGGCCGAAGCGTCGTTCAGGAGCGTCGTCTCGGCCTCGGTGAGCTCGATGTCCCCGACCGCCAGCAGGGCCGGGAGCTGGGCGACGGTGCGGGCGCTGGTGATCGGCGCGGCGACCGTGGGCCGGGCGGCGAGCCAGGCGAGGGCGATGGTGGCGATCTCGGCCCCATGGGCGGCGGCGACGGTGTCGAGGCTCTCCAGGACGCGCAGGCCCCGGTCGGTGGACAGGTACTTTGCGGCGCCCTCGGAGCGGGCGCTCTCGACGACCGTGCCCGGACGGTACTTGCCGGTCAGGAAGCCGCGGGCGAGGCCGTAGTACGGAACCGCGGCGACGCCGTGGCGGGCGGCCACGTCGGCGAGGTCACCCTCGTAGGTGTCGCGGGAGACCAGGTTGTAGTGGGGCTGGAGGGCGACGTAACGGGCCAGGCCCTCACGGGCGGAGAAGGTCAGGGACTCCTCCAGGCGCTTCGCCGAGATGTTGGAGGCGGCGATCTCGCGGACCTTGCCGGCCCGGACGAGGTCGTCGAGCGCGGTGAGGATTTCGGCGACCTCGACCGACTCGTCGTCGTAGTGCGTGTAGTAGAGGTCGATGTAGTCGGTGCGCAGGCGGGCGAGGGACGCGTCGACCGCGGACTTGATGGTGCCGGCGGACAGTCCCTTGAGGTCGGGGTGGGCACCGACCTTGGTGGCGATGACGACGTCGGAGCGATTGCCGCGGGAGGCCAGCCAGTTGCCGATGACGGTCTCCGACTCGCCGCCGCTGTTGCCGGGGACCCAGGCCGAATAGGCGTCGGCGGTGTCGATGAAGTTGCCGCCGCCGGCGACATAGGCGTCGAGTACGGCGAAGGACTCGGCCTCGTCGGCCGTCCAGCCGAAGACGTTGCCCCCGAGAGAGAGGGGCGAGACGGAGAGCGAGCCGAGAGGTGTACGTGTCGCGATCATGCGTGGTTGCAGCGTTGAGGGGTGGGGAGTTATTCCCGCCCCACCCCTTTTCTCCGTGCCCGCCGTCAGATTTCTCCGTGCCCGCCGTCAGACCTTGATGCCGTGATCGCGCAGCCACGGCATCGGGTCGATGGGGTCACCGCCACCGGGGCGGACCTCCAGATGGAGGTGGGGACCGGTGACGTTGCCGGTGGCGCCCACGCGGCCGATGACGTCTCCGGTGCCGACCTTGCCGGAGGTCTTCACCATGGACGACAGATGGCAGAACCAGAGCTCGGTGCCGTCGTCGAGGGCGAGAACGATGCGGTAGCCGTACGAACCGGCCCAGCCCGCCTGGGTGATGGTGCCGGAGTGAATCGCCTTGATGGGGGTGCCGGTCGGTGTGGCGAAGTCCTGACCGGTGTGGTCCGCGGCCCAGCGGTCGCCTGCCTGGCCGAAGCCGGCGGTGAGGGTGTATGAGGTCACCGGGGCGAGGAAGCTCCGGGCGAGTTCCGCGAGGCGCTCGGCCTCCGCCTTCTTACGGGCCGCCTCTTTCGCCTGCCGCTCGGCCTCCACCTTCGCCGCCTTCTCGGCCTTTTCGGCCGCGTCCCGGTGTGCTGTGGCGTCCTTGGCTGCCTGCGTGACGGCGGCCGATTCGGCGGTGTCGCGCGCCTCCTGCTCGGCGGCGCCCTGCTGTGCGTCGGCCTGCTGGAGGATGCGGTGGCGCAGCGCCTCGCCGGCATCGCCGCCCTGGGTGGCCTCGTCCTGGGTGAGGCCCGCCTGGGAGAGCGGGCGGGAGCCGGCACCCGAGTCGGAGTCGGCCCCGGACTCCGTGTCGGAGTCGGATATGAGTCCGCCCACTCCGGGGAGGGACTGGGTGTCCGGCAGCTTGTCGGCGATGTCGTCGGTCATACCGCCGAGGTCGGGCATCGAGATGGGGACCGGCGGCCGGCCCTCGGCCGTGGCCATGCCGCCCGCGCCGACCGCCGCGATGACGCCGACTCCCAGGACCGTGCTGCTGCGGGCGAGTCCGCCGCCACGCTGCTTGGCCACCCGGTGCCTGCCGCGGACGGACCGGACGGACTCCTCGGTGGGGTTCCATTCCTCCCACGGGCCGTCGCCGCCCCGCGCGCCGTCCCGTTCGCGGTCGCGCACACCGCCTTGATAGACGACGGCAGATCCGTCGAAAGGACTTCCGCCCTCGAAAGGACCGCCGCCTTCCACCAGATGTCCGCCGTCGAACGGACCTCTGTCGTCGAACGGACCTCTGTCGTCGAACGGGCCCCTGTCATCAGGGCCGGCGGACGAAGCATCGGGGGCAGGACTGTTGGACGCCACGGAGGCGCACTCCTTTCCTTCCTTCGCGCCTACCGGGTTAGCTGACGGGTTCGGAGCAGGAAGGTCTCCTACGGGCGCCTCTGGCGGGAGGCGTCCGATTCACCCCAAGGTGGTGGTTCCCCGGTTCCCTCGGTGCAGTTCATACGGGTCGTGCAGGTCGTGCGGTGGCACCGATCGCGCGGATCGAGCGGTCCGTGGATCGGTGCCCTGCGGCGCCATGCGGTGCCTGCTGGTGCCGTTCCGGGCGGAAGTGCTCGGTTCGTACGGGACTGGTGCGTGCCGTGGAGACATGCCTGACGTGCATGGCGTGCGCTTGCGGGATTCGGCGGCGGCGCGCGGTGCCGTCTCTTGCGACGGCTGGGACGACCGCGCTCCGTTATCGGACAGTAATAGAGATCGCATCCATTTTCCAAGCGTTCCGGGGAATCCTTGCGCTCCACACACAAGCTTCGGCGTGGACTTATGCACCCACCGGCGACCCAAACCGGGCGAGTTGCCCCACCACCCCCAAACGATCCGGCCGTGATTGTGCGTCAGTTGTTATGCGGAGGGGTGCCCGATGATTACGGAGGGTGAGAGCAGTAACGTCGGATCATGGTCGTCAACGTGGTCAACGTCGTGAACAGCGCGCAGACGGTTGCGGATCGGTACCGGGAGTTCTCCTGGCAGCGGGCGCGGGGACGGTCGGACGCCCATGCCGAGTTGACCGCCCGGATCAGCCACGACCCGGAATTCTGCGATCTGTTGTCGGGTTCGCTGCCGGCCGGGAACAAACAGCGGCCGGAGCTCCTCCTGGCCGCCGTCCGTCACCTCGACGGCCCGCACGCCGAACAGGGACCGCGCGACGAGGTGGCGTACGGGCGCTGGCGCGAGTGGACCGTCCGGCACTGGGACGAAGTCCGGGCGCTCGTCCTGCGGCACACCGGCCGGGCCGACGAACCCGCCCACTGCGCCCCGCTGCTGCCGCTGCTCGCCCGCCTGCCGCAGCCGCTCGCGCTGCTGGAGGTCGGGACGTCGGCGGGACTGTGCCTGTATCCCGACCGCTACCGCTACCGCTACGAGGCGCACGGCGGGCACCAGGGACCCGCGGGGCATGCGATCGCCGGCGGGGAGTCCGCCGCCGTGTGCGGGGCCCCTGAGAGCCCGGTGACGTTCGTGTGCCGTACGAGTGCCGAAGGCCCGGGCCCGGTCCCGGACGCCCCCACCCGTCTCCCCGCCGTCGTCTGGCGCGCGGGCATCGGCCCCGAACGGCTCGACCCCGTCGCCGAACGCGACGACCTGCGCTGGCTCCAGGCCCTGGACTGGCCCGGGGACGGTGACGCCGGCACCGGGCGACAGGACCACGCCGCTCAGCTCGCGGCCGCCGTGGAGGCCGTACGACCCGCGCCCCGGCCCCGGATCGTGTGCGGCGACCCGCTTGCGGAGCTGCCCGCGCTGGCCGCCGAGGCCCCGCCCGAGGCGACGCTGGTCGTCTTCCACAGCGATGCGCTGTCCTGGCTTCCGCCCGCCCGCCGCGAGGAGTTCGCCCGTCTCGTACGGTCGCTGCTCGCCGGGCGGAACGGCTCGGGCCACTGGATCTCCCACGAGCACCACACGACCCTGCCCTGGATCACCGCCCCGGCCCACCGGGAGCTGCGCCCCGAGGACGCCCACCTGCTCACCCTCGCCCTCGACGAGCGCCCGGTCGCCCTGACCGGGCCGCTCGGCCGGAGCCTGCACTGGCTCACGGACGACGCCGCCGCCCGCTGAGCTACTCCCCCAGCGGTCGCTGCACGGCCAGCAGGGCCATGTCGTCCGCCTGCGGTCCGCCCGCGTGCCGGCCGACGTCCTGGGCCAGGATGTCCAGGAGCGCGTCCGGACCGGGAAAGTGACGGCCGCGCAGCTGGGCCGGCGCGTCGTAGAAACGGCCGGCCCGGTCCCTGGCCTCGGTCACCCCGTCGGTGAACAACAGCAGGAGCGACCCGGCCGGGAAGAACGTCTCGTCCACCCGGTCCGGCCACCCCGCGACCTCGCTCATCCCCAGGGGCAGCGCCGGCGAGGTGGGGGGCAGCTCGCACAGGCCGCCGTCCGGGGCGAGCAGCAGCGGGGCCGGGTGGCCGCGGTTGAGGAGGCGCAGCACGGAGTGCGCGCCGGACGGGATCTCCGCCAGGACCGCCGTGGTGAACCCTTCGACCTGGTCGAGCCCCTCGCGCCGGCCGCCCTCCCGCTGCAGCGCCCGCTCCAGCCGGCCCGCCACCGCCTCCAGGGTCGACTCCTGCTCGGCGGCCTCCCGGAAGGCACCGACGACGATCACCGCGGCCTCCACCGCCTCCAGCCCCTTGCCCCGTACGTCGCCGACGATCAGCCGCACGCCGTGCGGGGTGTCCTGCACGGCGTAGAGATCGCCGCCGATCCGGGCGTTGGCCTGCGCGGCCACATAGCGCGCCGCGACCGCGAGCCCGGCGATCCGGGCCGGCGGAGTGGGCAGCAGGGCGCGCTGGGCAGCCTCGGAGACATCGCGGACGGAGTCGAGCCGGGCGTCGCTGAGCCGGACCACCCGGTTGATGCCGAGCGCCAGGACGGCGACCACCAGGACGGTCAGGGACTCGGTGACGGACTCGGTGTAGTTCTTCGTGCTGTGGTACGTGACGACCAGGTACTCGCCCGCGATCGCGGCGACGGTGGTGACGGCCGTGGCGCGCAGGGAGTAGAGGGGCGCCGCCACCAGAGGCGCGGCGGAGAAGAACGGCGCGGCGGTGTACTGGGCGGGCGTGCCGAGGTCGAAGGCGAGGCCGCCGACGATCAGGACGGCGGGGAGCCAGCGGGCCAGCCGGCGGCCCAGCGGGGACATCCGGGCGCGGCGTGCCTCCCGCTCCCGTTCGCCCGCACGGCGCCCACGGCCTCGAAGCATCCGTACCGGCCTCTTCCCGCTGCCCAGGCTGTCCACTTCCCAAGGCTGTCGATCTCCCAAGGGTTTCGGGTACCGGGCCGGTCGGCGACTTGTCGTGGCCCGTACGGGTCACGACCGGCCACGGCAGTGACCCGGCCGAGAACACCGGGCGCGACGAGCGGGGAGAAGACGCGATGACGGGCACATCATGACGAACCCGGCGAGCGGGGCATCCGCAGACCGAGGGGCGCAGACACTCGAACGGCCGGTCATCGGTGAGCGACGTGTGCGGAACCGCGGGAGCGGGAGGCGCCGTCGGCCACCGCGCCGGACCGGCATCGCACGGCATGCGAAAGGCCCCGGCCGCTTCGCGTGCCGGGGCCCGATGCCGCTGGTGAGAGCCCCACAGGGCGTCAGAACCAGCACACAACCGGTGGGCCATCAGGGGCTCGAACCCTGAACCAATGGATTAAAAGTCCACTGCTCTGCCAATTGAGCTAATGGCCCGCACCGAGCAGCATAGCCCGAGCTCGCCCCGCAGCCCGAAGGCATTGGCCATCAGGCCCCGGCCGAGCGCCCGGATTCCGCCGCCGCCCGGCTCCGCCGCCGCGCCACCCCGGTCGGCGATACGTCGCGGCCGCTCGCCGCGGCCGCCCAACGCACAGGGCCCGTACGGCACTTGCGTGCGGTACGGGCCCTGGAGCGGATCAGTGATCAGCCGTTGCGCTTCCAGCGCGGCTTGTCGTCGCGGCGGCCGAAGGAGCCGGTCGCGGTGCCGGAGCCGGAGCCACGGTGGTCGTCACGACGGGCGTAGGGACGGTCGCCACCGGAGCGGAAGCCGCCACCGGACGGGCGGCCACCGGAGCGGTCGTCACGGTTGAACGGGCGGTCGCCGCCACCGGAGCGGTAGCCGCCGGAGGGACGGCCACCGGTGCGGTCGTCGCGGTTGAACGAGCGGTTGGGACGGTCACCGCGGTCGCGGAGGCCGCCACCGGAGCGGTCGTCACGGCGCTCGAAGGAGCGGCCGCCGGAGCGGTCGTCACGACGGTCGAAGGAACGCCCACCGGAACGGTCGTCACGACGGTCGCGGTTGAAACCACCACGGTCGTCACGACGGTCGAAGGAACGCCCACCGGAGCGGTCGTCGCGACGGTCGCGGTTGAAACCACCACGGTCGTCACGACGGTCGGAGGACCGGCCACCGGAGCGGTCGTCACGACGGTCGCGGTTGAAACCACCACGGTCGTCACGACGGTCGGAGGACCGGCCGGCCGGACGGTCGTCCCGACGCTCACGGCGGTCGAAGTTGCCCCGGTCGTCACGGCGTTCGTACGAGCGGCTCGGCGCCTCGTCCGACGTCGCCTGGGCCGGCACGGCGGCCTCGGCCTCGGCGGTCTCGGCGGCAGCGGCGGCGAGCGCCTCGGCCGGGTCCTCGCCGCGCTCACGGGCGGCGCGGGCGGTGAGGCGGTCAGCCTCCTCGCGCAGCTCGGTGGCGCGACGCTGCAGACGCTCCAGCTCGCGGGTGACCTCGGCCACCTCACGCTCGGCCTGCTTGGCGGAGTTGTTGGCGCCGTCGGCCTGGACCTCGGTGAGCGAGCGCGCGCCGGTGATCCGGGCGACGTCGTCGTCGAACGCGCCGGCGCCACCGACGATGTGGCGCGAGGCGTCCACGCCCGCGTCCTCCATCAGGCGGAAGATCTGGCGGCGCTGGTGCGGCAGCGACAGCGAGACGACCGTGCCGGACTGGCCCGCGCGGGCGGTACGGCCCGAACGGTGCAGGTAGTCCTTGTGGTCACCGGCCGGGTCGACGTTCAGGACCAGGTCGATGCCGTCGACGTGGATACCGCGGGCGGCGACGTCGGTCGCGACCAGCGCGTTGACGTAGCCGTCCTTGAAGTCGGCGAGGACGCGGGTACGGGCGCCCTGCGTCATACCGCCGTGCAGCGCGTCCGCCTTCACGCCGGACTCGACGAGCTGCTCGGCGATCCGGTCGGCGCCCAGCTGGGTGCGGACGAAGATGATGGTGCGGCCCTTGCGGGCGGCGATGGCGGCGGTGACCGGCGCCTTGTCCTTCGGCTTCACGACGAGGACGTGGTGGGTCATGGTCGTGACGTTGCCCTGGGCGCTGTCGACCTCGTGGGTGACCGGGTTGGTCAGGTAGCGCTTGACCAGGGTGCCGATCTCGTTCTCCATGGTGGCGGAGAAGAGCATCCGCTGGCCGCCGCCGGGGATCTGGTCGAGCAGCTCGGTGACCTCGGGCAGGAAGCCCAGGTCGGACATCTGGTCGGCCTCGTCGAGAACCGCGACCTGGACGTTCTCCAGGGAGCAGGCGCCACGGTTGATGATGTCGCGCAGCCGGCCCGGGGTGGCGACGAGGACGTCGACGCCGCGCTCCAGGGCGTAGATCTGGTTGCCCATGGACGTACCGCCGCAGACGACCTTCATCTTCAGGCCGAGCACGTCGCCGTACGGCTGGAGCGCGTCCGCGACCTGCATCGCGAGCTCACGGGTCGGGGTGAGGATGATCGCGCGGGGCTTCTTCTTCTCGGTGTTGCCGCCGGCCAGCGTGGCCAGGGTCGGCAGACCGAAGGAGAGCGTCTTGCCGGAGCCGGTGCGGCCGCGGCCGAGGATGTCCTTGCCGGCCAGGGCGTCCGGGATGGTCGCGGCCTGGATCGGGAAGGGGGTGGTGACGCCGTTCTGGGCCAGCTTGCGGACGATGCCCTCGGGCAGTCCGAGGTCGGCGAAGGTGACGGTGGGCTCGGCGGCCTCGGCCTCGACAGCCTCGACGGCCTCGGTCTCGACGGCCTGGACCGGCTCGGTCACCTCGGGAGCCGTCTGCTCGTCGGCTGCGGGCATGACGGACTGCTCAGTGGAAATTGACATGCGAAATGCGAAACCTTCCGGAGTCTCGGCACGCGCCCAAACTCCGTGTGTTTCACACGACCGCCTCTATGCGGTCAGCCACGGCAAGGGAGAGAACGCGCCACGCGGCGCGCTTCTTTTCTGGCGCCGGGCAAATGGGATCAAACGATCTACCACCATACGCACCCTTCCCCCCGGAAGGCAAATGCACCCCTCGTCCGCCCCACCACTCCGCGCACCGTGCGCGACCCTGCCGCCCCTTACGCGTCCGGCCAGTCCCCCGGCTCCACCGGCCCGGACATTCGACCGGCCCCGGGCTCGGAGACCGAGGCGGACGGCGACTGGCCGGAGGCCTGGGAGCTGGGCTGCGGAGGACCGCTCGGCGGCTGCGTCGGCTCCGCCGAGGGGACGGCGGGGGGCGGGGCGGACGGCTGCGCGGACGGCCCCTCGGGCTGCCCCGGCGCCGGGTCCACGGGCCCGTCCCCCGGCGGGCGGGTGTGCCCGCCGTGCCCCCGGGCCTCGCCGGGCACCGGGCCGGACGGCTCCACCGGCTGAGCCGGCACCTTGCGCGCGGGCGCCTTCGCCGTCGCGCCCGCAGAGGGGTCCGCGGCTCCGGCGGCGCGGCCGCCCGCGGGCCGCGGTGCGCCGTCGCGCACCCTGCGGCCCGGGCCGTCGCCGCGCCCGTCCACCGTCAGCCCGCCGGGCTGCGGGACGGCATCCTTGCCGTCGCCGTGCTGCGCGGCGTTGCCCGGTGGGCGGGGCGGCTCGGGATCGCTGACGCTCATGCAGCCGGCGAGCGACGCGGCCAGTGCGGAGACGGTGACCGCGGCGGCGGTGACACGGGCCAGCGGACGGCCGGCGGGGGACGGTGGCGGGGACGACGCCGCTCCGGACGAGGGGGACACCTCGTCCGGAGGGACGGGGAACGAATGACCTGACGCGATCGGGCGCACGGGCGGGACCTCCGGATCCGGAGCGCAGGGGCGGCGGTACGGACGCCCTGCCCAACTCCCGCCGCCCGCTGGAGGACACGCGCGGCGGGCACCCGATCCGTCAGCCGTAGCCCAGCGCGTGCAGCCGCTCGTCGTCGATCCCGAAGTGGTGGGCGATCTCATGAACGACCGTCACCTCGGTCTCGGCGACCACGTCCTCGCGCGAGGCGCACATCCGCAGCGTCGGCCCCCGGTAGATCGTGATCCGGTCGGGCAGCACGCCCGCGTACCACTCTCCGCGGTCGGTCAGCGGCGTCCCTTCGTACAGCCCGAGCAGCTCGGGATCGTCGGCCGGGGGCTCGTCCTCGACGAAGACCGCCACGTTGTCCATCAGGCGGGTCAGCTCCGGCGGAATCCGGTCCAGCGCCTCGGCGACCAGTTCCTCGAACTCCTCGCGCGTCATTTCCAGCACACCATCATTCTCCCCCGTATCCGCGCACTCGTACGCCCCACGGGCACACTCCCGGCGCGGCCCGCCCCACCCTCGACGGGAGCGCGCCCGCTCCCGCTTAACGACCGCCGCTTCGGGGCATACGGCGCCAATGGCCCGCGCAGCGCGCTCCCGGACATCCACCGTCGACCCCCGCCGTACGGCCCTGATGCCCGATGTCGCCCAGCCGCCGCACCGGTACGCCCGGGCCCTCGGCCTGATGGCCGTCACCCTGCTCGGCGCCTGGCTGGGCCTGCTCGCCCTCGGCACCACCCGCGCCCCGGTGGGCCCGATGGACACGAGCATGACGCTCCGCCCCTCCCTGACCGGCGGCACCCGGATCGACGTCGCCCCGCTGGGCGACCTGGAACTGCGCAGCCACTACGCACCACTGCGGCTCGATGTCGACGTCGACCGGCTGGACCCGGTCCGCTCCCGGACGCTGGTCGACCATCCCGAACGGTTCTCCGGCCTGCAGGCCGAGGTCACCCGCGATGTCACCCGTGGTGCCCTGGGACTCGCCCTGCACTCCTGCGTCGCGGTGGCCTGCGGCGCCGCCGCACTGAGCCTGGCCGTCCACCGCCGCCCGCGTCGCGCCCTGGCCTCCGGCGGCCTCGCCCTCGCGCTGCTCGCCGCCTGCGCCGGCAGCGCGTACGCCACCTGGAACCCCAAGTCCGTCCTGGAGCCGAAGTTCTCCGGCCTGCTCTCCTCCGCCCCTTCGGTGGTCGGCAGCGCCCGCAGCATCGTCAGCGAATTCAACGTGTACCAAAAGGAGTTGGCGCGCCTGGTCACCAACGTCACCAAGCTCTACGACGCCACCTCGACCCTCCCGGCGTACCAGCCCGACCCCACCACCCTCCGCGTCCTGCACGTCTCCGACATCCACCTCAACCCCGGCAGCTGGCGGATCATCGCCTCCCTGGTGAAGCAGTACCGGATCAACGTGATCGTCGACACCGGCGACACCATGGACCACGGCTCGGCCGCCGAGAACCACTTCCTGGACCCGGTCTCCACCCTCGGCGCCCCGTACGTATGGGTGCGCGGCAACCACGACTCGCGCACCACGCAGAAGTACCTGACCGGCCGCAAGCACGTCACCGTCCTCGACGACGGCAGGGTCACCCGGGTGGCCGGGGTGCGGATCGCGGGCGTCGGAGATCCGCAGTTCACGCCGGACCGCACCGTGGCGGCGGCCGGTGACCTCGCGGAACGCACGGCCGGCGGCCGGCTCGCCGACGCCCTGCGCACCGAGCGGCTGGCCGGCACGCCCGTCGACATCGCGCTGGCCCACAACCCCACCGCCGCCACCGAGGCCGACGGCCTGGCCCCACTGGCCCTGGCCGGGCACCTCCACCACCGCGAGAACACCACGCTCCCCCAGGGCACGCGGTTGATGATCGAGGGCTCCACGGGCGGCGGCGGGCTTCGCGCCGTGCAGAACAAGAAGCCGGCCCCGGTCCAGGCATCGGTGCTCTATCTGGACCGGACGACCAAGCGGCTGCAGGCCTGGGACGAGATCACCCTCGGTGGGCTGGGGCTGTCCCGCGCCGAGGTCGGCCGCCACCTCCCCCGCGAGAACCGGCCCGGCGCCACCCCGTCCCCGACGCCCTCCCCCGACGCCTTCGAACACCCGACCAGGAAGCCTTCCCACGGCTCCCGGTAAACCGTTTTGGCGAACGGTCCTCCCATCCCATATGCTTCTCACGTCCCCGACGGCGCCGGTAACGACGCCAAGGTGGCCACCAGCCCTCATCGTCTAGTGGCCCAGGACGCCGCCCTTTCAAGGCGGTAGCACGGGTTCGAATCCCGTTGGGGGCACGCATTACCGTGTGCGAGACTGGTTCACGCCGCTCTCGCGCAATGCAAGGTCCTGTGGAGCAGTTTGGAGTGCTCGCCACCCTGTCAAGGTGGAGGCCGCGGGTTCAAATCCCGTCAGGACCGCTGCGGCTGGGTAGCTCAGTTGGTACGAGCGATCGCCTGAAAAGCGATAGGTCGCCGGTTCGACCCCGGCCCCAGCCACACCCATTGGGAGAAGGCCCCGGTTTCTGAAACCGGGGCCTTCTTCGTTTCTGTCGGCCGCCGCACGGGTGAGCCCCACCGCTTGGTGCACGGGCCCTGTCTTTTCGTCAGACATCCGCCGCGTGGGCCCCCGCGACCTCCCGTCCCCCCGGATGGCGGTGCCGCCACCCCCAGAAGACGGCGCAGGAGACCACCGCCCAGCCGGCCAGCACCAGATACGGGAAGAGATGCTGGTGGCCGCCGAAGTAGACGGCGGTGTGCTGGGCGTTGACCGAGGCGCCGGGCGGCAGCCAGCGCCCGATGAGTCCGAGGGCGGACGGGAGCAGGGGCCAGGAGACCGCGCCGCCCGAGGACGGGTTGCCCAGCAGCACCATCAGGCCCCAGGTGGGGATCATCGCCCAGCGCCCCATCAGGGTGTTGAACATCGTGAAGACCATGCCGGACGTGAACATCGTCAGCACCAGGATCAGCCAGGACTGCAGGAACGGCAGGCGCAGAGCGGTCAGCCACCAGTCGACCACCGCGACGATGGCGAAGCCGCCGAGCAGGGCGTAGGCAACGGTGAAGGCGATCCGTTCGGCCGGATTGAGTGCGCGGGCGTGCACGCTGAGCTGGATGGCGCCGACGAACCCGATGATCACCGCGGCCAGCGAGATGTAGAAGAGGGCGAGGCCACGGGGGTCGCCCCGCTGGAGCGGCTTGATGTCCCGGACCCGGACGTCCACGCCGGCCGCCCTGCCCACCTTGACACCCGTCTCGGCCAGCAGCTGCGCCACCGACGCGCCCGCGGCGCTCGCCACGTCCAGCTCCACGGCGCGACCCCGGGGCCGCAGAACGGCGAACTCCCGTTGTTCCTCGACGGCCTTCGTGGCCGCACCGTAGGTGCCGTACTCGGTCAGCCGCAGCGTGCCGTGCAGCGCCTTCTCCATTCCCGCGGCGAACGTCCGCTCCGCGGGCTCCGCGCGGAAGCCGATCACGGCCGTGGGGATGTGCCGGGGCGTCGGATTGGCCATGGCATAGGTGTACGAGCCGGCGAAGAGGCCGGCGGCCGCGGCGAGGATGAACACCAGGACCGTCGCGGGGAAGAACGGTGATTCCTTGGCCGCCGCCCATTTCTCCCCGGGCGTCGGCGGCCGGCCGTGCTCGCCGTGCGGCGCGGAACCAGCACCCTGATCGGACATGGGAACCACGCTAAAGGACCACACCTGGACATACCCCGATAGATCACCCGCACGCGCGCGGCGGTTAGGGCACCTGTCCGCAAATGGTTCGCCACACGATTCGGCGAGGTGAGATCCTGGGGGTCGTATGTCCAGTCAGCCTGCCCCCGCCCTGCCCGACGGCACCGTTCCCAGCCTGCCCACGCTGCTGGAGCGCCTACCCGAGCTGATGCTGCGCGACCAGCAGCGGCTGGGGCGCCGACTCGACGGCGCACGCCGGATCCGTAAACCCGAGGCCCGCGCGGCCGTGCTCGCCGAGATCTCCGACGGTATCGAGGAGGCGGAGCTGCGGGTCGCCCAGCGGCGCGCCGCCGTACCGGAGATCACGTACCCGCAAGAGTTGCCGGTCAGCCAGAAGAAGGACGAGATCCTCGAGGCGATACGCGACCACCAGGTCGTGATCGTCGCCGGTGAGACCGGGTCCGGCAAGACGACGCAGATCCCCAAGATCTGCATGGAGCTCGGCCGGGGCGTGCGCGGCCTGATCGGGCACACCCAGCCGCGCCGGATCGCGGCCCGTACGGTCGCCGAGCGAGTTGCCGAGGAGCTGAAGACCCCACTGGGCGAGGCGGTCGGCTGGAAGGTCCGGTTCACGGACCAGGTCGGCGGCGACACCCTCGTGAAGCTGATGACGGACGGCATCCTGCTCGCCGAGATCCAGACGGACCGCGAGCTGCGCCAGTACGACACGATCATCATCGACGAGGCGCACGAACGCAGCCTCAACATCGACTTCATCCTCGGGTATCTGGCCCAGCTGCTGCCCAAGCGGCCGGACCTCAAGGTGGTCATCACCTCCGCGACCATCGACCCCGAGCGGTTCTCCCGGCACTTCGGGGGCTTCGCCTCCGTGGACTGCGCACAGGGCGAAGGCGGAGCTGGGCGGGGCGCGCCGATCGTCGAGGTCTCCGGCCGTACGTACCCCGTCGAGGTGCGCTACCGCCCGCTGCTGGAGGAGGGCGGCCAGGACAGCGACCGGGATCAGATCACCGCGATCTGCGACGCGGTCGACGAGCTGCAGGCCGAGGGGCCCGGCGACATCCTGGTCTTTCTCTCCGGCGAGCGCGAGATCCGCGACACCGCGGACGCGCTGGTGAAGAAGAACCTCCGGTCGACGGAGGTGCTGCCGCTCTACGCCCGGCTGTCGCACGCCGAGCAGCACCGCGTCTTCCAGCGGCACACCGGCAGACGGATCGTGCTGGCCACGAACGTCGCCGAGACCTCGCTGACCGTCCCGGGCATCCGGTACGTCATCGACCCGGGCATGGCCCGCATCTCCCGCTACAGCTTCCGCACCAAGGTGCAGCGGCTGCCCATCGAGCCGGTTTCGCAGGCCAGCGCCAACCAGCGCAAGGGCCGCTGCGGCCGGACGAGCGACGGCATCTGCATCCGCCTCTACTCCGAGGACGACTTCCTCGCCCGGCCGGAGTTCACCGATGCGGAGATCCTCCGGACGAACCTGGCCTCCGTCATCCTGCAGATGACCGCGGCCGGCCTGGGTGACATCGAGAAGTTCCCGTTCATCGATCCGCCCGACCGCCGCAACATCAAGGACGGCATCGACCTGCTCAGCGAGCTGGGCGCGCTCGAGACGAAGCAGAAGTCCGCCCAGCCGGGGCAGAAGGGGCAACGGCTCACCCCGCTCGGGCGCCGGCTCTCGCAGCTGCCGGTGGACCCCCGGCTGGCCCGGATGGTGCTGGAGGCGGACCGTAACGGCTGCGTCCGTGAGGTCATGGTCATCGCGGCGGCGCTGTCGATCCAGGACCCGCGGGAACGGCCCTCGGACAAGCAGCAGCAGGCCGACCAGCAGCACGCCCGCTTCAAGGACGAGTCCTCCGACTTCCTGGCCTTCCTCAACCTCTGGCGCTATGTCCGCGAGCAGCAGAAGGCGCTGTCCTCGTCGGCCTTCCGCCGGATGTGCCGGTCGGAGTTCCTGAACTATCTCCGGATACGCGAGTGGCAGGACATCTACTCCCAGCTGCGTACGGTCGCCAAGTCCATGGGCATTCACCTCAGCGAGGAGGACGCCGCGCCGGACCACATCCACACCGCTCTGCTTTCCGGTTTGCTCTCGCATATCGGACTGAAGAACGCCGGGGAGGAGAGCGGGCGGGACGGAGCCGGCAAGAACGACTACCTGGGTGCGCGTAGCGCCAAGTTCGCGGTCTTCCCCGGCTCCGCGCTGTTCAAGAAGCCACCGCGCTGGGTGATGTCCGCCGAGCTCGTCGAGACCTCCCGGCTGTGGGCGCGGGTGAACGCCAAGATCGAGCCCGAATGGATCGAGCCGCTCGCCCAGCACCTGGTCAAGCGCACCTACAGCGAGCCGCACTGGGAACAGAAGATGGCCGCCGTGATGGCGTACGAACGGGTGACGCTCTACGGCGTCCCGATCGTCGCCCAGCGCAAGATCACCTACGGCCGGATCGACCCGGAGACCTCGCGCGACCTGTTCATCCGCAACGCCCTGGTCGAGGGCGACTGGCGCACCCATCACCAGTTCTTCCATGACAACCGCAAACTGCTCGGCGAGGTCGAGGAGTTGGAGCACCGCGCCCGGCGCCGCGACATCCTCGTGGACGACGAGACGCTCTTCGACTTCTACGACCAGCGCATTCCGGAGGACATCGTCTCCGGGGCGCATTTCGACGCGTGGTGGAAGCAGAAACGGCAGGACGAGCCGGAGCTGCTCAACTTCGAGCACTCGATGCTCATCAACGAATCCGCCGAGGCTGTCACCAAGGACGACTATCCGGACTCCTGGCGCCAGGGAAAGCTGAAGTTCAAGGTCACCTACCAGTTCGAGCCCGGAGCCGACGCGGACGGCGTGACCGTCCACATCCCCCTCCAGGTCCTCAACCAGGTCTCCGCCGAGGGCTTCGACTGGCAGATCCCGGGTCTGCGCGAGCAACTGGTGACGGAGCTGATCCGGTCGCTGCCCAAGCCGATCCGACGCAACTACGTACCGGCCCCGAACTTCGCGGCCCGCTTCCTGGACTCCACGGTGCCCCTGCAGGGCACCCTGACCGTCGCGCTGGCGGCCGGGTTGCAGCGGATGGTGGGCGTCCCCGTCGACGCCGCGGACTTCGACACCGCCCGGATCCCCGACCATCTGAAGATCACCTTCCGGGTGGTCGACGAACGGCGCCGCCGGCTCGCCGAGGCCAAGGACCTGGAGGCGCTGCGGCTGAAGCTCCAGCCGAAGACCCGCGCCGCCCTCTCCAAGGCCTTCGAGCAGGCCGCCGAACGCCCCGCGAAGGACCGCCAGGGCGACGGCGCGGCACCGGCCGGCCCGGAGCAGCGCACGGGGCTCACGTCCTGGACGATCGGCACGCTGCCGCGCACCTTCGAGACCCGGCGTGCGGGCCAGCCGCTGAAGGCGTACCCGGCGCTGGTCGACGAGGGCAGCAGCGTGGCCGTGCGGCTCTTCGACACGGAGGCCGAGCAGCTCCAGGCGATGTGGGCGGGCACCCGCCGCCTCATCCTGCTCAACGTCCCCTCCAACCCCGCCAAGTTCGCCCAGAGCAAGCTGAGCAACCAACACAAGCTCGCGCTGTCCCGCAACCCGCACGGCTCCATCACGGCGCTCTTCGAGGACTGTGTGACGGCCGCCGCCGACCGGCTGATCGCGGCCCGGGGCGGCCCGGCGTGGGACGAGGAGTCCTTCCGCAAGCTGTTCGACGCGGTGCGCGCCGACCTGATGGACGCCACGCTCAAGACCGTCCAGCAGGTCCAGGAGGTCCTGGCCGCCTGGCAGGCGTGCGAGCGCCGACTGAAGGACACGACGTTCCCCTCGCTGCTGCCGTCCCTCGCGGACATCAAGGAGCAGCTGGCGGCCCTGATCGGGCCGGGTTTCGTGACGGCACACGGCACCAAGCGGCTGCCGGACCTGATGCGCTATCTGGTCGCCGCCGACCGCCGACTGCAGCAGTTGCCCACCAACGCCGAGCGGGACCGCACCCGGATGGCGAAGGTGAAGGAGATGCAGGACGAATACGCCTGGCTGCTGGAGCAGTTCCCCCGAGGGCGGCCGGTGCCGGCAGCGGCCCTGGAGATCCGCTGGATGATCGAGGAACTGCGGGTGAGCTACTTCGCGCACGCCCTGGGGACCGCGTATCCGGTCTCGGACAAGCGCATCGTGAAGGCCGTGGACGCCGCCGCGCCCTGACGGGTGGGCGGCTCCCGGCACCGGGTTCGACCGCACCCCCTGACCTGCTGTAGAGTCTTGCTTCGCAGCCCGCCGCAAGCGGAAAGCGAAACGCAAGGTCCTGTGGAGCAGTTTGGAGTGCTCGCCACCCTGTCAAGGTGGAGGCCGCGGGTTCAAATCCCGTCAGGACCGCATTTTTACGGCCCGCATCCCCTGAGGATGCGGGCCGTTTGCTGTGCTCACCGCGTCCGTACGACCTCCGGTCACCTCCGGCCGTCTTGACGGCGGACCGGCCTCCCGGTACTCACAGAGAAAGCACGGGGGCCGGGGAGGGGCGTGCGATGACGACTGCGGCAAGGCACGAGACGAGGGCGCTGTTGCGGGCCCATCTGTCGGCTGCCACGAGGTACCGCCACCTGACGCGGCACTGCCCCGTCTGCCACCGGCTGCTGCGGCTCGCCATGGAGCCGCGCAAGGCCCGCCCGGCGTCGCCCCCGCCCGCGGAGCCCGCCGCCGCGCTGCCGGCCGCCTGCGGGGGACCTGCGGCGGAGGACCAAAGTCCCCCCGCCCGGTGACGTCCGGCGCCTGCTCCAGCCTCCTTGAGGTGGAAGGCTGTTGAGGCGGCCACGGAGGAAGTGCACTACCGCAGACGCCATACCCCTTCAAGGAGCGCGCTGTGTGACGGGTGTCACCGAACAATTTTCGCGAGATGCGGAACTTACACCCGCCCTACAACCAGTCAATTTAATATATGCAATTGCACCACCCCCCGGATGCACCCGACCGAGGTCGCCAGGTCCGCGCGGAGAGGCCCCTCCAGAGCCCCTGACGGGGCCGTGAAAGTCACCGCAGACGGCGTCGGCGCCAGGCCGACCCGGCCTCGATGAGCGGCCGGGGAACGGGCACACACAAAAAAGATCGCGCTGGACCCGGCGGAGTCCAGCGCGATCGGTGACGTACCCAGATGGTGCGGGTGTGGGACCTGTTGGGGCAGGCGCCGCGTCGTATGGAGCTGTGGTGCGTGGTGGAGCTATGTGGTGCGATGTCGGCTTTTCCCGGGTTGGGGGCCCCGAAAACGGCCTGGTTATGCGGTTTTTCAGGCCTCGCTGCGCTGCTGCGGGATACCCGCGAGCAGTGCGCGGACCTCAGCCTCGCGGTAACGCCGATGCCCTCCGAGCGTGCGGATGGACGTGAGCTTGCCTGCCTTGGCCCAACGGGTCACCGTCTTCGGGTCCACGCGGAACATCGTGGCAACCTCAGCAGGCGTAAGCAGCGGCTCGGCGTCAGGGGTGCGAGCGGTCATGAGCGGCCTCCTCGGGAGAACCGAACCATCACGGTTCTTTCCTCTAAATTCTGCACCTTGACCCGCGTTGCCCGAAATGGCGGACGCGGGCCGAGTCGGTTATAGGACGAACGGCTTGTCCTCGGCACTACAACTACACCATCTGTCCAACCACGTCGGCCAAACCGATGGAATTGCCCTCTCAGGTGTTCAACCTCGGCGGAAGCCGATGGACCATGCCATAACGGACAGTCACGCGACCGTGACGATCAGTCACAACGTGATCAGGTGTCACAGACTCCTCAAGGAGCGCAATACCGATCTATCCGCCCTTAGTTGGACGGAAGGAGCCCCGGAAAGGCTCCTTGTCCTATTTTGGCACGAGGATACGTCTTGGTGGCAAGGCCCGAAGTCAGTGCTTTAGGTCACGCTTGCGCCAATAGCCCGGATCAGGACCTACGTCCCGCGCCCGCGACCCTCAGCTGGAGAACTGACGCTCGCGCACCGCACGCCACCGTTCCGCGAGCTTCTCGTAGGCGACGCCGGCCCGCTCGCCGTCCCCGTCGCGCAGCGCCGCCAGCCCCTCCGCCACTTCCGCGGCGGAACGGTCCTCGGCGAGCTGCCCCTCGGGCACCGCGTGCACCAGTCCTCCGTAGTCCAGCTCCACGAGGGACCGCGGGTGGAATTCTTCGAGCCAGCGCCCCACATCTACCAGGCCGTCGATCAAGGGGCCCTCTTCCAGCGCGTCCCGCAGCGTACGAAGTCCACGTGCGACACGCCGTCTGGCCTGCACCATTGGCGTCCGGTAACGCAGCAGGGGCCCCTCATCACCCTTGGTGAACTCGCGCTCGGTGTCGTCGAAGAGCACGAACCAGCGCACCGGGACGTGCCAGGTGGCCGCGCGGATCCACGGCCGGGCATCCGGGTTGCGCTCGCGCCACTGCTCGTAGTCGGTGGCCGCCTGGCGGCGCACCACCGGGGGCAGTGCCGCGTCCAGCACCGACGCGGGCAGCAGCTCCTCCAGCCCCTCCAGCGCCTGCCAGCCACGCAGCCGGGTCCGCCACGGGCAGACGCAAGTCACCTCGTCGACGACGGCGACGAACGCGTCGGCGCTCTCGTGGACCGGCACCGGCACCGGGGGCACCGGCAGCAGGTCGGCCAGCGCCCGGCGCTGCTCGTCCTGTGCGGTGGGGGTGTCCTCGCGCTCGGCATAGCGCGCCCAGTGGGAGCGTTCCGGCTCGGGGAACGCTCCCAGCGGCTCGTAGACCCGCAGATATGCCATGTACGGGACCATCACCGACGACGCCAGGGCCACGCCCGCTCCTTCAAAAGGAAGTCCGCTCAAAGGGAGGCCCGTGCCGGGGGTCACCTGCCCCCATCCGGCCCGGGATACGGCAAATCGTCCCACGCCCGTCCCCCGCGAGGGGGTGATCCCCGGCACCCGGCCGATCAACCCGCTCCCCAGGTCTTACGCTCTTCACAACCGGCCCTCCCCACCCGCAGGGGGGCGTCCTCCGCGACTTATGGGAGTCACCACAGTGACCGACGTACGTCCTGCCTCCGTCAGTGTCGACGGTGGCGTTCTGCAGAGCCTGTTCCGATCGGAGCAGGGCGGCCACGAGCAGGTCGTTCTCTGCCAGGACCGTGCCAGCGGCCTCAAGGCCGTGATCGCCATCCACAGCACCGCTCTGGGCCCCGCCCTCGGCGGAACCCGCTTCCACCCGTACGCCTCCGAGGAGGAGGCCGTACAGGACGCGCTGAACCTCGCGCGTGGCATGTCGTACAAGAACGCCCTGGCCGGACTGGACCACGGCGGCGGCAAGGCCGTGATCATCGGCAGTCCCGACGTGATCAAGACCGAGGAACTCCTGCTGGCCTACGGCCGGTTCGTGGCGTCCCTCGGAGGCCGCTACGTCACCGCCTGCGATGTCGGTACCTACGTCGCCGACATGGACGTCGTGGCCCGCACGAACAAGTGGACCACCGGCCGCTCCCCCGAGAACGGCGGCGCCGGCGACTCCTCCGTACTGACCGCCTACGGCGTCTTCCAGGGCATGCGCGCCTCGGCCCAGCACCAGTGGGGCGATCCGACCCTGCGCGGCCGCAAGGTCGGTGTCGCGGGTGTCGGCAAGGTCGGCCACCACCTGGTCGAGCACCTCCTCCAGGACGGCGCCGAGGTCGTGATCACGGACGTCCGCGCCGAGTCCGTGGAGCGGATCCTCACCCGTCACCCCCGGGTGACGGCCGTCGCGGACACCGAGGCACTGATCCGCACCGAGGGCCTGGACGTCTACGCGCCGTGCGCCCTGGGCGGTGCGCTCAACGACAGCTCGGTGGCCGTGCTCACCGCCAAGGTGGTGTGCGGTGCGGCGAACAACCAGCTCGCGCACCCCGGCGTCGAGAAGGACCTGTCCGACCGGGGCATCCTCTACGCCCCGGACTACGTCGTGAATGCCGGCGGCGTCATCCAGGTGGCCGATGAGCTGCACGGCTTCGACTTCGACCGGTGCAAGGCCAAGGCCGCGAAGATCTTCGACACCACACTGGCCATATTCGCGCGTGCGAAGACGGACGGCATTCCGCCGGCCGCGGCCGCCGACCGGCTCGCCGAAGCCCGGATGGCGGGAGGCCGGCACCTCTGATCTGGGCACGGGAGTTCGCACGGCGATCTCTTGGCCGAAAAGGTGTCCTTGTGCGGCCCGCTGGGGGTGGTGAGGGAGACTTCGCTCACCACCCGTCGGCGGGTCGCCGTACAGGACAGGTTAAAATCGCAGTTGACCAGTGGGGGAAGGGCGACCTGCAGGTCATGCCGAGCGGTGGGTGATGCGGGCGACGTACCGTATGGCCGCGGAAGCAGGTACCGTTAAAGCTCTACGGACCGGTCTCTCTGTCGAGAGTCCGCTCTGAACCATGAACGCGTGTCAAGACTCTGGGGCCATCGAGCCCCGTCATTGAGGGGGTCGACCCATGGGGCGCGGCCGGGCCAAGGCCAAGCAGACAAAGGTCGCCCGCCAGCTGAAGTACAGCAGCGGTGGGACGGATCTCTCACGACTGGCCGACGAGCTGGGTGCAACGCCGTCGAACCAGCAGCCGCCGAACGGGGAACCGTTCGAGGATGACGAGGACGACGACGACCCGTACGCACAGTACGCGGATCGGTACAACGACGATGACGACGAGGGCGAGGGCGACTCCTCCAGCCAGCGTCGTCGCGCCTGACGCTCTGCACGCACAGCGCGTACGCACAGCACAGCACCACATCAAGAACCCGGTCCGGGCATAGCCCGGAGCCGGGTTCTGTGCTGCTCGGGTACGTGCGCAGGGCTGCGCCGGGGCCGCCCCTCGGCGGCCCCGTACGTCAGCGGCTTCAGCTCGCGTAGTCGCCGGTCAGGGTCACGGCCTCGGCGTGGTCGCCGCGCTCGAGGATCTCGCCGCTGACCCAGGCGTCCACGCCGCGGTCCGCCAGCGTGGTCAGGGCGACGTCGACCGACTCCTGCGGGACGACGGCGATCATGCCGACGCCCATGTTCAGGGTCTTCTCCAGCTCCAGGCGCTCGACCGAGCCCGCGGAACCGACCAGGTCGAAGACCGGGCCCGGCGTCCAGGTGGCACGGTCGACGGTGGCGTGCAGGCCGTCCGGGATGACCCGGGCGAGGTTGTTGGCCAGCCCGCCCCCGGTGATGTGCGAGAACGCGTGCACCTCGGCCGTGCGGGTCAGCGCCAGGCAGTCCAGCGAGTAGATCTTGGTGGGCTCCAGGAGCTCCTCGCCGAGCGTGCGGCCGAACTCCGGGATCTCCCGGTCCAGGGGCAACCCCGCCCGGTCGAAGAGCACATGGCGCACCAGCGAGTACCCGTTGGAGTGAAGTCCGGAGGACGCCATCGCGATCACCGCGTCGCCCGTACGGATACGGTCCGCGCCCAGCAGCCGGTCCGCCTCGACGACGCCCGTGCCGGCGCCGGCGACATCGAATTCGTCCGCGCCCAGCAGGCCCGGGTGCTCCGCCGTCTCGCCGCCGACCAGCGCGCAGCCGGCCAGCACGCAGCCCTCGGCGATGCCCTTGACGATCGAGGCGACCCGCTCGGGGTGGACCTTGCCGACGCAGATGTAGTCCGTCATGAACAGCGGCTCGGCGCCGCAGACGACCAGGTCGTCGACGACCATGCCGACGAGGTCGTGGCCGATGCTGTCGTAGACGCCCATCCGGCGGGCGATGTCGACCTTGGTGCCCACACCGTCGGTGGCCGAGGCCAGCAGCGGGCGCTCGTACCGCTTGAGGACGGACGCGTCGAAGAGGCCGGCGAAGCCGCCGAGCCCGCCGACGACCTCGGGGCGGGTGGCCTTCTTCACCCACTCCTTCATCAGGTCCACGGCACGGTCGCCGGCTTCGATGTCGACGCCCGCGCTCGCGTAGCTGGCACCAGTGGACTCTGCAGCGGACATGGCTGAGAACTTTCGTTTCGGGTGTGTTCGAGCTCTACGGGCGACGCAGCGCGTCGGCGCCGCCGACCCCGGCGGTGAGCGTGCGGACGCCGTCCACATCGGAGGTGGCGGGGCTCGTGGTCTCCGCCTCCAGGAGGTGCTTGCCCAGCAGCTCCGGGTCGGGCAGCTCCATCGGGTACTCGCCGTCGAAGCAGGCGCGGCACAGATTCGGCTTGGCGATCGTGGTCGCCTCGATCATGCCGTCGATGGAGATGTACGCCAGGGAGTCGGCGCCCAGCGACTTGCCGATCTCCTCCACGCTCAGACCATTGGCGATCAGCTCCGCACGGGTGGCGAAGTCGATGCCGAAGAAGCACGGCCACTTGATCGGCGGCGACGAGATCCGGATGTGCACCTCGAGAGCACCGGCCTCGCGCAGCATCCGGACCAGGGCGCGCTGGGTGTTGCCGCGGACGATCGAGTCGTCGACGACCACCAGGCGCTTGCCGCGGATGACTTCCTTGAGCGGGTTGAGCTTGAGGCGGATACCGAGCTGGCGGATGGTCTGCGACGGCTGGATGAAGGTCCGGCCGACGTAGGAGTTCTTCACCAGGCCGGAGCCGTACGGAATGCCGCTGGCTTCGGCGTAACCGACCGCGGCGGGCGTGCCGGACTCCGGCGTCGCTATCACCAGGTCGGCGTCGGCCGGGGCCTCGGCGGCCAGCTTGCGGCCCATCTCCACACGGGAGAGGTACACATTGCGGCCGGCGATGTCGGTGTCGGGGCGCGCGAGGTAGACGTACTCGAAGACGCAGCCCTTGGGGCGGGCCTCGGCGAAGCGGGTGCTGCGCAGGCCGTTCTCATCGATGGCGACCATCTCGCCGGGCTCGATCTCCCGGATGAAGCTGGCGCCGCAGATGTCCAGCGCCGCGGTCTCGGAGGCCAGCACCCAGCCACGCTCCAGGCGACCGAGGACCAGCGGGCGGATGCCCTGCGGGTCACGCGCGGCGTAGAGCGTGTGCTCGTCCATGAAGCAGAGCGAGAAGGCGCCCTTGACCTTCGGCAGGACGCGCGGGGCGGCCTCCTCGACGGTCAGCGGCTTGCCGTCCTCGTCGACCTGGCCGGCCAGCAGGGCCGTGACCAGGTCGGTGTCGTTGGTGGCCGCGACCTGGGTCGCCCGGCCACCCTCACGGGGCAGCGCGGTGACCAGATCCGCCAGCTCGGCGGTATTGACCAGGTTGCCGTTGTGACCGAGCGCGATCGAGCCGTGCGCGGTGGCACGGAACGTCGGCTGCGCGTTCTCCCACACCGAGGCACCGGTGGTGGAGTAGCGGGCGTGGCCCACGGCGATATGGCCCTGGAGGGAACCGAGCGAAGTCTCGTCGAAGACCTGGGAAACGAGGCCCATGTCCTTGAAGACGAGGATCTGGGAGCCGTTGCTCACTGCGATGCCCGCAGACTCCTGTCCACGGTGCTGCAGCGCATACAGCCCGAAATAGGTGAGCTTGGCGACCTCTTCACCCGGAGCCCAGACACCGAAGACGCCGCAAGCGTCCTGGGGGCCCTTCTCGCCGGGGAGCAGGTCGTGGTTGAGTCGTCCGTCACCACGTGGCACGTCAACGAGTCTAGGGCAGGTCGCGGATTCATCCGAACCGGGGATGGCCCGGATCCTGGATGAGTACATGAACGCAGCGTTAAGCGTGCTTGACGCAGCCCGCCGGCCGCGGCCAGGCTTTCTGCTCATGCAGACCCCGCAGCCCTTGGCACACCTGGCTTGTGGCCGGGTGGCCGGCCTCGCGCGGCCCCTGGTGCGTCGCCGCCATGTCGACCTCGGTCGCCTCGCCGGCGCCATCTGTCGCTGCGCGTCCGTGCGATAGCCGCGGGTAGCGACGCTCTCGTCGGCGCCGCCGCGGCAGCACTCCTGAGCTGCACCTTCTCGAACTTTTCACCTCTCACCCCGTATGCCTGACTTTCGGCGAATGCGCAGTTCGTTCGCCTTTACGCCCTGGCATGCCCGTGTGAGATACGCGACGCACCCTCGCCCGCCGCCGTCCCCGGAGGCCGACGCGCCGCATCACGGCCCATCACACCTCTCTGGAGAGCCGAAACGATGTCTTCCGTCGACCCCGCACGCCCTTCCACACCCGACATATCCGATACCTCCGGCACCGTCGCGCAGACGTCCGCCATATCCCGGCGTGCCTTCGGTGGCCTGGCCGGCGGCGTGGGAGCCGCCGCCGTGGGCGGGCTCGCCACGGTGGCCTCCGCACCCAGCGCCGCCGCCGCGGAGGCCGCGCGACCCGACGAGCGGGCGTTCCGCGCCGCTCCCGGACGCCGCTCGCGCCGCCCCAACATCCTGTTCATCCTCGGGGACGACCTGGGCTGGGCCGATCTGTCCTCGTACGGCTCACCGGACATCCGCACCCCGCACCTGGACCGGCTGGCGCGTCAGGGCGTCCGCTTCACACAGTCCTACGCGGGCTCCGCCACCTGCTCCCCCACCCGCTTCTCCCTCTACACGGGCCGCTATCCGGGCCGCACCGAGGGCGGCCTCGCAGAGCCGATCGCCGACAGGAGCGCCGGGCTCGCTCCCGACCACCCCACCCTCGCCTCCCTGCTGCGCGCCGCGGGCTACGCGACGGCGCTGATCGGCAAGTGGCACTGCGGCTATCTGCCGGACCACAGCCCCACCAAATCCGGCTGGGACACCTTCTTCGGGAACTTCGGCGGGGCCCTGGAGTACTACTCGAAGCTGGGGCCGGCCGGGGAGTACGACCTGTACGAGGGCGACGCCGAGTACAAGGACCTGCGCTACTACACCCGGATCATCACCGAGCGGGCGGTGGACCACATCGCCGGGCGGGCCACCGAAGCCGCCGGTCACCGCACGGACCGGCCCTGGCTGCTCAACCTGAACTTCACCACCCCCCACTGGCCGTGGATCGCCGACGGCGACACGGAGGAGAGCGCGGAGATCGTCCGGCGGATCAAGGCGGGCGAGGACCGGGCGCTGTTCCACGACGACGGCGGCTCGCTGACGAAGTACCGGGAAATGGTCGAGGACCTCGACCGCTCCGTCGGTGAGGTGCTGGCGGCGCTGCGGCGCTCCGGCCAGGAGGAGGACACCCTCGTCTTCTTCGCCAGCGACAACGGCGGCGAGCGGTGGTCGTACAACTGGCCGCTGTCGGGGAACAAGAGCTCGCTCCAGGAGGGCGGCATCAGGGTGCCGACGATCGTGCGCTGGCCCGCCCGGCTCGACGGCGGACAGGTCAGCCATGAGCCGGTGTTCACGCCGGACTGGACGGCGACCCTGCTGGAGATCGCGGGCGCCCGCCCGGACCGGGCGTACCCGCTGGACGGGACGAGCCTGGCCGGCTATCTGCTGCGGGGACAGCGGCTCGCGGAGCGCGATCTGTTCTGGCGGGTGCGCGGCGAGCGGGCGCTGCGCCGCGGCGACTGGAAGTACTACCGGGGCAAGGACGGCAGGGACCGGCTCTTCGACGTGGCGAACGATCCGCGCGAACAGGCCGACAGGGCGGCGGACCACAAACAGCTCCTGGGACGGCTGCGGGCCGCCTGGGAGACGGTGGACGGGACGCTGCTGGCCTATCCCGAGGAGTAGCCCCCGGGCCCCGGGACCGCCCCGGAGCCCGGGGCGGCCACCGGCCCGCGGTCAGCTGAGGACCGGCAGATACCCGCCGATGTCGGCGCGCTCCCCGCTGGCGCTCACGGCCGCCGACTCCAGCGCCTCGCCCCACGCCGAGCGGCCGGTGGCGAGGCGCAGCCAGGTCAGCGGGTCCGTCTCGACGACATTGGGCGGGGTGCCGCGGGTGTGCCGGGGGCCTTCGACGCACTGCACCACCGCGAACGGCGGCACCCGCACCTCGACCGACCCGCCGGGCGCCTTCACGGCCAGCGCATCGGCCAGCAGGCGGGTGGTGGTGGCCAGGGCCTGCCGGTCGTACGGGATCTCCACGCCGAGCGCCGCCGCCAGGTCGTCGGTGTGCACCACCAGCTCGACACAGCGGGTGACCAGGTAGTCGGCCAGCCGCATCGCGCCGACGCGGGTGGCGACGACGCGGTCGTCGGGGGCCTGCGACACCGCGTCGGCGAGCTCCTCGGCGGTGCGCGCGAGCAGCTCGGGCAGGTCGGGCAGGTCGTGCGCGGCGGCCAGGACACGGGTGTCGTCGTCGATTCCGGAGGTGAAACGGGCGGTGGCGAACGGCCAGTCCAGCAGCTCCGTCTCGACTCCCGGCGGGGCGGGCGCGCGCAGCGCCCGCACCACGCTGCCGGTCACCAGCGCCAGATGCGCGACCAGTTCACGCACCGTCCAGTCACCGAGCCGCGTCGGCAGCGCGAGCTGCTCGGGCGTCAGCGCGGCCGCGGCCGTACGGACCTCACCGAACTGCGCCAGCACGGCGGCGCAGGTCTTCACGGGGTCGTAACTGCGGGTGCGGGCCTTGCTGCGGGCGGGAGACATGTGCCGAGGCTACTGCGCGACACCGGCCGCATGTGCGTTGTCCACAGGTCCGGTACGACGAACGGCTCGCCCCCGGGTGGGGACGAGCCGTCGAGGTCGCTGCGCGGGCGTCAGGCGATCAGCCCGGGAATCGTGGCCTGGTGCGACTCCTTCAGCTCGCTCAGCGGAATGCTGAACTGGCCCTGGACGTCGATCTCGGCGCCGTCGATCACACCGATGCGGGTGGCCGGCAGCCCCCGCGCACCGCACATGTCCGTGAAGCGGAGCTCCTCGCTGCGCGGGACGGCGACGATCGCGCGGCCCGCCGACTCCGAGAAGAGGAACACGAAGGGGTCGAGGCCGTCCGGGACGACCAGGCGAGCGCCCTTGCCACCCCGCAGGCACGACTCCACCAGCGCCTGGACCAGGCCGCCGTCGGAGAGGTCGTGCGCCGCGTCGATCATGCCGTCGCGCGAGGCCGAGATCAGGATCTCGGCCAGCAGCTGCTCCCGGGGCAGGTCGACCTTCGGCGGCAGCCCGCCCAGGTGGTCGTGCACGACCTGCGACCACGCCGAGCCGCCCAGCTCCTCGCGGGTGTCCCCCAGGAGGTAGATCAGGTGGCCCTCGTCGGCGAACGCGATCGGCGTGCGGCGGTTCACGTCGTCGATCACACCCAGCACGGCGACCACCGGCGTCGGGTGGATCGCCACGTCACCGGTCTGGTTGTAGAGCGAGACATTGCCGCCGGTCACGGGCGTGCCGAGCGTCTGGCAGGCGTCGGCGAGACCACGGGTGGCCTCGGCGAACTGCCACATCACCGCCGGGTCCTCGGGTGAACCGAAGTTCAGGCAGTCGGAGACGGCGAGCGGCTTGGCGCCGGAGGCGGCGACGTTGCGGTACGCCTCGGCCAGCGCCAGCTGCGCGCCCGTGTACGGGTCGAGCTTGGCGTAGCGCCCGTTGCCGTCCGTGGCGAGCGCGACGCCGAGGTTGGTGTCCTCGTCGATGCGGACCATGCCGGCGTCCTCCGGCTGCGCGAGGACGGTGTTGCCCTGCACGAACCGGTCGTACTGGTCGGTGATCCACGCCTTGGACGCCTGGTTGGGCGAGGCCACCAGCTTCAGGACCTGCGCACGCAGCTCATCGGCGTTCGCCGGGCGGGCCAGCCGCGCCGCGTCGTCGGCCTGGAGGGCGTCCTGCCAGTCGGGCCTGGCGTACGGGCGCTCGTAGACCGGGCCCTCGTGGGCGACGGTGCGCGGCGGTACGTCCACGATCTGCTCGCCGTGCCAGAAGATCTCCAGCTGCGAGCCGTCCGTCACCTCACCGATGACGGTCGCGATGACGTCCCACTTCTCGCAGATCTCCAGGAAGCGGTCGACCTTCCCGGGCTCGACGATGGCGCACATCCGCTCCTGCGACTCGCTCATGAGGATTTCCTCGGGCGAGAGGGAGGAGTCGCGCAGCGGCACGGTGTCCAGTTCGACGCGCATACCGCCGGAGCCGGCCGAGGCCAGCTCGCTGGTGGCGCAGGACAGCCCGGCGCCGCCGAGGTCCTGGATGCCGTCGACCAGGTCTTCCTTGAAGATCTCCAGGGTGCACTCGATGAGCAGCTTCTCCTGGAAGGGGTCACCGACCTGGACGGCGGGGCGCTTGGCGGGCTTGGAGTCGTCGAAGGTCTCCGAGGCCAGCACGGAGACGCCGCCGATACCGTCGCCGCCGGTGCGAGCGCCGTAGAGGATGACCTTGTTGCCCGCGCCGGACGCCTTGGCGAGGTGGATGTCCTCGTGCTTCATCACGCCGATGCAGCCGGCGTTGACCAGCGGGTTGCCCTGGTAGCAGGCGTCGAAGACGACCTCGCCACCGATGTTGGGCAGACCCAGGCAGTTGCCGTAACCGCCGATACCGGCCACCACGCCCGGCAGGACGCGCTTGGTGTCGGGGTGATCGGCGGCACCGAAGCGCAGCGGGTCGACGACGGCGACGGGCCGGGCGCCCATGGCGAGGATGTCGCGGACGATGCCCCCGACCCCGGTGGCCGCGCCCTGGTAGGGCTCGATGTACGAGGGGTGGTTGTGCGACTCGACCTTGAAGGTGACCGCATACCCCTGGCCGACGTCGACGACGCCGGCGTTCTCCCCGATGCCGACGAGCAGTGCGTCGTTCTCGGGAGCCTTCTCACCGAACTGCTTGAGGTGGACCTTGCTGCTCTTGTAGGAGCAGTGCTCGGACCACATGACCGAGTACATGGCGAGCTCGGCGCCGGTGGGCCGGCGGCCGAGGATCTCGCGGATACGCGCGTACTCGTCCTGCTTCAGGCCCAGTTCGGCCCACGGCTGGTCGGTGTCCGGCGTCTCTGCGGCGTGCTTGACGGTGTCCAGAGTCATGCGTTGACCAGCTTCTTCAGGATCGAGGTGAAGAATCCGAGGCCATCGGTACGGCCCGTACCGATCAGCGGCTCGACGGCGTGCTCGGGGTGCGGCATGAGGCCGACGACATTGCCCGCCTCGTTCGTGATGCCGGCGATGTCCCGGAGCGAGCCGTTGGGGTTCGTGTCGAGGTAGCGGAAGGCGACCCGGCCCTCCGCCTCCAGCATGTCGAGCGTGCGCTCGTCCGCGACGTACCGACCGTCGATGTTCTTCAACGGTACGGAGATCTCCTGGCCGGCCGAGTAGTCGGTGGTCCAGGCGGTTTCGGCGTTCTCCACCCGCAGCTTCTGGTCGCGGCAGATGAAGTGCAGGTGGTTGTTGCGCAGCATGGCGCCGGGCAGCAGGTGGGTCTCCGTGAGCACCTGGAAGCCGTTGCAGATTCCCAGCACCGGCATGCCGGCCCTGGCCTGCTCGATAAGGCTCTCCATGACCGGCGAGAAACGGGAGATGGCCCCGGCCCGCAGGTAGTCGCCATAGGAAAAGCCGCCGGGCAGGACCACGGCGTCGACCTGCTTGAGGTCCTTGTCGCGGTGCCACAGCGGCACCGCTTCGGCCCCGGCCACCCGAACCGCGCGCTGAGTGTCGCGGTCGTCGAGCGTGCCGGGGAAGGTAATGACTCCAATACGGGCGGTCATGACCCGACCTCGGTCGGCTCATCCACCCGAACGGTGAAGTCTTCGATAACGGTGTTTGCGAGGAAGGTCTCGGCCATCTCGTGGATGCGGGCGAGGGCGGCGTCATCGACCGGCCCCTCCACCTCGAGTTCGAAACGCTTGCCCTGACGGACGTCCGCGATCCCCTCGAAACCCAGGCGTGGCAGTGCGCGCTGCACCGCCTGCCCCTGCGGGTCGAGGATCTCCGGCTTGAGCATGACGTCGACGACGACGCGTGCCACTGGCACTCCCGGTGGTGTGGTGCGTAAGGCGGTGACCTCACAGTACCGTGTTCGAAAATCTACGCGCATAGATATCCGTTCCGCCCATCACGGTCCGGTATCGGCCGGAGTACCCGCAGAGGAAAATCCTCGAAAAGATCTAGAGTCCGGATTGCACAGGACACGCTGAGAAAATTAACTGGGCTTCACAATGCAATGCCCATAGCTGTACAAATGAAAAAGCATTGATCCCAATCAGCCGGATCTGCAGCATCGCCCCATGTCAACACGGGGTCGCTGCACGAAAGGACCGATATCCGTGGCGCAGCGCGTAGTAGTAACGCTCTCCGATGACATCGACGGCGGAGAAGCCGCAGAGACGGTCACCTTCGGATTGGACGGGAAGTCGTACGAGATCGACCTCAATCCCGCCAATGCGAAGAAACTGCGCGGCACGCTCGCCCCGTTCGTCGAGGCGGGCCGCAAGCGGTCGAAGTCCGGCAAGACCTACCACCGGACGGCGGTGAACCCCGACCCCGCCGCCGTACGGGCCTGGGCCCGCTCGCACCAGATGGACGTCCCCCCGCGCGGCCGGATCCCCAAGAAGGTCTACGAGGCGTTCAACGCCGCCAACCACTAACCAACTTGCCGGCGCTCCGCGGCCGCGCGCAGTCGACTTGCACAGCACCCCTACTGATCAGCTAGAGTCTGGAGCACGCCGAGGGGCGAGGCCGAGAGGCCGAACCTCACGGAGTCACGCGGGTGTAGCTCAGTAGTAGAGCGCCCCCTTTCCAAGGGGGAGGCGCAGTGTGCAATCCCTGTCACCCGCTCTGACTGCTCGAACGATCCTTGGCCATAAGAAGCTAAAGGATCAGGTAGAGTAGCTGTCGCGCCGCTCGGTGAAAGCCGGGTGGATGCCTGCGGACGTAGCTCAGTTGGTAGAGCGCAACCTTGCCAAGGTTGAGGTCGCGAGTTCGAGCCTCGTCGTCCGCTCAAAGAAAGAAGGCCCCGGTCATCGCGACCGGGGCCTTCTTCGTTTCCCGATGAGCGCTTCACCTCCCCTCGCCGCTCTTCACCGCGTCCCTCTTCACCGCGTGCGTCTTCTCCCTTGCTCCGTTCCGCCTCGCCCTCCGCTCGCGGGCAACTGACATTTGTCATCAGCTGCGATGACAGGTCGCACTGCCATGGGAACCGCAGCGGCGGAACGCTGGGTGCATGAACTTCGGGGAGAAAAGCAGCGGGGGTGCCGACTGCGGAGGCGCGAGGCACGCCGGATCCGGCGAACGAGTGATCGACGTCACGGGCCTGCGCAGACGGTACGGCGGCACCGGCCGGCGCGGGCAGTCGCGGAAGGGCTTCGAGGCGGTGCGCGGGGTCGATTTCTCCGTCGCACGCGGGGAGCTGTTCGCGCTGCTGGGGACGAACGGCGCGGGCAAGACCTCCACCGTCGAACTGCTGGAGGGGCTGGCCGCGCCGAGCGGCGGACAGGTGCGGGTGCTCGGCCACGATCCGTTCACCGAGCGGGCGAAGGTGCGGCCCCGGATCGGCGTCATGCTCCAGGAGGGCGGGTTTCCGTCCGAGCTCACCCCCGCCGAGACGCTGCGGATGTGGGCCGGGTGCACCAGCGGGGCCCGGCCGGTCGACGAAGCCCTCGAGGCCGTGGAGCTGGCCGGCCGGGCGGATGTACGGGTCAAGCAGCTCTCCGGGGGTGAGCGGCGGCGGCTGGATCTCGCGCTGGCGCTGTTGGGGCGGCCCGAGGTGCTGTTTCTCGACGAGCCGACGACCGGCCTGGACACCGAGGCGCGGCACCGGACCTGGGAGTTGGTCCGCGAGCTGCGCGACGGCGGGACGACCATCGTGCTGACCACGCACTACCTGGAGGAGGCCGAGGAGCTGGCGGACCGGCTCGCGATCTTGCACAACGGCCGCATCGCGGCGGCCGGGCAGGTGGCGGAGGTGGTTGCCACGCAGCCCTCGCACATCTCCTTCGAGCTTCCCGAGGGCTACCTCGTCGGGGATCTGCCGCCGCTGGGCGAGCTGGGCGTCGTGGGGCACGAGACGGCGGGGGGCACGATCCGGCTGCGGACGGACGAGTTGCAGCGGGCCGCCACCGGGGTGCTGATGTGGGCCAGGGACAAGGGCATAGCGCTGCGCGGCCTGGACGTCCGCTCCGCATCGCTCGAAGAGGCATTTCTGCACATAGCAAAAGGAGCGGAGAAGGAGATGGCGGCGGACTCGGGCGAGCGGTCGGAGAAGGCGGTGGCGCGCGTATGAGTGCGGAGGTGTGGAAAGCCGGCGCCGGCGGGGCAGTGCGTACGGAGACGGGGACGGGCGCACGACTGCTCGCCCTCGGACAGGCGGAGTTGACGCTTCTCGGCCGTAACAAATCCGCGCTGTTCATGACGCTGGTCATGCCCGTCACGATGGCATTCGCGATGAAACAGGCGCTGAGCGGAATGGACCTGTCCCGGCATGGCCTGTCGGTCGCCGCGGTGCTGCTGCCGTCGACGCTCGGTTATGCCCTGCTCTTCGGCGTCTACTCCAACCTGACGGGCGCCTATGTCGCCCGCCGCGAGCAGCTGGTGCTCAAGCGGCTGCGCATCGGCGAGTTGCGGGACCTGGAAATTCTGGCCGGGACGGCGCTGCCGTCGGCGGCGCTGGGGCTGGGGCAGTGTGCGCTGCTGGTGGCCCTGGGCAGCGCGGTGCTGGACACCGGGCTGCCCGCCGCCCCGCATCTGCTCATCGCCGGGGTCCTGATCGGCACGGTGATGGTGGTGGCGTTCGCCGCCGTCTCGTCCACCCTCGCCAGGACGGCCGAGGCCGCCCAGCTGGTGGTGCTTCCGTTGATGGTCCTGTCGCTGGGCGGGTCGGGGATGGTGGTTCCGCTGGACGTCCTGCCGGACCGGGTCGCCACCGTGCTGGAACTGCTGCCGTTGTCACCGGTGATGGAGCTGATACGCGCCGGCTGGAGCGGAAGCACGGCTGCCGGGGACTCCCTGAGGCAGCTGGCCGTTGGCTTGGTGTGGACGGGAATCGCGGTGTTTGCTGTGCGTCGGTGGTTCCGCTGGGATCCGCGGCGGTAGAGGTGTACGGCGGTGGTCGGCACAACGGGGGCGGGAGCGCATGATCGGGCGGTTGCTGGCGAAGTGGCGGATGCGGACCCGGCTGCAGCAGGTCGACGCGTACTTCCGCTGGACGCTGTATCTCCTTCCCTGGCTGGAGGCCCTCGGCTGCGTGCAGCCGGTGGCCGCCGCCGCTGCCGCCGGCGATCCGCTGCTCCTGGCCCTGGCCGTCACCGCCCTGGCCCTGTGCGTGACCCAGGCACTCGTCATGATCAAGGTGTTCCGGCACGCGCTGCGGCACTATCTGGAGCGGGGCCCGGCACCGGTCCGCATGCTGATCGTCTCGGTCCTGGTGGCCTTCGCCGTCGAGGCCACGCTGTTCTGGCTGATGTACCTGACGGCGCAAGCCAAGGGCGGGGGCCTGGCCAGCGCGGCGCTGGCGGCGCTCGCGGCCGTCACCCCGCCGTGCATGGGTTACAGCCTCGTCGTGTCCAAACGGCGCTTCATGGCGACGACGGGCCTGGTCGGTGCCGGACTGGTGCTGCTGATCGGGCTGCTGACGCAGTCGTGGGGGTGGGGGCTGTTCCTCGCGGCCTATCTGGTCGGAGCCGGTCTGTGGAGCTTTGTGATAGCGCGTCCCTCGGGGTGGATCCTCGCCGTGTTCTGGGAGCTGGACGCGGCGCGCGCCACCCAGGCGCGGCTCGCGGTGGCCGAGGAGCGGCTGCGGTTCGGCCGGGATCTCCATGACGTGATGGGCCGAAATCTGGCGGTGATTGCACTGAAGAGCGAGTTGGCCGTCCAACTGGCCCGACGGGAGCGGCCGGAGGCGGTCGATCAGATGGTGGAGGTCCAGCGGGTGGCCCAGGAGTCGCAGCGGGAGGTGCGGGAGGTGGTCCGGGGGTACCGGAAGGCGGATCTGCAGGCGGAGTTGGCCGGCGCGCGCTCGATATTGCTCGCGGCCGGCGTGGATTGCCGAATAGAGGGCACAGCCGGTGGGCGGTTGCCGTCGGCGGCGCAGGCGGCGCTCGGCTGGGTCGTCCGGGAGGGCACCACGAATGTGCTGCGGCACGCCACCGATGTCCGCCGCTGCACCATCCGGAACGACATCGATGCGCGACGCTCCGTCCTGGTGCTGACCATGGAGAACGACGGGGTCGGGGCGCCGCTGGGAGCCGTGCCCCAGCCCGCGTCCGGCAATGGCCTCAAGGGGCTGCGGGAACGGCTGCAGCCGTTGGGCGGGAGGTTGACCGCGGGTTCGGCGCCCGGTGGCTTCTACCGGCTGACGGTCGAACTGCCGATCGAAGCGGGCGGCGGGGATCCGGTGGGAGTGGGTGGCGGCGGGGCCGATGGGGTGAGTGACGGGTGAGCGGTCGGATGATTCGGGTGTTGCTGGCGGATGACGAGCATCTGATCCGGGGGGCGCTGGCGGCGCTGCTGTCGCTGGAGGACGATCTGCTGGTGGTGGCGGAGGCCGCATCGGGGCCGGAGGCCCGTGCGATGGGGCGGGCGCACGAGCCGGATGTGGCGGTGCTGGATCTGCAGATGCCGGGGGCCGACGGTGTGGCGGTCGCCACATCGCTGCGAGATGCGGTGCCGGCCTGCCGGTCCATGATCGTGACGAGTCATGGGCGGCCGGGGCATCTGAAGCGGGCGCTGGAGGCCGGGGTGCGGGGATTCGTACCGAAGACGGTGTCGGCGCAACGGCTGGCGGAGATCATCCGCGCGGTGCATGCCGGAAACCGCTATGTGGACCCGGAGTTGGCGGCGGACGCGATCAGCGCCGGGGACTCGCCGCTGACGGTCCGAGAGGCGGAGGTACTGGAGTTCGCCGGGGCCGGGGCGCCCGTCGCGGAGATCGCGGAGCGGGCCGCGCTGTCGCAGGGGACCGTGCGCAACTACCTCTCGTCGGCCACGGCGAAGCTGGGCGCGGAGAACCGTCATGCGGCAGCGCGCATCGCCCGCGAGCGGGGTTGGCTATAGTGGTGCCCGCACCGCGCGCCCAGGCCGCGGGCAGGCGGACGTAGCTCAGTTGGTAGAGCGCAACCTTGCCAAGGTTGAGGTCGCGAGTTCGAGCCTCGTCGTCCGCTCAAGGAAAGAAGAAGGGCCCCGGCCGGTAGAGATACCGGCCGGGGCCCTTCTGTGTGCCCTGTCGGGCCCGGCCGGCTACGACCAGGCCAGGCCGGTGAGGCGCTCGTACGCCTCGATGTACTTGGCGCGGGTGCGGTCGACGATCTCCTGCGGGAGGACGGGCGGCGGCTGGTCGCCGTTGCGGTCCCAGGCAGCGGCCGGGGAGGTGAGCCAGTCGCGGACGAACTGCTTGTCGAAGGAGGGCTGGGCGTGGCCCGGCTCCCACTCGTCGGCCGGCCAGAAGCGGGACGAGTCGGGGGTGAGGACCTCGTCGGCCAGGGTCAGCTGCTCGCCGTCGAAGCCGAACTCGAACTTCGTGTCGGCCAGGATGATGCCGCGTTCGCGGGCGATGTCCCGGGCCCGGCCATAGATGGCGAGAGTGGTCTGGCGGAGCTGCGCGGCGACGTCGGCGCCGACCTGGTGGACGACCTGCTCGTAGGAGACGTTCTCGTCGTGGTCACCGACGGCGGCCTTGGTGGCCGGGGTGAAGATCGGCGAGGGCAGTTCGGAACCGTCGACCAGGCCCTCGGGCAGCGCCAGACCGCAGACCGTACGGGACTGCTGGTATTCGATGAGGCCGGAGCCGGTGAGGTAGCCGCGGGCCACGCATTCGACCGGGGCCATCTCCAGGGACGTGCAGACCAGGGTGCGGCCTGCCCAGTCGGCGGGGGCGCCGGCCGGGACGTCGGTGGTGAGGACGTGATGGGGGACCAGGTCGGCGAGCTGGTCGAACCACCACAGGGACAGCTGGGTCAGGACGCGGCCCTTGTCCGGGATGTCGGTGGGCAGCACCCAGTCGTACGCGGACTGGCGGTCGGTGGCAACCATGATCAGTTGGCCGTCGGCGTTCTGGTAGAGGTCACGCACCTTGCCCGTGTGCAGGTGGGTGAGACCCGGGACCTGCACGGGCTCGGGCTTTTCTACGAAACCGGACACGCTGCCTCCGCGTAGGTTGATCCAGGAGTCACCTCGATTCTCGCGTATGCGGAAGGGGATCTTCGCTTCAGGGTCGCCGGGTGGGCGGCCGGGATGCCGTACGGGTCCGTCCGGGTCAGGCCATGGCGGTGCCCGCGGGCCGTGCGCTCGCCCGCGGAACCCGGGCCGTCGCTGCCTGGTGCCGCGCTCAGTCGCGCTTGCAGATGCGGTCCAGGAGGTTCGCCGTGGCGCGCTGGACCCGCTGGTCGATATGGCCGGGACGGTCGAGGGCCGGGGACCAGGCGAAGGTGCCGGAGGCGAAGACCCAGGCGCCGCTCGGGGCGCGGTAGAGGGACGTCTCCTGATGGCGCATGGTGCCCTCGCCGTCGCGGTACGGGGAGTGGGCGAGCAGGGTGCGGTCGGTGTGGTCGGGGAGGCTGGTACGCGGGAAGTAGCGGTCGGCCTCGCCCGCCACCAGGCCGGGGATCTCGTCGCCTTCGTGGGCGCCGGTGGCCTCCCAGAGCCAGTGGTCGCCGTTGCGGACGATGAGCGGGGCCGGTTCGGGCACCCGGCCGGCGTACTGGATTCCCATCAGGCGCTGCTCCGGGTCGCCCAGCTCGCGCCAGAGGGCGGGGCGGCCGGGCCCCTGCCGCTTGCGGCAGTTCAGGAGGGAGTCGGTGCCGGAGGGGGACGGGGAGAGCTCGACCTGCCAGTACATGGTGTTGGCGGAGAGGAAGACCAGGGAGGTGCCGGCGTCGCGGGCGTGCTCGACCGTCCGGCGCATGGGCACTGACCAGTACTCGTCGTGGCCCGGGAAGACCAGACCGCGGTAGCGCGTCGGGTCGACGCGTCCGGCGTGCAGATCGCGGGCGTCGGCGTAGGCGAGGTCGTAGCCGTAGCGCTCGGCCCAGCGGATGAAGTCGTAGGCGTGCCCGACGTGCAGGGGGAGGCCGGCGCCCGCGTACGGGCGGTCGAAGGAGACCGTGGTGGCGGCGTCCTGCTCGCCGAGGAGCGCGCCCTTCTCGTCCCAGGCGTGGTAGAGGCTGGCGCCCGTGCGGCCGTCCTCCGGGTAGAGGTTGTACGCCTGCCAGGTGACGTCCGGCAGCAGCAGGAGGAGGTCGGCGGGGTGGTCGTCGCGGACCGTGAACGGGATGTGGGAGCGGTAGCCGTCGGCGGTGGTCAGCACGGCCACGTAGGCGCCGAGCTGCCAGTAGGCGGGCACCTGGAGGCGCCAGGAGAGCCACCAGTGGTGGCAGGAGACGGTGCGGTCGGCCGTGAGCGGGTTCGGCTGGACGATGCCTGCCAACCGCGGGCTGGTCGTGATCTTGGAGGCTCCGGCCCCCGCGTAATGGCCGATGCGGTAGACGTCGATGCTGAACGGCTGCGGCGGGTCGACGGAGACCCGGAAGTCGATCGCGTCACCGGGGGCCACCGCGCCGGTGCTGGCGAAGCCCTTGATCTGGCGGCGGACGTCGTCGGCCGTACGCGGGCCGTTGTGCTTGCGCGGCACCGGGACCCGCAGATCGCCCTGGGCGACGGCGGGGTCGACGTACCACGGGACCACCTTGCCGGAGTCGAAGTAGTTCTCGCTGCCGCGGAGCCAGGGCAGCGGGCCCTGCCCGAACGGGTCCGTGACCGCGTGGGCGAGAGCGCCCGACTCCCAGCGCCTGATCTGTTCCGTGCCCACCTTCCGCTCCCCTCCCGCGTTCCCCGTTGTCCGCGGCCGGCGATCGGCCGTTTCGGTATGACAGGTTGCGTGATGTCCCCACCGCTCCAGAGCGGCTCCAAACCCAGCACATCACATTACGCACCCACTCCGTCACCCTTCGTCGTGAATTTAGAGGGCGTTGGCCCGAAAAACGAACTGAAGGGGAACATTCAGCCGGAGCCGCCGGGGCCGGAGCCCCGGCTCACACCAGCCTGACCGGCTTCTCCGGGCGGACGCCGACCGTGGTCAGCCAGCCGCGGAGCGGTTCGGCGTCGCCGTCGTCCACCAGGCTCAGCACCGGGTGCCCGAGGTCGGCGCGACGGGCGCCGTCGACCATGAGGGCCGGGCCGTCCAGCCAGTCCAGGCCGGGGGCGGCGCCCGCGGTGTCCACGGCGGCACAGCACACCATCGCCGTGACGTGGTCGGCGAGCAGCTCGCGGCCCGTGCGGGGCGGTTGCAGCGGGAAGAGCGGGAGGCCGCCCTCGGCCAGGCCGTCGCCCCAGGCCACCCCCGCCGCGGTCTCGTGCGCGAAGGAGGAGTGGGCGGCCTGGCGGGCCGCTTCCTCGCGCTCCTCGCGGGCGACCTCCGCCCCCAGCCGGGCCGCAACGAGATCACCCGCACGGTCGTCATGCGCCAGCCGGTCGATGACCCGGGCGAGGGTGGGCCCCACCGCGGGTCCCACCGGGGCCACCGCCAGCTCGTGGGCGGCCAGGCCGGGAGGGACGTGGCCGGCCGGCGTGCGGCCGTCGGGCCGACGGGCCGACGAGCGGGGGCCGGCGGCCGTGCCGGCGGGGGTGCGGGCGAACGGGCGGGACGGGCCCGCCGCCGGATCCGCCGGCGGCGCCGCGCCGGCCGACGGGTCCGTGCCCTGGCCGGCCGATGGCACGTCCGCCGCGGGCAGCTCGTCCAGGACCCGGTGCAGACGGGCGGCCTCGAGGCGCCACTTACGGTCCACGACCTCCTCCGGATACTGGTTCCAGGCCACCGGGGACCAGTCGGGGCCCGGTTCGGGCGGACCACCGTGGAAGAGCCGGGCTGCCAGCAGGGAGGCGGCGCGGTCGATGGCGCCGGGCTCCTCCAGGAGGTCGCAGGCGGGCCGCTCGCCGAGCCGGGACGTGAAGCCCTCGGCGAGGCGGTCGCGGCGGGAGAGCTCGGTCAGTGCGGAGACCACACCGGCGTCCAGCCGGGACGGCCAGCGGCCCATCCGCCAGGCGGGCAGCGCCACCCTGGTCAGCAGCCGGTCCCAGCCCGCGTACGCCAGCCCGACCTGTTCCTGGGCGACGATCCGGAGGCCGTAGTCGACGCCCTGGGCGCGCTCGGAGGCGGCCGCGGCCACCCCGCGCTCCATGATCGTGGCGTGGTCGCGGCAGGCGCGCAGCAGCATTCGCGCCACCCGGCCGACGAACCGGAGCGGCAGGGCGCGCAGCGGGCCCGCGGGCCGGGCTGAGACGGCGACGGCTGCGTCCAGGCCCCGGATGAAGCGGCGGGCGGCCGCTATGTCGGGGTGCGCGGAAGGGCCGGTGCCCGCCACGACCGGGGCGAGGAGGGCGCGCAGCTCGGCGACCCGCATCCACCACAGGAACGGCGAGCCGATGACCAGGACCGGCGCCTGGGGCTCACGGCGGCCGTCGGCCTCCGGGAGGGGGCCGTGGGACCGGTGTGTGCGGTCCTCCAGCCAGCTGTCGCAGTCGGGGGTGAGTGCTATCGAGGACGGCGCCGGGACCTCCAGGCGCTCCGCGAGATCGCGTACCAGGCGGTAGAGATCGGGAGCCGACTTCTCGGAGATGGGCACGGAGGGGCTCAGCGCGGGCCGGGCGCGGACGATGACCACGGTCACCAGCAGGGCCAGGAGCAGCACCGGCACCGCCAGGCCGGCCACCGCCCAGCGGGCCGTGTCCCAACCACCCGACGCACCGAGATGGCCGGTTGCCCGGCCGACGAAAAGCACTACGGCGACGGCCGCGGGCAGCAGCGCCACGGCCGTCGCCGTGCTGCGGATCCGCAGCACGGCGAGGGCGCGGGCGCGCGCCGCCAGGACGCCTGTTTCCGGACTTGCCACGAGCCTGTACACCCCCTGCTGTCCTGGTGGAACCGGACGGAGAGAACACGGGACGACGGACGAGAACTGTGCGTTGCGCGGGGCGAGCTAGCTCGCTCACCACCACTGTGGCAGCAGCCACTGACATCGCAATGCCGGTGAGCCACTTGCCGGACGCCGCGGCTGCGGCCGCGCCGATTTCCGGCACGGCCACCGCATGGCGCCTGCGCGGCACCCTAGTTGGGAAGGGTGATCCCGTCAGCGGAAATCTGACGTCGTCACTCGATGGAATGGCTTTGGGCAAAGCCGGGAACCAGCCGGGACCCGAAGGCCGCTCAGCCCTGAGCGGCGTCCCCGGCCACCTTGGCCGCGATGTCCGTGCGGTGCTGGGAGCCGTCCAGGGAGATCCGGCCCACCGCGCGGTAGGCACGCTGCCGGGCGGTGGTGAGGTCGGAGCCGGTGGCGGTGACCGACAGCACTCGGCCGCCCGCGCTGAGTACCGCGCCGGAGCCGTCGCGCCGGGTACCCGCGTGCAGCACATACGCCGTGGGGGCGTCCTGCTCTGCGACGTCGGCGAGGCCCGAGATCGGGTCGCCGGTGCGCGGGGTGTCCGGGTAGTTGTGCGAGGCGATGACGACGGTGACGGCCGCGCCGTCGCTCCACCGCAGCGGCGGGAGGGTCGCCAGGGTGCCGGTGGCGGCGGCGTGCAGCAGCCCGGCCAGCGGGGTCTTGAGACGGGCGAGGACGACCTGGGTCTCCGGGTCGCCGAAGCGGGCGTTGAACTCGATCACCCGGACGCCGCGCGAGGTGATCGCCAGGCCCGCGTAGAGCAGCCCGGAGAAAGGCGTGCCGCGGCGGCGCAGCTCGTCCACGGTGGGCTGCAGGACGGTCGCCATGACCTCGTCGACGAGCTTGGGGTCCGCCCACGGCAGCGGGCTGTACGCGCCCATGCCGCCGGTGTTCGGGCCCTGGTCGCCGTCGTAGGCCCGCTTGAAGTCCTGGGCGGGCTGGAGCGGGACCACGGTCTCACCGTCGGTGACCGCGAAGAGGGAGACCTCGGGGCCGTCGAGGAACTCCTCGATCACGACGCGGTCGCAGGCCAGGGCGTGGGCGCGGGCCGCCTCGACGTCCTCGGTGACGACGACGCCCTTGCCTGCGGCCAGGCCGTCGTCCTTGACCACGTACGGGGCGCCGAACGCGTCGAGCGCCGCGTCGATCTCGGCGGGGGTGGTGCAGACGTAGCTACGGGCGGTGGGGACGGCCGCGGCGGCCATCACGTCCTTGGCGAAGGCCTTGGAGCCCTCCAGCTGGGCGGCCTGGGCCGAGGGGCCGAAGACCGGGATGCCGCGCGCACGGACGGCGTCCGCGACGCCCGCCACCAGGGGGGCTTCGGGGCCGACGATGACCAGGTCGGCCTCCAGGCCGGCCGCGAGCTCGGCGACGGCCGTGCCGTCGAGGGCATTGACCCCGTGCAAATCGGCCACCTCGGCGATACCGGCGTTGCCGGGAGCGCAGTGCAGCGCGGTGACGTCGGGGTCGAGGGACAGAGAGCGGCACAGGGCGTGTTCGCGGGCGCCGCCGCCGATGACGAGGACCTTCACGGGGGCAGCCTAGTCGCCCTGGGCGGCGGGCCGGGCCGCGGGCCGGGGCGGCCGGAAACCGTCTGCCGTCACCGGGGCCCTTCTTGGCGGCAACTCTTTCGAGTGAGGCGCCCGGTCGCCTTATACCGGATCCACCACCACTTCTGGGCGGAAATCAGGGGATCTTGCGAGGGACGCCAACCGTTCGGCGGTAGGAATGGGGGCTGCGCGCAACGGCCGTCTCGTATGTCACGCAGCGCACCGCACGGACCGTACTAGAGGGAGCACGGGTGAGTCAGCCGGAGATGCAGCCCGAGGGGCTTCCCCGGAGGGAGGGCGGGCAGCGGCGGGGGTACGGCCGCGAGTGGCGCTGGGACCGGTACCGCGACCGGGACCGGAGCCGTTTCCCGGACCGGGAACGGGAGCGCCATGACGCCTACGGCCGGGAGCCGGACCGGATCCGGGGCCGCGAGGACCTAGGAGGGCGGCTGTTCCCGCTCGGCGACTGGGGTGAGCCGGCCGACCGCCTGGACGCGCTCTATCTGTGGACCGAGGAAGGCGCGCTGCGCGCCGCCGACTGGTATCTGCACAGCCGGCAGACCAAGCGCCGCGGCGCGCGGACGCTGCGGCTGGGCAGCGCGGCCGGGGTGTCGGTGGGCGGTCTGCTGCCGCTGCTGGACTTCGCCGGGGTGCTGGACGGCGGGGCGCCGTGGGGCTACCTCTCGCTGCTGGCGGCGGCGGTGTGCGTGGGGTGCGACCGGTATTTCGGGGTGACCGCCGGCTGGATGCGGGACCTGGCCACCGCACAGGCGATCCACCGCCGGCTGGAGGCGCTGCAGTTCGACTGGGCGTCGGAGAGCGTGCGCGAGGTGCTCGGGCCGACCGAGGGCACCGCGAGCGAGGCGGCGGAGCGTTGCCTGGGGGTGCTGCGGCGTTTCAACGAGGACCTCGGAGAGCTCGTACGGGCCGAAACGGCGGACTGGATGGCCGAGTTCCGGGCCGGGCCGGTGCCGTCGGCGACACAGGGGCTGGTGCCGTGGGCGGCGCCGCGGCAGGAGAGCGTGGAGCCGCCGGCCCGGTTCGTGCTGCCGCCGGGCACCCGGCCGAACATGCCGCGGCAGCGGCCGCCGGAGCCGGGGCGCTGAGCGGCCCCGCCGGTGCAGGGCGACGAGCGACCGGCGCGCCGGGGCGGAGGGCCCCGGCGCGCCGTGGCACCCGTCAGCTGAAGACGATCATCGAGCCCTGCCCCAGGCTCCTGGTCGCCGCCGCGTGCAGCCCCAGCCAGACGTGCCGCTCCCTGGCGAACGGTCCGTCGTCCAGGGGGGCGGCGCCCGCCCGTTCCTCCAACGTGGTCGGTCCGGCCGGCGGCTCCGGTGCGGCGGGCGGATTGGCCGGATCGATGCCCAGGCAGGGCGCCACCACTTCGAGTTCGCGCAGCAGTCCGTGCGACGAGCCCAGCGGGCCGCCGCCGTCCAGGAGTTCGTCGTCGGCCAGCGGGTGCGGGAAGTCGACCGGGACGTAGGCGCCCGCGTGGTCGTAGTGCCAGACCAGGTGGGACTGCTGCGCCGTCGACTCGAACATCTCCAGCAACTGCTCGTAGTCGCCGCCCAGTTCGTCCACCGGCGTCACCTCCAGGCCGCACAGGCGCAGGAGGTAGGCGCGGCGCAGGAAGTGCAGCGCGTCGTAGTCGAAGCCGGCGACCGGGGCGACATCGCCGGAGAGGCCCGGCATGTAGCTGAAGACCGGGATCGGCGGCAGGCCCGCGTCCGTCAGGGCCTTGTCGTAGGCGGCGATCTCTTCGGAGAACGGGTTGTCAGGGCTGTGGCACAGCACGTCCACGAGGGGCACCAGCCACAGGTCACATGCCACGAGTGAGGGCTCGCTTCCGGTCGGGGGACAGGGCACCGGCACGTCCATCAAGCCAAGGGCACGGTTACGGGACGCCCCATGACGGCCGATGGTCGGGACAGCGTAGTGCTCACCGCGCATTCCCAGTAGTACTGGTCGTGGCACTATCCGCGCATTCCCACAAGGGCGAGCGAGTGTTCGTTGTAGTCGGCGATCAGCCGCTGGGCCTCGGCCAGGTCGTACTGGACGAGGGCCTTGGCCAGCTGGCTGTGGCTGTGCCAGAGGGCGCCCTTGAGGTCCTCGGTGCGCCGCAGCAGGGGCACCGCGAACATCCAGGTCTGGACGCGGACCCGGTCGAGGAAGTCGCTGATGTACGGGTTGCCCACGATGCCGCTGAGTTCCCGCCAGAACCGCAGGTCGTAGCCGATCAGGACGTCGAGGTCACCGGCCCGGGCGGCGCGCTCGGCCTCGTCGGCGCGGCGGCGTACGGAGATGAGGACCTCGGCGGGGGTGGCCCGCAGCGCGCGTTCGGCGCCGCTGCGGAAGATGCCCTCGATGATCAGGGTGCGGGCCTCGACCATCGCGACGAAGTCCTCGGTGGTGAAGGCGTGCACCTTGAACCCGCGGTGCTGTTCGACGTCGAGGAGGCCCTGGGCGCACAGGTCGAGCAGCGCCTCGCGGACCGGGGTGGCGGAGACGCCGTACTGCTCGGCGATCTCCTTGACGGTGAAGGGGTGCCCGGACGGCAGCCGGCCGGCCAGGACCTCGTCGCGCAGGGCGTCGGCGATCTGCTGGCGCAGGGTGCTGCGCCGTATGAACGAGCTGTCTCCGCCGACGGCCATCGTGAGCGTCTCCTTCGACGACTTCATGACCGCGCAGAGGGGATGCGGCCCGGGCCAACGATAGGCGAGGGCCGCGGCGGCCACGCCCCGTACCTGGGACGATACGTCCCCGGCAGGTCGGGTGGCCGCCGCTGCGCCGTTCCGGTCAGGCCGCTTCGGTGTGCGCGTCCGCGGCCGTCAGGGCCTCGTCCAGAATGCTCAGACCCTCCTTGGCCTCGGCCTCGGTGACCGTGCAGGCCGGGACGACATGCGTCCGGTTCATGTTCACGAAGGGCCACAGTCCGCCGCGCTTGCAGGCCGCGGCGAATTCGGCCATCGGGGCGTTGGCGGCGCCGGACGCGTTGTACGGCACCAGCGGCTCGCGGGTCTCCTTGTTCCGGACCAGTTCGAGCGCCCAGAAGACGCCCGTGCCGCGGACCTCGCCGACGGAGGGGTGCCGCTCGGCGATCTCGCGCAGCGCGGGGCCGATGACCGTCTCGCCGATGCCGGCGGCGTTCTCGACGATCCGCTCCTCGGCCATCGCGTTGATGGTGGCGACGGCGGAGGCGCAGGCCAGCGGGTGTCCGGAGTAGGTCAGACCGCCGGGGAAGGGCCGCTGGTCGAAGGTGGCGGCGATTTCGGCGCTGATCGCCACGCCGCCCAGCGGGACGTAGCCGGAGTTGACGCCCTTGGCGAAGGTCAGCAGGTCGGGGGTGACGCCGAAGTGGTCGGCGGCGAACCAGCGGCCGGTGCGACCGAAGCCCGACATGACCTCGTCGAGGATGAAGACGATGCCGTGGCGGTCGCAGATCTCGCGGACGCCGGCGAGGTAGCCGGCCGGCGGGACCATGATCCCGGCGGTGCCCGGGATGCTCTCCAGGATGATCGCCGCAATGGACTGCGGGCCCTCGAAGGCGATGGTCTGTTCGAGGTGGGCGAGGGCGCGCTCGCACTCCTGCGCCTCGCTCGTGGCGTGGAAGGGCGAGCGGTAGAGGAACGGGCCCCAGAAGTGCACGACGCCGGCCGAGGCGGTGTCCGAGGGCCAGCGGCGCGGGTCGCCGGTCAGGTTGATCGCGGCGGCGGTGGCGCCGTGGTACGAGCGGTAGGCGGAGAGCACCTTGGCACGGCCGGTGTGCAGCCGGGCCATCCGGACCGCGTTCTCCACGGCCTCCGCGCCGCCGTTGGTGAAGAAGATCTTGTCGAGGTCGCCGGGGGTGCGCTCGGCGATCAGCCGGGCGGCCTCGGAGCGCACGTCGACGGCGAAGCCGGGCGCGATGGTGCACAGCTTCGCGGCCTGCTCCTGGATCGCCGCGACGACCTTGGGGTGCTGGTGGCCGATGTTGGTGTTGACCAGCTGGGAGGAGAAGTCGAGGTAGCGGTTGCCGTCGTAGTCCCAGAAGTACGAGCCCTCGGCGCCCGCGACCGGCAGCGGGTCGATGAGGCCCTGCGCGGACCAGGAGTGGAAGACGTGCGCGCGGTCGGCGGCCTTTACTGCCGCGCCCGTGGCGGGGTCGGCGGAGGCGGAGGGCGTCGTGGTCACGGTCAGTACCTCGGATCGGGTCGCTCGGGCCGCCGGTGGACAGGCCCGGCGAACGCCCTCAGCCTAGGGATCACGGCCCGTCGGCGGGTACCGACAACCTGTATGGCACTCACCACGTGCACGGACAGAATGTCTACGGGTCGGCCGGATTGTCTGCGGGGTTGGAGGAAGCTCCAGTCGGTGGCGGTGGGCGCTCCAGCCGGTGGCGGCGGGCGGTGCGCTCAGTCCTCGCGGGGCGGGGCGGCCGCCGGGCGTCCGCCGGCGCAGTGGATCGCGTACGGGCGGTCCGCACCGTCCTCGTCGTTCAGCGGCTCGAACTCCAGGGCCGCGGTGGCCGCCGGCCCACGAGAGACGTCGTCGTCCACATGGAATCCGGCGTCCGGGCTCCAGGCGGTGAGGTAGACCCGGCCATCGGGACGGCAGACCGCGGTGACGCTGCCGCCGGTGACCCGGACGGTGCGGGCGGGGGGCGCGGCGGGGCCCGCGGAGCGGGACGGCCGAGTGGGCGGCGGCCCCTGGGCACCGTCGGCGGAGCGGGCTTCGGCGAGTCGCCGGCGCACGGCCGCGTCGTCCAGGGTGACGGCCCGCGCGTTGCGGTCCCCGATACCGCTGTCCGTGGACGCCAGCGCCCAGGCTCCCAGCCCACCCGCCGCGGCCAGCCCGGCCATCCAGGCCGCCGCCGCACCCCGCACTGCCACGGCCGTCACCTCCCGTCGTCCGCACCAGCCTCGCGCACCCTTCCCTAACGCCCGGTTAAGGCCCGCCCAAAGCTCGCGGGCATTCGCCCTCGTCGGCGGCCCGACCTCCCCCGGGCGTATCGGCGCTGGCTACGGTGGCTGCATGCCCCATGTACTCGTCGTCGAGGACGACCCGCAGCTGCGTGGTGCGCTGATGCGGGCGCTGCGCGACCGCGGCCACGCCGTTGCCACCGCCGCGACCGGGATGTCCGGGCTCGACACCGCCGTCACCGACCGCCCCGACCTGGTGGTCCTCGATCTGGGACTGCCCGATGTGGACGGCGCGCAGGTGCTGCGGATGCTGCGGGCGGTCAGTGACGTCCCGGTGATCGTCGCCACCGCGCGGGACGACGAGCCGGACATGGTCGCGGTCCTGGGCGACGGCGCCGACGACTACATCGTCAAGCCCTTCGGTGCGGCCCAGCTGGACGCGCGGATCAAGGCGGTGCTGCGGCGGCTGGGTGCCGAGGAGGCGGAACCGGTGATCCGGGTGGGCGAGTTGGCGCTCGACGCGGGGGCGCGCGAGGTGACGCTGGCGGGGGCGGCGCTGGAACTGACGCCCCGGGAGTTCGACCTGCTGGCCTATCTCGCCCGGCGCGCCGGACAGGTGGTCTCGCGACGCGAACTGCTGGCGGAGGTGTGGCAGCAGCCGCTGGGCGGCGCCGACAAGACGGTGGACGTCCATCTGTCGTGGCTGCGCCGGAAGCTGGGGGAGACCGCGCAGCGCCCCCGGTATCTGCACACGGTCCGTAGGGTGGGCGTGAAGCTGGCGCCGCCCGGGGGCGTCCGGGACGGCGCGGGGCAGGAGCCGTAGGGCGTGCGCCACAGCATCCTCCGCCTCACCGCCGCGACCACCGCCCTGGTGCTCGCCGCTCTGCTGGTGCCACTGTCCCTGCTGGCGCGCAGCCACGCCGCCGACCGCGCCACGGCCGACGCCACGGCGCGCGCCCACTCGCTGGCCACCGGCCTCGGGCGGAGCCTCGCCGAGCCCGCCGGCCGCCGTGCCGCCGCCGCCATCGTCGCCTCCGCCAACGGCCCCGACCTGCCGCGCACCTCGGTGATCCTCGCCGACGGCACGGTCCTCGGCCCGGCTGCGCCGGTCACCGACGCGGTGCGGCTGGCGCGCTACGGGCGGGCGTTCTCGTACGAGCCGGCCGGCGGCGGCCGGGCGGTCCTGGTCCCCGTACAGGGGGTGGCCGGCGGTACCGCGGTCGTCCAGGTCGGGCTCGGCGACCGGCAGCTGTACGCCGGGACGCTGACCTCCTCCCTCGCCTTCGCCGGGATCGGCGCCGGGCTGATGCTGCTCGGCCTGCTGTTCGCCGACCGCCTCGGCTCCCGCCTGGTCGGCTCCACCCGCCGCCTGGCCGCCGTCGCCGACCGTCTGGCGGGCGGCGATCTGACCGCCCGCGCCGAGCCCTCGGGCCCGCCCGAACTCCGCCTGGTGGCCGGGCAGCTCAACCACCTCGCCGACCGTATCCACGGCTTTCTGACCGCCGAGCGGGAGAACGCCGCCGACCTCGCCCACCGCCTGCGCACGCCGGTCGCCGCGCTGCGCCTGGACGCGGAGGGGCTGCGCGATCCGGCGGAGGCGGAGCGGATCGCGGCGGATGTGGCGGCGCTGGAGCGCAGTGTGGACGAGGTGATCCGTACGGCCCGCAAGCCGCTGCGGGAGGACGGCGACGGGCCCGTCCGCACCGATCTGGCGGCGGTGGTCCGCGCGCGGTCGGACTTCTGGCGCCCGCTGGCCGAGGACCAGGGCCGCGCCCTGACCTGCACCGCTCCCCCGGTCGGCACCCCGGTGCCGGTCGCCGCCGATGCGGCCGAGCTGGCCGCCGCGGTCGATGCGCTGATCGGCAATGTCCTCGACCACACACCGGAGGGCGCCGGGATGCGCCTGACGGTCGCGGGCGAGGCGCCGGGCGGGCGGCTGACCGTCGAGGACGACGGCCCCGGCTTCCCCGCCGGCCACGTCCCCGAGCGGGGCCGCAGCGGGGGCGGTTCCACCGGGCTCGGGCTGGACATCGTGCGCCGCGCCGCCCAGGAGTCGGGCGGCGCGGTGGAGTTCGGCAGCGGGGCGGGCGGCGGTGCCCGCATCACGGCGACGTTCGGCGGCGGGGCGGAGGGGCGGGGCACCCGCCGGTAGGAATCCGCCCGTCAGGAATCCGCCCGTCAGGAGTCCGCCGGCAGGAATCCGTCCGAGCCTGAACTGCGCCCCGCCGCGGCCGGTTTCACGTGAAACAGTCGGTTCACGCGGAACGGCCGGTTCATGTGAAACAGCCGGTTCACGCGAAACAGCCGGTTTCACGTGAAACGGTCCGCCCGTCGTCCTCAGGCCGCCGTGGGGAACGCCGTGCGGACGGCCCGCTTCCAGTGGTTGGCGGTGAGGTCCGGTCGCAGTGCCGACAAACCCCCGCAGTACTTGGTGAATTCGGCGGCACGGATGCCGTGGCCGTGTAAGAGTCGGTCCGCCTCGGTGAGATGGCCGACGGTCTTGGTCTCCACGAGAACCAGTCCGCCGTCGGCGCGTACCGTGCGCCCGGTCTCCAGGTCCCGGCAGAGCAGGGCCGCGTCGCAGGTGATGCGCTGGCCGTCGGCGACGAAGGTGGCCCGGGTGTAGTCGGTCTCCATGGAACGGCCCAGCTCGGTGGGGGCCGCGATGCCGTACGAGCGGTCCAGCACGGAGGCGAGGAAACCGCGCGGCGCCGGGCCCAGGGCCGCGGCTCCCGGCATCAGCGGCTGCCGGTGCTTGACCGTCTCGCCACGGCGGCCCTTGAGCTTGATCTCGAACTGCCGCTCCCCCGTGTCCTCGTACAGCCGCTCGCGGATCTTGTAGCGCAGTCGGCGGCCCTGCCGGTGGTCGTGAAAGGACCGCAGGTCGGGGGTGTCGTAGTAGACGGAGTGATAGCGGAACCAGCGGCGGCCGTTGATGCAGAGCGCGGCGAACGGGCCTCCGGGGCGCCGCCGGTCGGTGAGCTCGGCCGCGAAGTCGGCGAAGACCTCGACGGGGACGAGGTAGCTGTTGTCGTAGCGGGCGAGGAGTTCGGCGCGTGCCTGGACCTCGGCGAGCGGGACCGGACGCGCGGCCATGGCGGCGCGGGCGAGGGCTCGTACGGCGGGAATCACACGGTCTCCTTGGCAGGGGGCTGGGGACGGGCGATCGTGCGGGGCCGGGCGGTGCTCCGCTCCGGGTCCGGCGAGGTGTCCGGCGAGGTGTCCTTCGCCGGATTCCGCGGCGCGGTCCGTGACGGGTGCTGCGCCGCGGGATGCGGGGCGGCAGGCGTTCTACGTTCCGTACCCAGGGAAAGTTCCGGGACGCGGAACCTGACATCCACCACCATCAGATCCCGGACACAGTCCACCTGTTGGACCGTCCACTTCAGCGGCTCGCCGAGCCGCCCGGCCAGGTCGGCACGGAGGGCCTCCTGGCTGGAGTGCACCACGTCCAGGGTGATCACCACGCGGCGCGTACCGGACAGCAGCCGCGGGTGGTCGGCGACATGGATGACGAGCAGGAGCAGCGCGGCGAGCCCCCCGACGACGGCGAGCGGGAGGTGCGGCAGCGCGCACAGCAGCCCCAGCACCAGCGTGGTGAAGTAGTACGCAACCTCCTGGTGCTGGACGGAGTCCGAGCGCAACCGGATGATCGACAGCACCCCGAACAGACCGAATCCCAGCGCCATCCCGCCGTTCTCACCGACCCTGGCCAGGGCCGCGACCACCGAGAACAGCGCGACATTCAACGCGAGATAGGCCGGAACCAGATCACGGCGCCGGTGGCGCGGGTAGTACACGGCGAAGGTGAGCGTCCCCACCGCGGTCAGATCGATCGCCAGCCGCGCGGCCAACTGGCCGTAACTCTCCATGATGTCCACCACTCTCCTGCGTGCCGCGCCGGCGTCGGCGGCCGGGCGGTTCCGGTCGTCCGGATTCCGTCCAGCACACTAGGAACGGCCGGGTTAAGCGCGCCCCCACCGCGAGTTAAGGATCCAGGGGTGCTCCGCCGCTGCCGGCGCGCGCGGCCCTGGATATCCTCACCGCGGAAGCGGGGCCGGGGCAGGACGGATGCGGGGGAGAGGGCGACGAATCGTGGCACAGCAGGGACGTACGGGGCAGGCAGGGCAGCCCGGAGGGCTGACGCCGCTCATCGCCGGGGATCCATCGCGGATCGGTGACTATCGGTTGATCGCGCGGCTCGGCGAGGGCGGCATGGGCAAGGTGTTCCTGGCCCGTTCGGACCGCGGACGTACGGTCGCCGTCAAACTCGTCCGCGGCGAACTGGCCGGCCAGGAAGAGTTCCGGGGCCGCTTCCGGCGCGAGGTGCGCGCCGCACAACAGGTCGGCGGCGAGTGGACCGCGCCCGTACTGGACGCGGACACCGAGGCCGAAACGCCCTGGGTCGCCACCGGTTACATCGCCGGGCCCTCGCTTCAGCAGGTGGTCGGCGGCGGCACCACCCCGCTCCCCGAACGGACCGTCCGCATCCTGGCGGCCGGTCTGGCCCGCGCGCTCCAGGCGATCCACGCCGCCGGGATCGTCCACCGCGACCTCAAGCCGTCCAACGTGCTGATCACCATCGACGGCCCCCGCGTCATCGACTTCGGTATCGCACGCGCCCTGGAGGCGCTGGCCGACAACGGCATGACCCGCACCGGCGCCACCGTCGGCTCGCCCGGCTTCATGGCCCCCGAGCAGGTGCGCGGCGAGGCGATCGGCCCGGCCTGCGACGTCTTCTGCCTCGGCTCGGTCCTGGCCTACGCGGCCACCGGGCGGCAGCCGTTCGGGACGGCCGCAAGCGGTGTGCACGCGGTGATGTACCGCATCGCCCAGGAGGAGCCCGACCTCTCCGGGCTGCCGCCCGGACTGCACCCCCTCGTCGCCGCCTGCCTGGCGAAGGATCCGGCGCACCGCCCCACCCCCGCACAGCTCGTGGCGATGACGGAGGACGCCCTGGCGTACTCCGCGGACGAGGACGAGCCGTGGCTGCCGGGGGCGCTCATCGCCCGGCTGGGACGGCACGCCGTCGAACTGCTGGAGGCCGAGAACCCCGAGGGCGACCCCGGCGGCCACGGCGCCGGGGCCGCGCCCTACCCCCCTGGCCCCGCCGCGCCCTATACCCCCGCCCCCGGGGTGCACGCGATGCCGACCTCGGTCTCGCCCGCGGCCGCGCCCCCCACCCCGCCGCCGGGACACGCTCCGCCCGGCGCGACCCCGTACCCGCAGCAGGGGCAGTACACGCCCCAGGGCCAGTACGGGTACCCACCCGCGCCGCCCGCCCCCACGCCGCCCGCCCCGGCGGCGCACCGCCCGCAGCGCCGGCGCCGCCGCAGCGGATCCGCCCTGACAGCCGCCGTCGTGCTGGTCCTGGCCGCCGCCGGCGCGGGCACCGCGTTCGCCCTGCTGAACGGGAACGACGACGGTGTACGGCCTTCGGACGCGAAGGGCGGAGCGCAGGCCGTCAAGGGACGCATCCCCGCGGGCTACCTGGGCACCTGGGAAACCCGGGACGGCAACGGCACCGCGGACCTCCGTCTCACCCTCAAACAGGGCACGCCGGGCGACACCGTGCTGACCATGACGGCCACCGGGCCCACGTACCGGTGCGAGTTCGCGGCCGCCCTGAAGAAGGCGGGGCCGCCGGTCCGCCTGGGGCCCTCGAAGGTGGTCGCCGGGCGCCCGGCGCAGAGCTGCAGCCCCGGCTCACCCAGCAGGCTGGAGCTGGTGAACGGCGGGCTGCGCCGCTCGATGGACAACGGCAAGACGCCGCTGATCTACCACAAGACCGGTTGATCCGGGCGTCGTTGCGCTGCCGATCGTTCTCCCCTCGTGACGCGTCGTCGCCCGTGGTGCGATCTCGGGACGCCTAGGCTCGGACGGATGCACCGGGGACGGAACGACACGGGGAGGGCGTCCGGATGGAGGGCCTGCGGGAGCTGACCGCCGACGATCCGCACTGGATCGGGGACTACCGGCTGCTCAGCCGTCTCGGCAGCGGCGGGATGGGCCGGGTCTACCTGGCCCGTTCCGAGGGCGGCCGGACCGTTGCCGTGAAGCTGGTGAAGACCGAGCTGGCGGCCGAGGAGGAGTTCCGGGACCGCTTCCGTGCCGAGGTCGCGGCCGCGCGCCGGGTCGGCGGCCGCTGGACCGCGCCCGTCCTCGACGCCGACACCGAGGCGGAGATCCCCTGGGTCGCCACCGGCTACATCGCGGGCCCGACCCTGAAGACGGTCGTCGGCAACCGGGACGACGAATACGGCCGGGCGGGAACGTACGGCCCGCTCCCCGAGCATTCCCTGCGCCACCTCGCCTACGGCCTGTTCTCCGCCCTGACCGACATCCACGGCGTCGGGCTCGTCCACCGCGACCTCAAACCGTCCAACGTCCTGGTCACCATCGACGGCCCCCGGGTCATCGACTTCGGCATCGCGCGCGCCCTGGACGCGGTCGGCGACCGGACCCAGACCCGTACGGGCGCGGTCGTCGGCTCGCCCGGCTTCATGTCGCCCGAGCAGGTCCGGAGCCGCCGCGTCGGCCCGGCCAGCGATGTCTTCTGCGTCGGATCGGTGCTGGCGTACGCGGCCACCGGGCGGCAGCCGTTCGGCAGCGTGGCGGCCGGCGTGCACGCGGTGATGTTCAAGATCACTCAGGACGAGCCGGATCTTGCCGGTACGTCCGGGCAGATCCGCGGCCTGATCGAGGACTGCCTGGCCAAGGACCCGGCGGCCCGGCCCGCTCCCGAGGAGGTCCTCGCCCGGCTCGGCCCGGAGCCCGGCGGGCGCGCGGCCACGCCCTGGCTGCCCGGCGAACTGATCGCCGGCCTCGGCCGGCACGCGGTGCGCCTGCTGGACACCGACACCCCGCCGGGCGGCCATCCGCCGCAGCTCACCGGCACCCGGATCTCCCCCGGCCCGAGGCCGCATCCGTCCGGGCGCACCCCCGCCCGACGACGACGCTGGCTCCCCTTCGCCGCCACCGCCGTCGTCGCGGCCGCCGCCACCGCCGTAGCCGTCCCGCTGCTGACCGCCGGCACCGGCAGCGAGGGCGGCTCCGAGGGCATCCCCGACCGCTACATCGGCACCTGGTCGGGCCAGGTCCTGCGCGACGGCACGCCCACCGGCCAGCAGCGCCGCTTCGTGATCTCCCACGGCACGATCGGCGAGGTGGTCGCCAACAGCACCAGCCTCGGCGCGACCTACGAGTGCCGCAGCGACGGCAAGCTGGTCTCCTTCACCACGGACGACGGGCGCCCGGCCCTCCGCCTGGACACCACGGTCGTCCGGTCGATCCCGGCGGGCCGTTGCTCCGCCCTCGGCGAGCACACCCTGCGGCCGGGTCCTGCCGGCACCCTGACCTGGGCGGCCGCCGGCCGCACGGCCACCCTCCGCCGGGACGACGCCGTCAGCGGGACCGTCCCGGATGCCTTCGTCGGCACCTGGCAGCGCACCGACGACGGCGGCTCCGGCACCCAGCGCCTGACCATCAAGCGGGCCCCGGCGGGCAGCACGGTGCTGACCACGGTCATCGACGGCCCGGCCGGCCGCTGCACGGCACACGCCGACTTCTACGCCTCCGGGGCGGGCGCCCTCACGGTCGGCCCCTCGGTGATCGACCGCCCGCTCCCCGGCTGCGAGGCGAGCAGCACCTCCGTGCTGCGGCTGGGCGGTGACGGCACCCTGCGGCGGGAGTTCCGGGGGACGGACAAGGCGCCGCGGACGTACGGCCGGGCCCCCCACGGCCCCCCGGCCACCCCGTCCTGACAGGGCCCGCGGGCCGACGGCGGACGGCCGCGCCCCACGCCGTACGGAGAGAACTCCGGAAGGTGCGGTGCGCGGCCGTCGGGGCCGTACGCGGTCCGGTCCTACGAGAGGAACGAGTTGATCTCGATGGTCTCGTCGCGGCCGGGGCCGACGCCGATCGCGGAGATCGGGGCGCCGGACATCTCCTCCAGCGCCTTCACGTACGCCTGGGCGTTCTTCGGCAGGTCGGAGAAGGACTTCGCCTTGGTGATGTCCTCGGACCAGCCCGGCAGCATCTCGTAGACCGGCTTCGCGTGGTGGAAGTCGGTCTGCGAGTACGGGAGCTCCTCGACGCGCTTGCCGTCGATCTCGTACGCGACGCAGACCGGGATCTGCTCCCAGCCCGTCAGCACGTCGAGCTTGGTCAGGAAGAAGTCCGTGAGGCCGTTCACCCGCGTCGCGTACCGCGCGATGACCGCGTCGAACCAGCCGCAGCGGCGGTCACGGCCGGTGGTGACGCCCCGCTCGCCGCCGATGGAGCGCAGCGCCTCGCCGTCCTTGTCGAACAGCTCGGTGGGGAAGGGGCCGGCGCCGACGCGGGTCGTGTAGGCCTTCAGGATGCCGATGACGCGGCTGATCTTCGTCGGGCCGACACCGGCGCCGGTGCAGGCACCGCCGGCGGTCGGGTTCGAGGAGGTGACGAAGGGGTACGTGCCGTGGTCGACGTCCAGCAGCGTGCCCTGGCCGCCCTCGAAGAGGACGACCTTGCCGTCGTCGATGGCGTTGTTCAGCAGCAGCGTGGTGTCGGCGACGAAGCCCTTGATCTGGTCCGCGTAGCCGAGCATCTCCTCGACGACCTGCTCCGCGACGATCGCGCGGTGGTTGTAGAGCTTGGCGAGCACCTGGTTCTTGAAGTCGAGGGCCGCCTCGACCTTCTGGTGCAGGATCGACTCGTCGAAGAGGTCCTGGACCCGGATGCCGGTGCGGTTGATCTTGTCGGCGTAGGTCGGGCCGATGCCGCGCCCGGTGGTGCCGATCTTCCGCTTGCCGAGGAACCGTTCCGTCACCTTGTCGACGGTGATGTTGTACGGCGTGATCAGGTGCGCGTTACCGCTGATCAGCAACTTGGACGTGTCGACACCGCGCTCGTTGAGTCCGCTCAGCTCGGAGAGCAGGACCGCGGGGTCGACGACGACGCCGTTGCCGATGACCGGGGTGCACCCCGGCGAGAGGATTCCGGAAGGGAGAAGATGCAGCGCGTACTTCTGGTCGCCGACGACGACCGTGTGGCCGGCGTTGTTGCCGCCCTGGTAGCGCACCACATAATCAACGGATCCACCGAGCAGGTCGGTGGCCTTTCCCTTGCCCTCATCACCCCACTGAGCACCGAGCAGCACAAGTGCGGGCACAGGCGTACACCCCTTCCGGGCGGGGCATGTCCAACGTGCGTGGATGGCGTCGGCGTGCTTGTTCACGCGGACGTCATCGCTTCAGCCGTCGGACCGGTGCCCCGGAATAGACGAAGCCCCTGGCGCAATAGCGCAAGGGGCTCTTGCACCGAGATGCTACCTGAGGAAGGACCGAGGTGTCGGCGCAGCCTTCTGGGCACACCCCCGCAGACTCCGTTCGGGGGTACCCCCTGCTCGTGGTCATCGACCCGGTAGCGCGCAGTATCGACGGCGAATCCGTACGGATCGCGCGGGATGTGCTGTGTGCGGGCGCCGGGGCGAAGATCTGCCTGCCGGAGGGGCCGGAGGAATTCGCGCGGGCCCTCGCCCGGCGCGGCCAGCGCCGGCCGGTGGTGATCGGGGACGACCGCGCCCTGCTGCGGGTCGTCGGGCTGCTGCACAAGGAGCGGGAGCTGGCGCGGGTGGGCCTGTCGGTGGTTCCGGTGGGCGCGCCCGCCTCGGTCGCGCTGAGCCGGGCGCTGGGCGTCCCGACGGACACGGTGGCGGCGGCGCGGACGGTGCTGGACGGCGACGAGCGGTCGATGGACCTGCTCACCGACGACAGCGACGGCATCGTCCTGGGCGGCCTGCGGATCCCCGGCGGCGGCACGCCGGCACCGGAGACGTCCCTGCCGGGCGCGGCACACCCGGTGGAGCCCTCCCTCGGCGACCACCGGCCCTGGTGGGGTCCGGCCGCGCGGACGGCCCGTACGGCGCTGGGGCTGCTGGCGCCGGCGACGGGTCTGGGGCTCGGCGGGCGGCGCGGCCGGGTGCCGGCGCAGCGGCTGCGGATCGAGGCGGACGGCGTGGTGCTGGCGGATCTGGACCGGCCGGTGCGAGGGGTTTCGGTGCTGCCGGCGGCGGAGCGGGCGGCCTCCGGCCACGGCCCGGATGCCGACTCCGGCGGGCTGGCCGAGGTCGAGGTGCGCTGGCCGGACGAGGCGCGGCCCGTACGGGTCCGGGCGCGGGCGGTGACGGTGTCCGGCGCGGACTTCCACTACCGGGCCGACGCGGTGGTGGGCGGTCCGGTGCGGACGCGTACGTGGACGGCGCAGGCGGGGGCCTGGCGGCTGACGCTGCCGAAGTGAGCCGGCCCCCGGCACGGCGTGGGGTGGCCGGGCGGTGCCCACCACAGCCGGGTGCGCCGTCGTCCGCGGCCGTGCGGCGAGGCCTCTGAGGCCGGTCAGCTCCCCTGGCCGTCGAGCCGCAGCTGGTCGCGATGACGGCGCCAGCGCTCCATCAGCCCGCCGAGCTCACCCTGCAGGAACTCGAAGAAGGCGAGGGTCTCGGCGAGCCGGTGGCCTGCCGGGGAGCTCTCGCCGAGGCTCTGGACGCCGTCGCGCAGGGTGGCCTCCCAGCGGGTGAGGACGCTGTCCCGGCGGGTCAGGGCCTCGTACCACTGGTCGCTGTGGACGCGGTAGCGGTCGCGGCGGGAGCCGGGCTCGCGCTCACGGCTGACCATGGTGACCTGGGAGAGATAGCGGATCGCGCCGGAGACGGCGGCGGGGCTGATCCGGAGGCGCTCACCGAGCTCGGCAGAGGTCAGGACGCCGGAGTCGGAGGCCAGCAGGCAGGCGAAGACCCGGGACGGCATACGGGGCATTCCGGCGTCGACGAGCTGCGAGGCGAAGCGTTCGACGAACTCCGAGACCGCCTCGGTGTCGCGCTCGTCCACATCCCGCCGCGCCGTCTTCCGCTCCTGCTCCACCATGTCCGCATCATCTCCCCTGATCAGAACCGCAGCTCCAACTTAATACGCTTTCTTAACTTCACAAATTTGTGAATCTAACGTATCTTCAAAATCATGACGAAGGCAATCTCTTCCCCTGCCGCGATCCGGGTGGCCGGCCTCCACAAATCGTTCGGCCGCACCCACGCGCTGGATGGCCTCGACCTCAGCGTCGAGGCCGGTGAGGTGCATGGCTTCCTCGGGCCCAACGGCGCCGGGAAGTCCACCACGATCCGGGTCCTGCTCGGCCTGCTGCGCGCCGACGGCGGCACCACCGAGCTCCTCGGCAAGGACCCCTGGCGCGACGCGGTCGCACTCCACCGCCGCGTCGCCTACGTCCCCGGCGACGTCACCCTGTGGCGCAACCTCTCCGGGGGCGAGGTCATCGACCTCTACGGGAGACTGCGCGGCGGTCTGGACAGCACGCGGCGGGCCGAGCTGCTGGAGCGGTTCGACCTGGACCCGACCAAGAAGGGACGCACGTACTCCAAGGGCAACCGGCAGAAGGTCGCCCTGGTCGCCGCTTTCGCCTCCGACGTCGACCTGCTGATCCTCGACGAGCCGACCTCCGGGCTGGACCCGCTGATGGAGGAGGTCTTCCAGACCTGCGTCGCCGAGGAGCGCGACCGCGGCCGCACGGTCCTGCTCTCCAGCCACGTCCTGTCCGAGGTCGAGGCGCTGTGCGACCGCGTCAGCATCATCCGCAAGGGGCGGACGGTCGAATCCGGCTCGCTCGGACAGCTCCGGCACCTCACCCGCACCTCCGTCATCGCCGAACTGGCGGGACCGCCCAACGGCCTCGCCCGCCTCCCCGGCGTGCACGACGTCGACGTCCAGGGGCTGCGCGTCAAGCTTCAGGTCGACACCGACAAGCTCGGCCCCGTACTGCACTCCCTGAGCGAATCCGGCATCCGCAGCCTGACCAGCACCCCGCCCACCCTGGAGGAGCTCTTCCTGCGCCACTACCAGGGCGAGACCACCGAGAAGGCGGGCGCGCGATGACCGCCACAGCCGCCGCGGCCGCCCTCGCCCCGGCCCGCGGACCCCGCCATCTGGCGGGCACCGGCGCCCTGTTGCGCCTCGCACTGCGCCGGGACCGGGTGATGATCCCGGCCTGGGTGCTGGTCGTCGGACTGACCGTGGCCGGGATGGGCTCGTCCTACGAGACCCTCTACCCCACCACCGCACAGCGCGCCGGACTGGCCGCGTCGATGAACGCCAACGCCTCGCTGCGCGCGCTGTACGGGCCGGTCTTCGGCGACTCCATCGGCGGCCTCGTCGCCTGGCGGATGGCCGGCCTCGGCGCCGTCCTCGCCGCGGTGATGAGCCTGCTGATCGTGGTCCGGCACACCCGCGAGGAGGAGGAGACGGGGCGTCAGGAGCTGCTGTCGGCGGCGATGGTGGGGCGCCGCGCGCCGCTCACCGCCGCCCTGCTCACGGCCCTGGTCGCCAATGCCGCGCTCGCCGTGGTGGTCGCGGGCGGGCTCGCCGGTTCCGGGCAGCCGGCGACCGGTTCGCTCGCCCTCGGCATCGCCGTCGGCGGCGCCGGGATGCTCTTCGCGGGGGTGGCCGCCATCGCCGCGCAGCTCACCGAGAGCGCCCGGCCGGCCAAGGGCCTGACCGGCGCGGTGCTCGGCCTCGCCTTCGCGCTGCGCGCCGCGGGCGACGCCGCCACCGCGGGGGCGTCCTCCCCGCTGCTGTGGGTCTCGCCGGTCGGCTGGGCCGAGAACGTCCGCGCCTACGCCGGCGAACGCTGGTGGGTCACCCTCCTGTTCGCCGGCGGCACGGTCCTCGCGGTCGCCGCCGCCTACGCCCTGACGGCGCGTCGCGACATCGGGATGAGCTTTCTGCCGGCCCGCCCGGGCCCGGCCCGCGCGCCCCGCGCGCTGAGCGGCCCGTTCGGCCTGGCCTGGCGGTTGCAGCGCACCACCCTGCTGGGCTGGACGCTGGGGTTCCTCTGCGCCGGCGGGATCTTCGGCGGCATCGCCAAGGGCGCCTCGGACCTGGTCGGCGGCAACCAGCAGACCCTGGAGATCTTCCGACGGATGGGCGGCCAACAGGGCCTGACCGACGCCTTCCTGGCCACGATGGCCGGCATGCTGGGCATGATCGCCTCGCTCTACGCGGCCGGTTCGGTCCTTCGGCTGCACGGCGAGGAGACCGGCGGGCGCGCCGAACCGGTCCTGGCCGGCGCCGTCGGCCGCCTCCGCTGGGCCTGCGGCCACCTGGCCGTCGCCGCACTCGGCACCGTCGTGATCCTGGGTGCCGGCGGCCTGGCGCTGGGCGTCGGCTACGGCATCAGCGTCCATGACGTCGGCGCGGGACTCGGCCGGGTGCTCGGCGCCACGCTCTCCCAGGTCCCCGCCGTCTGGACGCTCACCGGGGTGGCCGTCCTCGTGCACGGCGCACTCCCCCGGGCGGCGGCCGGCGTCTGGGCCGTGGTGGGCGGCTGCCTGGCCATCGGCTGGATCGGGCCCGCCCTGAAGTTCCCCCAGTGGGCGATGGACCTGTCCCCCTTCAGCCATCTGCCCAAGCTCCCCGGCGGCCAGGCCACGGCCGCCCCGTTCCTCTGGCTGTTGGGCCTCTCGGTGCTGTTCACCGCCGTGGGGCTGGTGGGCCTCCGGCGGCGCGACATGGGCTGACCCGCCGCGCCGCCCCCAGCGTGCGCCGCCGGAGCCGTAGCGGACTCCGGCGGCGCACTTCGCGCTCCACAGGCTGTGGACAACCGTGCGCGCCGGTCGGGCGTCAGCCCCCCGGCGTCACCAGCCGAGCCTCGTACGCGAACACCGCCGCCTGCGTCCGGTCCCGCAGCCCCAGCTTCACCAGGATGCGGCTGACATGCGTCTTCACCGTGGATTCGGCGACGACGAGAGACTCGGCGATCTCACCGTTCGACAATCCCTGCGCGACCAGTACCAGGACCTCCGTCTCCCGCTCCGTCAGATCGCCGATGCGCTCCTGGGCCGGGGCGCGCGGGGTACCCAGGCGGGAGAACTCGGAGATCAGGCGCTTGGTGACGGTCGGGGCGAGCAGCGCCTCGCCGGAGGCGACGATGCGGACACCCTCGGCGAGCTGGCCGGCCGAGGCGTCCTTGAGGAGGAAGCCGCTGGCTCCGGCGCGCAGCGCCTGGTAGACGTATTCGTCCAGGTCGAAGGTGGTCAGCACGAGGACCTTGGCGTCCGCGTCGGCGGCCACGATCTCGCGGGTCGCCTCCAACCCGTTCATCTCCGGCATCCGGATGTCCATCAGCACGACATCGGGCTTGAGGACCGCCACCTTGTGCACCGCCTGCCAGCCGTCGACGGCCTCGCCGACGACCTCGATGTCCGGCATGGCGTTGAGCAGGACGGAGAAGCCCTCGCGGACCATCACCTGGTCGTCGACGATCAGTACGCGGATCATGCCGTGGTCTCCCCTGCCGTGTTCGTCACCGGAATGAACGCCGCGACCTCGAAGCCGCCGTCCTCGGTGGGCTCGGCCGTCATCTCACCACCGAGCATCTGCACCCGCTCCCGCATACCCAGCACGCCGTGCCCCGCACCCGGGGACGGCTTGGCCAGCCGGCTCGGGGCGCCGTTGACGATGCGCAGGCCCAGGCCGCCCAGGACGTAACTGATCTCCACCCGGGCGTCGGCGCCGGGCGAGTGCCGCAGCGCGTTGCTCAGCCCTTCCTGCACGATCCGGTACGCGGACAGCTCGACGCCCTGCGGTAGCGGGCGGGGCGCACCCGTGACGACCGCCTCCACGGTGAGCCCGGCGCTGCGCACGCTGGACAGCAGCGAATCGAGGCTGGCGAGGGTCGGCTGCGGGGCCTCCGGGTCCATCCCGACGAAGGCGTCCGGGTCCTCGGACCGGACCACGCCCAGGATGCGGCGCAGCTCGGTGAGGGCCGCCACGGCATTCTCACGGATCGTGGCGAAGGAGGTGGCGAGCTCGGGCGGGGTGGTCTCCACGCGGTACGGAGCGGCCTCGGCCTGGATGGCGATCACCGACATGTGGTGTGCGACGACGTCGTGCAGTTCGCGGGCGATGGTGGCGCGCTCCTCCAGGAGCGTGCGCCGGGAGCGCTCCTCGGCGGTGACGGTCTGCGTCTCGACGACCTGCCGGCGCTCCTCGCGCCAGGCCCGCACCGCGGCCGCTGCGACCAGCACCAGCCCCGAGACGAACGCCACCGGCGCCAGATCACCCATGCCGTCACCGATGAGCGCGGCCGGCACCGCCGACACGGCGAAGGTGACCAGCCACATCTCCACGGCCATCCGGGGCCGGGTGCGCAGCACCACCAGCGTCATCACCGCGAGGTGGGTGGGGAAGACGGTGCCCGAGAAGATGCTGCCGCCGTACGGGGAGAAGACGGGAGCGACCACCGACACGAGCAGCGCGAACATCGACAGCCAGTAGGCGCCCACCGGCCGGAAGAGGGTGATCGCCGCGGGGACGGCGACCAGCGCGGCGCAGCCCGTGCTGAGGATGCCGCGCACCGGCCCCTCGCCGTAGATCGAGGCGGAGGTCGCCAGGAAGACGCACGCGGAGAACAGGCCGACGGCGAGGTGCGGCAGCCAGCGTGCCCAGTTCCGGATCTTCTCGGGCAGCCACGGCACCCACCGGGCGACCTTGGCGTCCTCCAGCGGCGGCAGCGGGCGGAAGGCGAAGGCATCGACGAACAGGTCCTGGCGCAGCCGGTGCAGCGCGCCATGGGCTATCCGTGCCTCGGAACGCAGGGAGCTCTGCGTCTGGGTCGTCTCGTTCACGCAGTCAACGGTAAGCAAGACCGGCCGCGGGGGCGTCCGCTCCGCCGCGTATCTTCCGTCTCCCCCGCAGGTACTACGCGACGGAGGACCGCCCGCGCGTGCCCACCCGCGCGAGGAGCTCCCGGCAGGCCGCGGTGCCCGGGGTGACCGGCGCGTAGTGGCCGACGCCGGGCAGTTCGTGCAGGTCCGTGGCGTCCGGGAAGGCATCGGCGTAGCGGCGGGAGAGCTCCGGCGGGACGTCCGGATCGGCGGTGCCGTGCAGGATCGTGACGGTAGTCCCGGCGGGCGGGTGGCGGAGCGGGTCGGCCGCGGCCAGGCGCTCCGCGAAGCCGGGGCCGTCGCCGCCGAGGAGCCCGGCCACCGCGCCGTCGCTCAGGTCCAGCTCGTGGGCCAGCGCGAGATCGGCGACCGGCGAGACGGCGAGCACCCGGGTGGCCGGTGACTCGGAACGGGCCGCGGTGAGCAGGGCGAGGTGCCCACCCGCGGAATGCCCGACGAGGACGACGCCGCGGTGCGCCCCGCGCGCCTCGGCCACGGCCGCCCCGACCGCCGCCGCCACGTCCTCGAACGTCTGCGGCGCACCCCCGCCCGCCCCCACCCTGCGGTACTCGGCGAGCGCGACCGGCACCCCCCGCCCCGCCAGCTCGGCGGCGAGCGGTGAGAGGTGACGGCGGTCGTACGCGGCGCGCCAGAAGCCGCCGTGCAGCAGGACGACGAGCGGCCCGGCGTCGGCGCCCCACGACCCGTACAGATCCAGTACCTGGTCCGGATGCGGCCCGTAGGCCACCGACCGGTCCGGCGCCACCGGGGCGAGCCCCAGCAGCGCCGTCTCCTCGTCCGGTGCGCTCACCCGCCGGCCCCGGCCACGCCCTCTTCGGGCACCGCCCGCAGCACCTCGCCCAGCACCCACGCCGCCCGCTCCGCGTCCGCGAAGGAGGTGTAGAGCGGAGTGAAGCCGAAGCGCAGCACATCGGGGTGACGGAAGTCGCCGACCACCCCGCGCCGGATCAGCTCCGCCATCACCGCGGCGGCACCCGAGCACTCCAACGACACCTGGCTGCCGCGCCGGACGTGGTCGTACGGCGTGACGGAGCGCACCCGGCCGGGCGGCGCGTAGGCGGCGACGCAGTCGAGGAAGAAGTCGGTCAGGGCGAGGCTCTTGGACCGGACGTCCTCGACGGTGACGCCGTCCCAGACGTCCAGCGCCGCCTCCAGGGCCAGCAGCGACAGGATGTCGGGGGTGCCGACCCGGCCGCGGGCGATGCCCTCGGCCGGGTCGTAGTCGGGGGCCATCCCGAAGGGTTCGACGTGCGAGTTCCAGCCGGGCAGTGGCGAGTCGAAGCGCTCCTGGAGGCTCTCGCGCACATAGAGGTACGCGGGCGAACCGGGGCCACCGTTGAGGTACTTGTAGGTGCAGCCCACGGCGAGGTCGACGCCGCACGCGTCCAGCCCGACCGGCAGCGCACCGGCGCTGTGGCACAGGTCCCAGACGGCGAGTGCACCGGCGGAGTGCAGCGCGTTCGTGATGCCGGGCAGGTCGTTGAGTCGGCCGGTGCGGTAGTCGACGTGGTTGACCAGCGCGAGCGCGGTCCGCTCGGTGACCTCGTCGGCGATCCGCGCGGGCTCGACCGGACGCACCGCGAGACCCGTCATCCGCGCCGCCGACCTGGCGATATAGCCGTCGGTCGGAAAGGTCGTCGCGTCGACGAGGATTTCCGTGCAGCCCTTCCCGGCCATCCGGATGCCGCCGACCACGGCCTTGAAGACATTGATGCTGGTGGAGTCGCCGACCACGACCCGGCCTGGCGCCGCCCCGATGAGTGGTGCGATCTTGTCGCCGATCCGCTGGGGCGCGGTCCACCAGCCGGCCTCGTCCCAGGAGCGGATGCGCAGCTCGCCCCACTCGTGGTTGATGACATCGGCTATCCGGCCGGGCACCGAACGGGGCAGCGCGCCCAGGGAGTTGCCATCGAGGTAGACCGTGTCGTCGAGGACGAACCGGTCGCGGACCGTCGCGCCGAGCGGGTCGGCGGCGTCCAGCTGCCCGGCCTGCGCGGTGTGTTCGCGGGCGACCGCGCTGTCCTCGTGGGCCGCAGCCGTGTTCTCGGGAGTCTCGGCGGCGTTCTCGGGGGTCTCAGACATGGCTACGCGCCGTCCACAGCTCGGGGAACACGTTCTTACGGGCCCGCTTCTCCAACCAGGCCACCCCGGCGGAACCGCCGGTGCCCATCTTGGATCCCATCGCCCGCCGGGTGGCGACCAAGTGGTCGTTGCGCCATCGCCAGACCAGCTCGCCGACGTCGGTCAACGCCTCGCCCAGCCGGACCAGTTCGGACTCCTGCGGCCCGGCATAGATCTCGGCCCAGACGGCCTCGACCGCCGGATCGGGCTCGTAGCGCAGCTCCGGGTCCCGCTGGAGCACGCTCTCGGGGACGGCGTGGCCCCGGCGCGCGAGCAGCCGCAGCACCTCGTCCCACAGGCTCGGTTCCTGGAGGGCCTTCTCCAGCTCGGCGTGCTCGCGGGGCGCGCCGCGGTGCGGTACCAGCATCGACGCGGACTTCTCGCCGAGCAGGAACTCCAGCCGCCGGTACATCGCGGACTGAAAGCCGGAGCCCTCGCCCAGCGCACTGCGGTAGGCGTTGAACTGCTCCGGGGTCAACCGGGCCAGCGGCTTCCAGGCGGCGTTCAGCGCCTCCAGCTCGTAGGTGGAGCGACGCAGCGCGTCCATGGCGACCCGCACGTCGTCGCGGCGCAGCGCATCGGCGGCGGTCTGCCACTCATGGACGATGACCGTGAACCACAGCTCCATGACCTGGGTGGTGACCAGGAAGACCATCTCGCCGGGGTCGTCGGAGAGCGGGTGCTGGAGGTGGGTGAGGACGCCCGCCTGGACATAGTCCTCGTACGGGGTCGTGGTGCTGCTGCCGATGCTCAGATCGGGCGCGAACGGCGCATCCACCGTGGTTTCACGTGAAACGGTGTCGGCCGGCCCGGCCGGCGAAAACGGAGAAGGCTGCGACATGAGGGACTCCTCAGGTGCGAACTACCGGGTAGCGGTCCGCTCCTTCCTTGTCGGCTCCGGAGCCCCGGTCCCCTCGGGCGCGGATCACCGGCCCACCTGAAATCATCGGTGCAGTTCCCCGACCGCGCAAGGGCCGACCGCGATCATGCGGCCGGCCCGTTCGCCCGGGCCGCCTCCGGGCCCGGCTGCTGCCCTCAGGTCAGGGTGTCGGCCGCGGTCGGCGAGGAATCGCGCAGGAACGCCGAGCAGCGCTCGTACTCCTCCTGCTCGCCGATCGCCTGTGCGGCGCGGGCGAGGGCGTGCAGGGCGCGCAGGAAGCCGCGGTTGGGCTCGTGCTCGAACGGCACCGGGCCGTGGCCCTTCCAGCCGGCGCGGCGCAGGGAGTCCAGGCCGCGGTGGTAGCCGGTGCGGGCATAGGCATACGACTCGACGACCCGGCCTCCCTCGAACGCGTCGTCGGCGAGCTGCGCCCAGGCCAGCGAGGAGGTCGGGTACTTCGCGGCGACGTCGGACGGCGCCGTGCCCGCGGCGAGGAGCTCGCGGGGCTCGGGGTCGTCGGGCAGATGGGTCGGGGGCGGTCCCCCGAGGAGATTCTCGTGAATGGCCATGTCTCAAGTCTGCCTGGTCCCCGCCGGTCGCCGCGGGTCAGCCCGGGGACTCCCACTCATCGGCGGCCTCCCCGGGCCGCCCGGACCGGATTTCGCCCGGATCCAGCGGTGGTGCGCTCACCCCGCAGTGATACCGGCACTCCGGGTGACACGACTCCGGCGCCGTGGGCTCGGCGTGCAGCACATCACTCCGTACGGTCAGCCAGGCGATCAGCGCCCCGACCAGCAAAATCCCCGCGCACAGCGGCATCGCGCGCCGGAAGGCGGCCCCGAATTGGTCCGCCGAGCGGTATGCCTCCGGGCCGGTGCCCGAGAGCAGCGGCAGCGCGGCGACCGCCACCAGGCCCGCGGCCCGTGCCGCGGCGTTGTTGATGCCGCTGGCCAGGCCCGCCCGGTCCACGTCCACCGCCGCCAGCACGGTCGAGGTGAGCGGCGCGACCAGCGTCACCATGCCGATCCCCAGCACCACCAGCGCGGGCAGCACATCCGCCAGGTACGAGGCGTGCTCGCCGACCCGCACCATCAGCAGCATCCCGGCGGCACACAGCACCGGCCCGACGGTGAGCGGGATCCGCGGCCCGATGCGCTGGCCGAGCGCACCGGAGCGGGCGGACAGCAACAGCATCAGCACGGTCGTGGGCAGCAGCGCCGTACCGGCCTGCAGTGCGCTGTAGCCCGCCACGACCTGGAGCTGGAGCACGGAGAGGAAGAAGAAGCCGCCGAACGCGGCGTAGACACAGACCGTCACGGCGTTGACGGCGGTGAACTGGCGGATGGCGAAGATCGACGGTGGCAGCATCGGATGCGCCCGCCGCCGCTCGACCGCTACGAACGCCGCCCCGAGCAGCAGGCCGAGCACCGCCGGCACGACCACCCTCGGGCCCAGACCCCCGTCCGGCGCCGCGATCAGCGCATACGTCACCCCGGCCAGCGCCAGCGCCCCCAGCACCGCGCCCGTGACATCGAAGCCGCGGTGCTCGCCCGCCGCGCGTTCCCGGGTCTCGGGGACATGCCTCAGCGCCACCGGCACACACACCGCCGCCAGCGGCACGTTCAGGAAGAACACCCAGCGCCAGCCCGGACCGTCCACCAGCCAGCCGCCGATGAAGGGCCCGACCGCCGCGGCCACCCCGCCGAGCCCCGACCATGCGCCGACCGCCCGCGCCCGGTCGTCCGGGTGGAAGACCGCCTGCATCATCGCCAGCGAACCCGGCGTGAGCAGCGCCCCGCCCACACCCTGGAGCGCGCGGGCCATGATCAGCACTCCGGCGTTCGGCGCCAGCCCGCACAGCAGCGACGCCCCCGCGAACCACAGCACGCCGATCACGAACACCCGCCGCCGGCCGTAACGGTCGCCGAGCGAGCCGCCCAGCAGGATCAGCGAGGCGAGGGTGAGCATGTAGGCGGAGACGGTCCACTGGAGGACCCCCAGGTCCGCGTTCAGGTCCCGGCCGATGCTGGGCAGCGCGACATTGACGACCGTGCTGTCGAGCATCGCCATGCCGGATCCCAGCACGGACGTCGTCAGCACCCATCTGCCCTGGGCCGAGGACAGCCGGACCCCGCCGGGCACACTCGGTTCGCTCATACCGTGAGCATGCCCGGGCCGGCGCCCGCTCGCCCGCTCGCCCGCCCTGCGGAATGCCGAGGAGCCGCCGCGCCACACGGAAGAGCCGCTTCGCCACGCGGAACAGTCCGTCGGGAACGCGTCAGGGCCCCGCATCCCGGAGGATGCGGGGCCCTGACGAACCCTGACGGGCTTACTTGATCTTGGTGCCCGTGGAGCGCAGGTTGGCGCAGGCCTCGGTCACGCGCTTGGCCATACCGGCCTCGGCCAGCTTGCCCCAGCTGCGCGGGTCGTAGGTCTTCTTGTCGCCGACCTCGCCGTCGACCTTCAGCACACCGTCGTAGTTGCGGAACATGTGGTCCGCGACCGGGCGCGTGAAGGCGTACTGGGTGTCGGTGTCGAGGTTCATCTTGACCACGCCGTTCTCCAGCGCGGTGGCGATCTCCTGCTCGGTGGAGCCGGAGCCGCCGTGGAAGACGAAGTCGAACGGGGCGGCCTTGCCGAACTTGGCGGCCACCCCCTCCTGCAGGTCCTTGAGCAGCTCGGGACGGAGCACGACGTTGCCCGGCTTGTAGACGCCGTGGACGTTGCCGAAGGAGGCGGCGAGCAGGTAGCGGCCCTTCTCGCCCAGGCCCAGGGCCTCGGCGGTGCGCAGCGCGTCGTCCACCGTGGTGTAGAGCTCGTCGTTGATCTCGTGGGTGACGCCGTCCTCCTCGCCACCGGTCGGGGTGATCTCGACCTCAAGGATGATCTTGGCGGCGGCGGCCTTGGCGAGCAGCTCCTGGCCGATGGAGAGGTTGTCGGCGAGGGTCTCGGCCGAGCCGTCCCACATGTGGGACTGGAACAGCGGGTTCAGGCCCTTGGCCACACGCTCCGCGGAGACGTCCAGCAGCGGGCGCACGTACCCGTCCAGCTTGTCCTTGGGGCAGTGGTCGGTGTGCAGCGCGACCGTGACGTCGTACTTGGCGGCCACGACATGCGCGAACTCGGCGAGGGCGACGGCGCCCGTCACCATGTCCTTGTTGTACTGCCCGCCCAGGAACTCCGCACCACCGGTGGAGATCTGGATGATGCCGTCGCTCTCGGCCTCGGCGAAACCACGCAGCGCTGCGTGCAGAGTCTGCGTCGAGGTCACGTTGATGGCCGGGTAGGCGAACTTGCCCGCCTTCGCCCGGTCGAGCATCTCGTTGTAGACCTCGGGAGTTGCGATGGGCATCTGTCCGCTCCTTGTGTATACGGGTGTGCGTTCTTGGCCCTGACCAGGGGGCGAGGACTTCGCCGGGGCCATCTTCCCAGACTCGGTGCGTTGCTCCACATCGCCCATCCGGCCTTCATGCAAAAGGGCGGCCGGTTTCACGTGAAACCAACCGCCCCCTGTGAAACCCCGTGGTCAGGGCTCCTCGTGGCCCCAAGGGCCGCGCTCAGCCCAGGCCGAGGTCGCCGAGCTGGTAGCCGGTGATGTAGGGAAGACCCGCCTCGGCGATGGCCGATGCCGCGCCCCGGTCCACGATCGTCGCCACCGCGACGACCTCGGCACCCGCCTCGCGCGCCGCCTCGACGGCCGTCAGCGGCGAGCCACCGGTGGTGGAGGTGTCCTCGACGACCAGCACCCGGCGGCCGGTGATGTCCGGGCCCTCGATCCGGCGCTGCATACCGTGCGTCTTCTGCGCCTTGCGGACGACGAAGGAGTCCAGCCGGCGCCCCCGCGCGGCGGAGGCGTGCAGCATCGACGTCGCGACCGGGTCGGCGCCGAGCGTCAGCCCGCCGACGGCGTCGTAGTCCAGGTCCGCGGTGATGTCCAGCATCAGCCGGCCGACCAGCGGAGCGGCCTCGCCGTCCAGCGTGATCCGGCGCAGGTCGATGTAGTAGTCGGCTTCCTTGCCGGAGGAAAGCGTCACCTTGCCGTGCACCACGGCCTTGTCCTTGATCTGCTGCAGCAGCTCGCCGCGCACGTCGTCACTCATGCGCACGAGCTTAGGCGGTGCCCCCGGCCAGGCTCCGCCAGCTCCAGGTCGTGGAGACCTCCAGCGGATCGATGGGCGTGACCAGGCGAGGAAGCGTGTTGAGCCCGTTGGGCGGGCCCGACTGCGGCTCCACGCAGACCGCCGCCTCCTGCTCGTCGTAGACCACGACCCACTCGGCCCGCCCGGCGACCGTCAGCTCCAGCCGCCCCGGCCAGGTGAGGGTGACGTCCACGCCCTCCGGCATCCCGAAGCAGTCGTCCCACGGCCCCGCCTCGGGCGGGATCCGCCGGCCGGTCGGGAGATGGTCCGCGCCCCGCTCCTCCTGCCACGCGGCGGCGAAGTCGACGGTGACGTCCGCGCCGCCGTCGCCCAGGTTCCGCAGGAACCACGGGTGCCAGCCGACCTGCGCCGGGAAGGAGTCGGCGGACGCCTCGACGCACAGGGTGAGGGTGAGCGAGCCGCCGTCCTCGGCGAGCTCGACCACCTGCGTCACCGTCCCCGGATACGGCCAGGGGGCGGCCGGGTCGGCGAGTTCGTAGGTGAAGACGGCCTGCGTCGCGCTGGTCCTGGCGGTCCGCCAGCGCAGGTCGCGGCCGGTGCCGTGGATGGCGTGGGGCGCGGCGTTGACCGGCATCCGGTGCAGCTCACCGCCGTTGCGGAAACGGCCGTGGTCGATCCGGCCGCACCACGGGACCATCGGGAAGCTGCCGTACTTGTCGCCCTGCCGCAGCAGTTCCAGGCCGTCGACACGGAGGCTGCCGACGCGGCAGCCGTTTTCCGGATGCACGGTCACTTCGGCGTTCCCGGCGGCCAGCCGGACACCCTTGGACGGCGTCCGCGAAGCGCTCTGCGTGGTGTTGTCGGTACTCACAGGGCCGACCCTAACGGTGGGCAGCCACGCGGCGCCCGCACCCGCTCCGACCCGATCCGAACCGACCCGCTCAGCGGCGCCGGCGCAGCACACGCCCGACGACCACGGCGGACGCCAGCACCACCGCCGCGGCGGGCGCCGCCCAGCGCAGCGTCGCCGAGGCGCTGTTCACCTCGGGCGGCGGCACCGGCGCGTACCGTCCGCGCGGCGGCGCATGGTCGACCTCCTCGGCGCTGCGCCCGATCATCGTCCGGCGCGCATGGGCGGCCTCGGCGGGCGACTCGTCGTCCGCGTCGCCGTCGTAGGCGTGGTCCGCATCCCGCGCGGCGGCGCCGTCGAGTGCGGCGTCCACGTCATCGAGGTCGTGCACATCGTCGAGCTCACGGCCGGGCCGGGCGTCCGCTTCGCTGCCCGGATCGAGCGACGGCGGCAGCTCGGCCTCGAAGACGCCCCGCCCGGTGTCTTCGCCGGCCGGGGTCTCCGGCGAGGCCTGGACCGGCCGCTGCTCCAGATCGCCCGCCAGGTTCTCCGCGAAACGGTCGAGCAGCCGGCGACCCGCGGTCTCGGCGGACCGGTCGGTGGCCTCGGCGAGGCGGCCGTCGCTGCGCAGCGCACCGGAGCACGCCAGAGTCGTACCGGGCGCGGGCTCCGCCGTCGGTGTCAACCGCACGGTGAGTGTCAGCGCGACCGCACCGTCGCCGCGCGACTCGGTGCCCTTCGCCTCGAAGATCAGCGCGGCGTCGTCCGCGGCGTCTCTGCCGCCCTCGTCCGCAATCGTCAGCGTGCCGCGGTAGGTGATGGTGGAGCTGCCGATACGCAGTCGGAGACGGCCCTGAGGGATGCTCGGCGCCGCGTCGGCGTCGAGCTGGACTCCTGGGACACAGCGGGCCACCCGCTCCGGCTCGGTGAGCGCCTGCCGCACGGTCCTGACGGGAAACGGAACGAACACCTCATGCTCCATGGCATGGGAGCCTACCCAGCGCCCCCCGGCACCGTGCCTGCCCCCGCGCAACTTTCTGCGCTCCCCGCCGGATCGCCCCGGTCCGGCCCCTGCGGGCGTACCCTGCCCGCGCTCACTCGCGGTACTGCGGGTGCATCAGCGTCGAGGGCCGTACGGACCGGATCCGCTGGCCGGCCATGTCGCGCTCGCCGGCCCGCAGGCCGTCGTCGGTGACGGCCGCCAGCGGGGGCGCGTCCGGTGCCAGCCCCAGCCGCGGCTGACGCCATGCGGCCAGGACGAAGCCCCAGAACCTGGGCCGCCGCGCGGCCGGCGCCGGATTCTCGCCGCCCGGTGCGCGGTGCGGCGGCGACCCGGCCGGTCCGAGGGCACGGTCCGGGGCCCCGGAGAAGCCGGCGAACCGCCCCGGGGCGCGGTACGGCACCGTCGCCAGGCCCACCGAGCGCACCGTCGCCTCGACCGTCCAGTACGAACGCGGTCGCTGCGCCGGCGCCCCGGCGTGCACCACCATGCGGCCGTCAGTGGCCAGCACCCGTGCGGTGAGCCCGAAGAACTCCTGGGAGTAGAGCTTCGTGCTCGAGGTGATCCCGGGATCGGGAAGGTCGGAGACCACGACGTCATAAGGCCGCGAAGCCCGGCCCGCGACGGCCTCCCCGTCCCGCTTGCGCAGCCAGTCGAAAGCGTCCGCGGTCACCGTGTGCACCCGGGGGTCGCTCAGCGAGTGGCGGTTGAGACGGGTGAGGCCGGGGTCCGTACGGGCCAGCCGCAGGAGCCCGGGGTCGAGTTCGACGACGGTGACCGAACGGACCGCGCGGTAGCGGAGGATCTCGCGCACGGCCAGTCCGTCACCGCCGCCGAGGACCAGCACCCGGCCGTGCGGGCCACCCGCCATCGCCGGGTGCACCAGCGCTTCGTGGTAGCGGAACTCGTTGTCCGCGCTGACCCGCAGGCGGCCGTCCAGATACATCTCGAGCGGTCGGCCGGAACCTTTCCTCCCCCGCCCCGCACCGGATCCGCCGCCCGTGCCACCGGTCATCACGACCTCCTGGACGCCGGTCTGGACCGCGACCCGCACCGCCGAGCCGTACACCGCGCGCCGGGCGGCCTGTTCGAAGGACGAGGCCAGCAGCGTGCCTGTGGCGAGCAGCGCGAGGACCAGCACATTGACCAGGAGCAGCAGCCAGCGTCCGCGGGCGCTCAGATCGCGGCGGAAGAGCCACAGCACCAGCGCGCCGCCGGCCACCGCGTTGACCCCGCCGGTGACCAGTGCGCCGGTCAGCTGGCCGAGGCGGGGCAGCAGCAGAAACGGGAACGCCAGCCCGCCGACGAGCGCACCGACGTAGTCCGCGGCGAAGAGGTCGGCGACCGCGCCGCCGGCGTCCTGCCGGCGGACCCGCTGGATCAGGGTCATCAGCAGCGGCACCTCGGCCCCGATCAGGGCACCGATCGCCAGAGAGAAGCCGACGAGCGCGGAGCGGGACTGGCCGAACCAGGCGAAGCAGGCGTAGAGCGCCATCGCGGAACCGCCGCCGACCAGTGCGAGGAGCGCCTCGACCACGCCGAAGCCGGCCGCCGCACGGCAGCGCAGCCGCTTGGCCACGAGCGCGCCGATGCCCATGGCGAAGACCATGACGGACAGCACGACCGATGCCTGGGTGACGGAGTCGCCGACCAAGTACGTGGCGAGTGCGACCAGTTCGAGCTCGTAGACCAGTCCGCAGGCGGCGCAGACGAAGACGACGGCGAGGACGAGCAGACGGCCGAGCCCGGACGGCACTGGCAGCCGTGCCGGTGCCATGGCTTCCGGCGGCCCGAGGGCGCCGGTGAGGACGGGCTCTGGCGGGTCGATCATGAAATGAACGCTACGTGACGGTTCCGTACGCTTTTGTCACCCACACGAGTGCAGTCTCCGTTCTACACACAAGTCATTGCCGCCCATGTTGATACGCACGGGGCATGTCGTCATGCACAGGGCATATGTCGCGTCGCGGCGGAGATGCCAGGACACCGCGCCCGGGGAGTCCCGGCGCGACGACGCCGGGCACGCCCGCTGTCGGACCCCGTCTAGACGGCCGCGACCGCCGCCCGTACGCCCACTCGTGTGCGGGTGGCCACCAACCGCCCCTCCTGTGGATACGCATGCCAGGTCCGCCAGCGCACCTGGCCGTGCTGGCGCTGCGCCAGCATCGCGGTGAAGGCGTGCGGCGATCCGGGGAACGTCCCCGCAAGGCCGTGCGGATGCTCGGCGACCAGCGCCAGCAGCTCCTGGGCCCGGCCGGCGAACGAACCGCGCGACAACGTCTCCACATGCGCGGCGAATTCGTATTCCCAGTCACCCAGCCGCTTGGCCACACCGAGCGGCAGAGGGGTGCTGCTGCCCGGCATACAGGCGACCGTCTCGGAGCAACTGCCGTGTTCCTCCTGGAGAAGCACCTGGTGAGAGGCTCCGAGCAGTCTCAACTGAACCAGCGAGTCGTCGAGTTGGAGGTCGAGCACCGCCAGCGCCGGCAGGGGCTCCCTGCCGAGGGCCCAAGCGAGGTCGGAGGCACGGGTATCGGTGTATGCCGTTTTCAGGGTGGTGAGCATGGGTCGGCTCCACAAGCACGCAAATGGATGGTGGGCCGGCCCGCCCGAGAAGGAACAGGCATGTACGACTGCCTGCCGGCTTGTGCCCACGTGGGATGCGAGAACTGGGGGATTCTCTGAGGGAAGGGAATCACGGATGAGAGGTCGACCACAGCCGTTTTACCCATCTTCGATGGGTTTCCATCCCCTAGAGGGCTCCTCAGTTCAGTTGTTCAACACGCAAGCGTCAGAAGGATGTTGGCCGTACCACCGCGGCACGCCGCGCGCATATGCGGTCAAGCATGAGCCGCGTGCATGTGTGCAGTTGGGGAGGGCACCGACCGTCACGGAAAGGGGCGCCGGGGCAAGCCGGAACGGCCGCCCCGGGTACTCCGGAACGGCCGTCGGTCATGCACCGGCGCAGGCGGGCGGCCGGCTCAGCAGCCCCTGCCGCCCCGCGGCCCCCGGCCGGGCTCAGGAACCCCCGCCCCCGCCGCCGCAGCCACCGCCACCACCGCCGCCTCCACCACAGCCGCCGCCACCGCAGGAGGAACCCCCGCCGCAGCCGCCCCCGCCGTGGTGACCGCCATGGTGACCGCCGGACGATCCGCAGCTGCTGCCGCCGCCACCGCCGGCCCACCAGCTGCCGCCGCCACGACCGCCGCGCTTACGACCGCCGCCACTGCCCCGCGAGGCCAGGCTCACCAGCCACACAACCAGCAAGCAGATCAGCAGAAAGATCGTGATTCCCATCCGCCTCACACTCCTTTCTCTCCCCCGAAGCGAGGCATCCGCTCCGTCCGGCGCCGTGTGCGCCGCTGGCCGCCTTCCCCGGCGGCCGTCACTGTCTGTTGTGCGGAGCTGATGCCCGGAGCCCCGGGAGCTCAAAGCACAGTTGAGGAACTCCAGAGGTTCGGCGGAGGATGGCCCGCATGGACCGACCGCTGCTCAACCGCCGTCTCGCCGAATTCGGCACCACGATCTTCGCCGAAATGTCGGCACTCGCCCTACGGACCGGCTCCATCAACCTGGGCCAGGGCTTCCCCGACACCGACGGCCCCGAAGAGGTCAGAGAGGCGGCGGTCCGCGCCCTGCGCGACGGCCGCGGCAACCAGTACCCGCCCGGCCCCGGCATCCCCGAGCTGCGCACCGCCGTCGCCGCCCACCAGGACCGCTTCTACGGGCACCTCGGCCTGTCCTACGACCCCGACACCGAGGTCCTGGTCACCGCGGGCGCCACCGAGGCCATCGCCGCCGCGCTCCTCGCGCTCCTCGAACCGGGCGACGAGGTCATCGCCCTGGAGCCCTACTACGACTCCTACGCCGCCTGCATCGCCATGGCCGGCGCCCGGCGCGTCCCGGTGACCCTGCGCCCCGACCCGTCGGCCGGCTCCTACCACCTCGACCTCGACGAGCTCCGCGACGCCGTCACCGACGACACCCGCCTGATCCTCCTCAACACCCCCCACAACCCCACCGGCACCGTCCTCACCCACGACGAACTCGCCGCCGTCGCCGAACTGGCCGTGGCACGCGACCTCCTCGTCATCACCGACGAGGTCTACGAGCACCTGGTCTTCGAGGGCGAGCACATCCCGCTCGCGTCGTTCCCCGGTATGCGCGACCGCACCGTCAGCATCTCGTCCGCCGGGAAGACCTTCTCCTTCACCGGCTGGAAGGTCGGCTGGATCACCGCCGCCCCCGAGCTGATCGGCGCCGTCCGCTCGGCGAAGCAGTTCCTCACCTATGTCTCCGCCGGCCCCTTCCAGTACGCCGTCGCCGAGGCCCTCGCCCTCCCCGACGCGTACTACACCGCCCTGCGCGACGACCTCCGCGCCAAGCGCGACATCCTGGCGACCGGCCTCACCGACGCCGGCTTCCAGGTCTTCCGCCCCTCCGGCACCTACTTCATCACCACCGATATCCGCCCCCTCGGCGCCGAGCTGTCCAAAGAAGGCGACGGCTTCGCCTTCTGCCGCGCCCTCCCCGAACGCGCCGGCGTCGTCGCCATCCCGAATGCGGTCTTCTACGACCACAAGGACGAAGGCGCACCCTTCGTACGCTTCGCGTTCTGCAAGCGCGAGGAGGTCCTGCGGGAGGCGGTCGGACGGCTGCAGAAGCTCTGAGGCTTTTTGGGGGGAGCCGCCGGGCATGACGTCCGACCGCTACGCGCCGCAGCCCTCGGGCGGCGGCGCTTGCGGGTCGGTGCCACCGGCGGCTCTTCCGGTCACCGTAGAAATGGTCCCAGAGGTCCTGGAGGCAGGCGTAGCGGCGGCCGTGCTTCCAGGCGAAGACGCCGGTCACGGCGACCCGCTCGTCCCGGAAGACGGACCGCTACTGCGGGGCGACCGGCATGGCGTCGAAGTCCTCGAAGAGATAGGCGTAGACCTGCGCGAGCGGACCGCCTTCTGGACCACCATCCCGAATTTGCCCTTGCCGAGCAGCTTGCCGCGCGTCTTGGCGTCCAGATTGCTACTGAACCGCTCCACCCCCTCCACATGGCCGTGGGCTTCCTTGGCCGCCTTCGCCAAGTGGTCGGTGTGTGCCTTGAATCCCTTGCTCACGCGGCACCCGCCGCCGCACCCAGTGCCGCGTCAACGCCCTTGAGAACAAGGCCGGACACGGCTTTTTCGATCTCGGCCTGGAACGGCTCGATCGCCATGGTGACGAGTTCGGCGAGGTGGACATCCTCGATTTCCTGGATGACGGCCCTGATGATGCGTTTGCCGATCTCGATGGCTGCCGCCTCGGCGGCAGCCGCGATACCGAGGGTCGCCACGGTCGCGGCCGCTGCCGCCGCCATCTCGACGGCGGTGACGACCAGTTGGGCGATGACCACTCCCTCGGCCACGACCACGCCGGTGGCCGCGACCTCCAGCGCGGTGGCCGGCACGTCACAGCAGTTGGTCAGGACTGTGTGGTGCTGGGCGGATGCCTGTTCCCAGCGGCTGAGCAGGGCATCGTAGGACGCCCCCTCGTAAGCGTCCGCAAGCCCCTTCAGCGTGGAGTCCAGCCCGCTGTGCCCCTCCGCGAGGCCCTGCGACAACGCCGCACGACGGCCAGGACACCAGGGCGGGCCCCGCACACGAACGCGGGCCCCGGAGCCAAAAGCTCCGGGGCCCGCGCAGCCGAGAGGTGACAACGCCGAGGCTCAGGCCTCGTCGTCACCCGGCTTGTCGTTCTGGTCGCCTTCGATCTCGGCTTCGAGGCCGAGCTGCTCGACGATCCACTTGTCGAATTCGATCGACGCACGCACCCAGCTGACCGTGCTCGACACGAAGTGTTCGAGCGAGACGCCGGTGCCGATCAGCATCGATGCCTCACCGATCAGACGGACCGTGCCGTCGTCATGGGTGTGGGTGTAGGCCTTGGGCCACAGGGTCCGGCGGTTCCAGTCGTCGATCGCCTCCAGCAGCTTCGACTTGTCGTCGATGCCGTGGGAGCGGTCGTAGAACGTGCGGACGGAGAAGATCTGCTGCTCCTCCTCGCCGCGGAACATGAAGTACGTGCGGAACTGCTCCCACGGGGCGGCGAGGTCACCCTCCTCGTCGACGACGTACTTCAGCTCCATCTGGTCGAGGAGCTGCTTCACCAGATCCTGGTCAGGCACGACGGGACCATCAGGCCCCGACGGCTCGGGTTCGGGCTGGCCCCCGAAATTCGGAATCGAGGACGGGTCGATGCTCACCGTGGAATTCCCTTCGTATGGTCCTTGCCATCCTCCCCCACATCCGCCCCGTCCTGGCAAGTGCGGGACGGACGGGGCGGTGTGTGGCGCGGATGGTGGTCAGGCGGCGGCCCTGGCGGGTGTGACGGAGAGGCGGTCCCCGTCCACATCCACCCGTACCGTGTCTCCGTCCAGCACATCACCTGCCAGGATGGCGCGCGCGAGCTGGTCGCCGATGGCCGTCTGGACCAGGCGGCGCAGGGGGCGGGCGCCGTAGGAGAGGTCCGGGGCCGGGGCGTCGACGACCGGTTCCCGGCCCAGCCAGGCGAGCCAGGCCAGGGCGCGGTCGGTGACGTCCAGGGTGAGCCTGCGGTCGGCCAGGCGGCGCTGGAGGTGGTCGAGCTGGATCCGGGCGATGCGCTGGAGCTGATCGGTGCCCAGGGGGTGGAAGACCACCACGTCGTCGAGGCGGTTGAGGAATTCGGGGCGGAACGAGGCTCGGACCGTCTCCAGCACCCTCTCCTTCTTCTGGTCCTCCTTCAGCAGCGGGTCCATGAGGAAGTTGGAGCCGAGGTTGGAGGTGAGGATGAGGATGGTGTTGCGGAAGTCGACGGTGCGGCCCTGGCCGTCGGTGAGGCGGCCGTCGTCGAGGACCTGGAGCAGGACGTCGAAGACCTCGGTGTGGGCCTTCTCGACCTCGTCCAGGAGGATCACCGAGTACGGGCGGCGACGCACCGCCTCGGTGAGCTGGCCGCCCTCCTCGTAGCCGACGTAGCCGGGCGGGGCGCCGACCAGGCGGGCGACGGAGTGCTTCTCGCCGTACTCCGACATGTCGATCCGGACCATGGCCCGCTCGTCGTCGAAGAGGAAGTCCGCGAGCGCCTTGGCCAGCTCGGTCTTGCCGACGCCGGTCGGGCCGAGGAAGAGGAAGGAACCGGTGGGGCGGTCCGGGTCGGCGATGCCGGCGCGGGTGCGGCGTACCGCGTCGGAGACCGACCGTACGGCCTCGGTCTGGCCGATCAGCCGCTTGCCGAGCTCGTCCTCCATGCGCAGCAGCTTCTGCGTCTCGCCCTCCAGCAGCCGGCCGGCCGGGATGCCCGTCCAGGCGCCGACCACGTCCGCGATGTCGTCCGGCCCGACCTCCTCCTTGACCATGGACTCCTTGGCGTCCTTGGCCGCCTCCTGCTCGGCCTCCGCCTCCGCGGCCTCCTCCAGCTCCCGCTCCAGGCCGGGGATCTCGCCGTACAGCAGCTTGGAGGCGGTGTCGAAGTCGCCGTCGCGCTGGGCACGCTCCGCCTGGCCCCGCAGCTCGTCGAGCTTCTCCTTCAGCTCACCGACGCGGTTGAGGCCCTGCTTCTCCTTCTCCCAGCGGGCGGTCAGCCCCCGCAGCTCCTCCTCCTTGTCGGCGAGGTCCTTGCGGAGCTTCTCCAGGCGCTGGACGGAGCCGGCGTCGGTCTCGTTCTTGAGCGCGAGTTCCTCCATCTTGAGGCGGTCGACGGCGCGCTGCAGCTCGTCGATCTCCACCGGGGAGGAGTCGATCTCCATACGGAGTCGGGACGCGGCCTCGTCGACCAGGTCGATGGCCTTGTCGGGCAGGAAGCGGGAGGTGATGTAGCGGTCGGAGAGAGTGGCGGCGGCGACCAGCGCGGAGTCGGCGATCTGGACCTTGTGGTGTGCTTCGTAGCGTCCCTTGAGGCCGCGCAGAATGGCCACCGTGTCCTCGACGGTCGGCTCGGCTACCAGTACCTGCTGGAAACGCCGCTCCAGCGCGGGGTCCTTCTCGATCCGCTCGCGGTACTCGTCGAGGGTGGTCGCGCCGACCATCCGCAGCTCGCCGCGGGCCAGCATCGGCTTGAGCATGTTGCCCGCGTCCATGGCCGAGTCGCCGCCGGCGCCCGCGCCGACGACGGTGTGCAGCTCGTCGATGAACGTGATGATCCGGCCGTCGCTCGACTTGATCTCGGCCAGGACGGTCTTGAGCCGTTCCTCGAACTCACCGCGGTACTTCGCGCCCGCGACCATCGCGCCCAGGTCCAGCGCGACCAGCCGCTTGTCGCGCAGCGACTCGGGCACGTCGCCCTTGACGATGCGCTGGGCCAGGCCCTCGACGACGGCGGTCTTGCCGACGCCGGGCTCGCCGATGAGCACCGGGTTGTTCTTCGTACGGCGGGAGAGGACCTGCACCACGCGGCGGATCTCGTGGTCGCGGCCGATGACCGGGTCGAGCTTGCCCTCACGGGCGGCCGCCGTGAAGTCCGTACCGAACTTCTCCAGCGCCTTGTACGTGCCCTCCGGGTCGGCGCTCGTCACCCGCTGCGCGCCGCGGCCGGCCTCGAAGGCGGCGACCAGTTTCTTGGCGCTCGCGCCCTGCTGCTCCAGCAGTTCGCCGGTGCGGCCGCCCTTGGCCGCGATGCCGATGAGGAGGTGTTCGGTGGAGACATAGGCGTCGCCGAGATCCCGCGCGCGCTTGGTGGCGTCCGCGATGGCGGCCAGCAGATCGCGGTCCGGCTGCGGCGGCGCCACGGTCGAACCCTGGACGCTGGGCTGCCCGGCGAGCTGGCGCTCGGCTCCGGAGCGCAGCGCGGCGGCGTCGGCCTCGACACCCGCCAGCAGGTCCATGATGTTTTCGTTGTCCTGCCCGGCCAGCAGCGCGAGCAGCAGATGCGCGGACGTCATGTCCGCGTGTCCGGCGGTGACCGCCCGCTCGTTGGCGGCGGCCAGCGCCTCCCGGCTCTTGTTGGTCAGCTCGGCGTCCACGGCCTTGTGATCCTCCTCGTTACTGGTGCCTGTACTCGGTCTACTGCCCGTGCTCGTCCACTGCTCGCACTCGTCGTGGGCGGCTTCACCGGTCCAGCCGCCTTACCCTGCACACTGCAACGTGCGATAAGTTGAGTCTATTCCACTCAAGGCCGTTCCGGCCAAGCCCGCCCGGCCTCGCCGCGCACACACGGCGCCGGATGCGCCGCCCCCTTCCCGTACGGCCCCGGATGCCACCGGGTTCCCCCGGGGCCGCGGAACCGGCTCGCGCCCGGCCACCCGCAACTACCCTGGCCACCATGGCCCACGACCTCTCCGCCCTCACCCCCGAGTACCTCGCCTTCTGGGACGAGTACCTGATGCCGACCCTGACCACGCTGCGTACGAACGGGACACCGCATGTCGTCCCGGTGGGTGTCACCTACGACGCCGGGCAGCGGATCGCACGGGTCATCACCCGCAAGGACAGCACCAAGGTCAAGAACATCCTCGCCGCCGGGCCGGACGGGGCCACCGTCGCCGTCTGCCAGGTGGACCGTGGCCGCTGGGCGACGCTGGAGGGCATCGCGCGGGTGCGTACGGACGCGGAGTCGGTGGCCGACGCGGTCGCCCGATACGCCGGGCGGTACCGCCGCACACCGGAGCCGAACCCCGACCGCGTCATGATCGAGATCGCGGTGACCAGGGCGCTGGGCCGGGCCTGAGTCCGTACGGGCCGTCCTACGGCTCGGAGCTGGCCGAAAACGGATGGTGCGCGTCCGCCGCCTTGCGCGCACCTGGTAACCAGGAAGAAGAAATCGGCAGGCATCGAACAGTTCCGCGCTCCAAGCGGACCTCATCGACCCTCCTTCGAGCACAAGACGGCAGCCGGAGGCCCGCATGGCGCAGGCGCTGCGCAGCGCGACATCTGCTCCCCGCCGCCCAGGGCCTCCCCCTGCGTACCCGCGCGCGGAACTCTGCCCCCGGTGCGGCGGCCAGCTCGCCATCAACCAGGACGGCTGGAAGATCTGCCATGCCTGCGGATATGCCTCACCACCGGGCACAAGCCCTCCACCCCGGGGCGTCCGCGGGGGTATCGTCGCCCCCACAATCGCCACGCCCCGGAGGGCACGATGAACTCGGTCCGAGTGACGGCGATCGCCTGCCTGATGCCGCTGTCCGAGCTGGACGAGGATCCGTTTCTGGTCGACGACCGCAGCCAGCACGACATGTGCACCCAGTGGGCGGCAGCCCGTGACTACCACCTGACCTGCCGGCTCAGCCTGCACCAGCTGCGCGCCGACCACAGCGCGCTGTGGAGCGATGTCGAAGAGGGCCTGGTCGATGTGTTCGTGGTGCCCAACCGCCGTGCGCTGGAGTACGCGATCGACGGCGCCGACGACTTCAGCGCCCGGTGCTCGGCGGCGGGCGTACGCCTGGAAACCGCCGACCTGGACGAGCCGGAGTACACGCTGACGATGAAGTCCCATGTGCACCGCCGACTGTCGATGCCGACGGCCGGCTACAACGGCTGCTGAAGCCCGCACGACCACGGAAACGGCACAGGGCCGGGGAGATGTTCCCCGGCCCTGTGCCGATTCGTCTGCGCGCCGTGCCGTACGGTCGGCGCCCGCTACTCCGGGCGCTTCGGCCGCCACACGACCAGCGCACTGGTCTGCTGCACATCCTGATACGGCACCAGGTCGCGGCGGTAGGAGGCGTGCACCGCCGCCTCCCGCTGCTGCATCGCACTGGCCGCGCCCTCCACGGCGCCCTGCAGCTCGGCGACCCGCTGCTGCAGGGCCGCGACCTGGTTCTCCAGCTCGATGATGCGCTTGATGCCGGCGAGGTTGATGCCCTCGTCCTGGGACAACTGCTGCACCGTACGCAGCAGTTCGATGTCCCTGGCGGAATAGCGGCGGCCCCGCCCGGCCGTGCGGTCGGGCGAGACCAGACCCAATCGGTCGTACTGACGCAGGGTCTGCGGATGCAGGCCGGAAAGCTGAGCCGCGACGGAGATGACGTACACCGGCGACTCTTCGGTCAGTTCATATGGGTTACGACGCTGCCCGCCCCGGCTGTCCATCTCAAGCTCCCTTCGCGGCCTTGAACAGCTCCGCCCGCGGGTCGGATCCCGCGGTCGCCTCGCGATAGTTCTCCAGCGATTCCTTCGCCTTGTCGCTCAGGTCGTCGGGCACCTGCACCTCGATGGTGACCAGCAGATCACCCCGGGTGCCGTCCTTACGGGTGGCGCCCTTGCCGCGGGCCCGCATGGTACGGCCGTTGGGAGTGCCGGCCGGCAGTTTCAGCGTGACCGGCGGGCCGCCCAGCGTCGGGACCTTGATCTCGCCACCCAGCGCGGCCTCCGGGAAGGTGACCGGCACGGTGACGGTGAGGTTGTCGCCCCGGCGGCCGAACGCCGGGTGGGCGTCGACATGCACCACGACGTACAGGTCGCCCGCCGGGCCGCCCTGTTCACCGGGGCCGCCCTTGCCGCGCAGCCGGATGCGCTGCCCGTCGGAGACGCCCGCCGGGATGCGCACCTGCATGGTGCGGGCGCTCGTCGCGCGACCGCTGCCCTTGCAGACGTCGCACGGGTCCTGGGCGATCAGGCCCCGGCCCTTGCAGTCCGCACACGGATCGGTGAGCGAGAACCCGCCGCCCGCGCCCCGGCTGACCTGACCGGTGCCGACGCAGGTCGGGCAGACCCGCGGCGTGCCGTTCTTGTCGCCGGTGCCCGAGCACGACTTGCACGGCGCCTGGCTGGACATCCGCAGCGGGACCGTGGCGCCGTCGACCGCTTCGGTGAAGCTCAGCGTGACTTCGGACTCGACGTCCTGGCCCCGCCTCGGCTGGGTACGGGTACCCGCGCCGCCGCGGTTGAACAGGCCGCCGAAGACGTCCCCGAGGCCGCCGCCGAAGCCGCCGCCCTGGCCGCCCTGGGCGGTGCCCCCGAAGAGGTCGCCCAGGTCGAAGTTGAAGTTGCCGCCGCCCGCACCGGGGCCGGGCCGGAAGCCGCCGTTGCCGAACAGCGTCCGTGCCTCGTCGTACTCCTTGCGCCGCTTGGGGTCGCCCAGGACGTCGTTCGCCTCGGAGATCTCCTTGAAGCGCTCCTCGGCCTTGTCGTCGCCCTTGTTGGCGTCCGGGTGGAACTCGCGGGCGAGCTTCCGGTACGCCTTCTTGATCTCCGCTTCGGTGGCGTCCTTCGGGACGCCGAGGACCTTGTAGTAGTCCTTCTCGACGAAGTCCTTGGTGCTCATCCCCGACGTCCCTCCTTCCGCGCGGTTTCCTTGTACGCCCTCACGTCAGCCCTCGTCCGGGCCACCGTTTTCCTCGTCCGAAGCCTTGGCGTCCTCTTCCGAGGCGGACTTGACGGTCTGCGCGCCCGGCTGCGGTTCGGCGACGGCGACCCGCGCGGGGCGGATCGTTCGTTCACCGATGCGATACCCGGGCTGCAGGATCGCCACGCACGTGGTTTCCGTGACATCCGGCGCGTACGAGTGCATCAGCGCCTCGTGGATCGTCGGGTCGAAGGGCTCGCCCTCCTTGCCGAACTGCTGCAGACCCAGCTTGGCGACCACGGTCTCCAGCGATTCGGCCACCGACTTGAAGCCGCCGACCAGTTCGCCGTGCTCTCGCGCACGACCGACGTCGTCGAGGGTGGGAAGGAGCTCGGACAGGACGTTCGCCGCGGCGATCTCCTTGACCGTGACCCGGTCCCGTTCCACCCGACGGCGGTAGTTCTGGTACTCCGCCTGGAGCCGCTGGAGGTCCGAGGTGCGCTCGTTGAGCGCCGTCCGTACCTGGTCCAGCTGCGCCGTCAGCGCCGTGTCCTGGGCGTCTCGGGTGCTGTCACTGGCGTCCCCGGCCGGGGCCGAGCCCGCCTTCTCGGCGGACTCGGCTTCCTGCGCCGCATCTTCGGGAGCGGCGTCGGAGGGGACGTCAGGCTTCTCGTCGAAGCCCGGGGTCTCCTCCGTCACGCGGCACCGTCCTTCTTGGGCTTCTCGTCGTCGACGATCTCGGCGTCCACGACGTCGTCCTCGGCCTTGGCCTGCTCACCGGCGGCACCAGCGGCACCCTCGGCGCCCTCGGCGCCACCGGCGGCCTGGGCATCGGCATACAGGGCCTGGCCCAGCTTCTGCGAGACGGCCGCGACCTTCTCGGTGGCGGTGCGGATCTCGGCCGTGTCCTCGCCCTTGAGCTCCTCCTTCAGCTCATTGACGGCTTCCTCGACCTCGGTCTTGACCTCACCGGGGACCTTGTCCTCGTTGTCCTTGAGAAACTTCTCGGTCTGGTAGACGAGCTGCTCGGCCTGGTTGCGGGTCTCGGCGGCCTCGCGGCGCTTGGTGTCCTCGTCCGCGTACTGCTCGGCCTCCTGACGCATCCGGTCGACCTCGTCCTTCGGCAGCGAGGAGCCGCCGGTGACGGTCATCTTCTGCTCCTTGCCCGTGCCCAGGTCCTTCGCGGTCACGTGCATGATGCCGTTGGCGTCGATGTCGAAGGAGACCTCGATCTGCGGGACCCCGCGCGGGGCCGGCGGCAGGCCGGTCAGCTCGAACATCCCGAGCTTCTTGTTGTACGCCGCGATCTCGCGCTCGCCCTGGTAGACCTGGATCTGCACCGACGGCTGGTTGTCCTCGGCCGTCGTGAAGATCTCGGACCGCTTGGTCGGGATCGTGGTGTTGCGCTCGATGAGCTTGGTCATGATGCCGCCCTTGGTCTCGATACCGAGGGACAGCGGGGTGACGTCCAGCAGGAGGACGTCCTTGACGTCACCCTTGAGGACACCGGCCTGGAGGGTGGCGCCGCGGGCGACGACCTCGTCCGGGTTGACGCCCTTGTTGGCGTCCTTGCCGCCGGTCAGCTCCTTCACGAGCTCGGCGACGGCCGGCATACGGGTCGAGCCGCCGACCAGGACCACGTGGTCGATCTCGGACAGGTTGATACCCGCGTCCTTGATGACGTTGTGGAACGGGGTCTTGCAGCGCTCCAGGAGGTCCGCGGTCAGCTGCTGGAACTGGGCCCGGGTGAGCTTCTCGTCCAGGTGCAGCGGGCCCTCGGCGGACGCCGTGATGTAGGGCAGGTTGATCGTGGTCTCGGTGGACGAGGACAGCTCGATCTTGGCCTTCTCGGCGGCCTCGCGGAGGCGCTGGAGGGCCATCTTGTCCTTGGCCAGGTCGACGCCGTGGCCGTTCTGGAACTGCTTGACCAGGTAGTCGACGACGCGCTGGTCCCAGTCGTCACCACCGAGGTGGTTGTCACCGTTGGTGGCCTTCACCTCGACGACGCCGTCGCCGATCTCCAGCAGCGAGACGTCGAAGGTGCCGCCACCGAGGTCGAAGACCAGAATGGTCTGGTCTTCCTTCTCGAGGCCGTAGGCCAGCGCCGCGGCGGTCGGCTCGTTGACGATCCGCAGGACGTTGAGGCCCGCGATCTCGCCGGCCTCCTTGGTGGCCTGGCGCTCGGAGTCGTTGAAGTAGGCGGGGACGGTGATGACCGCGTCCACAACCTTCTCGCCCAGGTACGACTCGGCGTCACGCTTGAGCTTCTGCAGGATGAAGGCGCTCATCTGCTGCGGGTTGAAGCCCTTGCCGTCGATGTCGATCTTCCAGTCGGTGCCCATGTGGCGCTTGACCGACCGGATGGTCCTGTCGACGTTGGTGACCGCCTGGCGCTTCGCCACCTCGCCGACCAGCACCTCGCCGTTCTTGGCGAAGGCGACGACGGACGGCGTGGTCCTGGCGCCCTCGGCGTTGGTGATGACGGTGGGCTCACCGCCTTCGAGAACACTGACGACGGAGTTCGTCGTGCCCAGGTCGATGCCGACCGCACGTGCCATTTCAATTCCTCCAGCTGACTTGAGTGGAACAGGCTCAAGAGTGCAGCACGGAAGAAATCCTGTCAACAGAGCTGAGCCTTGGGCGCTCAAGTTTTATGTCGCTCTTATCGTCACCGGGACTCCTCCCCGAAGGAGCGGGGCGCACACAGGGTTGCCTTCGCGACGCAGATCACCGGTCAGGCGGCTTCATGGCGCCGGGGAGAATGGGTAACCTCAGCCGCAGACCAAAAAAGTTACCGCTTAGTAGTCCCGCTCGGATTGCTCAGTTTTCCGCTCTCGCAGGTTCGAGGAGCCCCCAATGCAACTCGCCGCGATCATCGTGTCGCTGGTCCTGATCGTGGTCGGCGTGGCGCTGTTCGGCCGCGCCCTCCTGCAGATCTACCGCTTCGTACGGCTCGGCCAGCCCGTACCCGCCGGCACCAGGACCGACGAGCCCGCGCAACGCACGGTCACGGTGGTCAAGGAGTTCCTCGGCCACACCCGGATGAACCGCTGGGGCATCGTCGGCGTGGCGCACTGGTTCGTGGCGGTGGGCTTCTTCTCCCTGCTGCTGACGATCGTCAACGCCATCGGCCAGCTCTTCAAGGCCGACTGGATCCTGCCGATCATCGGCGAGTGGGCGCCGTACAACGTCTTCGTCGAGTTCCTCGGCCTGATGACCGCGCTCGGCATCCTGACCCTGATCGTCATCCGGCAGCTGAGCAAGCCGGGGAAGGCGGGCCGCAAGTCCCGCTTCGCGGGCTCCAACTTCGGCCAGGCCTACTTCGTCGAGGCCGTCATCCTCATCGTCGGCATCTGCATCGTGACGCTGCACGCCCTGGAGGGCGCCCAGCACCACGTGGCGGGCTACGAAGCCTCGTTCTTCGCCTCGTACCCGCTGGTCGCGTGGTTCAAGGGGATGAGCGTCGCCACCCTGCAGAACCTGACGTACGTCTTCGCGCTGATCAAGATCGCGACGTCCTTCATCTGGATGATCACGGTCGCGCTCAAGACCGACATGGGTGTCGCCTGGCACCGCTTCCTGGCCTTCCCCAACATCTGGTTCAAGCGCGAGGCGGACGGCGACGTCGCGCTGGGCGCGCTGCAGCCGATGACCAGCGAAGGCACGCCGATCGACTTCGAGGACCCGGGCGAGGACGACCAGTTCGGCGTCTCGCAGATCGAGCACTTCTCCTGGAAGGGCATCCTCGACTTCTCCACCTGCACCGAGTGCGGCCGCTGCCAGTCGCAGTGCCCGGCCTGGAACACCGGCAAGCCGCTGTCGCCCAAGCTGCTGATCATGGCGCTGCGCGACCACGCGCACGCCAAGGCGCCGTACCTCCTCGCCGGCGGCGGCAAGGACGACGAGGGCAACGAGAAGGCCACCGCCGAGCAGCTCGCCGACGTGCCCGCGGCCGCGCTGGCCGAGGCCGAGCGCCCCCTGGTCGGCACCCTCGAGGAGAACGGTGTCATCGACCCGGACGTCCTGTGGTCCTGCACCACCTGCGGCGCCTGCGTCGAGCAGTGCCCGGTCGACATCGAGCACATCGACCACATCGTCGACATGCGCCGCTACCAGGTGATGATCGAGTCCTCGTTCCCGTCCGAGGCGGGCACGATGCTCAAGAACCTGGAGAAGAAGGGCAACCCCTGGGGCCTGGCCAAGAAGCAGCGCCTCGCCTGGACCAAGGAGGTCGACTTCGAGGTCCCGGTCGTCGGCCAGGACATCGAGGACCTCACCGAGGTCGAGTACCTCTACTGGGTGGGCTGCGCCGGTGCCCTGGAGGACCGCGCCAAGAAGACCACCAAGGCCTTCGCCGAGCTGCTGCACATCGCGGGCGTGAAGTTCGCGATCATGGGCGGCGACGAGAAGTGCACCGGTGACTCGCCGCGCCGCCTGGGCAACGAATTCCTCTTCCAGCAGCTCGGCGCGGAGAACGTCGCCACGCTGAACGCGGCGTTCGGTGAGGATGACGAGGACGAGTCGACCAAGAAGCCGAAGTCGTCGAAGAAGATCGTCGCGACCTGCCCGCACTGCTTCAACACCATCGCGAACGAGTACCCCCAGCTGGGCGGCGAGTACGAGGTCATCCACCACACCCAGCTGCTCCAGCACCTGGTGGACGAGGGCAAGCTCACCCCCGTCACCCCGGTCGAGGGTCTGATCACCTACCACGACCCCTGCTACCTGGGCCGCCACAACAAGGTCTACACCCCGCCGCGCGAGATCATCGCCAAGGTGCCGGGCCTGCGGAACGAGGAGATGCACCGCCACAAGGAGCGCGGCTTCTGCTGTGGCGCCGGCGGTGCCCGCATGTGGATGGAAGAGCGGATCGGCAAGCGCATCAACAACGAGCGCGTCGACGAGGCACTGTCGCTGAACCCCGACATCGTCTCGACGGCCTGCCCCTTCTGCCTCGTCATGCTCACCGACTCCGTCAACGGCAAGAAGAACGACGGCAAGGCGAAGGAATCCATCCAGGTCGTCGACGTGGCCCAGCTGCTGCTGGACTCCGTCAGGACCCCGGCCGACCCGTCGGACGCCGCGGAGTCCGAGGACGCCCCGGAGCCCGAGCCGGTGAAGTAGCGCCGCTCGCCCACCGTTACGGCCGGTCCCGCCAGGCGCGGGGCCGGCCGTCGGCATGAGGGCCGGGAGCCCCTGCGAGCCCGGGGGCTCCCGTTCCCGGCCAGGAGCGCCCCCGGCGGATGCGCACGCCGGGCCACGGGCAGCCACGCGGACGGCGGCGAGAGCGGCGGCGAGAGCGGCGGCGAGAGCGGCGGGCGCGGCTTCGCCCGGCGCCCGGGGGCCTGGCATCATCGCCCGCATGGCTGAACGCGTGATCGCCGCTTGCGACGGCGCCTCGAAGGGAAACCCAGGGCCCGCGGGCTGGGCATGGGTCATCGGCGACGACGCGGGAACCGTCACCCGCTGGGAGGCCGGCCCGCTCGGCACCGCCACCAACAACGTCGCGGAACTCACCGCGCTGGAGCGCCTGCTGGCGTCCACCGATCCGGCCGCACCGACGGAGATCCGGATGGACTCCCAGTACGCGATGAAGGCCGTCACCACCTGGCTGCCCGGCTGGAAGCGCAAGGGGTGGAAGACCTCGGCGGGCAAGCCGGTCGCCAACCAGGAACTCGTGATGCGCATCGACGCACTGCTCACCGGGCGCCCCGTGGAGTTCACGTACGTGCCCGCGCACCAGGTGGACGGCGACCCGCTCAACGACTTCGCCGACCGCGCCGCGAGCCAGGCCGCCGTCCGCCAGGAGCCCGCCGGCAGCGGACTGGGCTCCCCGGAGCCGCCCCCCTCGTCCGACACACCGCGGCCCGGCAGCACCCGCCGCCGCACCAACGGCTCGGCCGGGAAGGCCACCGCGTCCCCCGCGCGGCGGCGCGCCTCGGGGAGCTCGACACGCACCCTCGACGCCAAGTTCCCGGGCCGCTGCCGCTGCGGCCGCTCCTACGCGGCGGGCGAGCCCATCGCCAAGAACCCCGACGGCTGGGGACACCCGTCGTGCCGCACCGGTACGGACGGCGCCTGACCGGGCCGCACCCCGGCCCCCGGGGCCCGCTCCCCGGGGGTTCGGACGGCCCACCGGTGCGCCAACTCGTGCGCCAACTCCCTCCGCACACACGGATGATGGCCCCGACCCGGCCCGCCCCGGGAGGCCCGGCGCCCGCGCACGGAATCCGGTTGCCGCCGGCACGCCCCGCCCCGATCATGACCGCATGGCAGACGACCCCGACGAGGCCCGGCGCACCGCGCCCATGCGGATCCGCACCGCCGTGCGCGCCGACGCCCCCGCCATCGCCGCCGTGCACCAGGCGTCGCGGAGCGCCACCATGCCCTACCTCCCGCCCCAGCGGCGCACCCATGCCGAGGTCACCCACTGGATCCGGGAGGTCGTGCTGCCGCAGTGCGCGACCGTGGTGGCGGCCCGCGGCCCGGAGATCCTCGGCTACGCCGCCGTGGACCGCGACCTCCTCGACCACCTGTACCTGCGCCCGGACGTCCGCCGTGCCGGCATCGGCACCCGGCTCCTCGCCGAGGCCCGGCGGCTCAGTCCCGGCGGCCTGACCCTGCACGTCTTCCGGCTCAACACCGAAGCCCGCGCCTTCTACGCCCATCACGGCTTCACGGTCGTCGCCACCGGCGACGGCAGCGGCAACATGGAGAACCTGCCGGAGCTGACCCTCAGGTGGACACCGGACCCGCCCTTCCCTCCGGGTTCCCCCCAGGGAGTGTGACGAGACCCCCTAGGGGATGTCACAGCTCAGCAGCAAACCCCCGCCCGCTCTCCGGGCATGGCCACCGAATCCGTACGGACCAGGTACTTTCGAAGATGTGGCTGGATTCAGGATGGGGCGCGGACAAGATCCCCGCACCGCACAGGACGGACAGCAGGCTCACCAGGGGCAGCAGACCCCGTACGGACAGCAAGGACCGTACGGACAGCGGCCCCCGCAGGGGCAGTGGCAGCCGCCGCAGCCCCCGCAGGGCTATGGCGGCACGCCGCAGGGCGGGCACGACGAGCCCGAGTACTTCGGCGACGGCGGCTACGCGCCCCAACAGCCGCAGCAGGCGCCGTACTCCAACGACAACAGCGCCGGTCACACCCGCCAGTTCAGCATCGGCGAGGCTCCGGACGCGTACGGCGCCCCCTCGGGCCAGTACGACCACGGCGCGGGTCGGAGCCCCGACGACCGTTACGACGACGGCGGCACCTACCGCGCCGGCCAGACCACGGCGCCGCCGGCCGGCCCCCGGCTGCACTGGAAGCAGCTGCTGCCCGGCATCGTGCTGCGCCCCACGCCCACGTTCTGGCAGATGCGCGACCACACGGTCTGGGCACCGGCACTGACCGTCACCTTCCTCTACGGCCTGCTCGCGGTCTTCGGCTTCGACAAGGCCCGCGAGGACGTGCTCAACACCACGCTCGCCAACAACCTCCCCTGGGTGGGGTTCACCGCCGTGATGTTCGTCATCGGCAGCCTGATCCTGGGCACGGTGACGCACACCATGGCGCGGCAGCTCGGCGGCGACGGCGCCTGGGCGCCGACCATCGGCCTGACCATGCTGATCATGACGATCTCGGACGCCCCCCGACTGCTCTTCGCCATGTTCCTCGGCGGCGACAGTCCCCTCGTCCAGGTCCTGGGCTGGCTCACCTGGCTGGGGACCGGCTACCTCCTCACCTCCATGGTCGGCAAGTCGCACGACCTCCCCTGGCCCAAGGCGCTCGGCGCCTCCGCCATCCAGCTGGTCGCGCTGCTGGCGCTGGTCAAACTCGGCACGCTGTAACGGCGGTTCGCCCGCCCCTCTTCCGGCCGTACCTCCACCGAAGGGCCTGCTACGGACATCCGTGACAGGCCCTTCGGCGACGTGACCGGGGCGGAAGGGCGGACACCCCCTAGGCGAACCGCTGCGCCGCCGACCCATCACATCCCTGCAGCCGCAACGGCTCCTTGGCGCCGCCCAGCGTCAGGCACAGCGACGGCGCCCCGGCCGGCCGGACGGCCCCGGCGTCGTCCCGTACGAACTGCTGGTGGGCCGCGCCCGAGCAGTTCCACAGGACCAGACCGGCCCCCGGTTCGTACCGCCCGCCGGGCACGTCCAGGCAGCGGTCCTGCGTCAGTCCCACGTGCACCGACCGCCGGCCGGCCGTCGGGTCGTACCACCAGCTCTGGTTGCGCTGCCCGTTGCAGTCCCAGCCGGCGACGGCCGTCCCGTTACGACTGGACCCCCCGGTGGCGTCCACGCAGCTGCCCGTGGCGGCGTTCTTCAGCGGCCGGTACGCGTCGTCCCAGGCCCCGGCGTACAGCATCGGCCGCCCGGTGCTCGCCGGATCCGCACAGGACGCCTCCCGCAGCCCCGGGGCCGCGTACAGCTGCGTCAGGCACGAGGCGAAGGCGGCGTGCCCGCGCACGTTCGGGTGGAAGGACTGCCGCACCGAATTCGCGTCCGGCGGGAAGGGGTTGGTGAGGTCGACGTACAGCCCGCGGGCCCAGGTGTCCTCCATGCACACCTCGTGGCCGTGGAAGAGCCGGGAGGCGTCGAGATAGGTCGCCCCGGTGTCGTGCGCGGCCTTCCTGATACCCCCCTCGAAGCCGGGTACTGCGGCGTTGCGCCCCCACCCGGCGTCGGACGTGTATCCGGTGCAGCCGCCCGGCAGCTTCCCGGGGTACTGCGGGTTGTCCTCCACGTCCGGTCCGATCGGGCTCGGGTAGGACATCATCACGAGCTTGTAGTCGTCGTCCGCGTAGCCCGCGTCCCGCATGACGGTCCGCAGATCGTTCACCGTCTGCTCGACCTTCGGCACCAGCCCGTCGACCCGCGCCTGCCACCCCGGCCGGTACTTCGGCTCGCACGTTCCCTGGAGCAGGAACCACCGCTCGACGCAGTCCGTCATCACCGGCCCGAACTGCAGGTCGTCGTTGGCCCCGGCGACCAGGAGCACCATCTTCAGCCGCGTGTTGCGGGCCTTGACCGCGAGGCTGTCGCTCTGCACCAGCTCGTCCGCGTACTGCTTGCTGCCGCCGATCCGGATGTTCTGGCTGTACGCCCCCGAGCAGGCGACGTTGTAGGTCACATCCGCCGCGATGCCGGTCCGGTGGATCGCCGCGTCCGGTGACCGGTGACACCAGTTGTCGGGCCCGTCGGTGCCCGGCTCGTACGTCCCGACGCCCTCCCCCGAGATCTCGCTGTCCCCCAGCGAGATCAACGAGGTCTTGCGCTGCCCGAGCGGCCGCTCCGCCGGGTCCCCGTACAGCTTGGTGGCCTCCGCGGCCCGAATCTTCTCCAACTCGGGCGGCAACGGCTTGCCGGCCACGGCCGCCGGGCGGCCCCCCTCACCGGCGGTGGCCGCGCCGGCCGCGCCGGCGCCGCTCACCAACAGGGCCACCGCACCGACGGCCGCCCAGCCGGCTCGCCGGCGCGGCCGTCTCGCCCTTCTCGACGCTCTCGTCCATCCCGCACGCACCATTGGGGCTCCCCTCCGGTCTGCTGTTACCGCCGGTTTCTACTCGGAGGTAGTCACCGGCGGAACACCCGGAACGGGATTGGCCGAAAGCCGCGCAAGCACCACAGCGGCGGCCGCGCGAGCGGCCAACTCCCTTACGAGAGGGGGTAGTCGGGGCAGTCGTCCGGCTGTGCCCCAGGCGACCCCCGGGCGTCAGGGGCAGTCACGGCCCGAGGCGGGTGGCTCTGCCATAGGGTCTGTCCATGCCCACCACGAGTGACCTGCGGCCCACCATCGGAGGCCGCGCCGCCGGCGTCATCGGCCTGCTGGCGGCCCTCGCCGTCTGCGGCATATCCACCTCCCAGGCCGCCGTCGCCGGCGGACTCCTGGGCACCGCCGGCAAGCTGATCGTCAGCGACTGCCACAGCGGCAGTGGCGGCCGCGGGGGCCTGCGCCACTGCTACGGCACCTTCCACCCGGCCGAGGCCGACGGCGGTGCCGGCCCGGCGAGTGAGCCGCGCGCCCGAGTGGACACCCGGGAGGCCGGCCCCGGCGACACGCTCCAGGTCCGCAAGGGCGGCAGCGGCTACGTCGTCGCCGGCATGGGCTCGGCCTGGGGCCACATCGCCTTCGCCTTCCTGGGCCTGCTGATCGGCTCGGCGGCGCTCCCCGTGACGGCGAGCGGCGTCCTGCCGCGAAGGGGCGCGGGTCAGGACCTCGCCGCAGCGGTACGCGGCACCCGGCTCGCCTGGCTCACCAAGCGCCTGGCGCTCACGTCCCTCGCCGGAACAGCCGTCTCCGCCTACCTGGCCTGGCTGTTCTGAGCCTCCACGTACGCCACGGACTCGCCCCACACCCCGACCCGACGACGCAGCGGGCACGCCATGGTCACGCGGCGAGGCGCGGTCGCCCAAGGCGTCACCTCAGACATCCCCTCAGCCATCCCCTCAGGCGTCGCCCCAGACGTCCCCTCAGGCGTCGAGCACCTGATTCTCGCGCCGCACCACCGGAGGCAGGACACTCCACGGGAAGTTGATCCACTCATCCGTGCGCTTCCACACGTACTCGCACTTCACCAGCGAATGCGCCTTCTCATAGATCACCGCGCTGCGGACCTCCGCCACCGTCCCCTGGCAGAAGTCGTGCACCAGCTTGAGCGTCTTCCCGGTGTCCGCGACGTCGTCGGCGATCAGCACCTTCTTGTCCGAGAAGTCGATCGCGTTCGGGACCGGCGCGAGCATCACCGGCATCTCCAGGGTGGTCCCCACCCCGGTGTAGAACTCCACATTCACCAGGTGGATGTTCTTGCAGTCCAGCGCGTACGCGAGGCCGCCCGCGACGAAGACCCCGCCGCGCGCGATGGAGAGCACGACATCGGGCTCGTACCCGTCGTCCGCGATCGTCTGCGCCAGCTCCCTGATGGCCCCGCCGAACCGCTCGTACGTCAGGTTCTCCCGCACTTCACTCACGTATCTCTCTCAAACCCTCGTCGGACCTTCGCTCGTCGTACGCCGGTCAGACCTGCGTACGGTGAAAGTTCATGAACGACCGCGACGCCGTCGGCCCGCGCTGCCCCTGGTAGCGGGAGCCGTACCGCTCGCTGCCGTACGGGTGCTCGGTCGGCGAGGTCAGCCGGAACATGCACAGCTGACCGATCTTCATGCCCGGCCACAGCTTGATCGGCAGCGTGGCGACATTGCTCAGCTCGAGGGTCACATGACCACTGAACCCCGGGTCGATGAAACCGGCGGTCGAATGGGTCAGCAGTCCCAGCCGCCCGAGGCTGGACTTGCCCTCCAGCCGCGACGCGAGATCGTCCGGCAGGCTGATGACCTCGTACGTCGAGGCGAGCACGAACTCACCCGGGTGCAGGATGAACGCCTCGTCCCCCTCCGGAACGACCTCCCGGGTCAGGTCGGTCTGCTCGACGGCGGGGTCGATGTGCGGGTACCGGTGGTTCTCGAACACCCGGAAATAACGATCAAGGCGCACGTCGATACTGGACGGCTGCACCATCGACTCTTCATAGGGGTCGATACGCACCCGACCAGCGTCGATCTCGGCCCGGATGTCCTTGTCTGAGAGAAGCACGCAGACGAGGATACGCGCCCGCACCACCCCCACCGCACGACGAGGGCCCGACCCCCCAGGGGTCGGGCCCTCACTGCTCATCTCCCGTTCCTGCCTCCGCTGCGCCGGCCCGGTCCGCTACCTCTTCGCGTACTCCACGGGCACCGACTGCCGCAGCCGAGCGCAGCGCGGGCAGCGCAGCAACCGTCCGGGACCAAGCCGGTCGGTCGTCTGCATGGGGAACGAAGCGGTGCTGAACACGTGGCCCTCGGCACAACGTACGACGGTCGGCTCCATCAAGTCCCTCTCCCAACTGCGTGGACAACAAAAGCCACATTAGGGGATGAACTGGGCGCGATCACATGCGGCACTCCGCCCCTCAACCGTACGCCCCAACTCCCGGACCCCGCAGCCGCATCCCACCCCGCCGGACACCCCCGACACGACCGGCCGGACCCCCTCCGGCCACCCCCTCGGCGGGCCGTTCCACCCTCACCCCGCACCCCGGAAACGCCAAACGCGCCGACGGGCTGCGATGGGGTAGAGTGTGCGACGATGCTTCGCTCTGCATTCCGGAGCGGCTCACGCGGGTGTAGTTTAATGGTAGAACATGAGCTTCCCAAGCTCAGAGCGCGGGTTCGATTCCCGTCACCCGCTCCATAGTTGAGGCCCAGGTCGGCGACCTGGGCCTTGTTCGTTGTCTGGACCGGTTCAGGCGTCCCGCACCAGATCCGCACCAGAAGACTTCTGAGCGGGCTTGTTGCGGGCGGCCCGCACGAGGCGCAACGCGGCCTGCCCCTCCGGCCACATGGGACCGTACGCAGCCAGGAAGACCATCAGACGCCAGCGAGGCCCCGCTGCCGGGGAGTTGGGCATGGATGGTTTTGCCGGTTCCGGGGGCGGGGGTGAGGGTCAGGTGGCTGGTGAGGTGGCGGATCATGTGCCAGCCGAAGCCACCGCTGCCGCCGTTGAGATCAGGTGTGCGTTCGCGGGGGGCCGCTGAGCTGAGGTCGCTGACCGCGGCGGTCAGCGTGTCCGGGCCGGCAAAGAGCTCGAGGGTGTACCGGCCACCGCCGTGGCGCAGTGCGTTGGTGGCAAGTTCGGAAACCACCAGGAGGAAGGTGTCCGCGCGCTCGGGGCCCGGTGCTGGAGTGAGGTTGCCAGTGAATGCGCGGGTCGCCTCGCGGGCCCGGTGGATGCTGTCCGGGCTTTCGCCCCGCACCACGGTCGGTACGGGATGAGGGGCGCTGGTGATCTTCATACCGTTCATGCGCGTACACCCCACCTGTGATCTGTTGCGCCTTTTTGCCGTGGCAGGCAATGTGCCCGCCCCTTCGGTTCCCACACCCCGGACAGCGCGCTTCCTGGTGCAGTTTCCATCAGGTGTGGATGACAGAAGCCCGACCCTCACCTTCACAGAAAATCTGTCATGGCGGCGGTAGACATGTGCGCCCTCGGGGTTTAGGCTTTTCCTCGTAGCCAAGAGATCGAAGGGCGCGGCAGAGGTCGAACTGCCGCGCGTGCAGTGTCAGAAGAGGCACGGCAGTGGAGTCGCGGGGCCGAGAGGTACGCATGTGGGCCCCGCGACTGGCTGCCGGGTCGGGCGGCCCCCGGGGTCGCGAGCGGAATCGCAGGATCCGCAGTAGCAAGCAGGCTGACAGAAGGAAGAGAAGGAGGCAGACGCCATCAGGATCGCCCGGGCGAGGAAGTGAGCCGCTCGGGTACCGCAGGCCCCGGATTGGAAGGTGGTCCCCGGTCACGCATCCGCGATCCCCGCACTTCCCGCCCTCTCCCGGGCGACGGTGCGGAAACAGAAAGCCGGCACCGCAGTAAGTCGGCAGATGGTGTTCGATCCCTCGGGGCCCTGGTGCGTGTTCGGCACCAGGGCCCCACGACGCATTCCCCCATCAGAGGTGCAAATGACCGCAGAAATCTCTCACGACCGTCTCAACGACGAGGACTACCCCGCCTACACCATGGGTCGAGCCGCCGAGATGCTCGGCACCACCCCCGCCTTCCTGCGGGCCCTCGGTGAGGCCAAGCTGATCACGCCGTTGCGTTCCGAGGGCGGCCACCGCCGCTACTCCCGCTACCAGCTGCGTATCGCCGCACGCGCCCGCGAACTCGTCGACCAGGGAACCCCCGTCGACGCCGCCTGCCGCATCGTCATCCTCCAAGACCAGCTCGACGAGGCTCAGCGCATCAACGAAGAACTGCGCACTTCACCCTCCGGGCCCCGGCCCAAGGCCGACGTCTGAGACTCCGCTTCCGCGCCCGCGCACGGCCGCAGCGCCCCGGGGACGTTCAGTCGGCCACTCGGCGTCGGACACGCCGGCGTCACAGCCCGTCCCACAACAGCCACGCGGACGAGCTCCGTCGATATCGTCGCCGGAGCTCTTCGCCGTCGGCCTGGCGCCAACGGGGCTGAGCACCGCGGTCGAGGTGTCCCCTCTCGCGGCGGCCTCCGAAGGTCCGCGACTCTGATTCACCGGGAGCCGGGCGGGCCATCGGGACGTGGGACGGACGAGCCCACGCGCCAGGACACCGCCGTGGTCAGCAGACGGCGAGGGCGAGGGCGATGTAGTGCGCGGTGAAGCCTGCCACCGTCAGGGCGTGGAAGACCTCGTGGAAGCCGAACCAGCGAGGTGAGGGATCGGGGCGCTGGAGGGCGTAGACCACCGCGCCCACGCTGTAGAGGAGACCGCCGGTCACGATCAGGGTGAGTACGGCCGCTCCGCCGGTGTGCAGGAAGTCGGGCAGGTAGCGCACCGGTGCCCAGCCCAGGGCCAGGTAGCAGGGGGTGTACAGCCAGCGGGGAGCTGCGACCCACAGGACGCGGAAGGCGATGCCGACCAGCGCCCCCGTCCACACGACCCACAGCAGGACGGGCCGCTGGTCCGAAGGGAGGAAGAGCACGGCCAGGGGGGTGCAGGTGCCGGCGATGATGAGGAAAATATTGGCGTGGTCGAGACGACGCAGAACGGCCTCACCGAGCGACCCCCAGGTGCCGCGGTGGTAGATGGCGCTCGTCCCGAACAGCAGCAAAGCCGTAACCGAGTACACAGCGCAGGCCAAGGCCGCCTGCGGGGTGCGAGCCAGGCAGATGAGCGCAACGCCTGCGATCAGCGCGGCGGGAACCATGCCGGCATGGAGCCAGCCACGCAACCTCGGCTTGATCGGCGCCACCAGGCCGGCCGCCCCCTCCGCCGGAGCGGCAGCCGGGTGAGAGCCCTCCCCGACACTGTCACGGTGTGCTCCGCGGGGTTGGCCGGCTGGAGCACGTTCCCCCCTCACCGGGGCGAGGGGCACACTTGCGGATTCGGCGGCGTCGCGGGACACAGCTTCCGTCCTCCTTCGGACTGTCGGGCCTCGCTGACAACCAGACAGCCACGGTCAGGCCCGGGCCGGGTGCCCCAGCAAGGCCGACGCCGTCTCCAGTGGGGTGAGACCGGTCAGCGGCACGAGCGCGGCAGCCGGGCGGCACACGAAGCCGAGACGGCTCAGAGCTCGGGTCACTTCGCCGGTGGAGAAGTCACGACGGTCCTGCCCGGTGATGATCTCCCCGACCTGTTTGACGGGGTAATGGCGGCGGCCGATGAGCACTGACTCACCCATGACGGGTTCGGGTCTGATGCCCTTCATCGCATCCTGCACCTCGGTCTTGAGCAGGTCGAAGGGGAAGCGGGCGATGACAACGCGCATAGTGCCTCTACAAGGTCGAAGAGAAGCCGGAAACGGATCACCGGCCCGGGCGGAGAGGTATCAACGGGCAATGGCACTGCCTGGCCACTCGCTACGACAAAACCGCCACCATCCACCTCGCCGGACTTCACCTCGCTGCCATCTTCATCTGGTCAGCGAGGTGATCCGAAAGAAACGTCTAGGCGGCCCGGGCCGAGGTGGTCTGCCGTGCAGCCGGTGTCGCGGTTCGGGCTGCCCCGGCGGCACGGCGGGCCTGGGCGGGGCGGCTGCGGCGGCCGCGCGTGGAGGAGCCGCTGCGCTTGGCGCGTTCGACGACTGGTGCGGCGATGGTGACCGGGATACCGGAGGGTGCCTGGGCGCCGGTGATGCGGCTCAGTTCGGCCTCGCCGGAGCGGACCTGGGTGGACTGCGGGGTGATGCCGGCGTCCGCCATCAGGCGATTCATGGTGCGGCGCTGGTTGGGCAGGACGAGGGTGACGACGCTGCCGGACTCGCCGGCGCGAGCGGTGCGTCCCCCGCGGTGCAGGTAGTCCTTGTGATCGCTCGGCGGGTCGACGTTGACGACGAGGTCGAGGTTGTCGACGTGGATGCCGCGGGCGGCGACGTTGGTGGCCACCAGGACGGTGACATGGCCGGTCTTGAACTGGGCCAGGGTGCGTGTGCGTTGGGGCTGGGACTTGCCACCGTGCAGTGCCGCGGCGCGCACGCCGCTGTTCAGCAGGTGTTTGGTGAGGTTGTCGACCGCATGCTTGGTGTCCAGGAACATGATCGACCGACCTTCGCGGGCCGCGATCTCAGTGGTGGTGGCGTGCTTGTCGGCACCGTGGACGTGCAGCACGTGGTGCTCCATCGTGGTCACGGCACCCGCCGAGGGATCGACGGAGTGGACCACCGGGTCGGTGAGGTAGCGGCGGACCAGGAGGTCGACGTTGCGGTCCAGGGTGGCCGAGAAAAGCATGCGCTGCCCCTCGGGCCGGACCTGGTCGAGCAGGGCGGTGACCTGAGGCATGAAGCCCATGTCGGCCATCTGGTCAGCCTCGTCCAGCACGGTGATGGCGACCTGGTTGAGGCGGCAGTCGCCGCGCTCGATGAGGTCCTTGAGCCGTCCGGGCGTGGCGACGACCACTTCGACGCCGCCGCGCAGTGCGCTGGACTGGCGGCCGATCGACATCCCGCCGACGACGGTGGCCATCCGCAGCTTCAGCGATCGGGCGTAGGGGGTGAGTGCGTCGGTGACCTGCTGGGCCAGCTCCCGGGTGGGGACCAGGGCCAGGGCCAGCGGCTGGCGGGGCTCGGCGCGCTGTCCGGCGGTGCGGGCCAGCAGGGCCAGACCGAATGCCAGCGTCTTGCCCGATCCGGTGCGTCCGCGGCCGAGAACATCGCGTCCGGCCAGCGAGTTCGGCAGCGTGGCGGCCTGAATGGGGAACGGGGCGGACACGCCTTCCGCGCCGAGGGCCGCCAGCAGTGCCGGCGGCATGTCCAGCGCGGCGAAAGTCTCGGCCGGGGGCAGGGCGGGAGTGTGGGTGACGGGCAGGGCGAACTCTCCCTGCAGGGTCGCGGGACGCCGTCCAGGGCCTCCGGAACGGCCCGTGCCCGAGCGGTTCGGCCCACCGGAGCGGTAGCCGCCGCGGCCTGAGCCGGACGAGCCGGCAGAGCGGGAGTAGCGGTCATTCGTGCGAGCTGTGCGGTTCATGGAGAACCTTCCTCGATGCGGTACGTCGAGGAATTCCCGGCAGCGATGAGCCGCACACAAAGAATCGCAAGAACGAACCGATGAATTGAGATGAAACGAAGCGGGGCGGAAATATTTCGCCCCTGCACGCCGAAGCGGGAACGGCAACGTCGCAAAAGAAGAGCGAAACAGTTGCCGAATCATGAATCCGGGCGGATTGCCCGCCGTGTCATAGCGGTCGGGAAGTCGAACTGGCTGCCCGCACGCCGCGTGTGCGGCCGTTGTGGGGCACACGGGAAACACCGAAAAGCAACGAGCTGGGGCCCGCACCCAAGGTGCGGGCCCCAGCTACGGTGTACGCGTCAGCGTCAGGCGGGAACGATGTTCTCGGCCTGCGGGCCCTTCTGGCCCTGCGTGACGTCGAAGTTCACCTTCTGGCCCTCCTGCAGCTCGCGGAAGCCCTGGGCGGCGATGTTCGAGTAGTGGGCGAAGACGTCGGCGCCGCCACCGTCCTGCTCGATGAAGCCGAAACCCTTTTCCGCGTTGAACCACTTCACGGTGCCAGTAGCCATGTCATATCTCCTTCGGGGCAGTGCCCGGAGCCCGCACCATGCAGGCTCCGTGTCGCTGCGTTGATTGCCCGTCCGGAAATAAACACCGGAAATACGAAAGCGCTCCGCCGTGTACGACGGCGAGCACGCTTGAAGTCTTGGGAACCACAACTGCAACTGAGATCGACGGTAGCACGGTACTGGCGGACATACGCGGCACATGATCCAGACGGTTTCGAGAGGGTAAAAAACCCTTACCGCGCCAGTGGCCATTTCTACAGTTGCGGCATGAGATATTCAGCATCGACGCTCGCCCGTATCCGACCCGAAATGCGTCGCCCCCCTCAGCCACCGCCCAGGCTCCGCCGGTGCGGCCGAGCACCGGCCGTGCCTGGCCGAACCACACCACACCACACAGCCGTCGGGGCGCCTCGCGGCGCGGCACGCCGGGCCACAGTCCTCGTTTATGCAGGTCAGGCCCGCAATGGCGCGTGCACGCCCCATTGATTCCCAAGCTCAGAGCGCGGGTTCGATGCCCGTCACCCGCTCCATATGAAAGCCCCAGGTCAGCGACCTGGGGCTTATCTGTTCTCCGGTCCACTCGTGGGTCGCGCGCCATGCACGTGCCATAACGCGCCCACCAGCGGGCGCAGTTGGCACCCACAAGCCTCCTCGCGGCTATGAACTCGCGCAGAAGCGCGGTGGTGTGGATGCGAGCGCGGGCCAGGAGGCGCGCACCCCTTTCCTGCCGCAGATCATGACGTTCCTCGTCGGGACGACGGTTCAGATGCCGTCCGCCTCGGCCACCGTGAACGCCTGCGGCGTCCCGGGGCCCATCGGGCCGCCCTTGTCGAACTGGGAGCGGACGACGAGCGTCCGGCCGCGGCTGTGGACCCTTTACCCACAGCCCTTTTGCTGCCACTGCATCCGTCGAGGTGCTAATTCCCCCCGCACGCTCCGTCGGGATCGGCGGCAGCCTGGACGAGGTTCTGTTCCAGGCGTTCGAGGGTGTGCAGGGCCGCGGTTCGCTCGTCGGCGGAGAGGCCCGCCGTGGAGAGCTCCTCCAGGTGGTTCCAGACCTGCTCGACCTCGCGGCGCAGGGCATGGCTGGCCGCCGTGGGTTCGATGAGTGAGGCGCGCTTGTCGGTGGGCGAGGGGCGGCGACGGACGAAGCCGGCCTGCTCCAGGCGCCGGACGGTGCGGGTCATGGTGGCGGCGTCGGAGTCCATCAGCCGCACCAGGTCGGCCTGCCTCTGGGCGCCGAGCTCCCACAGGTGCATCATCACCAGCTCCTGGCCCGGATGCAGGCCGATCCGGCGCAGTAGTTGCCCAGCGAACATGCGGTGCAGGCGGGCCAGGCGGAAGATCGCGTGACTGACCGGCCCGCCGCCGGCCGCGGCCGGTACCGGAACGGTGACCTCCTGCCCCGCCTCTGCGGGGCCCTTCCCCGTTTCCGGTGTGGACTGCGTCATCGGAACCTCACTTTCCTGCTTAGGCAGCATAAGCCTACCTTCCGACGCGACACCCGGCGGCGACTGGCGGCACCTGACGACACCCACCCCACCACCAGGGCATATACGGGCAGGTAGCGACGTGTTACGTGCTTCACACGGGACAGCGGGAATGGATTCGGGACGGTTACCTGTTCGAGCAGGTGATTTACTTGTTCAGGCAGGCATCTGCTGGTGCGGGCTCATGAGCGCCCGGCCACGGAGCACTACTCACCCGAAGGAAGAGACCCATGACCACCGCTTTCGATCCGATCACCCTGGGCGGCAAGCGCCTGGCGAACCGCCTCGTGATGGCGCCGATGACCCGCAGCCGCGCCAACGGTCCCGGCGCCGAGCCGACCGAGCTGATGGCGACGTACTACGCGCAGCGGGCCGCCGCCGGGCTGATCGTCACGGAGGGCATCCAGCCCTCGACGGTCGGCCAGGGCTACCCCGACACCCCCGGCCTGCACTCGGCCGGGCAGGTGCGGGCATGGCGGACGGTGACCGACGCCGTGCACCGTGAGGGCGGTGCGGTCTTCGCGCAGCTGATGCACACCGGCCGGATCGGGCACCCGAGCCTGCTGCCCGACGGGCTGGTGCCGGTGGGGCCGTCGGCGGTGACCGCCGAGGGGCAGGTCTACACCCACGAGGGGCCGAAGGAGTTCGTGACGCCGAAGGAGCTGAGCGAGGCGGAGATCCGGCAGACCATCGCCGACTTCGCCGACGCCGCCAGCAACGCGGTCGAGGCCGGGTTCGACGGCGTGGAGCTGCACGGCGCCAACGGCTACCTGATCCACCAGTTCCTCGCGCCCCACACCAACCTCCGCACCGACGAGTGGGGCGGCACCACCGAGGGCCGGATCCGTTTCGCCGTCGAGGTCGTCACCGCCGTGGCCGAGGCGATCGGCGGCGACCGGGTGGGCCTGCGGATCTCGCCCGGGAACCGGTTCAACGACATCTCCGAGGACACCCCGGACGAGATCTACCTCGCCCTGCTGGACCGGCTCGCCGGCCTGGACCTCGCCTACCTGCACCTGATGGAAGGGCCGAACCGCGACCTGACCCCGCGGCTGCGCAAGAGCTGGCCCGGCACGTTCGTCCTCAACCCCTTCACCTATCCCGACGCCACCGGCCTCGACGCGCTGGGTCTGATCGAGGACGGGAGCGCGGACATGGTGGCCTACGGGTCGCTGTTCCTGGCCAACCCCGACCTGCCCCGGCGCCTCGCCTCCGGCGGTCCGTTCAACGACCCCGACAAGGCCACCTTCTACGGCGGCGACCACCGCGGCTACACCGACTACCCCACCCTCACCGCCTGAGCGGCGACCGCACTGAGGCAGCCGCGCGGTGCGTCACAGCGCGTGCGGCCCCTCTCCACTCGCCCCTTCCTGGGAGTTTCGATGTCCAAAGCAATCACCTTCTCCGAGTACGGCGCGCCCGAAGTGCTGCGGCCGTCGGAGGTCACCCCGCCGGAGCCCGCGCCGGGCCAGGTCCGGATCCGGGTGCGGGCCGCCTCCGTGAACCCCCTCGACCTCAAGATCCGGTCCGGTCTGATGGCGAAGGCCGCCCCGGCACGCTTCCCCGTGGTCCCCGGTCTGGACGCGGCCGGTGTCGTCGATGCCGTCGGCGAGGGAGCCGATGCGGCCGTGGGGGACGAGGTCCTCGGTGCCGTCATCGGCGGCAGCTACGCCGAGTACGCCCTGCTGGAGCGGCCGGTGGCCAGGCCCCGGGCCCTGCCGTGGGAGGTCGCCGCCTCGCTGGTCACAGTCGGCGAGACCGCGTCCCGGGTCCTGCGGCAGCTCGGTGCGCAGGCCGGGCAGACCCTGCTCGTCCACGGCGCCGCGGGCAGTGTGGGCACCATCGCGGTGCAACTGGCCGTCGCCCGCGGCATCACCGTCGTCGGGACCGTCGGCGAGCACGACGTCGAGCGCCTCACCGCACTGGGCGCCACCGCGGTCCGTTATGGCGACGGCTGGGCGGAGCGGGTGAAGGCCGCGGCCCCGGAGGGAGTCGACTTCGCTCTCGACGCCTCCGGCGCCGGCGTCCTCGCCGGCTCCGTCGCCCTGACCGGCGACAGCGGACGCGTGATCACCATCGCCGATATGTCCGCCGCCGAGCACGGTGTCCGCTTCAGCGCCGGCGGCGCGGGCAGCGCCGACCAGGCCGAAGACTCCCTGCCGCAGCTGGTGCAGCTGGCCGCGGCCGGCGAACTCGACGTCCCCGTGTGGTGCACCTATCCGCTCGACCAGGCCGCCACCGCCCACCGGGACATCGAGGCCCGGCGCAACAGGGGCAAGGTCGTTCTCCTTCCCTGAACCTCCGTGCCGCCGCCCGAGCCGCCGGAGCCGACGAGGCGGCCCGGGCCGCGGCCGCCCCCCCCGGCCGGCTCCCGCCCGGGCCCGCCGCCTACTCTCCGGCTCGGGCGCGCCCTCCATGTGCCCCATCTCTCGGAAACTCCCACGACAAGCGGACTGTCGACGGCCTGCGCGCGCCACCCAAGGCGTGGGCGTCCCGGATATCGAGACGCATCTTCCGCGACCTCCGTCAGCGTCAGGTCCGGGCGTGTGAATGTGCCCATCAGAAGAGGCAGTTCACGCGGACGGTACGCAGCTCTCCGACTCTCCGGTGCGGGGTCCTCAGCAACGCACCCATGGGCTGGGCCCGGCTTGTCCCTCCTCGTGTTCTTCGACAGAACCCGCGGCACCTCGGTGGAAGCCGCGGTCGACGCTCCGCCGGCTCTTTGCCGGCGACTCGGATCCGGCGTCACACAGCTGCCTGCGGCGCATCTGCTGGGGCGTCTCGGTTGCGTACGCCTCCTCCGGTTCCGGCACCGTCCGGCGCCTTCGTGGCCGATGTGACGTCTGCGGTGTCCCTGTCTCCGAGGCGGACGGGGGCAGAGACGGCGTCACCGTCGCCTGCCCGGTACGGGCTCTCCGGGGCCTGGTCAACGGGCCAGGAGGGGTTTGTTCGTGGTGAGGCATCGAGGAAGCCACCAGTTGGCCGCGCCGGCGAGACGCATGACCGCCGGGACGAGGAGTGTTCGGATCAATACGGTGTCCAAAAGGATGGATACCTCAATGGTGACGGCGAGCATTTTTACGCCGGTGACATTTGAGGTGGCCATGGCTACGAGGACAGCTGTCATCACTGCGGCAGACGCGGTGAAGAGTGGGGCGGCGGACTGCAACCCCTTTGCGGTGGCCTCTGCCGTGCTGTTGGTTCGGCGGTACGCCTCGCAGATGCGCGACAGCAGCAAGACCTCGTAGTCCATGGACAGGCCGAAGGCAAGGCAGAACACCACGAGCGGAATGATGAGATCGATGGAACCGGTGACGGCGAAGTCGCCGACGAGCCAACGGCCGTGGCCTTGCTGAAAGACGAAGACCATCGTGCCGAAACTGCCGGTAAGGCTGAGCAGGTTGACCAACAGGGCCTTGCACGGGAGGAAAAGGCTGCGGGTGGAGATCAGCAGCAGAACGAACATTCCCGCGGCGATCAAGGCCAAGGCGAGGGGAAGCCGTTGGGCCAGGGCGCTGCGGGCGTCCAGGAATTCGGGGGTCTGTCCGGCGAAGAGGGGTGGTACGGGGCCGTGGACCGCTCGGAGCCGTTCGGGGAAGCCGAGTCCCTGTGGAGTGAAGGGGTCACAGCTGCAGGTCACGGTCAGCAGGGTCGACGACGGCGCATCGCCGTAGCGAGCCGGCGCCGGGGCACATCCGGCGGATGTGGACGGGTTCACCGGCCGGGTGGCGGGAGCGCAGGCTGCAGGCGGCACGGCGCTGGGCGTGTACGCGACCGGCGAGGTGCGGATGTTGCTGACCCCCTCAACGCTGGACAGGCGCCTTACGTAGGCGCGCAGTTCCGTGGCACGACCTTTACCACTGCTTGCCGACCAATGCGGAAGCAGCACGTCGACCTGATTGTGAGACTGCGGGAACCCGGTACGCAGCATGTGCGCCGCTTCGGCCTGCGGGGTGTTCGAGGGCAGCGCACGGTCGTCGCTGAAGCTGAATCTCACGTCGTGGAACGGCATGGCGAGAACCAGCAGAAGCCCGGTGACGGCCACCGTGACCCGGACCGGTCGCCGGATGACCTGGCGGGCCAGGCGGTACCAGCGAGTACGTGGCCGATGGGCCGGCCGGCGCCATCGCGCGAAGAGGTCGCCGCGGAAGAGACGGTCGCCCCAGCAGGCGAGGGCCGCCGGAACCACCAGCAGGACGGCTCCGGCGGTCAGGAGCACGACGCTGATGCCCGCCAAGGCCAGTGAGCGTGTCAGGAACATGGGGAAGACGAGCAGCCCCAGCATCGCTGAGACCATCGCGGCGGCAGAGACCGCCACTGTGCGTCCGGCTGTCCGCGTGGTCTCAAGGATCGCATCGTGGGTCGCCCTGCCGGACGCTGTCTCCTCCCGGTAGCGGGCGACCATGAACAAGCTGTAGTCCACGGCGAGGGCCAGCCCGACCGCGGTGGTCACGTTGAGGGCGAAGATCGATACATCGGTGAGCGCGCTGAGCGCACGCAGCACAGCCTGTGAGCCGAGAACGGCCAAGGCGCCGATCGCCAGCGGCAGGCAAGCGGCCGGCAGGCTGCCGAAGCACAGCAGGAGCAGCAGCAGGACAATTGGCGCAGCCAGCATTTCGGTGCGGGCGAGATCGTTCTCCCCGTAATGCTGCAGAGCCTTCGCAGTGACCGCAGAGCCGCTGGCCTTCACCTCCAGCGCACCGTGCCGGCCGGTCACCTGCGGCAGGAGCCGGTCCAGAACCGCACGGAATTGCTGCGGCCCTCCGGCCAGACGCACGGAGACGAGCGCCGAGCGGCCGTCCGTCGAGAGCATGGGGTGCGCGTTGGCCACGCCGGGGGCAGCGCGGTCCGGGGTATTGGCCACGTGCGACGGGTCCGCCGGAGTGGGGGGAACCGTCGTCCAGTACGCCTCGACACTGCGGACACCTGAATCGCTGCGCAGTAGCTGAACCAGCCGCAGGCCGGCATCGCGAGCGGCCGGAGCATTGGGTGTCCCACTCGTCCGTGCCAGCAGGACGAGATCGGGTGTTCCGCCGTTGTGGTCTTCACGTACCAGCGCCGCCGCTCGCTGTGACGGGGAGCCCTGTACCAACCATCCGCCGGGCAGCAGGCGCTGGGAGACATCGCTTCCCAGAACGGCGCACACGACAGTGACCACGGCCGCCGCGGAGAGAACGAGCCTGCGATGGCGCACTGCCCACCGCGCCAACGCAGTCAGCACGTTGGCCGATCCACCGCGGCAGGGGGAGGGGCAGGGATGCTGGCGGTGGGAGCGAAGGTGTCGACGTAGGTCTGACCGGAGAGGTCGGCGATGCTGACCATGAGATGCCGGGTGAGAGCACGAAGTTCGAGGGCAGCAGGCCGTACAGCATTCCCGCTCGAAAAGGATGACGCATCAACGGCAGGCCCGAACCGAATGCGAATACTGCGAGGGCACCGGTGCACGCCGACATCTCGGTGGCGGCAGGAACTCGTGATGCCGACAGGAATGAGCGGAACCTGGGAGGTCAGGGCCAAATGCGCGGCACCCGAGCGGCCGCGGTGCACGTTTCCGTCCAAGGAGAACGTCCCCTCAGGAAAGATCACTAGGACTCTTTTGCCGGCCAGGACACGGGACGCCCTTCGCAGAATGCTTCGAATTGCATCGGGTCCGCCGCCACGCTCGGTAGGAAGACACCCGATCCGCTTGAGATAGTTGCCGCGGATGCGGCCGGCGAGACTGGTAGAGGCGAAGCTTTCTTGCTTGGCCAGAAAAAACAGCCGTCGTTGGGCTGCGGCCATCAGAAAGAATCCGTCAGTGGCCGCAAGGTGGTTGGGGGCCAAGATGGCCGGCCCAGCGGAGGGGAGATGGTGGGCACCCTCAACGACGAGAGGGCAGAACGTCGCTCCATAAAGGCCGAACAGTGCGCGAGTCGCTCCATACAGAGGCGGGACCCTTTCCAAGAAAATCTCTCCTTTCCTGCCTTTCCGTGATGTGCATGTATGTTTTCCAGCGCCGAAGAATAGGCTACGCCACGTCCCTTCATCACGCTTCGGTGTCTGACCCAATCGGGGCATGGGCGTGGGGCACGATCATTCATGGACGACAGGCTGCAAGATGCACGACATCGATCAGATTCCGTGAACATTCCGCGGAGCGGCAGTAGCGCGAATACCGATGACGGGACAATGTTCGCACTCTCAACGGTAAGCAGTGGGCCTCGCCGTCGAGTTGAAGTGATCGGGCGTCCCCTACTGCCCCGCAGAATTTCTCGAAGTTCCGTTCCTGTCTGCACAGATCAGGGGCAGGCAAGACACCGAGTCACGCCTGCCCCGACACTCAGACGTACCGCACAGCCCGCTGCGTGGAAAGAGCGCCCTACGCCAGGGCGCAGAGCGCTCCCCGCGTACGTACGTCCACGGCCCCGATGGTCATCTCATCGCGGCCACCGACCAGTTGAACGGAGACCGCGCCTACGAGCTTGAGCAGGCGGACGACCTCTCGGAGACGTCGGCGGCCGGCAGCGTGCGCGCGGTTTCGGTTGGGCGGGAGGCACGGTGAGCCGGACTGTGACGGCTGCCTTCGCCGACCCCTGGACCCGCACGACCGAAAACTCGCACGCCTGGAGTTCCGCGAGCGCCGGCGAGTCGCCTGCCGACGTGCGACGTGTTCCTCCCGGGCGGCCGCACGCTGCGCGCCCGCTCGTCGACCCCCTCCCACTTGTTCACCGCGTCGGCGTGTTTCCCACGAGCACACTGTGCGGCGCCCAGAACTGACGGCACGAGACACTCAAGCGGCCGCGTACAGCCCGCTCAGCACACTGTTTGCGCAGGTCAGGGGCGTCCGTAGCGCGCGAAAGCGCCCTGGTTCCCAAGCTCGGAGCGCGGGTTCGATTCCCGTCACGGGTGCCACACCTCAAGGCTCGGCTCCCTCCCCAACCCCGTTGGATTCCAGGGGACTTGGTGCCGACGCGCCGGTCCCGGGCGGCCGGACCGCGCCGCTGGTCAACCCATGCTCTTGGCGCCGTCCAGGCACTCGCGGATGATGTCTGCGTGGCCGGAGTGCTGGGCGGTCTCGGAAATGATGTGCATCAGCACCCGGCGGGCCGACCACCGGTCTTCAGACTCGAACCACGGCGCCTTCGGCAGCGGCTGGGTGGCATCCAGATCGGACAGGCCGGCGACCACGTCGTCGGTCCGGCGGGCCACCTCAGCGTAGTTGTCCAGCACACCCGCCAGCGTCTCGTCGGGCAACATGCGGAAATCGTCGGCCCGGCGAGCCCAGTCGGCCTCGGTCATGGTGGTGAAGTCGCCCATCACGGTCGGTCCGTCCAGGATGAAGGCGACCCAGATCCGCTCAACCGCGGTGACGTGCTTGATCAGGCCACCCACGCACAGCTCACTGGCGGTGGTCCGCAGCCCCGCCTGCTCGTCGGTGAGGTCGCGGGCGGTGAAGCGCAGCATGTGCCGGTGCTTGGCCAGCATCGCCAGCAAGTCCGCGCACTCGCCGGTGGCCACTGACGCGTGGGCCGTGCTGGTGGTCAGCTCGAGGGAGGTCATGGTGTCCGCCTTTCTTGGTCCTGTTCCGCGGGATGGGACCAAGCTAGAGACCATCTAGGTCAGTTGCTGTCCTATACCGAAGATCCCCGCGGGGGGCGCCAACGACCCGTGCCGCACGGTCGGCCATCTGGTCGGCAAGCGCAGCACCGACGACCGTTGCCCGAGTGGGGCTCGGTGCCGACTGGACCACGCTCGCGCGGGAAAAGACCGCCAGAGCCCGGCACCGACCTACCCGATCACAGCCTTCTGCAACACGCTTTAGGGTGATCGGGAAAGGGCGGCGGGCGCTGTGCAGCCAACAGGAGGTGACAGATGGGGCCATCCGATCCCCCGGTGATACGCGTGCCGGTCGGGGAAGGCTCCGATCGTTGGGTCAGCCGGGCAACACGTCGCCGTGTCCTTCTCGTGGTGCACAACGTCGCCTCCGCCGGACGTCTGCTGGACGTACTGCCGCTGTTCCACGACGACCTCCGGGTACAACTGCTCATCACCTCGACGGAATCATCCGTATTCCAAGGCGGAATCCGAAAGCTTTTCGCCGAATTGAACCTGCCTGTCATGCCCTGGGCGCAGGCCCTGCTCACCCCCGTGGACCTTGCGATTTCCGCCAGCTTTGGTGGTCAACTGCATCGCCTGAAAGGTCGCTTGACCGTTTTGTCGCACGGTGTGGGATATACTAAGAGGTTGGCCAAGCCGGGAGCCGGGAGCCGGGAGCCGGGAGCCGGGAGCCGGGAGCCGGGAGCCGGGAGCCGGGAGCCGGGAGCCGGGAGCCGGGAGCCGGGAGCCGGGAGCCG
>NZ_JBICVM010000010.1:0-162576 GCF_043199095.1 Streptomyces sp. NPDC048650 | reverse complement strand
CGACGTTCGGGCTGTCACCGGACTGGCTGCTGGCGGATGGCGAACCGTTCGTGGATGGGCTCGTGCTGTCGCATCCGGAACAGTGGGAGCGGTTGCGCCGCACATGCCCTGAAGCGGAGAAGGCGGCCGTACTCGCCGGCGACCCCTGTTTCGACCGCATGCTGGCCGCCCGCCCGTACCGGGAGCGGTTCCAACGCGCTCTGGGGCTGCGCCGCGGACAGCGACTCATCGTGCTGAACTCCACCTGGAACCCGGAAGGTCTGTTCGGGAGCGGCGGTGACCAGGACGTCCTGCCAAGCTTGTTGCCTCGGCTCGCGGCCGAGCTGCCGGCCGACGATTACCGCCTCGCAGCCGTACTGCACCCGAACATTTGGTACGGACACGGCCCGGGCCAAATCCGCGTGTGGCTGGACCGAGCCCGCCGCAGTGGGCTCACCCTGATCGATCCTGTGCACGCCTGGCGCCAGGCCGTCCTGGCCGCGGACGTCGTCCTGGGAGATTTCGGGGCGGTCACCTACTACGCCGCGGCACTGGGCCGCCCCGTCCTCCTGGCGGCCACCGGGGAGGGGCGGCTCGACCCTGACGCACCGCTCACGGCGTTCGTCCGAGACGCTCCGCGGCTCGACCCGCAGGGCCCGTTGCGCGAACAGCTCGAAGGACTGCTGGCACGACACCGACCGCTCGCCGGGCCTGCCGAGTTCACCACCTCGGCCCCCGAAGCCTCGGCGAAGCTGCTGCGACGTCACTTCTACACGCTGATGGACCTTCCCGAGCCCGCGGCTCCCGCGCTGCTGGAGCCGCTGCCCTTGCCGCAGTACGACCCTCCGCGGCGTACCCATCCGCTGGATGTACGTGCCCGTGTTCGCGGCATCGACGTCGTGATCGAACGGTCCACGGGGCATCCGTACGACGCCGACGGTGAGGCGCACCGCGCTGTGCACGAGGACACCCGCGATCCGGGCGACCTGGCGACGGCGGACGTGATCTGGCGTGACGGCCCGCCGGATGATCCCCGCTTGGGTGGCCCGGCCGCGTGGACAGCGGAAACGCTCCAACGTCACCCGCACTGTTCCCTCGCCGCGTATGTCAGCGGGCCGGACCGGTGCACTGTGGCCGCCCGTGGCCACGGCGTCCTCCAGCTGTCGGCGGGCCCGGCGGCGGACGCCGACCCGGCGGTGTATGCGTCGGCACTGCACGCATGGTTGACGCACGGCGGCGCGGTACCGCCGGGCGGGACGACGCTCCGGGTGCACCTGGCCGGCAACGTGCACCCCATGGTGTGCACCAGGTGAATGGCTGCTACTCCACGCCTTCGCATCGCTGCCGGAGGCGAGCGAGGTACCCCAGGTGCGGAGTCGCTCCCTCGGGCACGAGCAGACGTTCGGCCTCGGCGATCCTGGCCAGCGCCGCGGCATCGTGGCCGGCGTCGTGCAGCGCCTCGGCGAGGTCGGTGAGGACGCGACCCTGGTTGTACGCCTCGCCCCGTTCCACGAAGAAGTCCAACGCCCTCTCCAGATGGACGAGGGATTCCTCCGATCGCTCCAGGCCACGAAGGGCGCGTCCCTGGTGGCGCTCGGCAAGGGCCAGGGCTCGTGGCAGGTCCGCCGCGCCGTCCTGCCCGGAGGAGATCCGCCGGTACAGGTGTTCCGCCTCGACGAACCGCTCGTAGGCCGCTCCGTACCGCCACTGGCTCAACAGCAGCAGCCCCAGCAGTTCCACAGACGACGCTTCGCCCCTCAGATGGCCCGCCGCCCGCTCGCCGGCGACGGCGAGGTGTGCCTCCTGGTCGGCTTCCTCCCAACGCCGCAGTTCGCCGAGGCAGTGACCGAGCTGGAAGTGGAGTGCGGCCGCCGTAGGGGACTCCGGGTCATGCTCATCGGCGCACCGGGCCGCGATCTGCAGAGCGGGCAGCACCTCGTCCCAGTACCCGGCCTTCAGCTGAAGCGGCCACAGTGCCCGGGCCAGCTTCGGCGCCGTACCGAGATGTCCGTACTCGTGGGCGACGGAGACCGCCCGGATCACATTCGCCGCGTCGGCCCGCAGGGCCCTCATGCCCGCAGCCTCATCGCGGTACGGCCGGTCGGCCGTCGGGGCGGGTTCGACCCGCCAGCTCAGCGGCAGGGCGGCATGTGCGGCGTGCAGTGCTCGGTTCAGCACACGGTCAAGTACTCGGGACACGGCCGCGGCGCACTCCGCGACTCCGTGCTCGGCACCCGCGGCGTCTGCCAGAAGGCGCCGTACCTCGGGGCGGAAGCGATATCGGCCGTCGTGCAGAGGCTCCACCAGCTCCGTGCGCGCCGCGTCAGCCAGCATGCGGTCGGCTTCCTCGGGCGCGACGCCGGCGGCGGCAGCGGCCAGGTCCGCATCGAACGCGGGCCAGCCGCCCACCGCGGTCAGCCGGCACAGCCTCGCCGTCTCCGGTCCGAGCCCACGGCACACAACCTGGGCCATGCCGTGCACCGGAGAGCGACCAGGAGGGTGATCCGCCGGATCCGGGAGTGCCGGTTCCTCGGTCAGCAGGCGCATCGCCGCCACCTTCAGGGCGAAGGCGTTGCCCGCGCAGTGGCCCAGGAGTGCCGACAGCTGCGGCTTGGCAAGAGTCACGTTCTCCGGCCCGGCGACCTTCCTCAGCATCTTCACCGCGTCCCGGTCCTTCAGCCGCGGTACGGCGATGCGCTCCGCCTCCACCGCAAAGGCCGGTCCGGACGCGATGACCAGGAGGAAGACCTCTGGGGTGGCGGGGATGAGATTGCGGACCTGTGCGACGGACGAGGCATGGTCAATCACCACCAGTGCCCTTCGGCCGGCTGTCAGCCGCCGGTACAGCGCTTCCCGCCCGGCCTCCGTGGGCGGGATCTTCTCCCGCTCGACCCCCATTTCCAGCAACAGGCGCAGCAGAACGGCCGACGGCCCGGGGCCGTTCTCGCCGGCTGCGTCGCGGAGATCGACGTAGAACTGTCCGTCCGGGTACCGGGCGAGCCGGCCGGCACCCCAGTACAGACCCACCGCAGTGGTTCCGATTCCGGGCGGCCCGTAGAGGAGGGCAACCCTTGGCCGTCCCTCTGCTGACCGGGCCGCCTCTCGTGTCAGCCGCTTCAGCACCTGTTGGCGATCGGTGAAGTTTCTGGTGGCAGGCGGTAGTCCCGACCCCAGGGGCAGCAGTACGGGTTCCGGCATGCTCCGCAGCAGCCGGACCCACTCGTCATTCTGCTGCCGGTCCTGGCCCAGCCGCGCATGCAGCTCCCGCGCCAGCACCTCCCACCCCATCGGGCCGGCCGGCGACGGAGTCTCACGTCCCAGTGTCCGCCGCACCAGAGCGCCCGTGGAGACAAGCACCTGCTTGCCCATCTCCCCCGCGGCACCATTTCCCACCGCGGTCAGGAATGCGGTGAGCGCCCCCACCGTCACGATCTCGAACACGCCGGCCCCTCCCCTGGTCCCGTGCTGCGGTCCCTGGCCGGACTGTATCCCCGCTGAAGAATCCCGGGAAAACAGTTCCTGACTTCGCTCGCGTTCCTGATGGCAATTCAGAAACCCGCTGTCGCCGGTTGGCAGTCCCGCCACGGAACCGAGGACCTCGTCATCACGCAGCCTGCATCGTGCGCACGCTGCTCTCTCTCGACGTGATGCGCGACCTGCTCGATGCCACCGACCGCATCGCCTCCGGCACCGATCTGCCCGCGAGCGAGCGGGAAACACTTCTGGAGCGGGTGCGCGGCTTCGAGGATGCGGTGCAGGAACGGGTGGCGGACCTGCGCACCCAGCTCGCACGGGGCGAGGAGTTCGCCGACACCGGCCAAGCGACTCACGCCACCCGCGGGCTCACTTCGCGCCCATGAGTTCGAGGACCTTGTTGGTGGCCTCGATGATCGGTGTGCCGAGCGTGCCTATGGTCGCGGCGATGCCCGCGACGGCGAGCAGGGCGCGGTGCCGCTCCTGCGGGGGGACGTCCGACTCGGCGCGGAGGGCCGGCAGCGCGCCGTCGAGGGCGTCGGCGCCGGCCGGCGGGACCTGGGCGCGCAGCTCCTGGGCCAGGGCGAGGAGCTCACGGAGAGCCTCCTGGACGGCCGGGGGCACCTCTTGGGCCGGAGTGACTCGCTTGTCGATGCCGACGTTGCCCGAGCCGCCGTGCATGGCGACGTGGTCGCCACTGCCGAAGTAGTAGTGCTGGTCTCCGCCGCTCATCAGCTCGCCATCCCTACGTTGCCGGTGCCGCCGTACATGTTGACGTTGTCCCCGAAGTAATAGTGCTTGGGGCTGATCGCGATGGTGTCCACCCGCACCTCGAACTCCGCCTTCGGGTTCTCGATCGCGTCGGCGATCTGCTGGGCGAGGCGCCTGAGTTGGTCCCGGTCGGGGCTGGTCACCACGGCGGTGGAGGGTCCGGACGTCTCGACGGCCAGGACGTAGTGCGACGGCGCGCCGAGTACTTTCAGCATCTCCACGAGGCAGTAGAGCAGCGCCGCAGCCGCGACGATCACGACGAGAGCGGTGAGCCCGGGGGAACCGCCGCTGTCGCTGCTTCCGAATCCGCCGGACGAATCGATCAGGCCGGCGAGCAGGCCGAGGAGCATCGTCGTCGCCCCGATGGTCAACAGCCGCTTCGCGAAGAGCAGGACGGCGTCCTTGCGCCGGGGGTGGATGGTGAGCGTGTACACCCGGGCGATGTTCTGGAGCGGGTAGTAGGCGTCACCGACCCAGAGCAGCCGTCTGCCGACCCGCAGGCTGACCCCGATGACCGGCTCCGCCGAGGCCGCCGGTGACACATCGGGATACGGGTCGGCGGTGGGTGGCGGGGCGGCCGGTGGCTGCGGCGGGGCGGCCGGTGGCTGCGGCGGGACGGCGGGCGGCGCGCCCTCGGGTGGGGATGAGGCGTCGTCGGACGTGTTCCACGCCTGTCCCGCCGGGTCTGCTGACGTCACGCGAGGTCCCCCTTGGTCGACCTTGTCGAGTGAACTCCATTCACCCGGTCGCGGACCCCTGGCGCAACCGCTTCTGTCAGGAAAGGCGTTACCGCAACCGGACGTTGAGGCTCCGTGGCAGGTGCTCCGCGGCAGGTACTCCGTGGGCGGTGCTCCATGGCAGGTGCTCCGCGGCATGGTGTCGCGCGACCGCGCACCCGGCACCGGGCCTTGCGGCGTCGGCCCGGCGCGCTGCCCTGCCGTTTTGTCACCGTTCCGCAACAGGCGTGAACCGCCCCGGCAGATGTCCCGTACAGCCCGGTGTGTGCGGCCCACCGGCCGCGGCGTTACGCAGCGAGGGAAGGAATCGACATGGCCGGCGGCAACATCCAGATCAGCCCGGACGAGATGCGGGAGGCGTCGACCTGGCTGCAGAACCAGAAGGAACTGATGCAGCAGAGCCTCCACGAGGCCAACACCAAGATGGACGAGATGGTCGAGGCCGCCTACGCCACCCCCGGCTCCGAGTCCAAGTTCCGCCCGTACTGGGAGGAGTACAAGAACGGGACCGAGAAGGCGATCGAGGGCCTGCAGGGCGTCAGCGAGTTCATCAAGCAGGTCGCCGACGCGTTCGTCGACACCGACGACCAGACGTCCGGCTCCATCGGCTGACGTGCCCCGCACCGTCCGGCCCCGCTCCTCCTGTGAGGGCGGGGCCGGACGCCGGAGCAGGAGAGGAGACGCCGATGGGCCGCATCAGCGTTCCTGTGCAGGACCTGAAGGACACGGTCAAGGAGCTCCAGAACATCGGGGATCTGATCGGGGACTCCGCAACGCTCTTCCATGCCGCGGGCGACCGGAAGGACTTCAAGAGCTTCGCCGGCGACAGCAAACTCGCGCACGCCCTCGACGAGTTCGACAAGGCGTGGGTGGCAGGTCACGAGCGGGTCCACGACAACGTGAAGAAATTCTCCGAGAACGTGGACGCGATCGCCGAGAACTTCACGAAGACGGACGAGGACAGCGTCAACGCGCTGGAGAAATCGAAGAAGGACGCGTGACAGGACACGTCGCGCGGAAGGGAAAGGCGTCATGACGCAACCGGTCACGGAGCGGCCCGGGGCCGCGCCCGCGGGCTACACGCTGAGGTTCCCCGACTCCTGGTGGCATCTCGACCTCGACCCGAGCACCCGGGACGCGTCGATCCGCCGCCGTGTCGAGGACCAGGTGAAGAAGGCCCCGCAGCTCTCCCGCGAGCAGGTGGACGGGCTGATCCGCAGTGCCCGGCGCACCGCCCGCGAGGCGCACGCGCAGGGCGCGCTGCGGGCGGCGGGGATGCTCAGGATCCTCCCCGCGGGCAGCGGCCCCCTGGTGCTCAGCGCCACGATGGTCGTGCTCCGGATCTCCGTTCCCGAGGATCAGTCGGAGGATCTGGCGGACCTCGTCGTCGCGGCCGCCATGCAGCTCGGCACCGAGGCGGAAGGCAGCGGACTGCCGCCCGGCGAGGTGGAGGTGGTGGAACTGCCCCAGGCCGGAGCGGCCGGGCGGATCACCAGGATCGAGGACGTGGACTACGGGGGCACGCGCGTCCCCACCGCGGTGCGGCACACCCTGATCCCGGTGCCGAACAGCCGCGACTATCTGGTGCTGGCCGGTTCCACTCCCAACGTCGATCTGGCGGACCAGTTCTACGAGGTCTTCGACGCGATCGCGGAGTCGTTGCGCTTCGATGACCCGCCCAGGCCGTCCGGCACAGCGGATCCGGCTGCGGGAGCGGCCGCCGAAGGCCCCATGGGCGAAGCAGACAAGGGAAAGTGAGGTCGCGGCCATGGCGCGTCCAGCGGTGTCCGACTGGGAATCGGTCTTCGGGTTCGAGGACGACCCGACTCCGGGCGATCCGGAAGTGCTCGGCGATCTCGCGCGCAGCTACCGTTCCGTAGCCGATAACGCGGGCGACGCCCTGCCCCTCGTCTCCGGCCTGGAGAACAAGCAGGTGGGCGAGGGCAAGACCATGGAGAAGCTCCGGGACAAGCTCGGCGACCTGGCCAATCAGGTGCGCAAGCTGCACAGCTCCTACGACCAGGCGGCCGGCGCCCTGGACACGTACGTGCACTCATTGCGTGATCAGCAGCGCAATGCCGACCACGCGCTGGAGAAGGGGCGCGAGGCCAAGGAACGGCTGGCGTCGGCCACCGAGGTGGTGCGCGCGGCCGGTGCCGACATCGGCCGGCTGGACGCGGTCACCCACCCGCCGGACGATCACGAGGCGCGGGCGAGCACCCGGCGCGCGCTGGACGAGGCCCACAGCAAGCAGTCCACGGCGCAGACACATGCCGATGACGCACAGGCGGATCTGGATGCGGCCCGGCTGCTCGCCGAGGATGCGCGGCAGGTGCGGGAGGAGGACGCCTCCACGGCGGCGCAGAAGCTCGACGATGCGCGGAGCGAGTCGGTCGAGGGCTACAGCCTGTGGGACAAGATCAAGAAGGCGTTGAGCACGGCCTTCGGCATCATCAGCGCGGTGCTGGGCGTCCTGGCGATGCTGGTGCCCGGCCTCCAGGGTCTGGGAATCGCCCTGATGATCGGCAGCATCGTGGCCGGCGCGGTGTCGCTGGGGATCAACCTGTCCATCATGGCGGAGACGGGCGAGTGGAACATACTCGACATCGTGCTCGGCGTCGTGGGCCTGGTCGGCGGCGGAGCCGCGGCCCTCAAGGGCCTCGGGGGAATCGGCTCGGTCCTCAAGGGGGTCAAGCCCACCTCGGTCAAGCCCACCTCGGTCAAGCCCGGCGACGGCCGCGTCGTCGCCCGGGATCCGAAAGAGCGTATCTGCGAGACCGACCCGGTCGACGTGGCCAGCGGTGAGATGCTGATGACGGAGACCGATCTGGCGCTGCCAGGCGTCCTGCCGCTGGCCCTCAGCCGCACGCACCTCTCCACCTACCGCTACGGCCAGTTCTTCGGCCCGTCCTGGGCCTCCCTCCTGGACGAGCGCCTCGAAATCGACGGCCGGGAGCGGGTGTGGTGGGCCCGCGAGGACGGCTCGATCCTGACCTACCCGCGCCTTCCCGCCGCCGGGTCCGACGAGGCGGTGTGGCCCGAGGAAGGCCCCCGCCTGCCGCTGACCTGCGCGGAAACCGGTACCGCTGGCGAGGTCGCCTACCTCGTCTCCGACCCTCGCACGGGCCTGGTCCGCGCCTTCACGGACCACCCCGACGACGACAGCGGCCTGTACTGGCTGAGCCGGTGGCACGACCGCAACGGCAACGAGGTCGGCGTCTCCCGGCTGGCGGACGGCACCCCGACCGAGCTGGTCCACTCCGGCGGCTACCGCGTCGGGGTCCACTGCACCGCCGGCCTGCTGACCCGGCTGACGCTCTCCACGCCCGAGGGCCCGGTCGAGGTCATGTCCTACAGCCATGACGCGGACGGCAACCTCACCCATGTGGTGAACTCGTCCGGCAAGGCGATGGTGCTCGGCTACGACGACCGGTCCCGCATCACCGCCTGGACGGACCGGAACGACTCCACCTACCGCTACGTCTACGACGACGACAACCGCGTCACGCAGACCATCGGCCCCGACGGCTACCTCTCCTCACACTGGACCTACGACCCCGAGGCGCGCCGGACCCACTACACCGACGCCTGCGGCGCCACGACCGTCTACCATCTCAACGAGCTGTACCAGGTCGTCGGCGTGACCGACCCCCTGGGCCACACCACCACCTCCGAGTGGGACCGCTACGACCACCTCCTGTCCCGCACCGACGCCCTCGGCCACACCACCCGCTTCGAGTACGACGAGCACCACAACCCCACCGTCGTGCACCTCCCGGACGGCAGCCGCACCACCACGGCGTACAACGGGCTGAACCTGCCGACCGAGGAGACGGGGCCCGACGGCAGCGTCTGGCGGCAGGAGTTCGACGAGAGGGGCAACCTGACCTGCCTCACCGCGGCCGACGGCACCACGCACCACCTGACCCGCCACCCCACCGGCGCGGTCGCCTCGGTCACCGACCCGGTGGGCGGAGTGGTCAGCTACGAGGCCGACGACGCGGGGCTGACCGTGGGCTTCGACAGCGGGCCCGGCGGCAGGGTGACGGCCGCGCGCGACGCGTTCGGCCGCCTCGTCACCCTCACCGATCCGCTGGGAGCGGTCGTCCGCGCCGAGTGGAGCGTCGAAGGCCGGCTGGTCAAGCACGTCGCGCCCGACGGGCGCAGCGCGGCGAGGACCTGGGACGGGGAGGGCAACTGCCTGACCGCCGTCGACCCTTCGGGCGCCGTCACCCGCTACGAGTACACCCACTTCGACCTGCTCAAGGCCCGTACCGGGCCCGACGGCGTGCGCTACGCCTTCGCCTACGACACCGAGCGGCGCGTCACCCAGGTCCGCAACCCGCAGGGTCTGACCTGGGACTACACCTACGACGCGGCGGGGCGCCTGACGAGCGAGTGCGACTTCGACGGCCGGGAGGTCACCTACACCCACGACGCGACGGGCCGGGTGGTCGCCCGCACCACGCCCCTGGGCGAGGAGATCACCTTCCGGTACGACTCCATGGGCGCGCTCCTGGCCAAGGACGCGGCGGGGACGCTCACGTCCTACGCCTACGACCCGTCCGGGGTGCTCGCCCGCATGACCTGCGGGGACTCGACGCTGGAGTTCGAGCGGGACGCCATGGGGCGGATTCTGGCCGAGACCGTGGACGGCCGCCGCACCGGCTTCACCTATGACGCCCTCGGCCGCCGCACCTCCCGCACCACCCCCACCGGCGCCGTCACCGAACTCACCTACGACGACCAGGGAAACCGCGACAGCCTCTCCGTGGACGGGCACCGGGTGACCTTCACCCACGACGTCCTCGGCCGCGAGCTGGCCCGCGCCTGGGGTGCCGAAGCCGCGCCAGTGGAGGCGACGACCGCCTGGGACCTGACCGGACGCCCCGTCACCCACGGTCTCGCCGCCGCGGGCCGGAGCCTGCGCGAGCGCACCTACACCTATCGTGCGGACGACCACCTCACGGCCGTCACGGACGCGGTGACGGGACTGAGCCGGCGGATGGAACTCGACCCGGCCGGGCGCCCGCTGACCGTCACCGCCGACGGCTGGACCGAGTCCTATGCCTACGACCAGGCGGGCAACCAGACGTCGGCGAGCTGGCCGGAGCAGGCCGGCCGCTCGGAGGCCCGCGGCGAGCGCACCTACGCGGGAACCCGCATCCAGGCCGCGGGCGCGGTGCGCTACGAGTACGACGCCGCGGGCCGCATGGTGCTCCGCCAGAAGCGCCGGCTGTCGCGCAAGCCCGACACCTGGCGCTACGCATGGGACGCCGAGGACCGCCTCACCTCCTGTGTGACGCCCGACGGCACCGTCTGGCGCTACACCTACGACCCGAGGAGCCGCCGCACCGCCAAGTCCCGTATGGCGCAGGACGGTTCGGTTGCCGAGGAGATCCGCTTCACCTGGGACGAGACCTGCCTCGCCGAACAGACCGACACCACCACCGGCGTCACCCTCACCTGGGAGTACGAGGACCACCGGCCCCTGACGCAGCTGGAGCGCAGGCCGCGGACGCAGGAGGAGTTCGACTCCCGCTTCTTCTCGATCGTCACCGACCTGGTCGGCACCCCCACCGAACTCGTCGACGAACAGGGCGGCATCGCGTGGCGCTCGCGCACCACCGTCTGGGGCACCACCAGCCGCAACCGCGACGCCACCGCCACCACCCCGCTCCGCTTCCCCGGCCAGTACCAGGACCCCGAAACCGGCCTCCACTACAACTACTTCCGCCATTACGACCCCGAGACCGGCCGCTACGTCTCGGCGGACCCGCTGGGTCTGGAACCGGCGCCGAACCCGGCCGCCTATGTCGACAATCCCCACAGTGCGTACGACCCGCTCGGCCTGGCGCCGAAGGACTGCGGGCACGAGGCGGAGGCGTACCTCCTCCGTTCCGACGGATCGATCAGGGATTACTACACCGTCAAGAGCCCAAACGCGGGTGAGGCGTCGACTCCCGAGGAACTCAGTGTCAACGGCTGGAACAAGCAGGCCGTCGTCCACACGGAAAACCGCATATCCCGCCGTTCCGGCGCCAGTACGGGCCCGAAATTCCAAATACCGAACGACCCGTATTTCAACACGCATCCGGTCACCCGGGGCGAAGCCGTTTTCATTCAAGGCACTTTGCCCCCGTGCAGCCGCTGTAAGGGCGCTATGAACCGCATGGTAAATGAGCTCGGAGTCAACGTCCGGTACGCTTGGCCGGAAGGGCAGACGACCAGGACCTGGGACGCTGGAAAGGGTGGATTGAAATCGAGGTAATTGCGCGCGCTGCAGGCGGTGTGGCCGACGAGGACTACGACACCCTCGAGGCGGGATTCTCCGAAGGAGCCGACGGTTCGGGGCTGGCGGTGATGTTCCAGCGCGAACTCTCCGCAGTGGCACCGTGGGAGGGCGATCCGGAAACCGATGATTACTTCTCCAACAGCTACTGCGTGACCCTCGGCTCCGGCGAGACGGTGTACGGAGAACTGGAGAAGGTCTCCTTCTCGGGAAATCGGGCGACTTTCCAATTCGCCGGCCATGCCGCCGAAATCCTCCGCACCGGGCGGCAGCTCGTCGTCGATTTCGAGGTGCCGGAAGCGGATCTGCGGCTGTTCAGGGAGGTACTCGAAGAGGTGGTGACATGGGGGGTTCCCAGCCAGGTCCCCCAACTGGACGTCATCGGGTGATCCCCCGATGACGTGAGGACACGCGTGAGGGCCCCGCCGAAACGTTCGGCGGGGCCCTCTGCGGTGTCCGGACGGCGAATCCGGTACGGGTGTCAGGCCCTCACGCCGGGGTGCCCGGCCCCGCAAGCACCGTCTCCGGGACCTGCACGGTACGCAGCACGCCGTCGCCCAGGTGCAGGATCGCCCGGCCCGGTCGGGTCGCGCCCAGCCGGCTGCGGGGCACCTTCACGCCGATCAGCTCACCGTCGCTCATGTTCTGCGGCTTCAGCAGCAGACCGCACCGGTTGCGGCGGGCCTCGGTGTGCCAGCCGGAGAAGCCGGAGGAGAGCCGGTCGGTCTGCCCGGCGATCACCAGGCCCCGGCCGGTCTCGGCACCGGACTTCGCGATCGGCGTGAGGACGGACTCGGCCTTCGACTTCAGCAGCAGGTCGGCGTCGTCCAGAATCACCACGGCCCCCTGCGGCGCGGCCGCCAGCGCCTGCTCCAGCGCGGCGGGGTCGATGTCGGACTCGTCGAAGACCGCGAGCACGCCGGGCCGTCCGGCGAGGTGGCGCAGCGGTGAGCGGGCGGGAGCTCCGACCACGACCGAAGTGCCGCCCGCGAGCAGCGCCACCGCCAGCGTCGACAGGACGGTGCTGCGTCCCGAGCGGGCGGGCCCGGCGACGAGGAACGTCGGGGTGACGGTGAAGTCCGGCCCCAGTGCGGTGAGTTCGTCACCGCCGACGCCGGCCAGCGCCCAGCGCGAGGAGCGCCTGCTCGGCACGAACCGGGCCGCCTCCTCGAAGGTGAGCCGGTCCGGCAGGGTGTCGACGCGGAACGGCCGGGTGGCGGCCGGCAGGTGAGCCGCCCGTTCACGGCAGTGCTCGGCGATCTGCTGGAGCGCCACGGCCTGCGCCTGGCCCTCCGGGTTGTCCGTGAGGAGCGCGATCTGCACCTCGGCCTTGTCGGCGGCGCGGAACGCGCGGCCCGGCGGGATCTCGTCGGGCACGTTCCGCTGGGTGATGCCGATCATGCCGTACTCGGACTTCTCGTTGAGCTTCAGCACGAGCTTGTCCTCGGTGGAGCCGTTGACGCGGCTGGAGAACAGCGCCCGGTCGCCGGTCATCACCAGGTGGATGCCGGCGCTCGCGCCGTCCCGCAGCAGGGTCAGCACGGAGTTCAGCAGGTTCCCGGAGTCGTACTCGCCGAGCTGCTTGTCGAAGACCTCCCACCGGTCGATGAACAGCAGGATGTGCGGCGGCCGTTCGGCCTCCGGCAGGGCGCGGCGGAGTTCGGGCAGGTCGGCGCTGCCGCGGGCGGCGAGCATCTCCTGCCGTCGGGTCAGCTCCTCCGTCAGGCGGGCGAGCAGCCGGGCCACACGGTCGGGCTGGGTGCGCTGGGTGACGGCACCGCAGTGCGGCAGCCCCTCCATGGCCAGCAGGGCGCCGTTGCCGCAGTCGATGCCGTACATGTGCAGCCGGTCCGGGGAATGGCTGTAGGCCAGCGTGCCGGCGAGCGTGCGCAGCGTCTGCGAACGGCCCTGCCGGGACGAGCCGATGATGTGCAGGTGGCTGAGGGTCGCCGGGTCGATCACCAGCGGGAGCCGGGCCTGCTGCGCGGGCAGGTCCACCACGCCGTACGCGACGGGCGGGAGGTCGTAGTCCGAGGCCGGGACCGGGGGCAGTTCGCCGGTGACCAGCCTTTCGGGCAGCGGCGGCAGCCAGGGGCTGTGCTGCGCGGGAATGCCCATCTCCCGGTCCGCACCGCGGATCGCCTCGACGAGCCCGGTGAGGTCCGTCTCCACCTCGGCGGGCGCGGCCGCGCGCCGCGGCCGCGCCAGCAGCGGCTCGCCGAGCCGCTCCCAGCCGACCGCCACCGCCCAGGGTGCCGGCAGCGAGGTCACCGCGGCGCCCGGCCGGCGGCCGCCGACCCGGCCGGACTGGAACGGCACGAGGGAGTTCTGGCCGAGGCGCACATAGGCGCGGCCGGGCGTGCCCTGCGAGATTCCGGCGGCCTCGGAGGAGTTGATGACGTCCTGGCTCTCGCCGGCGTCCGTCACCCGGAGCGCGATGCGCAGGTTGGTGTTGGCGCGGATCTCCGAGGAGACCACGCCGCTGGGGCGCTGCGTCGCCAGGATCAGGTGGATGCCGAGGCTGCGGCCCCGCTGCGCGATGTTGACCAGGCCCTTCACGAAGTCCGGCAGGTCGCGCACCATCGAGGCGAACTCGTCGATGACGATGAGCAGCCGGGGCATCGGGGTGTGGCCCGCGGGGTTCCGCTCCAGCAGGTCGACGTAGTCCTCGATGTCCTTGGCGCCGGCCGCGGCGAGGATGTGCTCGCGGCGGGTGAGCTCGGCAGTCAGCGACACCAGGGCCCGTTCGACGAGGTGGGCGTCGAGGTCGGTGACCATGCCGACGGTGTGCGGCAGGTTCACGCAGTCCTTGAACGCGGAGCCGCCCTTGTAGTCGACGAGGACGAACGTCATCGCGTCCGGACGGTTCGCCACCGCGAGCGAGGCGACCAGCGTCTGGAGGAGTTCGGACTTGCCGGAGCCGGTGGTGCCGGCGACCAGCCCGTGCGGGCCGTCGCGCTTCAGGTCCAGGAAGAACGGGCCGTCCAGGGAGACGCCGACGGCCGCCCGGGTCGAGCGGCCCCCGGCCGTCCAGCGCGCCCGGATGCCGGCGGCCTGCGGCGGGTCGAGGGCGAGGACGTCGAGCAGCCGCGCGGAGCCGGGGAGCACCGCGGCCTCCTCGTCGGCCCCGCCCGGGTCCCGCAGCGGGCCCATCGCGCGGGCCAGCGAGCGGCACCAGTCCGGGGACACCGCGTCGGGTCGGATGCCCCCGAGGGTGCCCCTCCCGGAGCGTCCCACCCGCACGGTTCCGCCGGGCTCCTCGGCGACGACCGCGTGGCACTCCTCGGGCAGCAGCCGCTCCTCGGCGTCCAGGCAGACGGCGCGGACGCCGACGGCCGGTCCGTCGCGCAGGATCTGGGCCACGCCGGGCAGCGAACGCAGCCTGCGGGCTCCGTCGAGGACGACGAGAACGTCGGGTCCGGCGGGCCGGCTCCGCCGGTCCTCCTGCCCGGCACGCTCGGCGATCAGCGCGGTCAGTTCGGCGACGCGGCGGGCGCAGGTCTCCGTGCCGTAGCCGATGCTGGCCGGGGTGTCGCCGGACTTCTTGCGCACGTGCGGCAGCCAGCGCAGCCAGGACCAGCCGTCCCGGCCCGGTTCGCCGGTCGTCAGCAGGTGGATCTGGAGGTCGCGGGGGCTGTGCAGGACGGCGGCCTGGGCGACCGCCCACCGTGCCACGGCACGTGCGGTCGGGCCCTCGCCGGCGATGCCCAGGACGTCGTGCTCGCGCAGCGGAACGGTCACCGGGACGTCGTACGCGGTCCACGGGTCCTGGCGGCGGTGTTCGTCCTTGGTCGGGTCGTGGAGCACCACGTCGGAGGGCAGGTCGGCGGTTCCGATGCGCAGTTCCAGGAAGTCGGCGTCCGAGGTGCGGCGTTCCCAGAGGCGGTGCCGGGGGCCGACGGCGGTCAGGACGACCTCGGCCGGGTCCGGGAAGCCACGGCGCCGGGCGGTGCGTTCGGCCGCCAGGGCCTCCCTCGCCTCGCCCTCGATGCGCCCCTTCTTCTCCTCGTAGGCGGCGACGGCGCCGGAGTGGGACTGGCGTCCGGTGCGCCGGCTCATCAGGTAGTTGCCGAGGACCGCGACCGGGGAGAGCAGCCCGAACAGCAGCATCGTCGGGCGGTGGAAGATCAGCGCCCCGGTCACTGCCATCACCAGCGGGACGGCCGCGGCGATCCACGGGAGCGGCCGGGCGGCGGGCGCCGCGGGCGGGGAGGGCAGGGTGAAGCGGGTGGCGTTCTCGGCCGGCCGCAGCCGCGGCGGCCTGTTGTAGTCCCAGCCGGTGCCGTCCTCCGACGGCTGCACGGCCGCGTCCGCCCGCTGCGGAAGGGCGAGTTCGAGCAGGACGCCGCCAGACCCGGGAAGAGCGAGCTGCGCGCCGGCCGGCCAGGCGGTGGCCTCGGCGAGGTCCTCGCGGTCCAGTTGCACGGTGCCGCCGTCCGGCGCGGACGCGTCGGGCGCCACACGGCAGCGCCCTCCGGGGCCCACCGTCAGGACGGCGAACGGACGGGCCGGTACGGCGCGCAGCACCTGCGCGGTCCCGTCGTGTGCCAGTCCGATCCGGTACTCGCCGATGTCGAGCCGGTGCACCGCGCCCGCCCCGGCCCCACCGACCGCACGGACCTCCACCAGCCCGTCCGGTTCGGCCGACGAGGTGGCCGCCGGGCGGCCCAGGCCCACGATGGCCGCGTGGTGCAGCGGCGAGTCCCGCAGCCGCATGTCCGCGGGCAGCAGACGGTCGCCGGTGTACAGGCCGAGGCCCTCCGGGGGCCGGTGGACCCCACCCGCCCCGGCCAACGCCTCCGCGACGGCGCCCAGGGGCGTGTCGGGGTCGGTGTCGAGGTGGACGTCGAACGCGTCACCGTTCCCCTCGACCACGGTCAACATCAACGACACGAAAACGTCCTCCAGCCGGCGTGAATACGGGGGCGCGGGAGCCGTACTCGGAGGCTTCCGTACCACTGACGGGACCTACGGAGCCCGCCCGCGGATGGTTCACCGACGGTTCGCGGACAGGCCGGTGAACCGTCCGCGGCCGCGCCCCGTACTGGCCTTCGGGAGCACGGCGTCGCGACAGTGCCGCGGTGCCGCCCCCGCTTTCGACCGTCCCGGCTCCGCCGCCGGGGCGTCCCGACAAGGAGTCAGAAGATGATCTGGTACGTCCTGGCCGCGGTGCTGGGGCTGGCGCTGATCGGGGCGGTGGCCGCGCTGATCGTCACCGAGCGGCGGCCCCGCCCGCCGAAGCCCGCCACCGCCTCGGCCGCCGTCGTGGGGCGGGAGGCGCTGGACGTGGTCAACGCGGGCCTGCGCCGGCTGACGGGCGAGTGCCTGCGCTCCGGCCGGTCGCTGCCCGACCTGTACGCCGTCGTCTACTCCGAGGAGCGGCTGGCACTGCTGCTGGCCGGCGCGGAGGAGACCGCCCCCGCGCCCTGGACCGCCGAGGCGGACGGCGAGCGCTGGACGGTCTCGCCCGACGACCTGCACCGCCCCGGTCCGGAGGGCGAACCGGCCCTGCCGTACGCGCTGACGGTGACGGTGGGGCTGGACGGCGCCGACCGGGTGCTGGTCGACCTCTCCCGGGCGGCGGGGCCCATCTCCGTGGCGGGCCCGGACGAGCAGGTGCGCAGCCTGGCGCGGGCCGTCGTCAGCGAGGCGCTCTCCAGCCCGGTGGGGGCGCTCGCCGAGGTCACCCTGGTGGGATCCCTGGCCGGCGACGGGCTCGTTGCCGGCGACATGCCGCGGACCTCGCGTCTGCACACCGCGGCCAGCCTGGAGGAGGCCTTCGCCAGGGCGGCTTCGGCGGGCTCGGGACAGCCGGAGCCCGGATCGTCCGACGTCACCCAGATCTTCCGGCTGATCGAGGGCAGCAGCCGGATCGCCGTTCAGGGCGAGGCGCCGCACCTGTTCCTCGTGGACGCCTCACAGCTCCCTCGGCGGGAAGGCGCGTTGGACGGTCTGCGGCGCGGGGACGCGCTGCTGGTGCTCGGCGACGCACCCGCGGGGTGGCGGTGGCGGGCCGGTGCGGACGGATCGCTCGACACCGGGCCCCTCGGCCTGGCGGTCACCCGGCACCTGGGGCGTTTCGCGTGAGGCTCATCCGGCCTCGCGGTCACGGCCGCCCGCCTGCAGCCCGCGGCTGTGCAGCGCCTCCCGCAGGGCGCGGGCGGCGTAGTACGTCCGCGACTTGACCGTGCCCGGCGGCACGCCCAGGACCCTGGCCGTCTGGTTGACGCTGCGTCCCAGGTAGTGCACGTGCAGCAGGACCTCCCGCTGCGGCGGCCGCAGGTCCCGCAGCGCCTCGATGAGCACCTGGGAGGTGAGGATGTGGTCCACGCCGTCGGACACCGGCAGGTGGGCGAGTTCCGGGTCGCCGGTCTCCGGTGGTCTGGCCTGGCGGGCCCGGTGACCGTCGATGACGAGGTTGCGCAGCACGGTGAACAGCCACGGCCGCACCGAATCCGCGGTCGGGTCGAGCTCCCCGGCGTGGCGCCAGGCGCGGATCGCGACCTCCTGGAGGACGTCCTCGGCGCGGTGCCAGTCGCCCTCCAGTCGCCGTGCGGCGAACTGCAGCAACGCGCTGCCGTGGAACTGGTAGAGGGCTCTGAGGAACTCCTCGGGGCGGGGTTCCTCGGCGTGGGGGCGGGATTCCTCGGCGTGGGGGCCAGGTTCCTCGATGTGGAGGCGAGGTTCCTCGATGTGCGGGCGGGGTATTCGGTCTTCGGTCGAAGCGCTGGCCGTCAAGGGCCTGTTCCTCTCCGGTCGTCTGTGGGGGAGACGGGTTCAACCGGCTGCGGGAGAGCCGGCGGACGCCGCCACGGGCGGTCGTACGCTCCGTGCGGCGTGTCCGCCCTGCTCGCGGCGGCGTTCGACAACGCGCCCCGGTACCACCGTCCTTCCGGCGGCCGCGGCGCATCGTCCGGGGGCGCCTTCCGGCAGGGCACGAAGTGCGGCCGGACCGTGCCCCGTTGCACGTCCCGGCCCGCTCGGTGCGCGGCCCCGCCGGCGGCGGCCGGCGCCCATCGTGGCGGGCGCCGGCGTCCGCCGTCACTCCGGTTCGTGGGAGGAGAGCGACTCCACCTCGCCGGGCGTCAGTTCCCGGTCGTAGACGTGCACATCGGCGATGTCGCCCTTCCAGTGGTCGGCCGCCTTCCCGCCGAACTTGCCGCGTCCGACCATCACAGCGCCGGTGGGCTTCACATTGCTGGCGGCCGCCCTGCTTCCCGCGAGCCGGCCGTCCACGTAGATCCGCATCCGGTGGTCCTTCTGGCGGTACGTGCCGGTGAGGTGGTACCAGCGGCCGGCCTGCGGCTGCACGGTCTTCTCCGCGACGGTACGGGCGCCGGTGAAACTGAACGCGAAGTTCTGGTCCTGGCCGGAGTACTGGAGGAAGAACGTGCTGGCCTGGTCGCCGTCCTGGGACAGGGCGGTGTGGAAGCCGTCCAGGTCCTCGGCGGTGAGTTGCACCCGTGCGGCGACCGAATAGTCCTCGCCGGCGGTGTCGATCCGGGTGCCGGTGTCCGCGAATCCGTTGGTGCCGTCCAGCCGCAGGGCACCGCCCTCGGGGCCGTCGGTCCACTGCGTGCCACCGTTGACGACGGCGTCGTGCTCACCGGCCTTCGCGGTACCGGACCGATGCAGGGGCCACCACCCGACGCCGCGCAGCGACTCGGCGCCGGCGCCCTGGCTCGGCGAGGCCGGTTTCGCCCCGTCCTGCCGCTCCCCGGACCCACCCGGCCCCTGGCCGCGCACCAGCTGGGTGACGACGAAGGCCAGTGCGACGGCCAGTACAGCGATAGCAGTGATGAGTGACCATCTGCGGGTCATGAAGCTCCCCGGGACGTGCGAGATAAACGTGTCACTGTAGATCACGTGTCCGATGCGACATTGGTTCGACCTACAACGGAATTGTGACAGGCCGGTGGGACAACGGGCGTGGGCGCCCCCCGAATGTCCGCCGTGCGCACGACCTGTGGCGACGCCCCGGTATGGGCGGTGGGACATTGGGACACCGGGGCGTTGGGATGTTTCGGCGCCGGCCGCAGCCGTCCGGGAACGCCGCGACAACCTGCCGGCACGAGGCCGCCGGGCACGACGCGCCGACTGCCGCGCCCAGTTGGCGGCCGCACGCCCTCACGTCGCCGTCCGGCGTGCCGTCACCTCACCTCGCGAGCAGCGGATTTCCGCGCCGTGACACACCGCGGGCGAGGGGGTACCGGTGCGCCATCGCTCCGCCGCCCCGGCCCGCCGCCGCCCTCCGTGCCGGAACGGCCGGGGTCGGCCGGTAGCGGCCGGGGTCGGCCGGGGTCGGTCGGTAGCGGCCGGGGTGCCGAGACCGGCACGCGATCACCGCCGCGCCCGGGGACGCGCTCACGACCCCGGCATGCCCGTCCGTGCCGTCGGCGCGCGGCACGATGCGACGGTCATGGCCGGCGTCGCGGGGTGACGCCTCCGAGCGGCGCACGGCCCGCCTCCACGAGCGCCTGGCCTCGTACGGGTTCGGTGGACCGGCGGCCGGAGTACCGTGAACACATCGCCTCAGCTACGCGGCTGCGACAGGGTCCGCCCCTCGACCGGCGTCCCGGCACTCCGTCGCCGCGATGAGCGCGACGCGGTTCTCCCCAGAGGTGGCAGTCATGGCATCACTGACCGAGCGGAAGGCGTACCGCGAGAAGATCATGCAGGCTCTGTACGACGCCACCGAAGGCAACCGCCTGCTGGGCGTCACGGGGGCCAGGTTGGCCCGGGATCTCGCGATCCCCGACGAGGACCTGGCGGCCGCCTGCACGTACCTGGTGGGCGAGGGCTTGATCACGGTCGACTGGACCGCGGGCAATACGCCGGCCATGGTCACGCTGACGCACCAAGGCATCCGGCGCATGGAGGCCGAGGAGGAAGCGGACGGTTGACGCCGTGCGTGGGACCGGGAGAGCGAGGAAGCCGCGCTCCGGGACCCGCCTTCGAGACGGCAGGTGGGAGCTGTTCACCGGTACGGAAGCACCGGCCCCCACCGACGGAGGCCGGCGGAACAACCCGTCCGGCCGTCAGTGCTTATCCTCCGCGACGGGTACCGGTGAACCATGGCCGGCACCTTCACCACCCGCACCGTCACCCTCACCACCGGCGCCACCGAGACCCTGCACGACCTGACGAACGCGTGCTCCGTGTTCCTCAGGGAGGCCGCTCATGGACGAAACGGACTGCTGAACGTCTTCACCCCCCACGCGACGTCCGGCCTGGCCATCATCGAGACCGGTGCGGGCAGTGACGACGACCTGCTGGCAGCCCTCCGCGACATTCTTCCCGCGGACGGCCGCCGGCAGGAGCGCCACGGTGGTCCGGGCCTCGGCGGTGCCCACCTGCTCCCGGCTCTCGTACCGCCGCACGCCACCTTGCCCGTGGTCGACGGCGAGCTGGAGCTGGGGACCTCGCAGTCCGTTGTGCTGGTGAACAGCAACCGCGACGGCTCCGAATGCCAAGTCCGGCTGACCTTCCTCGCCTGATCGTCGCCCGACCGTACGACCCACGCCTGTGCCGTGCACCCGCGTCGCTCCGGATCGGCCCGGCGGTCCTTACCAAGAGTAAGCTGGAGACACCGAGGGCACTCCGTACACAGCCTCCACGCTCGTGTCGCGTTCGGCGATTCACGACACCGGACCGGTTGTCGTCGGCCCGGGGCAAGGTCCGCGTCATGACCACGACCCTTCCGTACACGCCGGCGGTCGAGGACCGGACCTCGTCGCTGCCCCTGCGACTCCTGCTGGCGCCGGCCGGCTCCGCTCCGGCCCTGCTCGACGGGGCGTGGTGGCCCCGCTCCCGTGACCTCGCGGCGGAACTTCCCGCACTGACGGCCGTCCTCGACCCGCTGTGGGGGCGGATCACCCACGTCACGGTGAACCCCACACTCTGGCCGGTCATCCCACGAAAGGTGCCCGTCGAGGGGCATGTGGTGGGCGTCGGCTGGTTCGAGGGCGAGCAGGATCCCCACAAGTTGCTGCTGCTCTCCTACACCGTCGGCCGCTGGGATCTGCTGGTCATTCCCCCGGAGACCAGCCCGGCCACCGCCGCCCGACTCATGACCGAGGCCGCCGATCCGCTGGGCACCCTCACCGCGAGCGCCCTGATGGCCGCAGCGGAACAACGCCGGATCGCGGAGGAGATGGAATTCGCCCTGGTTTCGGTATGGGACTCCGAAGGCGGTCATGGAGCAGGCCCGCCGACCTCGCGTTTCCCCGTCCACGCGTAGGAAAGCCAGGCACCAGCGCGGGCCTCGCCACCTTCTCCCGGAACACGACACATCAGGTGAACCCGAAATCCCGCCACACAATCCCATGGTTCCGAGACTCGATAACCCTGCGCATTCTCTGCGCAGAAAGGGCACGCACTCGCCGCCGAGGCTCGCCGCAGAGCGCCGGCACCCCCCCTCGAGAGGCGAAATGTCCTTCGGGTGGGGCGATGGGCGGTCCCCGCACGCCGTGGCCACCGAAAGGCGTGTGAAGGAGTTGTCACCATCCGGTCGAACATTCCTCCTGCCGACATCACGCGATACCGGAACGTCTGCAGAAATTCCCGATGGGTCGGGGTGGCCGGGCCGCCCGCCGACATGGTTTGATCTCGCGTCAATCGGAGGTTGCACATCCGGTTCCGGCCGTCAGAGGATCGTCAAACCGGCAGGGTCAGCTTTCCGGCGGGTCGGCCGAGACCGCTCAGGATCACCACGAACGACGAAGGGAAGGGCCAGTCATGCGCAAGGACTCCATGCCCCGGAACGAGACTCTCGAGATCTCCGACGGCGACCTGGACAACGTCTCCGGCGGAATCCTCGGGACCGAGAACCTGGTGGGCGGAGCAGAATCCGCCCTGCCCACCCTGCCCGCTCTGGGCGGCTCGTTTGCGGGTGGCGTGAGCGCTCAGATAGGCCCCGTCTCCGGCCAGGCGGGCCTTTCCGGCGGCATCGGAAACTGACCCGGTATTCACCAGGGACACCCCTGGTCTGCATTCCTTGATTCTCACCCTACCGGTCCATCCGAATTCCCCTGGGGTGAGCGAACCGTGGGCCCCGGAGCTGCTGTCTCCGGGGCCCACGGCATTCCGCCGGCCGCGGTCGGAAAACCCGTGCAAGGAATGGCCACAGCCCGAGCGAGGCGCTGCGGCCGCTGCCGGACCCCGCTACCGCCCGTCGACTGCCGGTGGGCGCGCGACTCCAATGATCGACGGGGAAGCCGGGTGGGGCCGCCCGTTCGGCAGGAACGCGAAACGCCGTACGCGCGTCACAGCGAACCCGGCTTCCGTGACCGCGCGCTCCGTGTCCCGCGTGAGGTCGCAACCGCCGCCCAGCAGCCGCCACAGCGGGTTCAGCAACCGCTGCCGCCGGAAGGCACGGGGCTGCTGCGAGCGGACATGCTCGTAGAAGCGCAGCTCGCCGGTCGGCCTCAGCACCCGCGCGGCCTCCGCGAGCGCCCCGGGGACGTCGGCGATCGTGCACAGGACGAGGGACATCACGACCACATCGACGCCGGCGTCCTCGACCGGCAGCCGCTCGGCGCGGGCGGCCACCACCTCGACGGGTACGGCGACTTCGGCGGCCGCTCGTTCGGCGAGGGCGCGCAGCCTGGGCTCGGGTTCCGCCGCGAGGACCCGCTCCGCCTCCGGCGGATAGTGCCGGAAGTTCGCGCCCGTGCCCGCGCCGATCTCCACCACGCGGCCGCGGATCCCCCCGAGCAGCTCCCGCCGGTGCTCGAGCGAACCGTGCGCCTCCGCATAGGCGTTGATCCTCGGGTAGATGCGCGCGAACAGCGGATGCGAAACCGGCTTGGCCATGCCGTACTCCTCCAGAGCAAGCGTCCGTTACGGGACCGGTGCAGCATGTCCCGAGACACCGATCACCAACAGGACGGTGTCGCCGGAGCATTGCAGAAGAGACAGGCGGAAGGGCCTCCCTTCGGTGCCGCTCCGCCTCAAGGGGCCGCCGTCCCGGCGAGCCGTTCCGTGGGCAGGTTGCGGGTGAAGGCGAAGCTGACGAGGGTGATACCGGCGGCTGCGAGAATCGCGGCCTTGAGGCTGTTGAGCTGGGCCTGGGCGTAGGCGTCCACGACCTCGTCGGCCTCGGCCGGCGGCAGCGAGGCGCGCTTGGTCGCGGCGCGGATCTCGTCGGTGCTCACGAAGCTGACCCCCGCTTCCACGGCGATACCGGCCTGCTCGCGCACCTGGTCGGAGATCTTCGGGTTGTCGGCGATCTGGGTGTTGAACGCGGCGACCAGGGCGCCGATCAGGATGGATCCGATGAGGGCGGTGCCGAGGGAGGACCCGAGGTTCTGGGCGGTGTACTGCAGGCCGCCCACCTCGCTGCGTTCGGACTCCCCGACGCTGGACTGCGCGACGTTGCCCAGTTGCGAGGCGAGCAGCCCCATGCCGAGTCCCAGCACGGCCATCGCCAGGGCGAAGGACAGGTCGTCGATGCGGGGCTCGATGGTGGCGAGCAGCCACACGACGGCGACGAACAGCACCAGCAGGCCGGTCCGTACGACCGTGCGCGGACTCGCGAACCGGCCGAGGAAGGGGCCGCTCATGGCGGACACCAGCATGGTGATCGACACCGGCAGCAGCCGCAGACCGGTCTGGAACGCGTTGAAGCCCTGCACCACCTGGAGATAGAGGGGGATGGTGAAGAACAGGCCGAGCAGGATGAGGTTCTGGCTGAGCAGCATGCTCAGGCCGGAGCGCAGCGTTGGGATCGCGAACACGGAGAACCGCACCAGGGGATCCCGCCGCCGGCTCTCCTGATGGTGCTCCCAGGCCCGGAACAACCAGAGGACGACGGCACCCGCCGCGATGACGAACAGGGTGAGGGAGAAGCCGAAGACGGTGACGGGGGAGTTGCGGGGCTTCACCCATCCCCAGGAGCTGCTCTGCAGAACGCCCAGGACCACGATGGCCAGGCCGGCGGCGGAGAGCACGGCGCCCCAGGTGTCGAGCCGCGGCCGCGGCTCCGGCGGCGGGTGGTCCTCGACCCAGCGGATGAGGCAGAGCATGGCCGCCACCAGGACGACTTCGCCGGCGAAGACCAGCCGCCACGTCAGATACGTCGTCACCCAGCCGCCGAGCAGCGGGCCCACCGCGATGCCCGCCCCCGCCAGGCCGCCGATGACCCCGTAGGCCACGGCCCGGTCCCGGCCGGTGTAGGCGCAGGCGACGAGTGCGGCCAGGGCCGGGAGGACCAGCGCCGCGCCGAGTCCCTCGATCACCGACCAGCCGAGCGCCAGTGTCCACAGGGCGGGGGCCACGGCGGTGAGCGCGGACCCCGTGCCGTACACGACCAGTCCGATGGCGAACATGCGCCGGCGGCCGAACATGTCGCCGAGCTTTCCGCCGGTGATCATGAACGCGGCCATGACGAGGGTGTAGAGGGTGATGACGGCCTGGATCGCGGTCACCTCGGTGTCGAAGTCCTCGACCAGCTGACTGATCGAGACGTTCATCACCGAGGTGTCCAGCACCATCAGGAACTGAGCCGTGCCGAGGATGGCCAGAGGCCGCCAGCGCCCCACCGCGTGCACCTCCACAGGTTCCGACGGGCCGCACGGTGTGTGATCGGCCGTTACGCCGGCTCAGCATAGGCACGCAAAAGGTGCATTCATCCTCTTGTCCGCTGACACGTCGCACGTCACCCGGTCGGACGTGGACGCCCGGCTCCGGCGCCGGTCGGTCAGTGGAGTGCGGCCTTGAGGGCCACGATGATCAGGCCGAGGAGGAGGTTGACCGCGCCGGCGACCAGCACCAGATGACGCGGAGCACCGGCCCGGACGACCGCGGCACTCGCCCACCCCACCTGCTCGGCCGCGGCCACGCCGAGCCCCAGCCACGCCGCACCGTCCGACCCGAGCCCCAGCAGCGGACTCACCGCCACGGCCACGGCCGGCGGGACGGCCGCCTCCACGATCGGCCACTCGTCCCGACAGACCTGGCGGATCCCCTGCCGGCTCAGGGCCAGATGCACCAGCCGGTCCCCGACGAGACGGGCATAGACGTGCGCGGCCCAGAACACCACACCGGTGCCGAGCAGGAGCACCACGAGCTTGAGGATCGGGAAGGAACCGAGGGTGCCGGCCCCGGCCACCACGGAAGCGGCCAGCAACGATCCGTAGACGGCGCCGGCGTAGTTGGTCCTCCGGGCCGCGGTCGACGTGTGCCCCGTGGTGTCGTCGTGCTCGGGGTGCTGCTCTCCCACCGCTCCAGGATCGCCGGGATCGGCGGAGCGCGCAGGGCGACCCGGACGGGCCGAGCCCGCGGAGCAGGGGGCCGGACGGTCTACGACCGGGGCGGGAGCCGTTCCCCGGCGCCGGACGGGCCCGGGTGGGGCCGCGGCGTCAGGGCCGCGGGTCACGGTCCTTCCGGTCCGTTCGGCGGTCCTCGGCGACCGGGTGGGCCCGGCCGGTGCCGGTGTCGATGAGGATCTGCCCGACCCGGTCAGGGGTGCCCGCGCGGACGGCCCGGGACATCGCCTCCCGTGCCGCTCCGGGTGCCTCGTGCGGCGGGACCACCAGCAGGGCGAAGTGGTCCTGGTCGCCGCGGGTGATCAAAACGGTGTCGTCGCCCACCGGGAAGGAGTCGATGGGCACCGCCCGGCCGTCGACGACCACCCGGGCCGGCAGCTCGTCCCACGCCTCGGCGTCCAGCCCGAGGCGCGTGACCGGGCCGAGGAATTCGGTCAACGCACTGACCAGGCCGGGCAGTTCGGCGCCGATGTCACGAGAGCGCGGCCACCACGCTCCGTCGAGGACTCCGTCGAGGGACCGTGTCGTCTCCACCCTGAGGAGCGCCGTCCCGGCGTTCACGGACCGGTGCTGGTCCGCGTCGGGCGGCTCGGCGCCGAAGGGGATGTCGGATTCGGCCATGGTCTGTGCCGCCCGTCTGCGGGAGGCCCGATGCGCCGATCGTCTCGATGACCCGGCGGGCGGAAGCTGGCCGCCGGCCTCGTTCTCACCGTACTCCGCGGGCCCGTACCCACGGGCCCGTCCGCGTTCTCGCACCGCTTCGGAGGCCGTGTCCGGAGTAGGGTGAAAACACCGGGAGCACTTCGTACACCGGCTCTGGGCGGGTGTCGTTCCCGGCGAGTCACCACACCGGGACGCGCGCAGCGGCGCCCGGGGACGGGTCCTCGCGATGACCGAGACCGCCGGCGTTGTCACCGGCCGGGAGTGCGTCCGGACACCGGCCGCGCGCGGGGCGTGAGGATGGCGACCGCCCTCACCGTGGCCGCCCTCCTGGTGCTGATCACCGTGGTCGCGTATCTGATCGGTCTGCGCAACGCGCAGCATGCCGAGCGGGCCGCAGGGCCCCGACGCGAGGGGGCCGGGCCGGGAGAGGAGCGCCGGAGCGACGCAGGCCCGCCACCGCCCACGGGGCGCGCCCACGCCGGTCCGACCGCGTCACCGCCGGAGAGCCCCCGATGACCACCACGGGATCACCCGGAATCCGAGGCTCCGGCCGTCGCCGGAGCGGGCGCCGCGCGAGGCGCGCCGCCGCCCCCGACCGAGGAACGAACGGCAGTCATGGCGACACTGCACCAGCGGAAGCGCTACCGCGCAGAGATCATGAAATTGCTGTACGCCGCCGCCGAGGACACCCGGCCGGGTGCCACCGGGGCCCAACTGCGTGACGACCTCCACCTGCCTGAGCAGGATCTGGCTGCCGCCTGCACCTATCTGGTGGGTGAGGGACTGGTCGAGGTCGACTGGACGACACACCGCACGCCCGCCATGGTCACGCTGACGCACGAGGGCATCCGGCACATGGAGTCGGCCGAGGAGGCGGCGGAGGAACGGGAGCGGAACGGCTGACGCGCCGCCCCCCCGGGCGGCGCGACCGTGACCGTCCGGCCCGCGCGGTCGGCCGGAAACGCGAGCGTCAGAAGCGCAGGCCCGGCAGCTCGGTGGATTCCGGCGGGGTTTCGGCGGCGGTGACGCAGGTGAACCCCAGGCGGGTCAGCGCCCGGGTCATCTCGCCGGCCGTGAAGTCCCGGCGGTCCTGGCGTGTGATCACCGCGCCGACCTGCTTGACGGGGTAGGTGCGGCGGCCGATGGTCACACAGGGGCCGACGGCAGGCTCCGGCTTGACGCCCGACATCAGCTGCTCCACCTCACTCTTTTCGAAGTTGAAGGGGAAATGGGCGATAACGCATCGCATGGTGCCTCAACAGGGTCGAAGGGAGGACCGGCGCCTCCGGCCGGCGTCCGGAACAGTGCGGGAGTACGGGAACTCCCAGGGTGTACCAGGGGGCGTGCGGCACGCCAGACGCGTGCGGAGTAAGGCCGCCCGCGGGGTGCGCGGCGCGAACGGGCGGGACGTCATACGGCCGTGCCGCCGGGCGAACGGCCCGGGGACGAGTCGCCCCGCCGATGCGCCGTGGTGGCGGAGCCGCGGGCCCGGCCGGCTCCACCCCGCCGGCGGCGCGTGCCGGTGGCGCCCGGGGCGGCCTGCTGCGCGACGGGGGCGACGGGGATGCCCGACGGTGCGCGGGCCCCGGTGATGCGGCTCAGCTCCGCCTCGCCGGAGCGCACCGCGGTGGTCCGCGGGGTGATCCCGGCGTCCGCCATCAGACCGTCGACGGCGCGGCGCTGGTGCGAGAGCACGAGGGTGACGACGCTGCCGGACTCGCCGGCGCGTGCGGTGCGTCCGCCGCGGTGCAGATAGTCCTTGTGGTCGCCGGGCGGGTCCACGTTGACGACGAGATCGAGGTCGTCGATGTGAATGCCGCGGGCCGCCACGTTGGTGGCCACCAGGGCCGTGACGTGGCCTTCCTTGAACTGGGCCAGGGTGCGGTTGCGCTGCGGCTGGCTCTTCCCACCGTGCAGCGCGGCGGCGCACACCCCGCTCTTCAGCAGGTGGCGGGTGAGCCGGTCCACGGCGTGCTTGGTGTCCAGGAACATGATGACGCGGCCGTCGCGGGCGGCGATCGCGGTCGCCGTGGCCCGCTTGTCGGTGTCCGCGACGTGCAGGACGTGATGCTCCATCGTGGTCACCGCGCCCGCGGAGGGATCGACGGAGTGCACGACCGGATCGTGCAGATAGCGGCGGACCAGGACGTCGACGTTGCGGTCCAGCGTGGCCGAGAAGAGAAGTCGCTGGCCGTCGGCCGGTACCTGGTCGAGGAGTGCGGTGATCTGCGGCAGGAACCCCATGCCGGTCATCTGGTCGGCCTCGTCCAGGACGGTGATGCCGACGCCGTCCAGCCGGCAGTCGCCCCGGTCGATGAGGTCCTTCAGCCGGCCGGGGGTGGCCACCACGACCTCGGCCCCGGCACGCAGGGCGCCGGCCTGGCGACCGATCGGCAGACCGCCGACGACGGTGGCCAGCCGCAGCTCCAGGGCGCGGGCGTAGGGGGCGAGGGCGTCCGTCACCTGCTGGGCGAGCTCCCGGGTGGGGACGAGCACGACGGCCAGGGGCCGACGCGGCTCGGCACGCAGTCCGGCGGTACGGGCGAGCATGGCGAGTCCGAAGGCCAGGGTCTTGCCGGAGCCGGTGCGGCCCCGCCCCAGAACGTCCCGACCGGCCAGCGAGTTCGGCAGCGTCACCGCCTGGATCGGGAAGGGCACGGTCACGCCCTCGGCGACGAGCGCCGTCAGGAGCGGCCGGGGCATGGCCAGGTCGGCGAAGTCGACGACGGCAGGCAGCGACGGGGCCAGCGGCGCCGGTACGGTGCACTCCCCCTGGAGCGCGGCGGGGCGGGCCTTGCGGCCGGTCGCGGCGCGGGACGGCTGGGTGCGGTTCGCCGTCTTCGCACGGTCCCGGGCAGGCGTGCCGCCCTTGCCCCCGCGGAGCGGGCGGCCGTTCGTACGGGCTGCGCGACTCATGCCGCACCTTCCTCGGGAGCGACACACACGAGGAATCCTCGGCCCACCGGAGCGCACGGAGAACCGCCGGTACGGGTCGAACGAAATGTCACAAGTCCGGGTGCGGCAGGGTTTCCGGGGGGTGTACGTCGGAAATTCGCCGCACATTGAGCAGCCAGACGCATAGTGAACTCCGAAAGGCAAGCCTCGAAGCGGAAATCGAACGGCGGGATCCGAAATCCGCGAAGACGAATAACGATCACTGCGTGCGTGATCGCCGCCGCGGACGCCGGTTCTCCCGGCCACGCCCGGTGCGGCACTGCCGCGCGGGCGCACACACGAGCGCTGGGGCCCGCGCCCACGGCGCGGGCCCCAGCGTTGCGCGTTCAGCGTCAGGCGGGAACGATGTTCTCCGCCTGCGGGCCCTTCTGGCCCTGGGTGACGTCGAAGTTCACCTTCTGGCCCTCCTGCAGCTCACGGAAACCCTGGGCGGCGATGTTCGAGTAGTGGGCGAAGACGTCAGCGCCGCCACCGTCCTGCTCGATGAAGCCGAAACCCTTTTCCGAGTTGAACCACTTCACGGTGCCAGTAGCCATAATCAGATTCTCCTTCTGGGACTTCTTTTGGACCCGCACGGCGCGAGTCTCGCGTCGCCGCGATGATTGCCCCATCCGGAAAGATCCGGCCACACAAAACGCTCCCGCCGACGCTGGGCCGACCGAAGCGTTGAAGATTTTGGGAACCAAAACTGCAACTGAGATCGACAGTAACACGGCTCACACAACCCCGCACAGATTTTTTCCCGGCCGCCGGGCGGCGAGGAAACATCGTTGCCCCTGGAACCGAAATTTCTTCGATCACCGCGGTGGAATATTGATCGAAATCATCCGGCCGGGTGAACGCGGCCCGCCGGGAAATCGCCGGAGCCGGATGCGGACCGGTCCGCACCGCACATCCGGCGCGGGCGTCAGCCGGGCCCGCGCCGCCGCCGGGCGGGTGCCGTCATGGCCCAACTGCGGTTGCCGGGGCGCCACTTCGCCGTACCGGAGGTCACCGCAGGGAGCAGATCCCCGACGCCTGGAGCACGGCCTCCCGGCGCTCCTCACGGAGCCGGCCGTGGCCCGCTCCGGTCGGCGCCGGGCATCCGGAGCGGGCGCCGCCCCGGTCGTGCGCACCCTTCGCCGTCCGTGATCAACGGCACACGTACTGCCCGGTAACGTCGGCGCGCCGCACCCCTAGAGTGTGGGCCGGATGGCCGCCGCGGGATGCCCGCCGAAGGCCGCACCCCTCGATCCGACCAGGGAGACTGCATGCGCTCTCCGAAGGACTTCTTCCGCCCCTTGGCCGTCGGCGCGCCGACGCCGGTGCGGGAAGTACCGTTCCTGCCGTCCCGGATGATCCACTTCTTCGATCCGGGAAACGCGAAGATGGCGGCCAAGGTGCCGTCCATCGCCCCCACCGTCGACGTACTGCTGGGCAACCTGGAGGACGCGGTCGCCGCGGACCGCAAGGAAGCCGCCCGGTCCGGTCTGGTGGAGATCGCCAAGGCCACCGACTTCGGCGCCACCCAGCTGTGGACGCGGATCAACAGCCTCGACTCGCCGTGGGCGCTGGACGACCTGTTGACGCTGGTCACCGAGATCGGCGACAAGCTGGACGTGATCATGGTGCCGAAGGTGGAGGGCGCCGAGGACATCCACTACGTCGACCGGCTGCTCGCCCAGCTCGAGGCGAAGGCCGGCATCGGGCGCCCGATCCTGGTGCACGCCATCTTGGAGACCGCCTCCGGCGTCGCCAATGTGGAGGAGATCGCCGGTGCCGGCCCCCGGATGCAGGGCATCTCGCTCGGGCCCGCCGACCTGGCGGCGAGCCGCCGGATGAAGACCACCCGGGTCGGCGGCGGCCACCCCGGATATCTCGTCCGCGAGGACCCGCACGGCCCGGACGGCGGCGCGCCCCGGGCCACCTTCCAGCAGGACCTGTGGCACTACACGATCGCGCGCATGGTCGACGCCTGCGCGGCGCACGGGATCCTGCCGTACTACGGACCGTTCGGCGACATCAAGGACACCACCGCCTGCGAGGACCAGTTCCGCAACGCCTTCCTGCTCGGCTGTGTCGGCGCGTGGAGCCTGCACCCCGTACAGATCGGCATCGCCAAGAAGGTCTTCTCGCCCGCGCCCGACGATGTCGCCTGGGCCCGCCGGGTCATCGCGGCGATGGGCGACGGCACCGGTGCGGTGATGATCGACGGCAAGATGCAGGACGACGCCACCTACAAGCAGTGCCAGGTGGTCGCCGAGCTCGCGGACGCCCTCGCCGCCCGCGACACCGAACTGCGCGACGCCTACGCGGCGGCCGAACCCCGGCAGAACGAGGAGTAGATCCCATGTCCGACGCGACCCTGCGGCCGCGCCGCTCCGTGCTCTACATGCCCGGCGCCAACGAACGCGCCCTGGAGAAGGCCAAGTCGCTGCCCGCCGACGCGCTCATCCTCGACCTGGAGGACGCGGTCGCCCCCGACGCCAAGGCGGACGCCCGTGAGCGGGTCGCCGCCGCGGCGGCCTCGGGAGCGTACGGCTACCGGGAGCTGGCGATCCGGGTCAACGGGCCCGGCACCGCCTGGCACGACGACGACCTACGGGCCGCCGCCGCGGCCGGCCCGGACGCGATCGTCGTGCCCAAGGTGGAGTCCGCCGCGACCGTCCGGGAGGTCGAGCGGGCGCTGGAGGCGGCCGGCGCCCCGGACCGTACGGCGATCTGGGCGATGGTCGAGACACCGCGCGCGATGCTGGACGCCCGCGCGGTGGCCGGCGCGAGCGAGCGGCTCACCGTGCTGGTGATGGGCACCAACGACCTGGCGAAGGAGCTGCACGCCGAACACGTCCCCGGCCGGGCTCCGTTGCTGACCGGGCTGTCGCTGGCGCTGCTCGCGGCGCGCGAGTCCGGGAAGGCGATCCTGGACGGCGTCTACAACGACGTACGGGACGCGGCGGGCTTCGAGGCCGAGTGCGTGCAGGGGCGGCAGTTCGGCTTCGACGGCAAGACGCTCATCCACCCGTCGCAGGTCGCGCCGTGCAACGAGGTGTTCGCCCCCTCGGAGGCGGAGGTCGAGCGCGCCCGCAGGATCATCGACGCCTTCGATCTCGCCACCCGTGAGGGGCGCGGCGTCGTCACCGTCGACGGCCGGCTGATCGAGAACCTGCACGTCGAGGACGCCCGCCGGATCCTCGCCCTGTCCGCCGCGGTCGCCGGGCGCTGAGCCCGACCGCCGCATCCCGCCCGCTGAGCCGTGGTCCCGCGGGGCCACGGCTCAGCGGATCGCGCGGCCCGGGCCCCGCTCCGCGGGCCGGATGCGGGTCTTGAGCACCTGGGCGCCGACCGCGAGTGCGACGCCCAGGAACAGGACGTAGAAGACGCCGATCTTGTTCAGATCGTCGAGGAAGAACCAGACGCAGGCCAGGGCGGTGAACCAGAACGCCACCAGGGCGAATCCGCCCGCGCGTTCGTCGCGGTAGCCGGCGGCCAGGCACAGAGCGGCGACGATGCCCAGCAGCAGGGCGATGATGACGTACGGGGTGTCCCAGCCGACGTAGCCCCGGGCGAGTTCGGACCATGCCGCCACGGCCTCCGCCACCGGGCCCCAGGCCACCGCGCAGGCGAGCCGCGCCGACCACAGCAGGAGCACCGCACCGGCGGCGCCGGCGAGCAGCGCCACCCGGGTGAACTGGCCGACCTCGATCATGTCGGTACGGGAGATCACCAGGGACAGGAGGCAGCCGAGCAGCGCGACCGCCCCCTCGGCCGTCGGCTGGAACACCACCCGGCCCGGCCGCCGGCGCGCGGGTCGGGGCGCCTCGTCCGCCGCGGCGGGCGCCGCCGCGGCGGACGCACCGGGCACGGGATCGACGGTGGTGGGCGTCCGGACGGGGGTGGCCGGTGCGGCCGGCGCGGTCGGTGCGGTCCGGGAGGCGCCGTCGAGTGCCGCCTTCATCGCGGAGGCGTCCGCGAAGCGCTCCGTCCGGTCCTTGTGCAGCGCCGTGACGATCACCGCGTCCAAGGCGGGCGGCAGCTCGGGGCGGAGCTGCGAGGGCGGCACCGGCTGCCCGGCCAGATGCTGGTGCATGACGGAGAAGGGCGAGTCGCCGGTGTACGGCGGGCGGCCCGTCAGCAGCTCGTAGAGCAGACAGCCCACGGCGTAGAGGTCGGTGCGGTGGTCGGTCTCGTGTCCGTTGATCTGCTCGGGCGCCAGATAGGCGGGGGTGCCGACCGCCACGCCCGTCCCGGTGAGCCGGGTGGCCGCCTCGCTGAGCGCCTTGGCGATGCCGAAGTCGACGACCTTGACCTCGCCTGTGGCGGTGAGCATGACGTTGCCGGGCTTGATGTCGCGGTGCACGATCGCGTGCCGGTGGCTGTGCTCCAGCGCCGCCAGCACCTGGCCCGCGATGTCGACCGCCTGCGCCACCGGCAGGGCACCCTCGCGCAGTACCTGGCTGAGGGTCCGGCCCGCCACGAACTCCATCACCAGATAGGGCTCGGTGACGCCGCCCCCGTCGTCCTCCCCCACGTCGTGCACGGTGGCCACGCCGGGGTGGTTGAGCGCGGCGGCGGCGTGCGCCTCGCGCTGGAAGCGGGTGCGGAACTCGGGCTGGAGGGCCAGCTCGGCGGAGAGGGTCTTCACGGCGACGGTACGGCGCAGCCGGTGATCGACGGCCCGGTGGACCGTGCCCATACCGCCCTGCCCGAGCTGCTCCACCAGCTCGTAGCGCTCCCCCAATATTCTGTGCTCCACCGGATTCCTCCACGGACCGTCAACGCCAACACGCCGGAAGACGTACGGGAGCGCGGGCGGGTTCCGTCCTGCCCTGCCTGGTGGCGGGTGTGCGGCGAAGCGGGGCGGGGTGTGCGGCGGGGCATACGGGCGGGCGCGGTGCGCCGGCCCCGCGCAACGGGGCGGAAAAAAGTTCGCCGGCGCCCGCATCCATCGGCCCGTCTCGAGCGTCTCAACAGCAAGCGGCATTCTCATGTGCCTGCTCCGCTGGGGTATTTGGAGTATTCGATTGAATATCGGCATTAAGGGCATTCGTCGCGCTTCCGCGGTAGCCCTCACCGCAGGCGCCGTCCTCTCGGCCGGGGCATTCGCCGCTCCGGCGCAGGCCGCCACAGTCGCGGCCCCCACGATCACCGCCAAGGGCGGCTTCGTGATGAACAACGGGACCGGCAAGAGCCTTTTCACCAAGGCTGCGGACACCCGCCGTTCCACCGGCTCCACCACGAAGATCATGACGGCTCGGGTGGTGCTCGCGAAGAAGGGCCTCGACCTGGATTCCAAGGTCACTGTCCAGAAGGCGTACAGCGACTACATCGTCAACAACGACTGGGCCTCGTCGGCCAAGCTGATCGTCGGCGACAAGGTCACCGTCCGCCAGCTGCTGTACGGGCTGATGCTCCCGTCCGGCTGCGACGCGGCCTACGCGCTGGCCGACAAGTTCGGCAGCGGCTCCACCCGGGACGCACGCGTGAAGTCGTTCATCGGCCAGATGAACTCCACCGCCAAGAGCCTGGGCCTGAGCAACACGCACTTCGACTCGTTCGACGGCATCGGGAAGGGCTCGAACTACTCGACGCCGCGCGACCTGACGAAGCTCGCGAGCAGCGCGATGAAGTACTCCACGTTCCGTACGGTCGTGAAGACGAAATCGACGAAGCAGAAGGTCACCACCAAGAGCGGCGGATACCGCTACATGGAGTGGTCCAACACCAACAACCTGCTCAGCAGCTACTCCGGCACCATCGGCGTCAAGACCGGCTCGGGTCCGGAGGCCAAGTACTGCCTGGTCTTCGCGGCCACCCGTAGCGGCAAGACGGTCATCGGCACGGTCCTCGCCGACTCGTCGGTGGCCGCCCGCACGACGTCCGCGAAGAAGCTCATGGATTACGGGTTCAAGAAGTAACCCGGAGCGGTCTGGAACACACGAGGGGCCTGCCGGCGACCGTGGTCGCCGGCAGGCCCTTTCCCTTGCCGCGGAGTTCCGTCTGCGCCGCTCGGTCCGGATTCCGATCGGTGCACCATTCCGATCGGTCCGGATTCCGCTCAGTCCGCATTCCTCTCTGACGGTGGCAGGTGGGGGGCGGCCGTGGCGACACAGCCGAACGCGAAAGCGGCGACGGCACCGCCGATCCCCGTCCCCCAGCGCCAGACGCCCGAGAGGTCATAGGTCAGGAGTGCGGCGCAGGCGAGGAACAGCGCGGCGAGTGCGAAGCCGGCCGGGTGCACAAAAAGCGGCCAGGCGGAACGCGGATCCCACAGGCGGAGGGGACCGGAATCCCCCTTCCCCTCCCCGCCGGCCCTCTCCACGGAGACGCCCTCGGCCGCCAGCGGTTTCGCGTCGTCGACCTTGAGCATCCCGTGCATCACCCAGCCGTCGTCGGACACCAGCGCCGCCGACGTGCTGCTCGGGGAGAACAGGCGTCCGCCGGTGCCTCGCGGGGCGCCCCAGCAGAGCCACAGCCGCTGGTCGTTCAGGGAGTCGGGGAGCTGCCGCTCCGTGACGCCGATCAGGAAATGCGCGGTCCGGGAGGACTCGGTGACAAAGAGCAGGCACCGTTCCTTGGCCGAGTCTCGGCGCCAATAGCCGGGCCCCGTGCACCTGCCGCGTACGGCCATGTCGGCGCCGCCCAGCCGGGAGAAGGAGCGGAATCCATGGCGCAGGGAAAGGCCGGCCACGGAGAGGACGATTCCGCAGATCCAGGCAAAGGTGGTGATCCAGCGGCCGAAAGCCCCCATCGTGTCGCCCGCCAGGTCGTCGCCGAGGCTGCTCTCGTCCCCGGCGATGGCGCCCAGGTCGGGCCTCGTGGGGGCGTACAGGACGGCGACCTCGTCGCCGGGGCGCGGCCGGTCGGGGGAGGTCGGGTGCACGGTCGCGGTGACCGGCCCGCCCTTCCCTGGGGCGAGCCGCACGACCGCGGTCGAGGTGTAGTAGTCCTTGCCCTTGCTCGGATCGTGGAGCCGGACGTCGCTGACCTTCTCGACCCGGACGTGCGCGAACTCCGCTCCGGCGTCGGCGATCCGCTGCATGAGTTCCGGACGCTGGGGCTGCCCCATCACCAGCGCGGCGAGGGTCACCAGCGCCGTGCAGCAGCCGACGTACCACCCGAGGGTGCGCCACTGCAGCGCCCGGCGGGAGGGGAGCACGCGGGGCGGCGCGGCCGGATCCGGGGCGGGCGAACCTCCCCCCTCCGCGCCCCCGGAGAATTCGGCGATCGAGATCGTGCGGTACGGCCGCCGGCCCCCCGCCGCGCGCTGATACACGGCGATCACCGCGACGCAGGCCAGGGCGCACGCCAGGGCGATGAGCACGCCTCTCCGGCGCAGGTCCGGGTCTGAGCTGAAGAGCCACAGCGGGAGTACGGGCAGACCGGCCACCAGCCCCAGGGTCGCGCACCACGCCCCGGCCCGGCGGGGCCCCGCGCCCCCCCGCTGCCGGGTGGGCGCGGGGCTCGTCGCCGTAGGGTCAACCGAAGACATCGCGGACCTCGTCGGTCGCGGTCTCGTTGTGCCCCTTGCTGCCGCCCTTGGCGGCCGACTGCCCTTCCTTGGTGCTCTTGTCCACGTCTTCCCAGCCGTCCTTGCCTTCGTTGCCCGCAACACCTCCGGCAATGGGGACGACGGTGCCCCACGCGGTGTCCATGTTGGCTTCATGGTGCTCCGGCGTGTGCGGCTTCATCTTGATGTCCTGCACCAGCCTGGTCATTTCCCTGTCGAATCCCCGGGCCGCGCCGCCGACGCCGCCGGCCGCACCTCCGGTGACGGCAGTGATCGCGGTCTGGCGGAAGTCCATGGGCTTGTTCTTCACCTTGGCATCCAAGGCGTCTCCGCCGACTCCGCCGACCGCACCGCCGACCGCACCGCTGACGAAGTCCCCGGCGCCCAGGCGCGTGGCCAGCTTGCCCGCTCCCGCGCCGAGGGTCGCGCCGGCAACCCCACCCGCGAGGTTGGTCTCCCACTCCGGCCCCTTGCCGCTGAGGAGGCTGGTGGCCACTCCGCCGGCGGTACCGGTGGCCGTGTTCACGGCGAACCCCGATATGGCCTTCATGACCACCTCGACGACCTTGTGGAGGTCCTTGACCTGCCGGTAGAGGCGCGCGATCGTCTTCAGGAGCCGTCCCAGCTTGCCGGCCGCCTCGAGAGCCCTCTCCACCAACATCGCGACGCGTGCCGTGCCGGCCGCAGCAGAGACCCCCAGAGTGAGGAACGACATCCCGACGGAGACGCCGATGGAAATGCCGATCTCCAGATAGATGTCGTGGATCTCGGAATTTACCTCGCGAATGGCTTTCGCTGCCTTTTCGAGACCGTCGGCGGCTTCGTCGAAGTGCTCGGTCGTCTTTTCGGCGGCCGTTTTGCACTTGTGCCAGTGGTCCTGGAACGCCTCGGCGGCCGGGCCCCGCCAGGTGTGCCCCACCGTGCCCGTGACCTGCTTGTCCAACGCGCCGAAGAGGTGGTCCATTTCGGATTTGAGGTTACGCCACGCCTTGGCGGCCTCTTCCAGCTCGTCCGGACGGCCGCCCGGGTTGATGAGCTCGACCCCGAGTTCGACGATCTCCTCGGCCGCGGACTCGCCGCCGCTCATCACTTGCCCCCGTGAGTGTTGCCGAAGAGCGCGCCGACGCCCTCGTCATTGGTCTCCGTATTTTTGGTGACCTGCTTCAACGCCGCGCCGATGGCGTCGAGATGGGTGTAGATGGCCTTCATCGCGCTGGCGATGTCGGCGGAGTAGTCGATATACGCCGAGGTCACCTCCTCGGATTCGGTCAGGACACCGAAACCGTCGGTTATTGCCTCTTCCCCGGTTTCTGCCGTGAATTTCTTGAGATGCGACTCCAGATCATAGGAGTGCTGCTCAAAGCTCTTTGCCAGCTTCATCAGTTCGGCGTGATCTACATATGACTCTGCGTCAGCCACCTTGCGGTCCCTCCGTGTTGGCTATCGGCTTCGGTGTAACACCTCCACCACCCCTCACTCTAATCCCAGGACACGCCGACTTGCGCTTCTCATCAAGACGGTTCAACTCTCCTTCGGTCGGTTGCTCCTGACCGCCGGCCATCCATTCCACCGGGGCCCACCAATATCGGGCCGCAGTACATCTTCACGGTCAAAGAAGGGCATAGTGTAGGTAATGTTCGGCAAAGCGCAGTGGCCGTCGGAAGATGCTTCCCCTATGGCGGAAGCCCAGACGTCTACTCCCCGACCTCGATCAACGCCAGCGTGATGTTGTCCGGTCCGCCCGCTTCGATGGCCGCCTTCCACAGGCCGAACGCGGTCCTGCTGTTGTTGCCGTCGTGCTCCTGGAGAAGACCGTCGAGAACGTCCTCGGGCACCGCGTCGGTCAGGCCGTCGGTACAGGCCAGATAGCGGCCGGACGGGGACAGGGGAGTGGTGGTGATGTGCGGGATGACAGGGGTGAAGCGGGCGGCTCCGCCGAGGGACTGGGTGATCAGGGAGTTGGTGCGCCGGCCGGGTGGGAGCGGCGGGCTGTCGTCGACGCTCAGCTGGTGCAGACCGGCCCGGGTGACGTCGAAGACCCTGCTGTCGCCGACGTTGAAGCTGAGCAGGGAGTCCGGGAGGACGACGACGCCGGCGACGGTGGTGCCCATGGTGGTGAGGGCCGGGTCGCGGCCGGCGGCGGCATAGACCGCGTGGTTGCAGACGTTCAGGGCGTCCCGCAGCGCTTCCTCGGATTCCAGGGCCGCGCCGACGGTGGCGAGTTGCCGGACGGTGAGTTCGCTGGCCACCTCGCCGCCGGGCTGGCCGCCGATGCCGTCGGCGACCGCGACGACGAGCGGATGGCCGAGCGGGAAGACCAGGGTCTGCGGGTTCTCGGTGACCGTGCCGCACAGCGTCCAGGGGCCCGCCACCAGGCTGTCCTCGTTGTGGTCGCGGACCAGCCCGGTGTGGCTGAGGGCAGTCACCGTCGCGTACCGCATCACGGGGTCCCGCCGGCGAGCGTGTGCCGTCGCATCATCCGGGAGATGTCCTTGCCGGTGACGATGCCCACCAGATGCCCCGCGTCGACGACGAGAATGCGCATGCCGGTGCGCAGGCTGACCCGGTCCAGCGCCTCGGTCAGCAGATCGCCCGGCTCGGCGACGGCGCACTGGGAGAGCGGGACGGCCAGCTCGCGGACGCGCAGCGTGTCGCGGCTGGGCACCGGGACCGACGCCAGCCGGCGGATCTGCACGATGCCGCTGGGGCGCCCCTCGAAGTCGAGCAGCGGCAGCACGGAATGACCGGAGTGCACGGCGACCTCGTCGATGAAGTGCTGGGCGGTGAGCCAGTCGGCGCCGGTGGCGACGGGCGTCGTCATGGCGTCGGACACCCGTATGCCGCGCAGCGCGGTGTGCAGGGCGGCCTGCCAGCGCTCCGCACCGGCCACGACCATGACGAAGAGGCCGATGAAGACGAGCCAGAGGCCGACCGGCGCGCCGCGCAGGAGGACGACCCAGCCGCCGCCCGCCAGGAGCACTCCGGTCACCTGCCCGGCGCGGGTGGCGGCCAGATCGGCGCGCTCCCGGTCCCCGGTGCGCCACCACAGCAGCGCCTGCATCACCCGCCCGCCGTCCAGCGGCACGGCGGGCAGGAGGTTGAACAGTCCGAGGAAGAGGTTGGCCCAGCCGAGCCAGAGCAGGACGACGGCGGGGACGGCCGCCCAGCCGGAGACCGCGTGCAGCCCGATGCCCGCCCCCAGGGCGACGCCGCCGACGACCAGGCTGGTGAGCGGGCCGCCGGCCGCCACCAGGAAGGCCGCAGCGGCGGTCCCGGGACGCCCCATGCGGGTCACGCCGCCCAGCGCCCACAGCGTCACGTCCTCGACCGGGATCTTCCTCCGCCGGGCGATCGCGGCGTGGGCCGTCTCGTGCAGCACCAGGCTGCCCATGAAGAGCGCGGCCCCGACCACACCGGCGAGCGCGTAGACGGCGGACGAGCGTCCCGGGGTCCATACGGGCAGGGTCCGGCTGCCGAGTCCGTACGCGAAGAGGATCACCAGCAGCGGCACGCTCCAGTGCATCCGCAGCGGTATCCCGGCCACCCGTCCGAGACGGATCGAACCCTTCATCGGCGTCTCCCAGCACGCGCCCCGCACCACAATTGTCCCTCGCGAACCGTCCGACAGATACGCATATGCCCGTTTTGCCGGGACGGCTTTACGCTGGACGTACGTGCGGCGACGCGGGAGGTAGACCAATGAGCCGAAGCCACCACTTCCACCTCGACCAGGGAAGCCACTCGATCACCGTCAACGTCGGACCCAGCCGGGAGGGCGAGATAGAGCTGCTGGTCAACGGCAAGGTCGTCGCCTACCGAAAGGTGCACGGCCGGGGCATGAACGTGCTGAGCGGAGAACTGCCGGGCGAGCCGGTCCACCCGTTCCGGGTCCTGGTGCGCGAACCGCACCTCGTACCGTCCACTCCGCGGTGCACGCTGGAGCTGGACGGGGTGGAGCAGCCCATGCCGGAGCGCCTGGTGCTCTGAGCCGGGCGGGCCCCTCGGCGGTGCGGGCCCCTCGGCGGTGCGGGCTGCTCCAGGGGTGTCCGGTGGCCCGGTGGCCGGTGTCCGGTGGCCGGTGGCTCGATGTCCGGTGGCCCGGTGTCCGCCTAGAGCGGCTCCCCCGGTACCGCCGCGAAGGAATCCCGCAGCGCGGCGAGGACGGGGTCGCCGGTGTCGAGCCGGGTGTCGTCGACAGCCCCGATGGCCCGCACCCCGATGGTGGTGTTGGTCGCGAACGCCGCACGCATCTCCGGCAGTTCGGCGGCGGCGACGGGCGCGACGGTGTGGCCGTGCAGCTCCTGGAGCAGGCCCATGGTGACACCCGGCAGCACCTCGGCCCGGGGCCAGAGCACCTCACCGTCCGCGCGGACGAACCCCACGTTCCAGGTGGGCCCCTCGGAGACCGTCCCGTCCGGCCCCACGAACAGCGCATCGTCGAACCCGGCCAGCTGCGCCACCCGCCGCTGGTGCAGGGACCCGAACAGCCCGGTGTGCTTCACCCGCGCCACCTCCCGCTGATGGCGCACGGTGCGGACCCGCAGCGGGGGCGGTGGCAGGGCGCCCGCCGGCCGGACGGTCACCAGCACATGGGGATCGGCCCCGGCGGCCGGCCGGGCGATGTCCAGCCCGGGGTCGAGGACGGTGACCCGTACGACGCACGCCCCGGGCCGGTCGCCGACGGCCTCGCGCAGGTACCGGCGCACCAGGTCCGGGTCGAGCTCGGCACCGAACACCGTCCGGCAGTCGCCCACCAGCCGTGCCAGGTGCCGGGACAGACCGCGCGCCGTCCGGCCGTCCACGCGCATCGAAGTGAAGTGGCCGTAGTTGGTGAGCGCGAGGGCGCGCAGGGCGTCGGGGTCCGCGGGGTGTCCGTTCAAGAGCGCCATGGGGCGAGTCTGACACCCGGGCACGTCCGTCGACCCGGCCGGCGCTCCCTGACGCGCGGGCCGCCGTCGCCGCCGGCCGGTACCGGATCGTCGTACACAGAAAGTGGCAGGAGCAGAAGGGGAATTGCGTACCTGCGGACGATCCTGGGGCGCCGGGCCGGCGGGAGGCTGGTGTGCATCACCATCTCCGGCGCGACCACAGGGACGAGGAAATCATGAAGGGTATGGCGATCGGTGTTCTCCTGGCGATCATCGGCGTGATCGTCTGGCTGACGACGAAAGAGGTGGAAACACCGGTCGTCTCGCTCCACAAGGCCGGTCTGATCCTGGCGGTCGTGGGCGGCGCGGAGGCTCTCTTCGCCCTGGTGGGACTGGGAAGGAAGGCGCGCAGATAGCCGCTCCGGTGCGCCGGTCTCCCTCCCGCCCCTCTCCCCCTTCCTGCGCCCCGCGCCGGAGTCAGCAAAGGCCAGTGATGACATCGCCCCAACACCCCGATCTGCAGAAGAAGTTCATGTCCGAAGCGGTCCACCCGCCCGCCACGGACCGTTCTCGGCACACGGGTTCGGTGCGGGCCTCGGACGCCGAGCGCGAGGACATGGTGGAACGGCTCAGACAGGCCACCGCGGAAGGCCGGCTGACCCTGGAGGAGCTGTCCGAGCGCTGCGAGGTGGCCTATCTGGCCGGCACCCGGGCGGAGTTGGCGGAGGTGGGCGAGGGCCTGCCGGAACCGCCGGTGGCCCCCGCGCCCGACGGCTCGTCCGGCCGGCCCGTCTTCCGGGCACTGTTCGGCGACGTCACCCACCACGGGCCCGGGCTGGAGGACGGTCTGGAGGCGGTCGCGGTCTTCGGGGATGTGACCCTCGACCTGTGCACCTCGCCCGCGCCGTCGTCCGGCGAGCTCACCATCGTGGCCCGCGCACTCCTCGGCGATGTGCGTCTGCTGCTGCCCCAGGGCGTACGGGTCGAGGTCGACGGCAGCAGCGTCTTCGGCGACATCCGCGATCTGACCCGCCCACGCTCCGGCCCGGACACCGCCGCCGTCCGCATCCGTGTGACGGGCTCCGCCCTCATCGGCGACATCGTCCTCGCACACCCCGGCAGCGACCGCCGCTCGTACTGGCGCAAGTGGCTGGACGAACGCCGTGGGCCATCCGCCGAGGACGTCATCGGCCTGCCCTGATTCCGGCCCCGGGGCGGAGCCGTCCCACGCCGAAAAGCCGCCCACGCAACGGGGCGGCTGCAACAGCTGCTTCCACTTCGACTTCCTCGTCCACTGCGACCACAGCGACGGGTTCGACAACGGCAACGGGGTTCGACAACGGCAACGGCAACGGCAACGGCGACAGGAACGGCAGCAGGAACGAGGCGGGAGCGGCAACGGGCGGACCCGGGCTCCTTCGTCGTGTCCCTGCGCCACACGGACGTCGGCGTCTTCGCGCGGCGCGATGGTCACCGTCCCCTCGGCGCGGAGTCCTCACGCGCCCGTCCCGCCACAACGGCGGTGGGGTATCCCCTGCTCCTGGGGAGCGCGGGGGCTGACCGGTGCGCGCCGGTCAGACGGTGCAGGCGACGCGTTCCCGTCGGCGGGCCGCCGGGATGGCGGGGACCTCGGCGGTGTGAGCGGAGTGCAGTGCGGCCCCGGCGGCGACCATGGGCAGCGGCTCGGCACTGGCGGCGAGGCGGCTGCGGGAGGTGGGGGAGGCGCCGTGGGCCTCGGCACGGATGCGCTGCTTGATGGTCGGCGGCAGCAGCGGGCGGGCGAACGTCCGCTGGGCGTGGCCGCGTTGACCGTAGAGCGGCAGTGCCGGCGTGGCGGGCGTGGGTGGCAGCGAGGGCTCGGTACGCGGCCGGGCGATGGTGGGGGCCGCGGGGCGCGGGGTGCGGGCGTGCAGCACGGCCTCGCGGCGGGCCGCCGAGGCGTGGGCGGAGACGCCCAGGGAGGCGAGCAGCTTGCCGAGAACGGCGAGGCATACCGCCCAGAACTTCATGACCTTGGTCGCAGCCATGGCCCCTCACTTTCGGTCGGGATCCCCGGAGAGGTGTGGGTGGTCCACAGCCGTCGGAGATCTGTTGCGTTTTCTTATGATGAGTACGCAATGCGAGGATCCGAGGAGCGACGCCCGCGAGTCGGCGTTCTTCCGATGAACACCATCCGGATGGCGTAGCCGCTCCGACGGGCGAGGCCGGACGAAAGGCGGGCGAAGGGCCATAGGGCCTGGTCAACCGGCCGATTGCGGCCGCTTCCGGCGTGCCGGAGGGCACTGTCGGGATGCGGAGCGCGGTTCCTGGGCGTACGGCGATCGTCGAGGGCGGCACGCCGCACCAGGGGCCGGGAAGGGGTCAGCCGGGGAGCTCGTCCCCCGGGGCTTCCTGCGGGGCTTCCTGCAGGGCTTCCTGCGCCAGGGTGGTCATGGCGGCCACCGCCTCCGCCTCCGGTGTCTCCGGCGGGACGATCAGCAGGTCCCAGCGGCCGTGGCCGGCCGCGACCAGGCAGACGGTGTCCGGTCCCGGCCGGGTCGTCCTGGTCCGGCGCAGGCGGACGACGTGGCCCTCGACGAGGATCCGGGTGGGCAGGGCGGACCAGCGGGAGCCGTTCACCGTGGCGTGGGTGATGCGGGGCCAGTCGAAGGGCAACGCCTTGAGCAGCTCGGGGAGTTCGGCCAGCAGGTCGGTCGAATGGGGCCACCAGGCGCCGTCGACCCGGCGCAGGACGGGGCCGGGTGGCGCGATGGCCAACCGGGACACGGGCGGGGGCTGCGGATGCGCGTGGGAAGGAGGGGGCGCCGGGGGCGCGGAAGGGCGGGATGTCGGGTGCTCGTGTATGGGCCCGAGGGGGGCGGTGGTCATGGTGTGCTCCTGGCGGTGCACAGGGGGTGTGGTCCAGGTGGGACCCGGTCTCAGCCCGCGTCCAGGCGGCGGGCCGCGACCCGGTCGGGATCCGGCCAGCGCACGTCCCGCACCCAGCCGGCGCGTTCGAAGAGCCGGATGAGGGCGGCGGACAGGTCGACCTGTCCGCGGTCGACGCCGTGCCGGGCGCAGGTCGGGTCGGCGTGGTGCAGGTTGTGCCAGCTCTCGCCGAAGGAGAGCAGGGCCAGCGGCCAGAGGTTCGTCGCCCGGTCGTGGCGGCGGGTGCGGAACGGCCGCTCACCGATGAGATGGCACAGGGAGTTGACGCTCCAGGTGACGTGGTGCAGCAGCGCGATACGGATGAACCCCGCCCACAGCAGCGCGGTCAGGCCGGTGACCCAGGAGCCGCCGATGGCCCAGCCCAGCGCGAACGGCAGGCCGAGGGTGACCAGGCACAGGACGGGGAACGCCCGGTCGACGGCGCGGACGCCGCGGTCGGCCAGCAGGTCGGGCGCGTAGCGCTCGTGCGAGGTCGGGTCGTTGCCGAACAGCCAGCCGATGTGGGAGTGGACCAGGCCGCGCAGCTGTCCGCGCACGCTGGTGCCGTAGCGGTACGGCGAGTGCGGATCGCCGGGGCGGTCGGTGTAGGCGTGGTGGCGGCGGTGGGTGGCCACCCAGTCGATGACATCTCCCTGGAAGCTCAGCGAGCCGGCGATGGCCAGCGCGACGCGCAGTGCGGGCGTCGCGGTGTAGCTGCCGTGGGTGAGGCCGCGGTGGAAGCCGACGGTCACGCCCAGGCCGGAGACCGCGTAGAAGACGGCCAGGAGGACGAGGTCGAGGGGGCCCACCACTGCGCCCCACAGAAGGGGGACGGCGAGCGCGAGGCCGACGAAGGGGGCGACGACGATGATGCCGGTGATGGTGACGTACATCCGGCGGCCGTTGCCCGGCGGGGCGTCGGTGCCGCCGGTGGGGAACGGCGACTTCCCGTCGTACTCGGAGGGCGGCGGCGGGGTGGGGGGACGGGGCGTTGACGTCACCGACTGTCGCTCCTCCAGGGCGGGTCCCCGCGGCTGGGCGGCGGGGGCTCCGGTGGCGCGACGAGGGCCTCGTCCTGCGGCCGCTTCGGCATGCGGTGCAGGAACGGCGGGTGCAGGTCCGCGTGATGGTGGGTGGCCATCCGCCCCGCCTGCTGGGCATTGACCCGGGCGATCAGCAGCACGCCCAGCGCTATCAGCGCCAGCAGGACGACCACGGTCAACACAATCTGCATCGGTGCTCACCTCACTGGGGCAGTGGGGCCGGACACCCGCGCCGTGGCGCGATGGCCCCGTCGTCCCGTCGGTGGTTCCACGGTACCTGCACCACTCGCCTAAATCGCCCCATAACAGATATTTGCCTGCTTACGCGACAAGGGCCCCCTCACCCTTACTTCTACAACACTGTAGATTTTACTTCCGCATGACCGAATCCGCATGACCGAAGGAGCGAGAGATATGGCCCTGTGGGACCGCATCAAGGATTCCGCCCAGACGATGCAGACCCAGCTCGTCGCCAAGAAGAACGACCTCAAGAGCGGCGCCTTCCGGGACGCGAGCATGGCGATGTGCGCCCTGGTGGCGGCCGCGGACGGGACCGTCGACCCGTCGGAGCGCCGGCGCGTGGCCCAGCTCATCGCCACCAACGAGGTGCTGCAGAACTTCGCCGCGGACGACCTCCAGCGCCGCTTCGACGGCTACCTGGACAAGCTCACCGCCGACTTCGACTTCGGCAAGGTCGCGGTGATGCAGGAGATCGGCAAGGTGAAGAAGAAGCCCGTAGAGGCGCGGGCGGTCGTCCAGATCGGCATCGTCATCGGCGGTGCGGACGGCGACTTCGACAAGACCGAGCAGGGCGTGGTGCGCGAGGTGTGCTTCGCGCTGGACATCGCACCGGCGGAGTTCGATCTCTGAGCACCGCACGGGACGGGCGAGCGCGATGCCGCGCCCTCCCGTCCCGCGACCGGTGGCCGGTGGCCGATGGCCGATGGCCGATGGCCGATGGCCGTCAGCCGGTGACCGTCGGTCGTCGGCCGTCGCCTCAGACGTTCACACCGAAGTCGGCCGCGATGCCCGCCAGGCCGGAGGCGTACCCCTGGCCGACCGCGCGGAACTTCCACTCGGCGCCGTTGCGGTAGAGCTCGCCGAAGACCATCGCGGTCTCGGTCGAGGCGTCCTCGCTCAGGTCGTAGCGGGCCAGCTCGACACCGTCCGCCTGGTTGACGACGCGGATGAACGCGTTGCGGACCTGGCCGAAGCTCTGGCCGCGGCTCTCGGCGTCGTGGATGGAGACCGGGAAGACGATCTTCGTGATCTCGGCGGGCACGCCGGAGAGTGTGACGTTGACGGCCTCGTCGTCCCCCTCGCCCTCGCCGGTCAGGTTGTCGCCGGTGTGCTGCACCGAGCCCTCGGGGCTGGTGAGGTTGTTGTAGAAGACGAAGTGCGCGTCCGAGGCGACCTTGCCGGCCCCGGTGCACAGCAGGGCGCTGGCATCCAGGTCGTAGTCGGTGCCCGTCGTCGTCCGCACGTCCCAGCCGAGCCCGACCGTGACCGCGGTCAGTCCGGGCGCTTCCTTCGACAAAGAGACGTTGCCGCCCTTGGCCAGCGAGACTCCCATGTTTCCTCCAGGTGTTGCCTGCGTTCCGGGATCAGCAAAAAATCTACAGGAGTGTAGAAGTTCGACGCCGGGATCCGCGGCGCCGGACAACGGACCGGCGTGCGGCCACCCGGATGCGGCCACTCAGTAAGATGCCTCGACGTCCCGGCGGGCGGGACGACTGGCGCGAGGGAGGCGGCGGCATGGGCGGCGAGCCCTTCGGCAGGGCGCCGGACGACGACGGCGCCCCCGGCCGGGCGGCACCGGGGTCGGCAGACCTCGGCGGCTCCGGCCACGAGCGCGCCGGCCGCCGCGGTCAGGGGCAGCTGGAGGCCCAGGTGCTGGCGGCACTGCACCACGCGCCCGGGCCCGCCACCGCCGCCTGGGTCCAGGAGCGGCTCGGCGGCGACCTCGCGTACACGACCGTGATGACGATCCTGTCCCGGCTGCACGTCAAGGGCGCCGTCACCCGCGAGCGGGCCGGCCGCGCATACGCCTGGACCCCGGACGCCGACGAGGCCGGCCTCGCCGCGCTGCGGATGCGCCGCGTCCTGGACGGCGAACCGAACCGCGACGCCGTCCTCACCAGCTTCGTCTCGGCACTCTCCACGCACGACGAGCAGCTGCTGCGCGCCCTGCTCGACCGCGCCGAGGGCCCGGACCCGGCCGACGACCGGGGCGACGGCCCCTCGGACGAACCGCGCGGAGGCTGACCGGTGGGCGTCTTCGTGTTCCTGCCGCTCGTCCTTCCGCTCACCGCGCTGCCGATCGCCCGGCTCGCGGAGCAACACCTCCACCCGCGCAGCAGCACCCGCCTGCTCACCCTGCTCGCCGCCGTCCTCGGCCTGTGCAGCACCCTGTGCCTGGGGCTCCTGATGGTCGTCGGCACCGCCCAACTGCCCGGCAATCCGCTGCCCGACGGCTGGTCCGACCCGGAGGTGCGGGACGCGGTGCCCTGTGTCGAGGTGGCCGGCGCCGCCGCGATCCTGGCGTTGGCCGCCGCGCTCACCGCGGGCGGCGCCGCGCTGCGCCGGCACCGCCGGATCCGCGCCCGTACCCATCGAGCCCTGGACGTCCTGCCGGGCGGCTCGGACACCGCGGTCCTGCCGGACGATGAGCCCTACGCCTACGCCGTGCCCGGCACCCCCGGGCGACCGGGCCGACCCGGCAGGCCGGGCCGGATCGCGGTCTCCCGGGGCATGCTGCGCTGCCTGGACGACGACGAGCGGCGGGCCCTCTTCGCCCACGAGCGGGCGCATCTGAACTGCCGTCACCACCGCTACCTGCTCGCCGTACGACTGGCCGGCTGCGTCAACCCGCTGCTGCTCCCGCTGCGTTCGGCCGTCACCTTCAGCACCGAGCGCTGGGCGGACGAGGAGGCCGCGCAGGTGGTCGGCGACCGGCGGCTGACCGCCCGCGCGGTGGGCAAGGCGGCGCTGCTCTCACGCCCCGCGCCGGCACCGGAGCTGGCGCACTTCGCGGGGCCCGAACCGGGGCCGGTGCCGCGTCGGGTGGCGGCGCTGCTGGCGCCCGTGCCACCGGCCCGCAGCTGGCCGCCCGCGCTGACCCCGGCGGGCCTGGCCGCCCTCGTCGCGGCCGCGGGCACCGCCGCCTCCGCGCTCTCCGCGCTGAACGCCGCGGTAGCCCTGTTCGTCGTTCTCAAGGCGGCAACACCGCTGTGAGGGCACACTTGGCGCTGGCACCCCCCGGCCGGCCGCCCCGTGCTGTGATCCACCGCACACCGGCAGACTTCTCGATCATCTTCTACAGCCTTGTAGATACGGTCGGTAGGCTTGCGTCCCACGCAGACGCAACAGGCGCGGCCGGAGGGGGAGATGGCGACGAGGTGCGGACTCCTGACCTGGGACTACCCGCCTCCGGACGGGGAGGTGCGATGGGTCTATCAGCCCGTGGAGGTCCATCACCCCGACGGCAACTGGGAGTTGGGCCGTATCAGCGCCTGGTGGACGGACGGCGCGGGCCAGGTGTGGTGCCGGCTGCGCACCGTGCCCGGCAGCACGCCCCCTCGGTGGCTGCACTACGACCCGGAAGCCATCCGGCTGCTCCCCAGCGCCGGAATCTGACGGCCCGCGGCGCCCTGCCGCGCGCGGCCGTCCACGCCGTCCCCTCCTCCCGTACGAAGCATCTGAAGGACCAGAAGGGCCACCGGCGTGGATGACAGGCAGACCCAACAGCTGACGGGGATCCGACGGCCCGACGGCAGATCCGGCGCGACCGGATCCGACGACGCGGCCGCGCCCCGCCGCGCCGCGGGATCCCGGCGGAGCGGCAAGGGCGCCGGGCCCGCGGGCGGATCCGGCCGGTCGCCGCGCCGGCCCGGCAAGGTCCGGATGACCCGCCGCGGCCGGATCCTCAGCTGGACCGGCGGCGTGCTCGGCCTGCTGCTGCTCGGTACGGCCGGCGCCGGCGTCTGGATCTACGCCGATCTGGACGGCAACATCCACGGCGCGGACATCGGCATCGACGGCAAACGCCCCGTCAACCTCAGTCCCGGCTCCAAGAACATCCTGGTCGTCGGCTCCGACAGCCGCGCGGGCGCCAACGCCAAGTACGGCAAGGGCCTGACCACCATGCAGTCGGACACGCTGATGGTGCTGCACATCGCCGCCAACCGTAAATGGGCCACCGCGGTGTCCTTCCCCCGCGACTCCTGGGTGCAGATCCCCGCCTGCACCCGCGGCAACGGCACGAAGTCGGCCCCGCACCACTTCAAGATCAACGAAGCGTTCTCCATCGGCGGCGACAGCGGCGACATCAACAAGGCCGCCGCCTGCACCATCAAGACCGTCGAGCAGAACACCGGGCTGCGGATCGACAACTTCACCTCGGTCGACTTCCAGGGCTTCAAGGGCATGGTCAACGCCCTGGACGGCATAGAGGTCTGCCCCAAGCACGCCATCCATGACAAGAAGGCCCACCTCGACATGGAGGCCGGCTGCCAGACCGTACGGGACGAGAAGGCGCTCGGTTACGTCCGTACCCGCTACAGCGTCGGCGACGGCTCCGACCTCGGGCGGATCGGCCGACAGCAGGAGTTCATGAAGGCACTGGGCGAGAAGGCCCAGGAAAAGCTCACCAGTCCCGGCGCCCTCTACGACTTCCTGACCTCGGCCACCAAGTCCATCACCGCGGACAGGGAACTGGCGGGCCTCAAGCCCCTCTACAGCCTCGCCTCGACGGTCAAGGACATCCCCAGCGACCGGCTCACGTTCGTGACCGTCCCCAACTACTACCGCGAGGCCGACGTCCCCACCGACCACGCCAACGTGGTGTGGCAGTACCCGCAGGCGGCCGGCCTGTTCAGCGACATCGCCCACGACCGCGAGATCGGCGTCGCCGGGAAGAAGAAGCTCGCCGAGGCGGCCAAGAACCCGGTGACCGCGCACTCCGTACGCGTCCGCGTCCTCAACGGCACGGGCGTCTCCGGCCGGGCCGCCGCCGCCGCCGAACAGCTGCGCAAGCTCGGCTTCACGGTCACCGCGACCGGCAACGCACCCGCCGCCGACCGGACCACCGTCGGCTACCCGGCCGGCCTGCGCACCCAGGCCGAGGTCCTGGCCACCCGCCTGCCCGGCACCAAGGCGACGGAATCGTCCGGGGCAACGCCGGGCGAAGTGACGCTGACGGTGGGACCGGACTTCTCGCAGGTGCCCTAGGCGCAGATGATCGCCCCCGAGGAGGTCCTCAAGCGGGCGGGTGCCGTCGAGCAAGCCCTGAACACGTCTACGGGCAGGTGAAACGCCTCGCACGAGGCGCCCCCCGGCCGGGCGAGTCGGTGGAGACCGCAGCCCGGGCCCAGCACGAGGTCCGGGACATGCTCCGGGCCATGCGGACGGCCATGCGTCACGACCTCGGGGTGACGCCTGAAGCACCTCCGCAAGAGCCGTCCTGAGCCGCACCACCACCGACCGGACCGGCCGCCCGGCGCCGGTGGCCGGCCGGCCACCCCGCCAGCGCGCCCACCGCGATGCCCAGGGTGTTGTTCGCCCAGTCGGCCGGCTGGCACGACCGCACCGGATCGAGGGTCTGCACCAGCTCGACCAGCAGCCAGGTGCCCGACCCCGCGAGTGCCACCGCAACCGGCCGGCGCGAGACCAGCGTGCCCAGCAGGCCCAGCGGAATCCACAGCACCACTGTGGCACGTCATGCCATACAGGCACGAGATGCCGGAAGGAAAACTCCGTGAAGGCTCAGCTCCCGGCACCCGCTGCAGGCGCGCGCCCGTCAGGGACGCAGCCGCTCCACCGGCGCATCCGTGTGCACCTCGATGTCGTGCGCGGCCCGCTGCAGCAGCTGCCGGCCGAGGTCCGACAGCGCCCGCGCCGCCGACAGTTCGTCCCCGATGGCGGGCACGTCCTCGTCCGCGGGGTTGCGCCGGGCCTCCCCCTGGCCGACCATCTGCCCGCCTTCCTTGCCGTGCAGCCGGGCCTCGGCCCTGACCTCACTGCCGGATTCGGTGATGTTGATCTCCGCGTCCCACATCTTCTTCTCGGTCACCGGAAGCCTCCTCGTACGCGGGGCATCAGCGGGCGTGGCAGTTGTGGCTCCAGTGGCCCTTGACCCACACCTTCACCCAGTGGCCGTTGCCGTGATGGCCGTTGCCGTGATGGTCATTGCCGTGGTGGCCCCCGACCCAGTGCCGATCCCAGTGCCCCCCGATCCAGGTGCAGTGGGGGCGGTGGACCGTCGAGACGGTCGTGGCCGTGGTCGAGGGTGCGGGGGCGGCCGCGGCCGCGCCCGCCGTGCCGATCGCCGCGCCGCCGGCCAGCATGACGCCCGCTGCGGCCACGGCGAAGGAGCGCCTTACGCGTTGCGCTTGCATGGGCTCCACCTCATTCTGCCCGCGCGCCCCCGAGGAGGGTTCCCGCCGACCGAGGAGACCGGCCGCAGCGGCACCGTCTTCGCGTTGCCTGCCCTTCCAGGGTGAAACATTCCCTCGAATGGAGCAACGGGAGGAAGTTCCTCCCGCGGACCGGCCCCGGAACCGCCCCGGGCGCCGGCGGCCGACGCCCGGCGCCGACCCGATCCCCTCAGTCCTCGCCCTCCAGATCCCCCTCGGTCTCCAGGAACGCGTCCCGCAGCGCCGCCAGCGTCTCCGCGTCCGGCTTCTCCCACATACCGCGGGATTCGGCCTCCAGGAGCCGCTCGGCGATGCCGTGCAGGGCCCAGGGGTTGGCCTCCTGGAGGAAGGCGCGGTTCTCGGGGTCGAGGACGTAGGTCTGGGCGAGCTTGTCGTACATCCAGTCGGCGACCACGCCGGTGGTGGCGTCGTAGCCGAAGAGGTAGTCGACGGTGGCGGCCAGTTCGAAGGCGCCCTTGTAGCCGTGGCGGCGCATCGCCTCGATCCAGCGGGGATTGACCACGCGGGCGCGGAAGACCCGCGAGGTCTCCTCGACGAGGGAGCGGGTGCGTACCGTCTCGGGGCGGGTGGAGTCCCCGATGTACGCCTCGGGGGCCTTGCCCTTCAGCGCCTTGACGGTGGCGACCATGCCGCCGTGGTACTGGAAGTAGTCGTCCGAGTCGGCGATGTCGTGTTCGCGGGTGTCGGTGTTCTTGGCGGCCACCGCGATGCGCTTGTAGGCGGTCTCCATCTCGTCGCGGGCCGGGCGGCCCTCGAGGCCGCGGCCGTAGGCGTAGCCGCCCCAGACCGTGTAGACCTCCGCCAGGTCGGCGTCGGTGCGCCAGTCGCGGGAGTCGATCAGCTGGAGCAGACCCGCGCCGTACGTTCCCGGGCGGGAGCCGAAGATCCGGGTGGTGGCGCGGCGCTCGTCCCCGTGGGCGGCGAGGTCGGCCTGGGCGTGCGCCCGGACGAAGTTGTCGGCCGCGGGCTCGTCCAGGGCGGCGGCGAGCCGTACCGCATCGTCCAGGAGGCCGATGACGTGCGGGAACGCGTCACGGAAGAAACCGGAGATGCGCAGGGTGACGTCGATGCGGGGGCGGCCCAGCTCGTCGAGCGGGATGGGCTCCAGTCCGTTCACGCGGCGGGAGGCGTCGTCCCAGACCGGGCGGACGCCCAGGAGGGCCAGCGCTTCCGCGACGTCGTCGCCGCTGGTGCGCATCGCGCTCGTGCCCCACAGGGACAGGCCCACCGACTGCGGCCAGTCGCCGTTGTCGCCGCGGTAGCGCTCCAGGAGCGAGTCGGCAAGGGCCTGGCCGGTCTCCCAGGCGAGGCGGGAGGGGACGGCCTTGGGGTCGACGGAGTAGAAGTTGCGGCCCGTCGGCAGGACGTTGACCAGGCCGCGGAGCGGGGAGCCGGAAGGTCCGGCCGGGACGAAGCCGCCGTTCAGGGCGTGGACGGCATGGTCGATCTCGTCGGTGGTGGCGGACAGCCGGGGGACGACCTGCTGGGCGGCGAAGGTGAGGATGTCGGCGACCTGCCGGGAGTGGCCGGCGGCCACGGACGCCACCGCCGCCTCGTCCCAGTCGGCGTCCTCCATCGCCTGGACCAGAGCGCGCGCCGTCTCCTCGGCCTCGTCGGCCGTCGTACGGGTGGCCGCGGACTCGTCCAGGCCCAGCGCCTCGCGCAGACCGGGCAGGGCGGACGTGCCGCCCCAGATCTGGCGGGCGCGGAGGATGGCGAGCACGAGGTTGACCCGCGCCGCACCGGTCGGGGCACCGCCCAGGACGTGCAGACCGTCGCGGATCTGGGCGTCCTTGACCTCGCACAGCCAGCCGTCGACGTGCAGCAGGAAGTCGTCGAAGCCGTCGTCGTCCGGGCGGGCCTCCAGGCCCAGGTCGTGGTCGAGCTTCGCGGCCTGGATCAGGGTCCAGATCTGGGCGCGGATGGCGGGCAGCTTGGCCGGGTCCATGGCGGAGATCGCGGCGTACTCGTCCAGGAGCTGTTCCAGGCGCGCGATGTCGCCGTAGGACTCGGCGCGGGCCATCGGCGGGACGAGGTGGTCGACGAGCGTGGCGTGCACCCGGCGCTTGGCCTGGGTGCCCTCGCCGGGGTCGTTGACCAGGAACGGGTAGACGAGGGGAAGGTCCCCGAGGGCGGCGTCGGGGCCGCAGGCGGCGGAGAGTCCGGCGTTCTTGCCGGGCAGCCACTCCAGGTTGCCGTGCTTGCCCAGATGGACCATGGCGTCGGCCCCGAAGCCGCCGTCCTCCGCGGACGCCGCGATCCAGCGGTAGGCCGCCAAGTAGTGGTGCGAGGGCGGCAGATCGGGGTCGTGGTAGATCGCGATCGGGTTCTCGCCGAAGCCGCGCGGCGGCTGGATGAGGATGAGGAGGTTGCCGCGGCGCAGGGCGGCGAGGACGATGTCGCCCTCGGGGTTGCGGCTGCGGTCGACGAACATCTCGCCGGGCGGCGGGCCCCAGTGCTCCTCGACGGAGTCGCGCAGTTCCTGCGGCAGCGTGGCGTACCAGCGCCGGTAGTCGGCGGCCGGGATGCGGACCGGGTTGCGGGCCAGCTGCTCCTCGGTGAGCCACTCCTGGTCGTGGCCGCCGGCCTCGATGAGGGCGTAGATCAGCTCGTCGCCGTCGCCGGACACCAGGCCGGGGACCTCGTCGCTGCCGAAGTCGTAGCCGTCCGCCTGGAGGCGGCGCAGGAGGGCGACGGCGCTGGCCGGGGTGTCCAGGCCGACGGCGTTGCCGATCCGGGAGTGCTTGGTGGGGTACGCGGACAGGACCAGCGCCAGGCGCTTCTCGGCGGCCGGGATGTGGCGCAGCCGGGCATGGCGGACGGCGATACCGGCGACCCGGGCGGCGCGTTCGGGGTCGGCGACGTACACCGGCAGACCGTCCTCGTCGACCTCCTTGAAGGAGAACGGGACGGTGATCAGGCGCCCGTCGAACTCGGGGACCGCGATCTGCGAGGCGGCGTCCAGCGGGGACAGACCCTCGTCGTTCTCCTCCCAGGCGGCGCGGGAGCCGGTCAGGCACAGCGCCTGGAGGATCGGGACGTCCAGGGCGGCGAGGGCGCCGGCGTCCCACGACTCGTCGTCGCCGCCGGCCGATGCCTCGGCGGGCTTGGTGCCGCCCGCGGCGAGGACGGTGGTGACGATGGCGTCGGCGGAGCTCAGCGCGTCGATCAGCTCGGGCTCGGGGGCCCGGAGCGAGGCGACGAAGAGCGGCACGGGGCGCCCGCCCGCTTCCTCGATCTGCTCGCACAGAGCCCGTACGAAGCCGGTGTTGCCGCTCATGTGATGGGCGCGGTAGTAGAGCACGGCGACCGTCGGGCCGGTCACGTCCGTGCGCGCCTCGCGCTCCAGCGGGCCCCAGGAGGGGGCGGGGGCGGGCGGCTCGAAGCCGTGGCCGGTGAGCAGCACGGTGTCGGAGAGGAAGCGGGCCAGCTGGTCGAGGTTGGCCGGGCCGCCGTGCGCGAGGTAGGCGTGCGCCTCGGCCGCGATGCCGACCGGGACCGTGGACTGCTCCATGAGCTGGGCGTCGGGCGCCTGTTCACCGGTGAGGACGACCACCGGCCGGTGCTGGTCCTCGGCGAGCAGCAGGTCCAGGCCCTCCTGCCAGGCGCGGATGCCGCCCAGCAGGCGGACGACGACCAGGTCGGTGCCCTCCAGGAGCGCGGGCAGCTCCGCGAGGTCGAGGCGGGCGGGGTTGGCGAGCCGGTACGGCACCGGCCCGGTGGCAGCGCGGGCGCTGAGGAGGTCGGTGTCGGAGGTCGACAGCAGCAGAAGCATGCGAGCGCAGGCCTTCCTCGGGGTGTCCGCGCCCCGGGTGGTCGTAAGGACGGCGGGAGTTCCTGGCTCGCCCGGCGGTGGCCGGGTTCACAGTGGCGGGACCGCGCCGGATTCTCACCGGGCTTCCTCCCTCGGGCCCTGGGGCCCGGCGCCGTCGCTGGCGTCCGGTGGGTCAGCCGACCCACCGACCTGCATAGTAAAGGCTGATTCGCGGGCGGGGGAGAGCGCCTCCGCCACCGCCGCCGGCCGCGCCCGCCGCCCCGGATCCGGGGCGGTCCGACGTGGGTATGCTCGCCGCCATGCCGCCCTCCCCCTCGCCGCGCCCCCATGCGGCCGAACCCGCCGTACGGGACCGCGGTGACGCCTGCCCGGGCGCGCTGCGGCTGCACGTCGCGGCGGACGGCCGGCTGGCACGAGTACGGCTGCCCGCGGGCGATGTGACGGTACGTCAGGCAACGGCACTGGGCGACGCCGCCGACCGGCTCGGCGACGGCCACCTCTCCCTGACGTCCCGCGGGAACGTCGAGCTGCGCGGGCTGCCGGACGACTGCGGCACCCGGCTCGGCGACCTGCTCCGCGACGCCGGACTGCTCCCCTCCGAACGCCATGAGCGCATCCGCAACATCATCGCCTCCCCGCTCGCCGGACTCGACCTTCGGACCCCTCCTGACGTGCGGTTGTGGGCCCGGCAGCTGGATCGGCTGCTGTGCGCGAGCGCGTCGGCGACGGCGCTGTCCGGCCGGTTCCTGTTCGTCCTGGACGGCGGACGGGGCGATGTGGCCGGACTCGGCGGAGATGTGAGCTTGGTCGCAGCTGCGGACGCCGACGGTACGTCCGGGGCGCTGCTGCGCGTCGGGCAGGACCCGGCGGCGGTACGGGTCGCCGGGGCGGACGCGCCGCGGGCCGCACTGGCCGTGGCGGAGGCGTTCCTCGCGGCGGCCGAGGCGAGCGGGACGGGCGCCTGGCGGGTACGCGAACTGCCGGCCGGGCACGCGCTGACGGCGCGCGGGACGGTGGAGCACCTGCGGGCCGCCGGGATCGGGGCGACCTGTGTGGCCGCGCCGGACGGCACCGGGGCGACCCCGCACACGGAGCCCGACGCACCCGGGATCGTGCAGGGCCCCGACGGCCGGCACGCCCTCTCCGTCCTCGCCCCGCTCGGCCGCCTCACCGTCGCCCAGTGGCGCCTGCTGACCGCCACGGCCGCCGACGACGGCCGGGGCGAGCTCCGCCTCACCCCCTGGCGCGGCGTGATCGTCCCCGGTCTTGCGGCCGCGACCGCCGCCGAGCGGCTGCCCGCGCTGGCCGCCGCCGGGCTGGTCACCGACCCCGACTCCCCCTGGTACCGGATCGGCGCCTGCACCGGACTGCCCGGCTGCGCCAAGTCCCGTACCGATGTCCGGGCCGACGCCGTGTACGCCGTGACCGGCGGCACCGTCCCGCTGCCCGCCGAGGGCGGCACCGGCCTGCCCGTGTACTGGTCGGGGTGCGAGCGCCGCTGCGGCCATCCACAGGGCGGCCCCTGGATCGACGTCCTGGCCGACGCCACCGCCGAAGGCGGCTACCGGACCACGACCGTGCACCCCGCCACCACCCCACCGACCCCCGCAACTCCCACCACCCCGAGGGCGCAGTGACAGTGTTCGACTACGAGAAGGACGGCGCGGCGATCTACCGCCAGTCCTTTGCCACCATCCGCGCCGAGGCGGACCTCGCGGGCCTGCCCGCCGACGTCAGCCAGGTCGCGGTCCGGATGATCCACGCCTGCGGCATGGTCGACCTCGTACGCGATCTCGCCTTCACCCCCGACGTGGTGGCGCAGGCCCGCCGGGCGCTCCGGGCCGGCGCGCCGATCCTGTGCGACGCCAACATGGTGGCCAGCGGCGTGACCCGCAAGCGGCTGCCCGCCGACAACGACGTGCTGTGCACCCTCACCGACCCGTCCGTCCCGGACATGGCCGCCCGCCTGGGCACCACCCGCAGCGCGGCGGCCATGGAACTGTGGCGGGACCGTATGGAAGGCTCGGTCGTGGCGATCGGCAACGCGCCCACCTCCCTCTTCCGTCTCCTGGAGATGATCGAGGAAGGCGCCCCCAGGCCCGCCGCCGTCATCGGGATACCCGTCGGCTTCATCGGCGCGGCCGAGTCCAAGGACGCGCTGATCGCCCACCCGTCGAAGCTGGACCACATCGTGGTGCGCGGCCGGCGCGGCGGCAGCGCCATGACCGCGGCCGCGATCAACGCCCTGGCAAGCGAGGAAGAGTGAGCGTGAGCGAGCAGCAACTGCCCGGGACCACGGGCCGCCTGTACGGCGTGGGACTGGGCCCCGGCGACCCGTCGCTGATGACCGTACGAGCGGTACAGATCATCGCCGAGGCCGATGTGGTGGCGTACCACAGCGCCCGCCACGGACGGTCCATCGCCCGTGGCATCGCGGCCGAGCACCTCCGCCCCGACCACATCGAAGAGGCGCTGGTCTACCCGGTCACCACCGAGTCGACCGACCACCCCGGCGGCTACCGGGGCGCCCTGGACGAGTTCTACGAGGAGGCCGCGGCCCGGCTCGCCGTCCACCTGGACGCCGGCCGCACCGTCGCCGTCATCTCCGAGGGCGACCCGCTCTTCTACGGCTCCTACCAGCACATGCACAAGCGGCTGGCGCACCGCTACCCGACCGAGGTCATCCCCGGAGTCACCTCCGTCAGCGCCGCCGCGGCCCGGCTGGGCAAGCCCCTCGCCGAGGCCGACGAGGTCCTGACGATCCTGCCCGGCACCCTGCCGGAGGAGGAGCTGACCGCCCGCCTCGCCGCCACCGACGCCGCCGTCGTCATGAAGCTCGGCCGCACCTTCCCCACCGTCCGCCGTGCCATGGAGCGCTCGGGCCGGCTGCCGGAGGCGTGCTACGTCGAACGCGCCACCATGCCCGGCGAACGCACCGAGCGCCTGGACGCCATCGACTCCGACACCGTCCCGTACTTCTCGGTCGCCGTCGTGCCGAGCCGCATCGCCAACCCGCCCACGGCGGACGACCGGGCGCCGGGCACCGGTGACGCGGTGGCCGGTGACGCGGTGGCCGGTGACGTGGTCGTCGTCGGCACCGGCCCGGCGGGCCCCCTCTGGCTCACCCCCGAGTCCCGCGGCGCCCTCACCGCCGCCGACGACCTCGTCGGCTACACCACCTACCTCGACCGCGTCCCGCTGCGCCCCGGCCAACGCCGCCACGGCTCCGACAACAAGGTCGAGTCCGAACGCGCCGAACTCGCCCTGGACCTGGCCCGGCGCGGCCGGAAGGTGGCCGTGGTCTCCGGCGGCGACCCCGGCGTCTTCGCCATGGCCACCGCCGTCCTGGAGGTCGCCTCCCAGGACCCGTACCGCTCCGTCCCCGTACGCGTCCTGCCGGGCGTCACCGCCGCCAACGCCGCCGCCGCCCGCGCCGGCGCCCCGCTCGGCCACGACTACGCGGTCATCTCCCTCTCCGACCGCCTCAAGCCCTGGGAGGTCATCGCCGAACGCCTGCGCTCCGCGGTGGCCGCCGACCTCGTCCTCGCCCTCTACAACCCCGGCTCCCGCAGCCGCACCTGGCAGGTCGCCAAGGCCCGCGAACTCCTCCTGGAGCACCGCGCCCCCGACACCCCGGTCGTCCTCGGCCGCGACGTGGGCGGCCCCGAGGAATCCGTCCGCACCGTCCGCCTCGCCGACCTCGACCCGCTCCAGGTCGATATGCGCACCATCCTGCTCGTGGGCTCGTCCCAGACACAGGCGGTACGACGCGACGACGGGACCGACCGGGACGTGGTGTGGACGCCTCGGAGGTATCCGGAGGGGTGAGTTACGGGCGCGGCCCCTGCCCAAACGAGGCAGGGGCCGTCGGGCAGTTTTGCGGGCGCTACTTGGACCAGTAGGGATCGCGGACATTCGGTGTGGGCCCGACATCGCCGAGGCCATTAGGGAAATCCCCGTCGTCGATGTCACCGTGCCCCGGATACTCGACATCCGAAACTGTGGCACCAATGGTTATCAGGTCGCCATTCACATCGAACGTGAGGGACACACCTTCGGGTGTGCTGTATTCAAACGTTGGCACCTTGCGGCTCGCATTTTCAAGCTCATACCCCTTCGCCTTCCAATGCTTTTCGACAGCCTTGGCGAGCACTACGACCCTCGCCTTCGAAACCTTGGTCCGCACGTAACCGGTCCTGGCAACCACCCCCTCCCCGTTTGGCTCATTCGTAAACGAGTTGGCCCCTTCAGTGATGCGAGCCGGCCCATCGCTCTTCTTCAGGGGAGGGCCTACAGAAGCGAAGGTACCGGCCAGCTTGGCATCAATCTTCCGGACTGCTTCATTCACACCCATAGACGGTGCGGAGCAGCCGGTAAGAACGCCTGATGAGGTAAAGAGAGATGCAGTGGCGATCGTGAGGAACGCCCGCTTACTCTTCATCCTCAACGCTCCTCCTGGGCAGTAACCTGGTCCGCCCGGCCAGAAATAATCCTGCCCATGTTACGCAGCGATTCACTACGTTCATCGACCACTTTGCAGGACACGCAATACAGGCCCATCGGTGGACAAGGAGCGGTCCGCCGACGAGCCTGTGCGGGTACAGGGGCCGGCCTGTTCAGGCCGAGCGGGCGGAGTTGGGGTCTGCAACCAAGGCCGCTGGTCAAGCTCCGCTGACGAGCTCCGCCCGGCACAGCACGCAGCGGTCCTTGCCGTCCCACTCCTCCCACCCGAAGACCTCGGGCGCGAAGTGGCCGCCCTCCAGCTCCTGGCGGACGGCGACGCGGTAGGCCCAGACCGCTTCGAGGTAGGGGTGGTAGACGTCGTGGAAAGCGGGCGACGTCTGCCGGGCCCCCGCCGCGACGGCGCGCTGGAGCGCGCGCAGCCGCTCGAACATCTTCTGTCCAGCGCGGGCGATCTCGGGTGTCGCGTCGATGAAGAGGCGTTCGCGCACCTCGTGGAGGGCGGCCTCACCCAGGGCCGCACCGGCGGCGGCTCCGAGGTCCGCCTCGGCGTCCGGGTCCTGGGCGATCCGACGCAGCTTGGCGTGGCACACCCCGGCCGCGCCGATGAACTCGATGTACACCGCCCGCCGCCGCGCCTCGCTGCTGCGGTCGCTCTCCCGACGGTGCCGCAGGCGCTCGGCGAGCACCGTGCCGGAGATCGCGACGAACCCGCCGCTCACCGTCGCGAGGAGGGTCCCCCAGTCCATGCGTCCCCCTCAGCGGGTGGCTTTGACGGTGGCCGTGAACGCCGACCACGAGGCGGCCGGGATCCGCAGCGCCGGACCGGACGGGTTCTTGCTGTCACGGACGGGGACAACACCCGCCATGTCGTCGGCGACCTCGACGCAGTTGTTGTCTCCGCCATCGCTGTAGCTGCTCCTGCGCGACGCGGCTCCGGACAGGCTCGAGTGAGTCGTCATGGCCTGCGCTCCTCCGTCAACTGCCGCACGAACACCGTTGATTCACGCGGCGAGAGCGCCGCATCTCGAAGCCGATCGTAAGCCAGGCGATAACGCGCCACCTCCTCCGGCTCCTCCAGCAGGTCGCCTGATTTGTTGCCTCCAGGTGGGCGACAACACTCCCGTTCGCCATCCAAAGCAGTGACAGCGAGCCCTCGCTGATCCTCGGTACGTACTGATCACACGCACGGCCCGTCCGCTGTCGACCGCAGCGGGCGGGCCGTTCCGCATGCCGTCACAGCACGGTGGCCCGCAGCCAGTCGACCGCCGCCGCCGGATCCGCCACCTCTGCCACGCCCACCGGCACCGGCGGCCGGGTCACGACCACCACCGGCACCCCCGCCTCCCGCGCCGCCGTCAGCTTGGCGGCGGTGGCGGCCGCGCCGCTGTCCTTCGTCACCAGGACGTCGATGCGGTGCGTACGCAGCAGTTCCCGTTCGCCGTCCAGGGTGAACGGGCCGCGGTCGAGCAGGGCCTGCATCCGGGGCGGGTGCGGGGGCTCGGGAGCGTCGACCGAGCGGACGAGGAACCAGAGGTCGGTGAGGTGGGCGAAGTGGGCGAGGCCCATGCGGCCGGTGGTGAGGAAGATCCGGGAGCCGGGGAGAGTGGGGAGGACGGCGGCCGCTTCTTCGAGGGAGGCGACCGGGTGCCAGTCGTCGCCCGGACCGGGTACCCAGCCGGGCCGGCGGACGGCCAGCAGGGGAACATGGGCGGTGGCGGCCGCCTGGGCCGCGTGGTGACTGATCGTGCCGGCGAAAGGATGGGTGGCGTCGATGAGCGCGTCCACCTCGTGTTCGCACAGCCAGCGGGCGAGGCCCTCGGGGCCGCCGAACCCGCCGATGCGCACCTCCCCGGCCGGCAGCCGGGGCGCCGCGACCCGTCCGGCGAGCGAGGTCGTCACGTGCAACCCCGGCTCCGCCACCAGGGCGGACGCCAGGCGGCGGGCTTCCGTCGTACCGCCGAGGATCAGCACATGGCGGGCTGTGTCGTACATGGGATGTGGGTTCCTCCGTGGCTGAAGCGCAACCGCAGGGTACGGGCAAGGGCACCGGAGGACGTAGCGCCCAGCTCGCGCACACCGGGCTGCGGCACGGCTGGACGACCGGCGCCTGTGCGACGGCGGCGAGCACGGCCGCGTACACGGCCCTGCTCGGCGGCGACTTCCCGGACCCGGTGACGATCACGCTGCCGAAGGGGCAGACGCCGTCCTTCGCGCTCGCGGTGGAGGAGCGGGATCCGGACACCGGCAGCGCCATAGCGGGGGTGGTCAAGGACGCGGGCGACGACCCGGATGTGACCCACGGGGCGCTGATCCGGGCCAGCGTGCGGAGGCTGCCGACCGGCTCCGGCGTGGTGTTCAGGGCCGGGCCGGGCGTGGGCACGGTCACCCGGCCCGGCCTCCCCCTGGCGGTCGGCGAGCCCGCGATCAACCCCGTACCGCGGCAGATGATGCGGGAGCATCTGGCGGCGGTGGCCGAACGGCACGGCGGCACCGGGGCCGACGTCGAGGTCGAGATCTCGGTCGATCACGGGGAGGAGATCGCGCGCAGTACGTGGAATCCGCGGCTGGGCATCCTGGGCGGGCTGTCCATCCTGGGGACCACCGGGATCGTCGTGCCGTACTCGTGCTCGGCCTGGATCGACTCCATCCGGCGCGGGGTGGATGTGGCGCGTGCGGCGGGACGGCGGCATGTGGCGGGGTGTACGGGTTCGACGTCGGAGAAGACCGTGGTCGCCCTGCACCATCTGCCCGAGGACGCCCTGCTCGACATGGGGGACTTCGCGGGGGCGGTGCTGAAGTACATCCGGCGACATCCCGTCGACCGGCTCACGATCTGCGGCGGCTTCGCCAAGCTGTCCAAGCTGGCGGCCGGGCATCTGGACCTGCATTCGGCGCGGTCGCAGGTGGACAAGGGCTTTCTGGCCGCACTGGCCCGGCGGGGCGGCGCGGGGGAGCAGCTGGCCGGTGCCGTCGCGGCGGCCAACACCGGGCTGGCCGCGCTCCAGTTGTGCGATGCGGCGGGGGTGCCGCTGGGGGATCTGGTGGCGGCCACCGCCCGCGACGAGGCGCTGGCCGTGCTGCGCGGGGCGCCGGTGGACGTCGACGTCGTCTGTATCGACCGGGCGGGGATGGTCGTGGGGCGGGCGGAGCCGCGGGGGCCGGGGAGCTCCTGACCAGGGTCCTTCGCGAGTGACCAGGATTCTTCGCGAGGATCAGGGTTCTTCGTGAGGATCAGGGTTCTTCGTGAGGATCAGGGTTCTTCGTGAGGATCAGGCCGGGCTCGCGTGCCCCGATGGCTGATCCGGCGGTCTGCGCGTGCCGGACCGCGCGAGCCCGGCGTGATCCGAACGACCGGCCCTAGTTGCCGAGCCGGGCCGCGATGCCGTCGAGGACGCACTCCAGCCCCGCCTCGAACTGCCAGGCCGTGTCGTCCTTGCGCCCGGCCCCGAGGGCGTAGCGCCGGTAGGTCGGGTAGCGGCCGGTCTCCATCAGATAGGTCATCTGGGGCGCGAGGGCGCGATGCGTCTCCTCCCCGCCGGCCCAGCCGTTGTCCTCCATGTACTGGCGCAGCGCCACTTCGGACTGTGTCGCGCCGTGCACATAGGCGTTGACGGCGCGGAAGGCTGCCATCACCGTGTCGATGTCCGTGCCGTGGCCGTCGAGCGCGGCCAGCTGGCGTTCCGCGGCCGCCATCCGGTTCGGCGTCAGCACGAAGTGCGGTGTGGGCAGCTGGGCCAGCCAGGGGTGACGCAGCATCATGGCCCGGTGGCCCAGCGCGTAGGCGCGCAGGACGTCACGCCAGCCCGTCGCCTCGTCCGGGACGGCGAGTCGCGAGGTCGGATACGCGAGGTCGGATACGCGAGGTCGGATACGCGAGGTCGGATACGCGAGGTCGGATACGCGAGGTCGGATACGCGAGGTCGGATACGCGCTCAGGGCTTCTCGTTCGGCTCGGGCCGGGCTTCGGGCTCCGGCCCGCACTCCCCCTCGCCCCGGTCCCGCCCCGTCGAGTAGAGGTGGCTGTCGCGGAACTGCTCGGCCCCCAACGTGCGCCCCACCATGATCACGGCGGTCCGGACCACGCCCGCTTCCTTCACCTGGCCGGCGATGTCGGCGAGGGTGCCGCGCAGGACGAGCTCGTCGGGGCGGGAGGCCATCGCGACGACGGCGGCGGGGCAGTCGGCGCCGTAGTGCGGGAGCAGTTCGTCGACGACCCGGTCGACGTACATGGCGGCCAGGTGCAGGACCAGCAGCGCGCCGCTGCGGCCGAGGGTGGCCAGGTCCTCGCCCTCGGGCATGGGGGTGGCGCGCTGGGCGACCCGGGTGAGGATGACGGTCTGGCCGACGGTGGGAACGGTCAGTTCGCGCTTGAGGGCGGCGGCCGCCGCGGCGAACGCCGGGACGCCCGGCACCACTTCGTACGGCACACCGGCCGCGTCCAGCCGGCGCATCTGCTCGGCGACGGCGCTGAAGACGGACGGGTCGCCGGAGTGCAGCCGGGCGACGTCGTGGCCCTCCTCGTGGGCGCGGACCAGCTCGGCGGTGATCGTGTCGAGGTCCAGCCGCGCGGTGTCCACCAGCCGGGCGCCGGGCGGGCACTCGGCCAGCAGCTCGCGGGGCACCAGGCTGCCCGCGTACAGGCAGACGCCGCAGGAGGCGAGGGTGCGGGCGCCGCGCACGGTGATCAGGTCGGCGGCGCCGGGGCCCGCACCGATGAAGTGGACGGTCATGGCTGAGGGGTCTCCTGGTGTGGGGTGGGGCGGAGGGGCTTGACGGCCGCCCACTGGGTGACCGGCATCGCCTGCCGCCAGCCCGTGAAGCCGCCGACCGGGACGGCGTGCGCGACGGCGAGCCGGACGAGTTCGCCGCCGTGCCTGCGGTACCGCTCGGTGAGCTGCGCCTCGGACTCCAGCGTCACGGTGTTCGCGACGATCCGGCCGCCCGGCGGCAGCGCCTCCCAGCACGCGTCCAGCAGGCCGGGTGCGGTCAGCCCGCCGCCGATGAACACCGCGTCCGGCGTCGGCAGGCCCGCCAGCGCGGCGGGCGCCGGGCCCGTGACGACGCGCAGCGCGGGGACCCCGAGCGTGTGGGCGTTCCGGTCGATCCGCTCGGCCCGTACCGGATCGCGCTCCACGCTCACCGCGCGGCAGCTGCGGTGCGACCGCAGCCACTCGATGGCGATGGAGCCGGATCCGCCGCCGATGTCCCACAGGAGTTCGCCGGGCGCGGGGGCCAGTGCGGCGAGGGTGGCGGCGCGGACATGGCGTTTGGTCAGCTGGCCGTCGTGGGCGTAGGCGTCGTCGGGGAGGCCGGGGACGAGGGAGAGGCGGAGCGCGTCGGGCTCACGGACGCAGTCGAGCGCGATGACGTTGAGCGGGTCGCCGGGCGACGCCGGCTCCCAGGTGGCCGCGGTGCCCTCGACGGTCCGCTCCCGGTCACCGCCGAGCTGTTCGAGGACCCGCATACGGGTCGGGCCGAAGCCGCGTGCGCACAGCAGCGCCGCCACCTCGGCGGGGGTACCGGCGCCGGCGGAGAGCACCAGCAGCCGGCGCCCGTCGTACAGCGCGCCGGCCAGATTCCCGGCCGGCCGGCCGACGAGCGTGACGACCTCGGTCTCCTCCACCGGCCAGCCCAGGCGCGCGCAGGCGTACGAGACGGCGGAGGGATGCGGCAGCACCCGCAGCGGCGGCGCCCCGTCGCCCCGCACCTCGCCCAGGGTCCTGCCGATGCCGTAGAACATCGGGTCCCCACTGGCCAGCACACAGATCCGGCGCCCGGCGTGTCCGGCGAGCAGGCCGGGCACGGCGGGCCGCAACGGAGACGGCCACGGCACCCGTTCCCCCGCACACTCAGCGGGCAGCAGCGCCAGCTGCCGCGCCCCGCCGATCAGTACCTCGGCCTCTCGCAGGGCCTGTTGGGAGCCGGCCGGCAGACCGTCCCAGCCGTCGGCCCCGATGCCGACTACGGAGAGGGGTGGTGCGGGGCTCACTGCCGGTACCTCGGGGTTCGGGAGGGGACGGGACGGGAGCCGAACTCTACTGACCGGCGGGTAGCGACCGCCCGTCGGGGGAGCCGTGGCCCGGCCGGACCACCCGCCCTTATTGCATATACTTTGCAATTGCAGCCAAGGGAGAACAACTCGGCAGGGAGCGGAAGGAGCGGCTCAGTGAGCTCGCCGGTGGTGCTGGGGATCGAATCGTCCTGCGACGAGACGGGCGCCGGCCTGGTGCGCGACGGCCGGCTGCTCGGACAGGCTCTCGCGTCGAGCATGGCCGAGCACGCGCGGTTCGGCGGGGTGGTGCCGGAGGTCGCGGCGCGCGCCCATGTCCACTCCCTCACCCCGGTGGTACGGGCCGCGCTGGACGACGCGGGGCTGACGGCCGCCGATATCGGGGCGGTCGCGGTGACGACGGGGCCGGGGCTGTCCGGGGCGCTCCAGGTGGGGCTCGCGGGGGCCAAGGGGCTGGCGTATGCGCTGGGGGTGCCGCTGTACGGAGTGCACCACCTGGCCGGGCATGTCGCGGCCGACACCCTGGAGCACGGGCCGCTGCCCGACCCCTGCGTCGTCCTCATCGTGTCCGGCGGCCACACCTCCCTCCTCCTCGTACGCGATCTGGCGCGCGACCCGATCGTGCACCTCGGGGACACCCTCGACGACGCGGCGGGCGAGTGCTTCGACAAGGTCGCCCGCGTCTTCGGACTGCCGTATCCCGGCGGCCCGGCCATCGACCGGACAGCGCGCGCGGGGGATCCGCGCGCTGTCCCCTTTCCCCGCCCGCTGACCACGGGCGGGGAAAGGAACCCCTTCGCCTTCTCCTTCTCGGGCCTCAAGACGGCGGCGGCCCGCTGGGCCGAACACCACCACGCCGCCGGCCGCCCCCTCCCGCTCGCCGACGGCGCGGCCTCGCTGCAGGAGGCGGTGGCCGATGTCCTCACCCGTAAGGCGGTGGCCGCCTGCACCGGGCACGGTGTCGGCACGCTGGTCGTGGTGGGCGGGGTGGCCGCCAACTCCCGGGTGCGCTCCCTGGCCGAGGAGCGCTGCGCGGCGGCCGGCATCCGCCTGCGGGTCCCGCCGCTGCGGCTGTGCACCGACAACGGCGCGATGATCGCGGCGGTCGGCGACCTGCTGGTGCGCGCGGGGGCCGCACCGGCCCCGCTGGAGGTGTCCGTGGACCCTTCGGCGCCTTTGGAGTTCGCGGCGCTGCAGCCGGTGGCCGGCGGGCGGAGTCGGGTCGGGTAACGGAACGGTCCGGGTGGGGCGGTTGCCCCGTCATCGTTCGGTGCAGGTCCGGCGATCACGGGATGACCTGGGCGAATGGTGCCCCAACGACGGAGGTCGATACGGAAGTTGCCGGATCCGTCCGACCGGCTAAAGTGCCTGGACGATCTTCGATCATTCCTTCGTCGGTCGTAGCGCCGTACCCACAGCAGAACAACGCGGTACCCACGGCAGAGCGCACTGCCCACCGCAGAACATCGCCCAGCACACCGAGCCGTACCCGCCGTTTTCCGCACAGCCCCGCACAGATCCGTACAGCCCAGGACCCCGATCCCCCCGGGGGTTTCGCTCCCGCCGGTCGCCCCGACACAATGCACGACCCCGCACCGCCCGCAGCCGCCATCGCTCACGAGGACCTGTTTGATGTCAGCACGGATACCGTCCCGCCGTCAGGCAGCACGCGCGCCGTTGGGGTCGGCCCTACGTGCTCTGGCAGCCGTTCTCGTGGTGACCGGCGGACTGTGCGTGTGGGCCGTGCTGCTCGCACCGCAGTCCGCACGGACGCCGGTGGCCTGCGGCGGCGGGGCCGGCGCCGTGCTGCTGAGCGCCGCGGTGGCGACCGCCGTGTTCCAGGCTCGGCTGGTACGGCACTACCGCGCGCGGATCGGCGACATCAGGGCCGAGGCGGACCGGCTGGCCGATGAGACGCTCCCCGAGCTGGTCGTCCAGCTGCGGGACGGCGCCTCGGTGGACACCGCGCTCGATCGGACGGCCGCGCCCACGGCCGGTGCCCATCAGCGGATCCTGCGGACGCTGGCCGAGGAGGTCGGCCGCGGAGAGCGGATGCGGGCCGCCGCCATGTCCGCGTGCGCCAATGCCGCGGGCCGGGTGCAGGCGCTCGCCACCGGCATGCTCGCGGACCTGCGCGAGATGGAGGACCGGCACGGCGAGGAAGTGCTGGGCGACCTCATGAAGCTGGACCACACGACGGCCCAGGCGGGCCGGCTGGCGGACAGCATCGCCGTCCTGACCGGTGCCCGCTCCGGGCGGCGCTGGAACAAGCCGATCGCGATGGAGAGCATTCTGCGCGGCGCGATGGGACGGATCAGCGCCTACCGCCGTATCCGGCTGCACAACAGCAGCGAGGTGGCGATCGCCGGCCACGCGGCCGAGGGCATCATGCACGCGCTGGCCGAGATCATGGACAACGCGACGTCGTTCTCGCCGCCCCTGTCGCCGGTGCATGTGTATGTGGAAGAGGCGCAGGCCGGTGTGGTGGTCAGCGTGGAGGACAGCGGACTGGTGATGAGCGAGGCCGCGCTCCAGCGGGCCCAGCAGTCGGTGTCCGCGGCCACGCTGGACCTGATGTCGCTGTCCGGGACGCGGCTGGGACTCGCGGTGGTGGGCTGTCTGGCCCGCAAGCACGGACTGAACGTCTCCTTCCGGCCGTCCGCGCGCGGCGGCACCGGCGTGGTGGTGCTGATTCCGCAGCAGTTGGTGACCGAGGTGCGGCCGGTGGCCCGGCAGGCGGAGCAGCCGCCGATCGCCGACACGGTCGTGACGGCGCCGCGGACCGCGGTCCCCTCGCCGCGGCGCGCGCCCGAGGCCGAGCCGGCCCTTCCGGCCCAGCCCGCGGCCCAGCCCGTGGCCCCCGAGTCCGACGCTCCCGCCCCGCTTCCCCGGCGCAGCCGCCGCACCGCCGCCGGGCCCGAGGCCGAGCCCGCCCCTGAGCCCACGCCCGAGCCCGCTCCCGCCGCTCCCACCGAGTTCGGCGAGAGCGGCCTCCCCAAGCGGCGCCGCGGTCAGACCCTGGCCGCCGCCCCCATGGGTACGGGTCCGGTGCACGGCCGGGCACCCGTCGGCGAAAGCGCGCGGCCGGCCCGCTCCCGCGAGGAGTCGGCGGCCCGCTTCCGCGACTTCCGAAAGGCCGTCCAGGGCGCCTCCGCCCCGGACACCGCCGACGGCCCCCGTACCGACGCCGCCCCGGACACCCGTACCGGCGGTGCCCCCGCGTCACCCCCCGCACCCTCTCCAGCACGTCCGGAGGACGAGACCCGATGAACACCACCGACCACAGCCTCGATTGGATGCTGGAGAACCTCCTCCAGAAGACCCCGGGTGCCCGGCACGCGCTGGTCCTCTCCCGGGACGGGCTCAAGCTCTGCCACTCCAAGGACCTGACCGTCGATCAGGCCGACCAGCTGGCCGCCATCGCCTCCGGGATCCAGAGCCTGTCGCACGGCGCTTCCGTGGAGTTCGGGGACGGTACGGGCGGCGTACGGCAGGCGATGACGGAGTTCCACGGCGGTCTGCTGTTCATCGTGGAGGCGGGGAACGGCGCCCATCTGGCGCTGATCGCCGTCGAGGACGCCGACGTCGGCCTCATCGGCTTCAACATGAACGAGCTGGTGGAGCAGATCGGCGAGTATCTGCAGGCCGCACCGCGTGATGAGGACGGGGCCGGCACACCGGGGCAGTCCGCATGAAACGGCTCGGTCCTGACGATGATCCGGACCGGCTCTACACCGTGACCGGCGGCCGCAGCCGGTCCGCCGACGACCGGACGCTCGACCTCGTGACCCTCATCGTCAGCGAATGCGATCCGGCTCCGGGCATGCAGTCCGAGCATGCCCGGATCCTGTCCATGTGCCGCCGTCCGATGGCCGTCGTGGAGGTCTCGGCGGAGCTGCGGATGCCGGTGAGCGTGGTCCGGATCCTGCTGTCCGACCTGCTGGACGGCGGCCATGTCACCGCCCGGCATCCGCGCACTCCCGAGACCGCCCAACTCCCCGACGCCGACCTCCTGAAGGAGGTGCTCGATGCACTCCACCGCCTCTGAGACCGCGGCCGCGGCCGTAGCGGCCGGCACCGACGCCGACCACGTCCCGCTGCACGCCACCGCCGACAACGGACTGAAGATCGTCATCGTCGGCGGCTTCGGCGTGGGCAAGACCACCATGGTCCGCTCGGTGAGCGAGATCCGACCGCTCAACACCGAGGAGACGATGACGCGGGCGGGCGTCGGCGTCGACGATCCCACGGGGGTGGAGGGCAAGACGACCACCACCGTCGCCTTCGACTTCGGCCGGATCAGCATCAACGACAGCGCGGTGCTGTACCTGTTCGGCGCACCCGGCCAGGAGCGTTTCTGGTTCCTGTGGGACCGTCTGTTCGCCGGGACGCTGGGCGCGGTGGTGCTGGTGGACACCCGACGGCTGGACGACTCCTGGTACGCCATCGACCGACTCGAGGCGCACGGCATGCCGTTCATCGTCGCGCACAACGACTTCGGCGGCGACCAGCACACCCTGGAGCAGATCCGCGAGGCACTCGACCTCTCCCCCGAGGTGCCGCTGATCGCCTGCGACGCGCGCGACCGCGAGTCCAGCAAGGCGGTGCTGATCGCGCTGGTCGATCACCTCTACGCCCTGTCCGTCCAGGAGACCGCGGAGACCGCACGGTGAACGAGCAGCAGCGCCCCACGACCGGCGGCTGCCCCATGCGGGGCGCTACGGATGCCGTGCCGCTGTACGGCAGTGGTTTCAGCGGCGACCCGGCCGGCCTCTACCGCGCCATGCGCGCACAGCACGGCACGGTCGCACCGATCCTCCTCGACGGCGACATCCCCGGCTGGTTCGTGCTGGGCTACCGCGAGCTGCACCAGGTCACCAGCAACCCCGAGCTGTTCGCGCGCGACTCACGGCGCTGGCACGCCTGGGACCACATCCCCGAGGGCTGGCCGCTGATGCCGTTCGTCGGGTACCAGCCCTCGGTGATGTTCGCCGAGGGAGCCGAGCACCGCCGCCGGTCCGGGGCGATCAGCGATGCGCTCACTGCGATCGACCAGTTCGAGCTGCGGCAGATCTGCGAGCGGCTGGCGGACGGGCTGATCGACACGTTCGCCGGCTCCGGCGAGACGGACCTGATGATCCACTACGCGGCCCGCCTGCCGTTGCTGGTCATCGCGGAGCTGTTCGGCTTCCCTGGCACCGAGGTGTCCGAACTCGCCGCCGACATCGCCGCGTCGCTGAACGAGGACTCCGGCGCGATCGCGGCCCATCAACGGGTCGCGGCGCGGATGGCCCGGCTGGTCAAGGCCAAGCGGGGCCGGCCGGGCGCCGATGTGCCGTCCCGGCTGCTGGCACACCGGGCCGGGCTCACCGACGAGGAGGCCGTCATCGACCTGCTGGTGGTGATGTCCGCCGCCCAGCAGCCGACGGCCAACTGGATCGGCAACACCCTGCGACTGATGCTGACCGACGACCGTTTCGCCGTCAGCCTGTCGGGGGGCCGGCGCAGCGTCGGCCAAGCGCTCAACGAGGTGCTCTGGCACGACACCCCGACCCAGAACTTCATCGGCCGCTGGGCGGTGCGCGACACCCAGCTCGGCGGGCGCCGGATCCGTACCGGCGATCTGCTCGTCCTCGGGCTCGCCGCCGCCAACACCGACCCGCAGGTCCGCCCGGACTTCAGCGAGGCGGGCACCGACGGCAACCAGGCCCATATGTCCTTCAGTCACGGCGAACACGCCTGCCCCTACCCGGCACCGGAGATCGCCGAAGTGATCGCCAAGGCGGCGGTGGAGGTGCTGCTCGACCGGCTGCCGGACGTGGTGCTGGCGGTGCCGGCCGAGGATTTGGGGTGGCATTCCTCGCTGTGGATGCGCGGCCTGGTCGGACTGCCGGTCGAGTTCACCCCCGCGTACACGCCGATTCCGGCGATGGGCGCGCCGGGTACGGCGTTCGGCTGACGGGCGGGGTCTCGCAGGGCCCTTGACGAGTGGGTCGGCGTTTCACGTGAAACGCCGCCCGTTTCACGTGAAACCAGCGCTCGGTGTCGCGCGACCGTGCCGGGTCGAAGCCCTAGTCCGCGGGTGTGAACCGCACCGGCAGCGCATCCAGGCCCCGCGTGAACACCCCTTCCTCGCGCGGCTGCACACCCGGCGCCGGCACCATCTCCGGCAGCGCGTCCAGGAGTTGTGCCACGCCGACCTCCACCTCGGCCTTCGCCAGCAGCGCGCCGACGCAGAAGTGCCGGCCGAGGGCGAAGGAGAGATGGTCGGCGGCCGCCGAGAAGGCGGTGGTGGCCGATAGGTCGGTGCGGTGGATGTCGAAGGCGTTCGGGTCGGCGTAGCGCCGCTCGTCGCGGCCGGCCGCGCCGATCAGGCAGGTGACCGTCGAGCCCTTGGGCACCTCACCGCCGCCGATGATGACGTCCTCGGAGACCTGCCGCATGATCATGTGCACCGGCGGCGAGTACCGCAGGGTCTCCGCGAACGCCGACGCGATCAACGAGTGGTCCGCGCGCACCGCGGCCAGCTGCGCGGGGTGGCGCAGCAGGTTGTGCATCAGGCTGGAGATGGCCTTGTCGGTGGTCTCGCCACCGGCCGTCAGCAGCAGGCTGCAGAAGGCCTTGATGTCCTCGTCGCTCATCCGCGTGCCGTCGATCTCCGCGGCGCAGAGGGTGGAGAGCAGGTCGTCGCCGAGGTTGGCGCGGCGCTCCCGGATGATCGGCAGCAGGTACGCGGCGAACTCCTCCCGCGTGCGCAGTCCCGCCTCCGCGATGTCCGGGTCCTGTCCGAGGTTCCCCAGGAAGCCGATGATGGCGGTGTACCAGCGGTGAAAGCGCTCGTGGTCGCCCCGGTCCAGGCCCAGCATGTCGACGATGACGTTGACGGGGAAGCGGGTGGCGAACTCGGCCACCAGGTCGGCGCTGCCCGACTTCCGGAAGTTGTCGATGAGCCGGCGGGCGTTGCGCTCGATGACAGGCAGGAACGACTGCTCGAGGGTGTTGCCGCGGAAGGCCGGCGCGACGAGCGCCCGGCGGACCGCGTGCTCGCGCCCGCTCATCTGGAGGATGGTGCGGCCGTGCACCGGCTCCAGCTGCCAGTCGTAGTTGTCCGTGGTGAACACCGGGTCCTTGAAGGCCCGTTCGACGTCCTCGTACCGCGAGATGATGTAGCTCTGGGTCGCCTCGTGGCGGAGCAGCGGGAAGTCGTCACGCAGGACGCGGTAGGCGGAGTAGGGGTCCGCGGCGAATTCCGGCGACAGGATGTCCGGAGCTTCTCGGTTCACGGGTACGACTCTCCTCAGTAGGTGTATAGGCAGGGATCACGGCACCGCGGTCCGCCCCACACCAAGATCGTCTCTAGGGCCCGCCGTTATCAAGAGGCGGGCGCATATCGACACTCCGTCTCCGCACCCCGGGCCACTTCGGACACCTGCTCGGCCACACCGTCCTGACCAGGCACGATACGCCGTTCGACGGTAATGACAACGGTCACCGGTGCAGCCTTTGGATCTTTCGACGAAGTGCGGTTTGCTTCGCAGCAAGGACCCAGGAAGGAGCGCGCCGATGACCGAGCACGCCCAGCACCACGGGCACGGCCACAGCCCTGCGCACGGCACCGCGCACGGCCACTCGCACGGCGTCTCCCCGGACGCCGACCGCCGCTGGCTGCGCGCCGCGCTCGTCCTGCTCACCGCCTATATGGCGGTCGAGGTCGTCATCGGGGTCCTGGCCCGGTCGCTGGCGCTGATCTCGGACGCCGCGCACATGCTCACCGACGCGGTCTCCATCGTCCTGGCCCTGATCGCGATGCGGCTGGCCGCCAGGCCCGCACGCGGCGGCTTCACGTACGGCCTCAAGCGCGCCGAGATCCTCTCCGCCCAGGCCAACGGCATCACCCTGCTGCTGCTGTCCGCCTGGCTCGGCTACGAAGCCGTCGGGCGGCTGATCTCGCCTCCCGCGGTCCGGGGCGGGACGGTGCTGGTCACCGCGCTGGCCGGCATCGTCGTCAACCTCGTCTGCACCTGGCTCCTGTCCCGGGCCAACCGCTCCAGCCTGAACATCGAGGGCGCCTACCAGCACATCCTCACCGACCTGTTCGGCTTCGTCGCGACCGCCGTCTCCGGCCTGATCGTGCTCACCACGGGCTTCGCGCGGGCCGACGCGATCGCCTCGCTCGTCGTCGTCGCGCTGATGCTGAAGGCCGGTACGGGCCTGGTCCGCGAGTCCGGCCGGATCTTCATGGAGGCGGCGCCGGCCGGCGTCGACCCGGACGCGCTGGGCGACCATCTGGTCGGCGCCGAGGAAGTGGTCGAGATCCACGATCTGCACGTCTGGCAGATCACCTCCGGCCAGCCGGCCCTCTCCGCACACATCCTGGTGGCCCCGGGCGGCGACTGCCACAAGGTCCGCCGCCGCCTCCAGGAACTCCTCAGCACGGCATACGGCATCACCCACGCCACCCTCCAGGTCGACCACGTGGGCGAGGAGCCCGCCGGCCCCGACGTCCTGACCCTCGACCCCGGCCCGGCGCTGGCGCCCGGCGACCACTGTGAGGGCTCCCACGGCCCGGTCCACCGGCCGGGCCCGCACCGCCACTAGCGGCCCGACCGGCCCCGTCGACTTGACGAGTCATTTGCCCTCACATTGCCTCTCGGCCCGTTGCCTCCCTGTACACCCACGCTGGGTACAGTGCAGCAAAAGCAATCGCCCCGTTTTCGCAAAGACTTGGTATGGGTTGGTCACGGGGTGAGTACGGCCACGGGGAGGACGAATGGGCACGGGGTACGACGTCGAGAGCACCGCTCTGCGGCGCTATGCGAATGCGGCGGACCAAGCGGCGGACCAGGTCGAGAAGATCCGCAACCGGGTGGGCCATCTCCGGCTTTCCAGCGGGGTGTTCGGCATGCTGGCGGAATCCGACAGCCTCAAGGCGGACTACGACAAGCAGTCCGAGGAGGCGGTGGACGACCTCCATGACGTCAAGGAATCGCTCAACACCGTCGCCGACGGCATGCGCCTGACAGCCGAGGCCTACGACAACAACGAGGAGGACCAGGTCCAGTCCTTCGGCGGTGGTCCGGCATGAGCGCCGCCCTCGAACGCATCGGCTTCGACGTCGACTGGAGCAACCCGCTGGCCGGGGCCCTCGACTCCGTCATCCGTGGTGCCATCAAGGACCTGGGGCTCGACGAGTACCTCGAAAAGGTCAGCGGCGACAACGAGAAGCTGGCCGAGACCGCCCGGGAATGGCGGGCCGCCGCCCGCGACATGCAGGGCGTCGTGGACGATCTGCAGGCCGAACGCAGGACGCTGCAGAGCTCGTGGACCGGTGCGGCCTCCGAGGCCTTCGGCGGAACCATGACCGAGTTCGAGAAGGCCCTCAAGGGCGAGGCCGAGGACATGATCACGGTCGCCGAACTCCTCGAAACGGCCGCGGAGTCATGCACCGAGGCCGAGAACACGATGATCGAGCTGATCACCGAGATCGTCGAGGCCCTGCTGGTCGCCGCCGCGACGGCCGCCATCGTCGCGGTCCTGACGGCGGGTGTCGGCGCCGCGATCGGGCCGCTCATCGGGGCCGCGGGGGCGGCGCACCGCGCGATGAAGGCCGTCCGCATCACGGCCAAGCTGGCCGACAAACTGAAGGACCTCGCCGACCGCATGCGGGCGCTGCAGAAACTGCGGCGGGCGCGGATCAGGGCCAAGGCGCTGTGGCGGAACAAGAACGCCCGCAAGAAGCTGAAGACAGGCGTCAAGCAGGTCGTCAAGCGGGCCGCGGGCGCCAAGATGGTGGGTGCCGCCGCGGACGCCGCGCCGCTGGCGAACAGTGTGATCGAACACCACACCGGCGTCGACGTCGGCGAGAAGGTCCACCATGCGGCCAACACGGCTGAAGGCGTGCTCCACGACGCCACCGGCCTCAAAGCCGTCCACCTCGGCGACCGGACCTGGGACGTCGAGCACCAGGAGTCGGGCTCCTCCGGCCCGCAGACCGAGCAGCAGAAGCAGTACGCCGATCGGCCCGACCCCAAGAGCTTCGACGAGCGTCTGGCGGAGGCCGCGCCGCGGTCGAAGCCGGTACGGGAGGTCTTCGGATGAGTATTCGGGTCGCCCTGGGGAGGGTGCCGTACAAGGAGGCACGGGAGCGGGCGGCGACGGCGCTACCGGCCGGTGAGCGGCTGGTGCAGAGTGAGGTCGTCCTGCCCGGCCGCAAGCTGCCGAAGCCGTGGCGCTGGAACCGCCCCCGCGTCCTGGCGGGCCACCGTCTCCCGGGCGACCGCTGGGAAGGCGCCAAACGGGCCTTCTGGAGCATCTTCCGGATCCTGGACGCCCTGCTCGAGCCGATTCCGGACCTCTTCGGTGCACGGCGCCGGAAGGGCAAGCCGCTCAAGGGCGGCTGGGACAGCCTGGCGGGCGGGCTGGCCACCGCTCTGTGGCCCCGCGTCCCGACCACGGACGCGCTGCCGGTGCTGCAACTGACCGACCGCCGACTGCACCTCAGCTACGTCCAGCGGGGCCGCCGCCGCGGCGAGCTCGGCGGCACCGAGCCGGGCTGGAGCGTCGCCGCCGACCGGGTGGCCTGGGTCCGGCACCGTACCGACATCGACGCCGACACCTTCGAGTTCGGCTTCACCGACGGGTCCTGGGCGCGGGTGGAACTCCGCAGCCAACACGCCGTGTCCTTCACGGAGTGCTTTCCACGGCACGGCGGCGCCTGAGCGTGCTGTCGCGGCGTCGGGCCCGGCGCCGCGACAGCACACCTCGGTCCTCCCTCGAGGCGTCCTCCCGCTCGTCCACCGCGACGCCCCGGAAGGCCTACCCGGTCACTCGTTGGCACCGCCCCGGCTCGCGCCCGCCGTCCGGCCGTTCTTGCCTGGGTATCCGGCCTTGGTCCCGCCCGTCAGGAAGGAGCGGACGCGATGTCAGCGAGCGCACCCGTACGCCTCCGCGGTCGGGTGGCGGAGACGGTACAGCTGCCCGAACGGCACCGGCGGCGGCCGGGCCGCGCGCTGGGAGCGTGCGCGCTGCTGCTCCTCGGCACGCTGCTGCTGCCGCTGAGCCTGGCCACCACATGGGCGCGCAGCGAACTCACCGACACCGACCGGTACGTGGCCACCGTCGCGCCGCTCGCCGCGAACCGGGCCGTCCAGGACGCCATCGTCGACGACGTCACCAATGGGGTGATGGCCCACGTACATCTCGACGGCCTCCTGAAGGCCATCCCCCGTGCCGAACGGGCCGCGCTGCTCAAGCGCTTCACCCGCGGCCTACGCGAATTCGTCGACAAGCAGGTGCGCCAGGTCGTCACCGGCCGCGCCTTCCCCGAGGTGTGGACCGGTGTCCACCGCACCGCCCACCAGGCGCTGGACGGCAGCCTCACCGCCTCCGGCGACGCCCCGGTGACCCTCGACCTCACCCCGGTCATCGACCGCGTCCGGCAGCAGCTCGCCGGCAACGGCCTGGGGATCGACATCGCCCACCGCATCCCCCGGATGGGCGCCGAGGTCGTCCTGCTGCGCTCCCCCGACGTGCCCCGCGCCCGCCTCGCCTACCGGGCCGTGCTCACCGCCGCGCCCGTGCTCCCGTCCGCCGCCGCGGTCTGCCTGCTGGCCGGTCTGCTGCTCACCCGCCGCCGACGGCGGGCCCTGATCTGCGCGGCGGCGGGCTGTGCCGCCACGGCCGCGCTGCTCGCCGCGGCTCTCGCGCTGCTCCGTGCCCGCGCCCTGGAGGGGCTCCCGCCCTTCGTTCCGCACGCCGCCGCATCCGCCTACGCGGATGCCCTCACCGGCTCGCTGCGGGACGGCGTCTGGCTCGCCGTCGGCGTCTCCCTGCTCACGGCCGCGGTGGCCGCCGTGGGACCACCGGCGGTGCGCGCCGTGCGGGTGGCCCAAGGGCGGGCGAAGGCCGCGTCTAGGCTGTCGACATGACCTGTCAGTGGTGCCAAGGCACCGGCTACACCGCCCGGGCGCTGCCCTACGCGTCCGGCGTGGACCCGTTCCGGGGGCCGGTCGAGACCGTGCACCGCGCAGGCGAATGCCGGCACTGCCGGGGGACCGGGGCGTACGACGCACGCCGGGATCCCACGCTGGAGCGCTGGCGCGACGAGGAACGGCCGGACGCGTCGTAGCCGTCCGGCCGTCGTTCCCGGAAGGCTCAGGTCGCGATCACGGTCTTGCCCTGTGCCCGGCCGGTGCGGCTCGCCGCGATGGCGTCGGGAGCCTCTTCCAGGGGGACTTCGCGGCCGACGAGGACGGTCAGCCGGCCCGCGTCGATCTGGCCGGCGAGGATGTCGAGGAGCTGGGGTGAGGGCCGGTTGACGAAGTTGAAGCCGCGGAGGTTGTGCTCGGTCAGCACGTCCGCGTCGGCCGAGCCGATGAGCGAGACGGCTGTGCCGCCGTCCCGTACGGTCCGGGTCAGCCCGACGAACTCATCGGGACCGCTGGTCATGTCGATCAGTACGTCGACGCCGTCCGGGTGGGCCGCGAGGACCTGGTCCGCGACCGGGCCGGCGGTGTGGTCGAAGGTCTCGGCGGCGCCCAGGTTGCGCATCAGCTCGGCCATGGCGGGGCGCGCGGTGACCAGTACCTCGGCGCCGCGGCCGGCCGCCAGCTGGGTGGCGAAGGTGCCGACCCCGCCGGTGGCGCCGACGATCAGGACCCGGCGGCCCTCGCTGACCCGGGTCTCCTCGACGAGGTTGTACGCGGTCGTCCCGGCCGTCGGCACGGCGGCGGACGTCGCGTAGGTGACGCTGCGGGCGGCCGGAGCGATCGCCTGCTCGTCGGCGACCGCGATCTCGCAGTAGGAGCCGCCGCCCCGGTCCGGTCGCTGGAACTGGCCGAACACCGCGTCCCCGGCGGTGAATCGCCGCACCCCGGTCCCCACCGCCAGCACCTCGCCCGCCCCGTCCGTCCCCATAACCAGCGGGAAGACGGCCGGGACGGCCGGGCCGAACATGCCGTCGGCGAGCTTCCAGTCGTACGGGTTGAGTCCGGCGGCGGCCATCCGTACCAGGACCTCGCCCGGCCCTGGCTCGGGCTGTGGCAGCTCCACGAGCTGTGGCTGTTCACCGAATGCGCTGACTGCTACGGCTCTCATGTGGCGTTCCCTTCCACCCTTCCGACCGGAGGCCGGAGTGGATCGTAAGCACGCCGGTGGGGCCGGATGCGGCAGGAGAAGAGGCGGTGTTCCCGAAGCAACTCGTATGGCCTTTGGTTTCGGGGGGATCCGGCGCCCGTTCGACGGTCCTCCGGCCGCCGGGGCTCTGGGGTGACACCGGCTCGTTCGGCCGCGAGGCCGCTACGGATGGCGCCGCCGCCTTCACCGCTCCGCCTTCACCGCTCCGCCTTCACGCCTGTTGCCGACGGGCCGCCGGTGCGCACGGCCTGCTCCGGCACCACCCCACACTTCCCTTTCCCTGACCGATTCTTGGGTCGCCGGCCGCGGGTGTTCGCCCCGGCGGCAGGCGCTCCTCGGGTACATATGTCGCCATGCGCGTGCTGGTGGTGGAGGACGAGGAATTCCTCGCGGACATGATCGCCGTGGGCCTGCGTCGGGACGCGATCGCGGCCGATGTCGCCCGCGACGGCCTCGCGGCTCTGGGAAAGCTGCGGCTGGGGGCGTACGACGTGCTCGTCCTGGGCCACGATCTGCCCGGCCTGTCCGGTGACGAGGTCTGTCGCCGTGTGGTGAGCCAGGGACTGCTGACCCGGGTGCTGATGCTGACCGTCTCCGACACGGCACACGACCGGGCCGACGCCCCGGCGTCCGATGCCGACGACTACCTGACCAAGCCCTTCAGCCACGACGAACTCCTCGCCCGCGTGCTGGCCCTCGGCCGGCGCGTGCGCCCCGCCCTACCGCCGGTCATCGAGTGGGCCGGTGTCGGCGTCGACACCGTGCGCCGGCACGCCGTCCGCGACGGGCGTCCGCTGCCGCTGTCCCGGAACGAGTTCGCGGTCCTGGAGGTGCTGCTGCGCGCCGACGGTGCGGTGGTCAGCGACGACGACCTGATCGAGGAGGTCTGGGAGGAACACACCAGCTACCGCACCAACGCCGTGCGGGTCACCCTCAGCACGCTCCGCGCCAAACTGGGCGAGCCACCGGTGATCGAGACCGTGCCGGGCGACGGGTACCGAATGGGCGACGGCCGGCAGGCGTCCGCGGAGCCGGGTGGGGGCGAGGACCGACGGACGGAACACGGCCGGTGAGCCGTTCCCGGCCCGCCTGCCGTGACCATCCGCCCGTCCTCGGCTCCCGACTTCCCACCGCCGGGACCCGATTGCCCGCATGACGGGACCCCGGCGTGCGGGCGGGATTCAATGGCCAGATGATCCGGTTCGACTCCGTCACCAAGCGCTACCCGGACGGCACCACCGCCGTCGACGGCCTCTCCTTCGAGGTCGGCGAGGGCGAGCTGGTCACCCTCGTCGGCCCGTCCGGCTGCGGCAAGACGACGACCATGATGATGGTCAACCGGCTCATCGACCCCACCCACGGGACGATCCACGTCGAGGGCTCGGACATCTCCGGGGTCGACCCGGTCAAGCTCCGCCGCCGCATCGGCTACGTCATCCAACAGATCGGCCTCTTCCCGCATCGCACCGTCCTCGACAACACCGCGACCGTGCCCTTCCTGACCGGCTGGAAAAAGGCCAGGGCACGCGAGCGGGCCGCCGAGCTCCTCGACATGGTCGGCCTGGACCCCGCCGTCTACGGCGACCGCTACCCCGACCAGCTCTCCGGCGGCCAGCGTCAGCGCGTCGGCGTGGCCCGTGCGCTGGCGGCGGACCCACCCGTCCTGCTCATGGACGAGCCGTTCGGCGCCGTCGACCCGGTCGTCCGCGAACGGCTCCAGAAGGAGTTCCTGCGTCTACAGGCCACCATGCACAAGACGGTGCTCCTGGTCACCCACGACATCGAGGAGGCCATCCGGCTCGGCGACCGCATCGCGGTCTACGGAGCGGGCCGCATCGAGCAGTACGACACCCCGGCCAGCGTCCTCGGCGCGCCCGCCTCCTCCTATGTCGCCGAATTCGTCGGTACCGACCGGGCGTTGAAGCAGCTCTCGGTCACCGGCATCGACCGTGACGACCTGGAGCGCCCCCCGTTCGCCCGCCTCGGCGAACCCGCCTCGGAGGCCGCCGCCCGGCTGCGCTCCGAGGGCGCCCGCTGGGCGGTGGTCCTCGATGAGGACGGCGAGTTGCACGGCTGGGTGGGCACGGAGGAACTGGCGGGCGCGACCGGCCGGGTCTCCGACCACGCCCGGCGCATGGAGGCCTGGGTAGCGGTCACCGGCACCCTCAAGGCGGCCTTCAGCGAGATGCTCAAGCACGACGCGGGGTGGATCGCGGTCCTCGACGGGCACCGCTTCCTCGGCGTCCTCACCCCGACGACCCTGCACGAAGCACTGCGCCGCACCATCGACTCGGACGAGCGGGGCGTTCCGCGGGAGCGCGCCGAGGTGGACTCGGTGCCGACGGAGTCACCGGGCGAAGGGCCTGGGCGAAAGGGCCGGGCGAAGTGAGAGCGGGCGCGGATGAGAGCGGGGAAGCGGCTCTACGGTGTTTCACGTGAAACGCCCACGGTCGGCTGTTTCACGTGAAACAGCCGCGTACGACCCGCCGCATGCGAACGAACCACCGCCCCTTCTCCGTTCCTTCTCCGTTCCTTCTCCGGTTCGTTCGATCCCTTCGGCTACCTCGGCCACCTCGGCTACCTCGGCTACTTCGGTAACAGCCTTTTGGACACCAGGTAGTGGTGTGCCACGTCGGCGGGCAGCCGCCGCCAGCTGTCCACCTGCTCGTTGAGCCGGGCCAGGTCGGCGGTGGTGAGGACCTTGTTGAGGCGGTTGAGTGCGGTGGCGACCCGCGCGCTGCCGGCGCGGGAGCGGTTGACCAGCGGGATCACGTTGTCGGCGTTCTGCAGCTTCTTGTCGTCGGCCAGCAGCACCAGGCCGAACTGGCCGAGGGTGGCGTCGGTACTGGTGGTCAGCACCATCTGGTCCCGACCGTTCTGCACGGCCTGCTTGGCGGGGGTGGTGCCGACGCCCTTCGGGTCCACGGCGGTGGTGTCGATGCCGTACGTCTTCCGCAGCCCCGGTGCGCAGAACGGCCGCTGGACACATTCGTCCCCCGCCGCCAGCCGCACCGGCAGCCGGGCCCGGCCCAGATCGCTGAGGGTCTTGAGGTGGTGCCTGGCGGCGTACGAGGCGCTCACCGCGAAGGCGTTCTGGTCGACGGCCCGCCCCGGCGGGAGCGCAGTCAGGCCACGGGGGGTGGTCAGCCTGCGCAGTGCGGCCATGGTGGCGACGGGATCGGGGGAGGCGACCGGGGCGGCCTTGGGCCCGTGGTCCTTGGCGTTGAGCCAGTCGGCGAGGGTGGCGGCGTACTCCGGGACGACGTCGATCTGGCCGTTCTCCAGGGCCGGTTCGTACAACTCGCGGTTGCCGACGGTGAGGACGTCGGCGCGGTACCCGGCGTGGCCGAGGAGCGCGGCGTACATCTGGGCGAGCAGCTCACTCTCGGTGAAGCCGGCCGAGCCGATGGAGAGATGGCTGCTGTCCCCGGGCGAGGCGGTGATCGCGCTGCGCTTCTCCAGGGAGGGGCCGCCGGCGCAGCCGGCAAGGACGGCCGCCAGGACGACCGCCAGGACGACGACCAAGGCGGTACGCGCGCCCGCCGGGCCGGTACCGGCACCCCTCACCGGATCCGCCCCCGCATCCACGCCGGCGCGAACCGCTGGCCCAGTTCGAACGCCGCCTCCATCAGCAGCGCGAACACGGCGACGATCACCGCCCCGGCGACGACCTGCGGGGTGCTGGCGAGGTTGAAGCCGGCGGTGATGATCCGGCCCAGGCCGCCGCCGCCCACCAGCGCGGCGAGCGTGGCGGTGGCCACCAACTGCACGGCGGCGATCCGGATACCGGTCACGACCAGCGGAAACGCCAGGGGCACCTCGACCCGCCAGACCAGTTGCGCCCCGGTCATCCCCATGCCCCGGGCCGCCCGCACCACGTTCTGGTCGACCTCGCGCATCCCCACGTACGCGTTGGTCAGCAGCGGCGGAATGGCAAACAGCACCAGCGCGATGACGGTCGGCCACTCCCCGTACCGTCCGATGGGGGTGAGCAGGAGCAGTACCAGGACGGCGAACGTGGGGATGGCGCGGCCGATGTTGGCGAGGTTGACGGCCAGCGCGCCGCCGCGCCCGAGGTGGCCGAGCGTCAGCGCGACGGGCAGCGCGATCAGCATGCTGAGGGCCAGGCAGACGAAGGTCAGGACGAGGTGCTGCTCCAGCCGGTGCCAGACGCCGTTCTCGCCCGACCAGTTGGCTGCGGTGGTCAGCCAGGACCAGACGGCGGAGAGGGTGTTCACGTCCGCCGTCCGGATGCCGTCAGCAGCCGTTTGACGCCCGCCGCGCGGGGGCGCGGGCGCGCCCTGCGCCCGGCCCGCCGCCAGGGTGTGAGCAGCCGTTCCACGCCGAGCAGCAGCAGGTCGAAGACGACCGCGATGATCACGCACAGTACGGACGCGGTGAGCACCTGGGCCTTGAAGAACGAGTTCATCCCGGCGTAGATGAGGTTGCCCAGCCCGCCGTACCCGACGATCGCCCCGACGGTGGTCAGCGCGACCGCGGAGACGGTGGCGATCCGCAGCCCGGCCATCGCGGCGGGGAGCGCCAGCGGCAGTTCCACGGTCAGCAGTTGCCGCATCGGCCCGTACCCCATCCCGCGGGCTGCCTCTTTGGCCTCGGCCGGGACGCCGTCCAGCCCGGCCAGGATGTTCCGTACGAGCAGGGTGAGCGAGTAGAGGGCGAGGCCGACCACGACGAGGGTCGCGGACAGCCCGTAGAACGGCAGCAGCAGGGAGAACATCGCCAGCGACGGGATCGTGTAGATCACCGTGGTGATGCCGAGCACCGGCCCGAGTGTCCAGCGCCGGCGCCGGGCCAGCAGTGCCAACGGGACCGCGATCAGCACTCCGAGTGCCACCGAGATCACCGTCAGCTGGACGTGCTGGGCGGTCGCGTCGAGGAGGATCTGCCGACGGGTGCTCAGGTACTCGCCGCAGATCCAGTCGTTACGGGCCAGGCAGTCGTCCGGCGGCGGTGCGGTCACGGTACGAGTCCATCGCGGCGCGGGCGGGGTGTCGCGTCCACCTGCGCCGAACGGGTCCCGCCGCACTCTCCCCTCTCCGCACGCCGCGTACACATCACGTGTAGACACCTCGCGTACACACCTCATCTATACACCACATGAATACACACTATGTATAGTTCCTGGAGTCCGTTCGACCACTGGTCGGCGCGACGGGACACATCCCGCCGTGCCGCGCTGCGCCCTGCCCGAAAACGCAGGTCAAAGCCGTAGGAACAGGTCGCGGACGCCCGTACACCACCCGCGTCCGAAAGAGCCCCGCATGCCGAAGCAGATGTCCGCGGCCCGTCGCAAGTCCATAGCCGGGCTGCTGGCGGCCACCTCTCTGGTCCTGGCCCTCAGCAGCTGCGCCACCTATGACGTCACCGCGCCGGCCGACGCCCGCGACGACGCCGCCTCGGCCACGGACGCGAAGAACGGTGACGGGGCGAAGAGCGATGACGGGGCGAAGAACGGTGACGGGGCGAAGAGCGGTGACGCCGCCGGGCGGGCCGACGTCGACTGCCGCAAGGCCAAGTGCGTGGCCCTCACCTTCGACGCCGGCCCCAGCGAGAACACCAACCGCCTGCTGGACATCCTCAAGAAGGAGAAGGCGCACGCGACCTTCTTCATGCTCGGCAAGAACCACGTCGCCGAGCGCCCCGCCGAGGTCAAGCGGATCGACGCCGAGGGCCACGAACTGGCCAACCACACCTGGTCGCACAAGATCCTCACCGACATCGAGCCGGCCGAGGCGAAGCGGGAGCTCTCCCGGGTCCAGGACGCGGTCAAGAAGATCACCGGCAAGTCGCCCCGGCTGATGCGTCCGCCGCAGGGCCGGACCGACGAGGACGTCTCGCAGGTCAGCAAGGAACTCGGCCTGGCCCAGGTGCTGTGGAGCGTGACCGCCAAGGACTACCAGACCAACGACTCCAGCCTGATCACCAAGCGGGTGCTGGAGCAGACCGAGCGCGACGGCATCATCCTGCTGCACGACATCTACAAGGGCACCGTGCCGGCCGTCCCCGGCATCCTCAAGGAGCTGAAGAAGCGCGGCTACACCGTCGTCACGGTCTCCCAGCTGCTGTCACCGGCGAAGCCGGAGCCCGGCATGGTGTACCGCCCGTAGCCCGCCACGGCTCACCCGCCGGGCCCCGCGCACCCTCAACTGCTCTTCGCGCCCGGTGGGTCGACTCCGGTCACCCGCCGCACGGTGGACAGCCGATGCCACCAGTGCCGGCGCCGCGGGTGGACCGCCCGGCCGAGCCGGCGCCCCAGCAGCAGATAGCCGAGCAGCGCACCGGCGCAGTTGAGGATCACGTCGTCGATGTCGAACGCCCGGCCGGTGATCAGCGCCCCCTGCACCAGCTCCACCAACAGCATCAGCAACGCGGTCGCCACCCCCACCCGCACCAGCCCGCGGGCGCGCGGCGCCAGCACCGGCCAGAGCACGCCGAACGGCACGCCCAGCACCACGTTGCCGCCGAGCTGCTTGGCCGCGTCGGCCACGTTCGCGTGGCCGAGGTAGTCCCGGATCGACGCACCGGGACGGAGATTGGGGTGGGTCAGCGGTACCGAGGCCGCCGACGGGGTCAGTGTGATCCGCGCCAGCGCCACCGCGAACGCCACCATCGCGGCGAATGCCAGCATCAGCAGCAGGATCCGGACGGCCAGCGGAGCGCGCGCCGCATCCGGCGACCACTCCTCGTCGGCCGGTCGCGTACGCACCATGAGAGCTCTCCCGAGTCGGCGGACCGGGCGGTGTGCCCGAGGACACGTCGGTTACCCCCCGCCGCCCGGTTCATGTACCGCCCTGGTGGGGCCCGCGACCGCCCTCATGGGGCCCACCGCCGCTGCCGGCGGCCGCGCCATCGCGCGGCATCACCCCGGAATGCGGCAGGGGCGCCGGAAACCCCGGCGCCCCTGCCCTGATACTGCGCGGATCGCACTACGTGGATCGGACCATGTGGACCGCACTGCGCGGATCGAACTGCGCGGATCGAACTGCGCGGATCGGACTACGTGGATCAGCCCCGCGACCGCTCCGCCTCCACGCGCTTGCGCTCGGCCGCACCTGGCGACGCGGCGGGGGTGTTCGACGGCCCCGCACCCTTCCCCGGGACCTGCGCCGGACCGGCACCCGGCTTGCGCGGCGGAACCGCCTCGGTGTCCTGCGGGAACGTCAGTTGCTGGCTCTGCCACTCCAGGGCCGGCACCACCTCGCGCCGCCAGGTGGCGAACTGGTGGCTGCCGCGCGGCAGGATGATCGAGTCCACCGACATCGGCGACTTCGCCGCGTGGATGAACTTCATCGTGTCGTCGTAGTCCGGCTCGCCCTTCCGGCTACTGGCCACCAGGGCCGAGATCTGCGGCGCGGGCAGGTGCTTCAGCCGCCACAGCAGATCGTGCTCCCGCTCCCGCTTCGCACCTTCGATACCGGCGCCGAAGAGGCTGCCGGTGGTGAGGTCGTCCTTGATCGCGTAGTCGCCGGAGAGCGAGACCGCCGAGGTGTAGACGTGGGGATTGCGCATGGCCAGCTGGAGCGAGCACGTACCGCCGGAGGAGTAGCCGAACGCGCCCCAGGCACTGGGGTCGCGGCCGACCCGGTACGCCGACTTCATCGCATCCGGCAGGTCCTTGGTGAAGAACGTCTCGGCCTGCGGACCGCCCGGTACGTCCACGCACTCGGTGTCCCGCGGCGGTGCGATGGTCGGGCGGACCATCACGATGATGGTCGGCTGCATCCGGCCCTGCGCGATCAGTCGACCCGCGTTCTGCGGCACCTGGAGGTGCTGCGCGAGGTTCATGATCCCGCCGGGGTAGCCGCTGATGACGACCATGACGGGGAACCGCTGGCGGCGGAACTGCTGCTGGAAGTACTGCGGTGGCAGGTAGACGAAGCCCGGGTTGATGGCCCGCGTCCGGCGGCCGATGATCCGTACGGACTCGACCTTGCCCACCTTCTCGGCGGGGCCCTTGGGCAGCCCGGTCACCCGGTCGAGGCCCTGGGCGCCGGCCGGCTGGACCAGGCCGCCCTTGATGTTGCCGACCGAGGTGTACTGCCCGCCGTTCTTGCTCACCGACACCGGGGCCTGCTCGTTGTTGCCCAGCAGCTCGTCCCAGCTGCCGTAGAACTCGAAGCTCGAATTCACCGCGAGAGCGAGCGCACAGACGATCGACACCTGGGTGACCGCGATGGCGCCGAGCCTGCCCAGGACGGACCGCACTCCGCTCCGCGACAGCCGGGGCCAGAGCCACACCGTGGCGGCCACGCAGGCCAAGGCCAGCACGACCACCATGTATTCGAGCGACTGACTGGTCAGCCCCATGCGCCCACATCTCCCGTCACCCTTGAAAGGGTTCTTGCCTACGTACCGGCCGCCTAGAGGCACAACGGGCGGCTCGGGACAATGGTCACCGCAGAAGACGGGCACACCTGCCTATCGGATACCTGAGCGACCCACTTCTTACCTCCCTCTTGCTGAACCGTTTCCGGGGCGTGATGTGCGGACGGCATCAAACGGACGGCCCGGGTGCCCTCCCCGGACGGTAGCCCCAGCACCCTCCCCGGACGGTCGCTCCGACCTCACCTCCTCGACGTCACCGCCTCGACGTCACCTCCTCGACGTCACCTCGCCGCCTCGCCGCCTCGCCGCCTCGCTTCCGCTCCCGCTCCCGCTCCCGCTCCCGGTTCCGGTTCCGGTTCCGCTTCCGGTTCCGGTTCCGCTTCCGCTTCCGCTTCCGCTCGATCGCCCCGCCAGACCCCGCACTCCCCGTCCGGGCCTGGCGACCGTCAGTTCCAACCGAGCCGTCAGATCCAAGCGAAGCATCAGGAACGTAACGCCAGAACCGCCAGAACCGTCAGGAACATCAGGAACATCGGGAACGTCAGGAACTGTCCGACACCACCCCGGCGTTCGCCCGGCGTTCGCTCGTCGTCGCCCACCCAGGAGAATCCGTCACGACTGCCCAGGGCATTACCGTCCGTCCAAATCCATGGATTTCTGCGGGCATCGAACCTGATGTTGTCCGGACGCGAAATCGGAGCGACCTGATTTATCGGTAAACCACCGACATGCGGGACCGGCCACGCCCGCCCGCCGCAGGCGGGGAACCGGCGTCGGCCACGACACCGGGCCGCTCTCCACCGCACTACGGGCATGCCGTCATTGCGACAACCCAATTCGCCCGTCCGGACATTGGCGTGCCACCGCCCCGGCGAAATATCGGCGGGCCCCACACAATCGGATCACACCATCGAATGACGACATTCCGCGCACGCCGCAACCTCTGATCACCGCGTCACCGCGTAACCACTGCACGACTGCACCGCTGCACGGCTGCTGCACGACCACCGCGTGATCACTGCGGCCCGCGCGCTACCGAACGCCGGGACAGTGCACCGGCGATGACATCCCCGACAAATACGCCGCCGCCCCCCATTGAGCGTCCCGTGAAATCGTTCATCGCCGCAGCGATACCCGAGCGATACCCACTCCTCGTGGCCGAAGCGCACGTGAACTCCCCATGAATCCCGTACCGATAGGATTCCGCGTGGTCCGGTACGAGCGGTCACGACCCTTCCGTACGCAGGATCAATGGCCGGCCAACCCTCTCCACACCCCCGGATCGCCCGCCACACAAGGCGCGGGGTCCCACGGTGAGGCCGGTGCAGGCCGCTACGCTTACGTATCCGTCCTGGTCAGGGACATGTCTGTGCTTCACGGACATTCGCCGCACTCACCACACGCAAGAGAGGTTCGCCGATGGGCATTCGGAGTCTGCTGCGCAACGCTTTCGGTCGCTCCAAGGCGGCCCGTGAAGAATCCGGCGCGGCACCGGGCGGCGCCGATACGGCGCCGGAATCGGCAACCATCCCGGTGGCCCGCGAGGAATCCACCCCAACGCCCGCACCGGAGGCCGAGGTCCCCGCCGCCCGGACGGCACCTGGCGAGAACCCGACCACGGCCACGCTCCCCGCCCAGAGCAGCCCGGTGGACCGGGACGGGGCCACGGCAGCCGGCGCGGTGCGGGGAGAGACCTCGGAGGCGGCGAAGGCCACCGAGGCTGCGAAGGCCGAGAAGGCGGAGAAGGCCACGGCAGCCGAGGGCGCCGGAAGTGACCAGGCCGGTGCAAGCGGTGAGGCCACCGCGACAGCCGATGAGGCCGTGACGGACGAGGCCCCCGCGGCGGACGCCAAGGCTTCGGCCGAGACCGCCGCGACCGCCGAGACCAGCGAGACCCTCGGCACGGCGGAGGCGGGCGAAACCCCCGACAGCCTCTCCGACCTCGTCAGCCAGGCCTTCGACAACCCCGCCCCGAAGCCGGCCGCCGCGCCGGAGGCGGAGGCGGCGACGGAGGCCACCCCGGAGCCGGCACCTGCGACCGAGTCCGCGGACTCCACGTCGGAGGCCACGGACGCCACGCCCGAGACTGCGGCGGCCACGCCCAAGGCCGAGGCCAAGGACGACGAGGACGAGGTCACGACCGACGCTAAGACCGAGCCCGTTGACGAGCCCGTTGGCGTGCCCGAGGCGGCGACGACCCCCGAGGCGACCACCGACCCCCAGGTCGAAGCCCGGCCCGAGCCCGAGCCCAAGCCGCAGCCGGCCCCGGAACCGCAGCCGGAGGCGGCAGCCGCCCCCGAGCAGGCAGCCGCCCCCGAGCCGAAGGCCCCGGCACAGGACGAGAAGCCCGAGGCAGCGGCCCCGGCGGAGGCCCCGGCGGAGACCAACGCGGAGCCGGCCCCCGCAGCGACAGCGGCACCCGCCTTCTCCCTCGCCAAGGTGGAGAGCACCGCACCGGGCCTCGTCAGCCTCTACAAGTCCGCCGCCGGCACCCTGGCCAAGCACAATCTGGCCACCCAGCGCGCCGCCGTCTATCTGGTCCTCGACCGGTCCGGCTCGATGCGCAACTACTACAAGGACGGCACGGTCCAGAACCTCGCCGAACAGGCCCTCGGCCTCTCCGCCAACCTGGACGACGACGGCACCGTCCCCGTCATCTTCTTCTCCACCGACATCGACGGCACCGCCGACATCGACCTGGCCAACTACGAGGGCCGCATCGAGGAGTTGCACGCCGGTCTCGGCCACATGGGCCGGACGAACTACCACTGGGCCATCAACGCCGTGGTCGAGCACTACAAGAAGTCCGGCAGCACCGCCCCGGCATTCGTCATCTTCCAGACCGACGGCGCCCCGACCTCCAAGCCGGCCGCCGAAAAGGCCCTGTGCGAGGCGGCCGGACTCCCCATCTTCTGGCAGTTCGTCGGCTTCGGCGACCCGGACGCCAAGGGCTTCGACTTCCTGCGCAAGCTCGACGACCTGGCCGTCCCGGAAAAGCGCGTCATCGACAACGCCGGCTTCTTCCACGCCGGCCGCGACCCCCGCAGTCTCTCCGCCGACGCGCTCTACCAGCAGCTGATGGTCGAGTTCCCCGAGTGGCTCACCGAGGCCCGCGCCGCCGGCGTCCTCAAGGACAACTGACCGGCAGCCACCCCCGCACGACCAACTCACCGGCCGCGGCCGGGCCTTAGCGGGCCCGCGCCGCGGCCGGTGGCGTTTCCCGCCCACTCCGGCCATTAATTGAATGAAAAAGAACAACGAGGCCGGTTTTACCGATGGCGTGTTCGACTCGCGCTTGCCGCGCCGCATGTCATGGTGGTGTCAACGAACGAAAGGCAGGGGGCGGGAGGTTGTGCGGCCACGAGTGGTTCCTGAATCGCAAGCATTCTTGACGTAGAGGCAGCACCGAAATCTCGCCCCCAGCCGTCTCAAGGGAAGACTCGACAGTCGGGGCCAGAGGGTGGAGGACCACTTCTCCCTCACCTTCGATGTCCACACATGGTCCGCCGCGTCGACGCGCTCCGGGAATCCGGATCGCTCCCACAGGAGTTCGGAAAGATCTCCGCACCGTGACCCGACATCGGACGGAGGGCGTCTCGACTTTCCCCGTGCGAGGACGGCACCGGCGTATCAGCCGGCTACGGGTCAACGCATGGAGGTGCCGACGACTCGGGCAGCTGCGAGCAGTACAGGACCGACAAGCGGGGCAGGTGACAGATGCACCGGGCCCGGCATTCGATGAGATGAGGAGAATTCAGGGTGAACGGGGTGGGGACTCCTTGGATACCGGCCACGGACGTCGAGCAGGGGCTGTTGGAGGCCCGCTCCCGTGGGGATTGGTCGGCCTATTTTGATGTACTGGCCGGCACGCATGTCTTTTTGGCGGACGGGCGGCGCGAGGTCGACGCAGGCTACGGCGAATCAAGCGTTGGTGCGGAATGGTGGAATCCGGCGATCGGGCAGTGGTGCCTGACCGTCGTGACGGAGGGCATGCTGCCCGTGCCGAGTGCCGAGGTCGTCTTCCACAGCCCGCATCTGCATCAGCTCGGAGAATGGCTGGCCTTGGAAGGCTGGTGGCTCGCAGTCAATCCGGGGACGCCCTGCGAGGGGTATTTCCCGCCGAACCCGCAACTGTGGCGTACGCACATGGACCGCGTGAAGACGCCGGATCAGACGAAGCGACTGCGGGCCATCCGTACGGGGCCGACACATGGCCCAGTGGCCCAGGGGCTGGCTTGCGGTGTGCAGCTGTGCATCAACAACGGGTTCCCGTGGAACATGGTCAATTGGCACGGCGCGGGATACAGGGGCGAGCGGAAATCGCTCAAGGAGTGGTGGGGGATCGAGGACCGGGCGGGCTGGCTGGCGCAGCAGGAGGCGTTGCTCAGTCCTGAGGTGAGCAATTCCTATTGGGAGTTCGTGCTCATGGTGCGGCAGGGGGTCGCGCGAGCGTCCGGGCGCCCGATGGTGGATGCCATGACCTGGCGGTCCGCCACGCAGCAGGTACTGCAGGCGGAGGGGAAGAGCAACAAGGACATCAAGAAGGCCGACGGGATCATCGGAAAGATCCTGCGGTACGAGGCGCGCTTCCGGGCCGACGGGATTCTGGCGGAGGACCAGTGCGTATCGTCGGTGCGGGCCTGGTATTTGGGGCGGGCCTCGAACATGGCGCGGTGGGGATTGGGCGCGCGGTTCTGCGAGATGGGGGAGACGGAACAAAGGCTCGTCCGGACTGCGGAGTTGAGCAGGGCGGCGTACGACTCCTGGGCCGACTTCGGGCTGGGGTTCATCCTCGGCCGCTGCCTGCACTTCGACAAGGAACGGTTCGGGAGTTGGTTCACCGAGATGGTGGACGTGTACCGGACACTCATGTCGGATCCGGGCAGCCCATGGCTCAACATTCCTTGGTACGGGGACCGTCCCGGCGACGTACCCGGAATGATGGCGGCCGGTCACTGAACCGCACCGGCCACTTCCCCCGGCCTCGAATTGCCAACTCCCTGCCGATGAGTGGTAATCGGCGATTGCCCATCGGTAGGTGGCGGAGATTCTTCGCGGAATTCCGCAGCCTGATCCTCACCGCACACACAGCACACTGCGCACCACACACCGCACCCCGCGCTGTCGCGCCGACCCACAGGAATCGATATGTCTGATGTCAGTGGCCCCTACGGGGCGCCGCCGCCCGGCTCTCCCTCTCCGGGCGGCCCCGGGGCGCCCGGCCACCCCGCGCCCCAGGGGGCCTATCCGCCCCCGCCGCCCCCGCCGGGATACGGCCCCCCGCCCCAGCAGCCGTATCCGGGGCCTGCGCCCCAGCAGGGTTACGGCGTCCCGTCCCAGCAGGGTTACGGCATCTCGACACAGCAGGGTTACGGCATCCCGCCCCAGCAGCCCCCGTACGGCTACGGCGGTCCCATGGGGCCGCCGCCCCCGCCCAAGAACAGCACCGGCAAGGTGCTGGGCATCATCGCCGCCGTCGCCGCGGTGGTGGTCGTCGGTTCGGCAGTCTTCACAGCGGCCTTCGGGGGCGGCGGAAGTGGAGGGGGAAGCGGGAGCGGGAGCTCGGACGCGTCGGATGCCGGGCCCAAGGACAAGGTCGTCATTCCGCAGTCGGTGAACGGCGGGAAGTACAGGCTCGACCAGGACATCAGCGAGAAGGCCGACTCCCAGGTGCCGGATCAGGGGGCGAACGGCGACCGGGTCAAGACCGTGGGCGGGCAGTACAGCGGCGGCATGAAATCGGTGGTCCTGGTCGGGATGTACGGAACGATCAATGACCCGCAGTCCACCATCGACCACACGATCCGTGGCATGAAGGACGCCGGTGCCGAGCCGGGCGTCGCGGAAGCGAAGATCACCCCGACCGGCGCCAAGGAGCCGCTGACCTGCGGAGTAGTGGTGAAGACGCAGGCTGGGCACCGTATTCCGGTGGTGTTCTGTGTGTGGGCGGACCACAGCACGTCGGGCAACATCGCGCGGACGGATGCGGCGCATCTCGACGCCGATCCGGAGTCGCTGGACGTCACGGCCTTCGCCGCCGAGGCCGCGAAGATCCGGGACGAGGTGCGGAAGCCGGTCGGCTGAGGCGCGGAAGGCGTCCGGCCGGGCAAACGGGGAAGGCGACGGCGCCGCCCCGAGAGCAACCGCCGGACGCCCCCGGCCCCCGACCCCCGACCCCCGGCCCCCGGCCCCCGACCCCCGACCCCCGACCCCCGCACAGCAGGCGAGCCCCCGCACCTTTCCCTAGGCTGATGGGGTGATATGCCCCGCTTCGCCCGACGCTCTCATCGGTGGGTGCGCGACCGGGGCAGCCGTACCAGCCGAGTGAGGCGGGCCCGATGAGTGACGCCAGCCGAGAGGGAGGCCCAGCGACGCCCCCCGGCGCCCGCACACCGAGCTGGGCGGCCCCGCCCGACCCCCGTCGCTGGTGGGCCTTGGTGGTGATCGCCATCGCGCAGCTGATGGTGGTGCTGGACGCGACGATCGTGAACATCGCACTGCCGTCGGCGCAGCGGGATCTGGGGATCTCGGACGCCAACCGGCAGTGGGTGATCACCGCGTACACGCTTGCGTTCGGCGGGTTGCTGCTGCTGGGTGGGCGGATCGCGGATCTGGTCGGGCGGAAGCGGACGTTCATGATCGGGCTGGTCGGGTTCGCGGTGGCGTCCGGGCTGGGCGGGGCGGCGCAGGGGCCGGGGCTGCTGTTCGGGGCGCGGGCGCTGCAGGGGGCGTTCGGGGCGCTGCTCGCACCGTCGGCGTTGTCGCTGCTCACGACGACTTTCACGATCGGGAAGGAGCGGAGCAAGGCGTTCGGGATCTACGGGGCCATCGCCGGCGGCGGCGCGGCCATCGGGCTGATCGCGGGCGGCCTGCTGACCGAGTACCTGGACTGGCGCTGGTGCCTGTACGTGAATGTCCCGGTGGCCGTGATCGCGCTGGTCGGCGCGATGATCTTCCTGCACGACCGGCCCGATCGTGGCGGCGCCCGGCTGGACGTCCCCGGCGTGCTGCTGGGGTGCGGCGGGCTCGTCGCGATCGTCTACGGGTGCAGCGAGGCGCAGCCGCGGGGCTGGGGTGACGGGCGGGTCATCGGGCTGCTGGTGGGCGGCGTGGTGCTGCTGGCGCTCTTCGCGTGGTGGCAGACGAGGGCCCGCTATCCGCTGCTGCCGCTGCACATCGTGCGCGACCGGAACCGGGCCGGCGCGTTTTCGACCATGGCGCTGGCGGTCATCGCACTGTTCGGACTGTTCCTGTTCCTGACCTATTACCTGCAGACCGTGCTCGGATATTCGCCGGTCAAGACGGGGATGGCGTTCCTGCCGATGACGGCGGCGATCGTCATCGGCTCGACGCAGATATCGGCCCGGCTGCTGCACCACCTCGCACCCCGCCTGCTGATGGTGCCGGGCGCGCTGCTCGCCGCCGTGGGGATGTATCTGCTGACGTATCTGACCGCCCGGCCCGCGTACGTCTCGCACGTGCTGCCCGCCGAACTGCTGGTCGGCCTCGGAATGGGGCTGATCTTCATGCCGGTGATGGCGACGGCCACGTCCGGGGTGGCACCGCGGGACTCCGGAGTCACGTCGGCGACCGTCAACACCGCACAGCAGGTGGGCGGTTCGATCGGCACCGCGCTGCTGAACACGATCGCGACGTCGACGAGCGCGACGTACATCGCGTCCCATCTCGCGGAAGCGGCGCGGCGGACCGGGGGACAGGGGCTGACGCCCGCGCTGCGGAACGGGATCGTGAAGGACGGGGTGGTGGACGGCTTCACGGTGGCCATCGGCGTGGGCTCGGTGATCATGTTGCTGGCCGCCGTCGTGGCCGGGCTCATGATCAATGTCCGGGCCCCGAAGCACGCCGCCCCGACCCTCGCCCCGCGCACGTCCGACGACGCCCGTCGCTGAGCCCCCCGCACCAGTCACCCCAGCGCCCTCCGGCCCCGCCACGCACGGCCGCGCCCACCCTCCCGGCGCGCCGCAGGGGCCGGCGGAAGCATGAGGGCGGCCGCACCCCGCCCCGGAAAAGCCCGCGCAGGGCCCCACCCCCCGTCCAGTACGATATTGACGTTCCGTAAAGCAAATCATCACTCACCGTAGCGACTTGGGAGCAGCCGGCAATGGCTCGACACCTCATCACCAGCGCCCTTCCGTATATCAACGGGATCAAGCACCTGGGCAACATGGTGGGGTCCATGCTCCCGGCCGATGTGTATGCGCGCTATATGCGGCAGCGCGGGCACGACGTGCTCTACATCTGCGCGACGGACGAGCACGGCACCCCGGCCGAACTGGCGGCCAAGGCCGCGGGGCAGTCGGTCGACGCGTTCTGTGCGGAGCAGCACGACAAGCAGAAGGCGATCTACGACGGCTTCGCCCTGGAATTCGACTACTTCGGCCGGAGTTCGTCGCCGGAGAACGTCGAACTGACGCAGCGCTTCGCACGAAAGCTCCACGAGAACGGCTTCATCGAGGAACGCGCCATCCGGCAGGTCTACTCGAACGCCGACGAGCGCTTCCTCCCGGACCGCTACATCGTCGGCACGTGCCCGCACTGCGGCTACGACAAGGCGCGCGGCGACCAGTGCGAGAACTGCACCCGGGTGCTGGACCCGACCGACCTGATCGACGCGCGGTCGGCGATCAGCGGCAGCGGCGACCTGGAGGTGCGCGAGACCAAGCACCTCTTCCTGCTCCAGTCGAAGCTCCAGCACGAGGTCGAGAAGTGGATCGACGACAGCAGCGCGGACTGGCCGACGCTGGCGTCCTCGATCGCCCGTAAGTGGCTGACCGAGGGCCTCCAGGACCGAGCGATCACCCGTGACCTGGACTGGGGCGTTCCGGTCCCCGCCGATGTGTGGCCCGAGCTGGCGGCCGAGGGCAAGGTCTTCTACGTCTGGTTCGACGCGCCGATCGAGTACATCGGGTCGACCAAGGAGTGGGCGGACCAGGCGCCCGAGGAGCGCGACTGGAAGTCGTGGTGGTACGAGGCCGATGACGTCCGGTACACGGAGTTCATGGCCAAGGACAACGTGCCGTTCCACAGCGTCATGTTCCCGGCGACACAGCTCGGCACCCGCGAGCCCTGGAAGAAGGTCGACTTCCTCAAGGCCTTCAACTGGCTGAACTACTACGGCGGGAAGTTCTCCACGTCGCAGCAGCGCGGCATCTTCACGGACGCGGCGCTGGAGCTGCTGCCGGCCGACTACTGGCGCTACTTCCTGATCGCCAACGCCCCCGAGTCGGACGACACGTCCTTCACCTGGGAGCTGTTCTCCTCGTCGGTCAACAAGGACCTGGCGGACACGCTCGGCAACTTCGTCAACCGGGTGCTGTCCTTCTCGCGCAAGCGCTTCGGGGACGAGGTGCCGGCGGGCGCCGAGGCCGGGGCCGCCGAGCAGAAGCTGGGCGAGGAGATCGCCGCCCTGCTGACGGAGTACGAGGGCCACATGGAGGTCCTGCAGTTCCGTAAGGCGGCCGCCTCGCTGCGCGCCCTGTGGAGCGCGGGCAACTCCTACCTCGAGGAGAAGGCCCCCTGGCTGGAGATCAAGACCGACAAGGACGCGGCGGCACTGACGCTGCGCACGGCGATGAATCTGATCCACCTGTACGCGATCGTCTCCGAGCCGTTCATCCCGTCGTCGGCGAAGGCCATGCGGAGCGCGTTCGCCCTGGAGAACGACACCGCCGTGTGGGTCTCCCCGGACGAGGCGAAGGCGCTGGCGTCGGTGCCGGCCGGGACGCCGTTCACGGTGCCGCCGGTCCTGTTCGCCAAGATCACCGAAGACGACCTGGAGTCGTATCGCGAGCGGTTCGGCGGCGACGAGGCGTAAGCCGTCCGCAGCAGGTGAGGACGCCCCCGTGCCGGATGCCGGCCCGGGGGCGTCCGGCGTCCGCCCGGGCGCGTCCGGCGTCCGCCGCCATGCGCTGCGGACACGGCTGGGGCCCGGAACCGAAACGGTTCCGGGCCCCAGCCGCCGTACGGCCGGCGTTACTTGAGCGGCTGCTTGCGGATGCTGAGGTGCAGCTCCTTCAGCCGCGCCTCCTCGACCTCCGACGGCGCGCCCATGAGCAGGTCCTGGGCGTTGCCATTGAGGGGGAAGGCGATGGTCTCGCGGATGTTGGGCTCGTCGGCCAGCAGCATGACGATGCGGTCGACGCCGGGGGCGATGCCGCCGTGCGGCGGGGCGCCGAACTTGAAGGCGCGGAGCATGCCGCCGAACTCGGCCTCCACCGTCTCCTTGTCGTAGCCGGCGATCTCGAAGGCCTTGTACATGACCTCGGGCTCGTGGTTACGGATCGCGCCGGAGGACAGCTCGGTGCCGTTGCAGACGATGTCGTACTGCCAGGCCAGGATGTCCAGCGGGTCCTTGGTCTCCAGCGCCTCCAGGCCGCCCTGCGGCATGGAGAACGGGTTGTGGGAGAACTCGATCTTGCCGGTGTCCTCGTCCTTCTCGAACATCGGGAAGTCGACGATCCAGCAGAAGCGGAACTCGTCCTCGACGAAGTGGCCGGCGCGCTTGGCGGCCTCGACGCGGACCGCGCCCATGATCTTGGAGACCTCGTCGAACTCACCCGCGCCGAAGAAGACGGCGTGGCCGGGCTTGAGGTCCAGGGCGTCGGTCAACGACTTGACGTCGTCCTCGGTGAGGAACTTGGCGATCGGGCCGCTCAGCACCGTCTTGCCGGCGTCCTCGCCGACGCGGACCCAGGCCAGGCCCTTCGCGCCCTGCTGGACCGCGAAGTCACCCATCTGGTCGAAGAACTTCCGCGGCTGGTCGCCGGTGTCCGGCACGGCCAGGGCGCGTACGTGCTTGCCCGCGAAGGCCTTGAAGCCGGAGCCCGCGAAGACCTCGGAGACATCCACCAGCTCCAGCTCGGCGCGCAGGTCCGGCTTGTCGGAGCCGTACTTGAGCATCGTCTCGCGGAAGGGGATGCGCGGGAACGGGGAGGTGACCGTGCGGCCGTTGCCGAACTCGGTGAACAGCTCGGTCATCAGCTTCTCGACGGGCTGGAAGACGTCCTCCTGCTCGACGAAGCTCATCTCGACGTCGAGCTGGTAGAACTCGCCGGGCGAGCGGTCGGCGCGGGCGTCCTCGTCGCGGAAGCAGGGCGCGATCTGGAAGTAGCGGTCGAAGCCGGCGATCATCAGCAGCTGCTTGAACTGCTGCGGGGCCTGCGGCAGGGCGTAGAACTTGCCGGCGTGCAGGCGCGAGGGGACCAGGAAGTCGCGCGCGCCCTCGGGGGAGGTGGCGGACAGGATCGGCGTCGCCATCTCGTTGAAGCCGAGGGCCACCATCTTGTGGCGGATGGCCGAGATGACGGCCGTGCGCAGCATGATGTTGCGGTGCATGCGCTCGCGGCGCAGGTCGAGGAAGCGGTACTCGAGGCGCTTCTCCTCGTTGACGCCGTCGTCGGCGTTGATCGTGAAGGGGATCTGCTCGGCGGCGCCCAGCACCTCGACCTCGGAGACCTCGATCTCGATCTCGCCGGTCGGCAGGTCGGGGTTGACGTTGTCCGCACCGCGCGCGCTGACCCTGCCGTCGATCCGGACGACGGTCTCCTTGGTCAGGGAGCCGAGGGCCTCGTTGGCGGGGGTGCCGGGGCGGGCCACGAGCTGCACGAGACCGTAGTGGTCGCGGAGATCGATGAAGAGGATGCCACCCAGGTCACGTCGATTGTGCAGCCAGCCGCTGAGGCGGACGTCGGTGTCGACGTCCGCGGCCCGGAGCTCGCCGCAGTTATGGGACCGGTACCGATGCATCGCTCATCCAAGTCGTCGCGATCGAGGTGGGGAGTTGTGGGAGAGAACCGACCACAAGGCGGAAACCGAAAGGCTCGTTCGCCTGGTCGCTCACCCCGTGGATCACCCGAAGGGCCACCCCAGGATTGACATAACCGCTCCAGGTTACCGTCCCTGGTCCCGGCCCTTCATTGACATATACGCATCACCGTCACGCCGGAGGGAAACCCGTCCGCGCGGCCGGCGCGACTGTCGTCTCCGGCTCGCTGGTCGAGCCCCGGGAAACCCACCTAAAGTGAGGCAATGCGCACCGAGGAACTCCTGGCCGCCCTCGCGACCGGCCTGTGGCGCTGGGACAGCGCATCGGGGCAGGTGTCCCTCGATGCCGAAGCGGCCCGACTGCTCGGGCTGCCCGAGGCGTCGGCGGAGCTCAGCGAGGCCGCCGTACGGTCCCGGTTTCATCCCGTCGACTTCGCCGAGATCAACGGGGTGGTGCAGCTCGCCGTCGCTGAGGAGACGGTCGCCGAGGCCCGGCTGCGCATCGTGAACGAGCGGGGCCGGGTACTGCGGATCGTGCGCTCCCGTTCCCGTCCGCGGCTGGTGAACGGCGGCTTCGAGCTGGTCGGCACGTTGCAGGAGGTGCCGGAGCCGCAGCCGGGCACGTCCGCGGCCCACACGCCGATCACCGGCGACTGGCGGCGCTCGCGCGAGGCGTTCCTGCTGGACGCGGGGCGGGCCCTGGCCGAGGCACGGTCCACCGCCGAGGTGCTGCGGGTCGCGGCCGGGCTGTCGATGCCCGGGTTCATGCCGGACGGTCTGGCGGTCTTCGGCATCGAGGGCGACCGGGTCTCGGTGATCGGGCATCACGGCCACGAGCCCGGCGATGAGGCGCCCTTCCTCGACATGCCGCTGACCACCGACTATCCGGCCGTCGAGGTCATCCGTACCGGTCGGGCGGTCTATCTCCCCACCCCCGAGGCCTACCGCCGTCGCTACCCCACCACCTGGCCTCTCGCCGCCCCCTTCGCGCGCACCTCGTGGGCGTTCCTGCCGCTGGTGAACGCCGGCCGGACGATCGGCGCATGGATGGCGGGCTTCGCGCAGCCGGTCACCTTCTCACCGGACGAGCGCTCGGTGCTCACCACCGTTGCCCGGATGCTGGCCCAGGCGCTGGCGCGGGCGGGGGTGCAGGAGTCGCAGCAGGAGCTGGCGCTGGGGATGCAGCGCAGCATGATGCCGACGGTCCAGCCGGACATCCCCGGCATGTCGGTGGCCGCGCGGTACGTCCCGACCGGGGGCGGCCTGGAGGTCGGCGGCGACTGGTACGACATGATCCCGCTGCCGTCGGGCCGGACCGCGCTGGTCATCGGGGACGTCCAGGGACACGACGTACGGGCCGCGGGCCTGATGGGACAGCTGCGGATCGCCTTGCGCGCCTACGCCTCCGAGGGCCACCACCCGGACGCGGTGCTCTCCCGCGCCTCCCGCTTTCTGGCCGGGATCAATGAGACGGAGGCCCGCGGCCAGGCACCGGACCAGCGCTTCGCGACCTGCCTGTACATCGAGGTGGACCCGGCGACCGGGCTGCTGGACATCGCGCGGGCCGGCCATCCCGATCCCGCGGTCCGGCTGAGCGACGGCACGCTACTGGTCCGCCCGACCGTGGGCGGGCTGCCGCTGGGCATCGATCCGGACACCGACTACCCCACGACCCGGTTCGTCCTGGAGCCCGGCGAGACGATGCTGGTGTGCACGGACGGGCTGATCGAGACCGGCGGCCACGACCTGGAGACCGGCTGGGCGCGGCTGCGCGACATCATCGAGGAGTACGACGACGGGACGGGCCCCGAGGGCCTGGAAAGGCTCGCCGACGCGCTCGTCCAGGCCGTGCACGGCCCGTCCTCGCACCACACCACCGGGCCCCTGGTCGACCGGCGCGAGGACGACATCGCCGTGCTGCTGCTGTACCGCGAGGGCGGCAGCTGCGGCGTGGGCGCCGGCTCCCCGCCGGCCCAGCAGCCCGTACGGCGCACCGTGCTGTCCGTGGCACAGGCCGAACCGCAGCGGATCGCGGAGGCCCGCGCCCAGATCCGGGACGTGCTGCACGACTGGGCCGATCCGGACCAGGTGGACTCGGCCGTGCTGATGGTCTCCGAGATGGTCACCAACGTCCTGCTGCACACCGACGGCGATGCGCTGCTGGTCGCCGAGATCTCCGGCAGCAGGGGCGGCCGTCGTCTGCGCGTCGACGTCGCCGACGGCAGCGACGAGCTCCCGCACCGCCGCAGCCCCGGCGAACTGGCGTCGTCGGGGCGCGGTCTGGTGCTGCTGGAACTGCTGGCCGGTGCGTGGGGGGTGGACCCGCGCGGGGACGGCAAGTCGACGTGGTTCGAGCTCTACGAGGCGGCGGGAGGATCCGGCGTCGCGCCGGTCGGTCCGGCAGGAGCCGGGTCGTCGGAGCCGGGGGAATCGGGGTCGGGTGAGCCGGGGCCCTGCGGCCCGTCCATGCCGGAGCCCGCCGTGTAGTGCAGGCGCAGCTCGTGGACCACGCCGCAGACGGCGGCGGTCAGCGGTACGGACAGCAGCATGCCGAGGATCCCGGCGACGCTCGCGCCCGCGGTGATCGCGAGGATCACGGTCGCCGGGTGCATCTGGACCGTGCGGCTCTGGATCATCGGCTGCAGGACATGGCCCTCGAGGACCTGGACGGCCAGGACGACGCCGAGCGCCCAGAGCGCGATCACAAAGCCGCGGTCCGCGAACGCCACCAAGATCGCCACCGTGCCGGAGATGAAGGCGCCGAGGTAGGGGATGTACGCGCCGACGAAGACCAGCGCACCCAGGCCGAAGGCGCCCGGCACCTTCAGGATCAGCAGTCCGACGGTGATGCAGATGGCGTCGATCAGCGCGATGAACGTGGTGCCGCGCATAAAGCCTTCGATGGACTGGAAGCCACGGCGGGCCATCCGCTCCAGCTGGGGCCCCGTGGAGCCGGGAGACCAGTCGTGCAGCGCCCGGACGGCCTTGTCCGAGTCGCGCAGGAAGAAGAACGTCAGCAGCAGGGCGAGCACCGCGGCGGCGATGGCCTGGCCCACCACGCTGACGCCGGCCAGCAGCCCGGATGCCGCGGCGCCCCCGAACTTGCCGGCCAGGCTCTTGGCGTTGGCGGTGAGGTCGCCGAGCGACGTGCCGGCCTTGCCGAAGTGCTGGGAGAGGTCCTTGGCGGCCTGCCTGAGCGAGGAGATGATCTGGTCCCCGCTGTCGACCAGGGCGCTGACCACGATGTAGCCCGCACCGCCGACCACGATCAGCAGGACGGCGCAGGTCAGCCCGGCCGCCAGCGAGCGGTTGAGCTTCATCTGCACCAGTCGCCGGTAGAGCGGGCCGAGCAGACCGGTGCCCAGCAGCGCCAGCAGGACGGGCGTCACCGCCGCGCTCAGTTCGACGCACAGCCAGATGCCGACGGCCAGCACGGCCGTGAGCAGCAGCCCCACTACGCACCAGGCCCCGGCACGGCGGGCCGCGAGGGGCAGCAGGGGCCGTTCCGTCAGCGGGCGGCCGTTCGGGCCTTGATCCGAGTCGTTTCGCACCGGGACAGTCCACCACGCCCGGGGGGCCGGAGGCGGGGCCCGAAACGGCAGGGGCGGTGTTTCACGTGAAACACCGCCCCTGCCCGTCTTCCTGGCGCTGCATCAGTGCGCGTCGGCGGGTACCGTCCCGAGTCGCCCCGCCTGGAAGTCCTCGAAGGCCTGGGCAAGTTCGGCGTGCGTGTTCATCACGAACGGGCCGTAGTGCATCATCGGCTCGCGGATCGGCAGCCCGCCCAGCAGCACGACCTCGAAGTTCGGGCTGCGCGACTCCTGGGCCTCGTCCGCCCGGATCGTGAGGGAGTCTCCGTCGGCGCCGAACACCACTGCCTGGCCCATCCGGAAGGGACGACCTTCGGAACCGGCCGTACCGCGCCCGGCCAGGCCGTACGCCAGCGCGTTGAAGTCCGCGCGCCACGGCAGCGTCACCTCGGCACCCGGATTCACCGTCACATGCATCATCGTGATCGGCGTATGCGTGGCGCCCGGGCCCTGGTGGCCGTCGAGGTCACCGGCGATCAGCCGCAGCAGCGCGCCGCCGTCGGACGAGGTCAGCAGCTTGACCTGGCCGCCGCCGATGTCCTGGTAGCGGGGCGCCATCATCTTGTCGCTCTTGGGCAGGTTGACCCAGAGCTGAAGACCGTGGAAGAGCCCGCCGCTCGTGACAAGGGACTCCGGCGGCGCCTCGATGTGCAGCAGCCCGGAACCGGCCGTCATCCACTGGGTGTCGCCGTCGTTGATCACGCCGCCGCCACCGTGCGAGTCGCGGTGCACGAAGGTGCCGTCGATCAGATACGTGACGGTCTCGAAGCCGCGGTGCGGGTGCCAGGGCGTGCCCTTGGGCTCTCCGGGCGCGTACTCCACCTCGCCCATCTGATCCATCATGATGAACGGATCGAGGTGCTTGTAGTCGATGCCGGCGAACGCCCGGCGCACCGGGAAACCCTCGCCCTCGAATCCGCTCGGAGCGGTCGCGACGGCCAGCACGGGACGGGCGCGCGCATCGACGGGTGCCGCCACGCGCGGCAGGGTCAGCGGATTCTCTACGGTCACAGCGGGCATGACGGCCTCCTCGGTCGTTCAGCACTCAACTTAGTTGAATCCTTAACAACTGGCAAGGCATGCGCCATTCCCTATCGGTATGACGTCACGATCTCCGCAGGTCAGGGCGTATCCGGCGAGGACGAGACCGCCGGATTCCCATACGACAGCCGGTCAGCCGTACATCCGCCGCATCGCGAAGTCCACCATCTGCTCCACGGCCTTCGCGTCGAAGACCATCCGGTGATCGCCCTCCATGTCGAGGACGAAGCCGTAGCCGGTGGGCAGCAGATCGAGCACCTCGGCGCCGGTGATCACGAAGTACTTGGACTCCTTGCCCGCGTACCGCCGCAGCTCCTTGAGCGAGGAGAACATCGGGATCACCGGCTGCTGAGTGTTGTGCAGCGCCAGGAAGCCGGGGTTGTCACCGCGCGGGCAGTAGATCTTGGACGTGGAGAAGATGCCCTGGAAGTCCTCGGCCGACATCGAGCCGGTCGTGAAGGCGCGCACCGCGTCGGCGAGGGAGGGCGGGGACGGCTCCGGATAGAGCGGCTGCTCGCCGTAGCCCCCGGAGGGCGGTTGCTGCGGCGGGGGCGGCGGCGCACCGTACTGCTGCTGCCCGCCCGCGTTCTGGTCGTAGCCGTACATGCGCCACAGCGTACTGATTCGGCGTTTCTCCGGGGGACGCTCGTCACAGATGGGTGGTTAGGGGTTGCTTCTTATTACCGACGGGTAGCATCATCGTGGCTACTAGCCGGTATTGCGTATCGAGGTCCCTGCCTCGTTCCGAGGTCGCTTCCTCGTATCGAGGTCCTCCCGAACACTTACGGAGCCGTACCCATGGGGCACTACAAGTCGAATCTCCGCGACATCGAGTTCAACCTCTTCGAGGTGCTCGGCCGTGACAGCGTGTACGGCACCGGACCGTTCGCGGAGATGGATGTCGACACCGCCAAGAGCGTGCTGTCCGAGATCGCCCGGCTGTCCGAGAACGAGCTGGCCGATTCGTACGCCGACGCCGACCGGAACCCGCCGGTCTTCGACCCCGACACCAACACCGCACCGGTGCCGGACACCTTCAAGAAGAGCTACCAGGCGTACATGGACGCCGAGTGGTGGCGCCTGGGCATCCCGGAGGAGCTCGGCGGCACCACCGCGCCCCGCTCCCTGCTCTGGGGCTTCGCCGAGACCATCCTGGGCGCGAACCCGGCCGTATGGATGTACGCCTCCGGCCCGGCCTTCGCGGGCGTGCTCTTCGACGAGGGCACCGAGCAGCAGAAGCACATCGCCAAGATCGCGGTGGACAAGGGCTGGGGCTCCACGATGGTGCTGACCGAGCCCGACGCGGGCTCGGACGTCGGCGCCGGCCGCACCAAGGCCGTCAAGCAGGACGACGGCTCCTGGCACATCGAGGGCGTGAAGCGCTTCATCACGTCCGGCGAGCACGACATGTCGGACAACATCCTTCACTACGTCCTCGCCCGCCCCGAGGGCGCCGGCCCGGGCACCAAGGGCCTGTCGCTCTTCCTCGTCCCGAAGTACGAGTTCGACTTCGAGACCGGCGAGCTGGGCGAGCGCAACGGCGTCTACGCGACCAACGTCGAGCACAAGATGGGCCTCAAGGCCTCCAACACCTGCGAGATGACCTTCGGCGACCGGCACCCCGCCAAGGGCTGGCTGATCGGCGAGAAGCACGACGGCATCCGCCAGATGTTCATGATCATCGAGTTCGCGCGCATGATGGTCGGCACGAAGGCCATCGCGACCCTGTCGACCGGCTACCTCAACGCCCTGGAGTACGCCAAGGAGCGCGTGCAGGGCCCCGACCTGGCCGCCTTCACCGACAAGGCCGCGCCGCGCGTCACCATCACCCACCACCCCGACGTGCGCCGCTCGCTGATGACGCAGAAGGCGTACGCCGAGGGCATGCGCGCCCTGGTGCTCTACACCGCCACGGTCCAGGACGAGATCATCGTCAAGGAGGCCGCCGGCGAGGACGCCTCCGCCGAGACCGCGCTGAACGACCTGCTCCTGCCGATCGTCAAGGGCTACGGCTCGGAGAAGTCCTACGAGCAGCTGGCCCAGTCGCTGCAGACCTTCGGTGGCTCCGGCTACCTCCAGGAGTACCCGATCGAGCAGTACATCCGGGACTCCAAGATCGACACCCTCTACGAGGGCACCACCGCCATCCAGGGCCAGGACTTCTTCTTCCGGAAGATCGTCCGCAACCAGGGTGCGGCGCTGTCCCAGCTGTCCGAGGCCATCAAGAAGTTCCTGGCCGACGGCGTCGGCGGCGAGGGCCTGGAGGGCGCCCGCGGCGAGCTGGCCAAGGCCGCCGCCGACCTGGAGGCGATCGTCGGTGTGATGCTGACCGACCTCGCCGCCACCGAGAAGGACGTCAAGTCCATCTACAAGGTCGGCCTCAACACCACCCGCCTGCTGCTGGCTTCCGGCGACGTCGTCATCGGCTACCTCCTCCTCAAGGGCGCCGCGGTGGCCCAGGAGAAGCTGGCGACCGCCTCCACCAAGGACAAGGCGTTCTACGAGGGCAAGATCGCGGCCGCGAAGTTCTTCGCGCACAACGTCCTGCCGGGCCTCACCGTCCAGCGTTCGCTCGCCGAGTCCACCGACCAGTCCCTGATGGAGCTGGACGAGGCCGCGTTCTAAGACCTTCCGGTCGCCTCCGGCGCCCGTTCTCACAGGTCTCTCAGAAACGGCGTCCAGAATGATGACGACGCCCGCCTCCCTTCCCCCGGGGAGGCGGGCGTCATCACGTCCGGCGCCGGAATCGCACCTTCCGTCCGGCGGCTCGATGTAGATCGCACACATCATGGCCGGAAGGGAGCGGCATCACGCCCCGAGCGCACCGGGAAAGGGGGGTTCGGCTCCTTATGCTGAAGTCATGAGCAACTCCTCCCGCCCGTCTCCCGCCGCCCCTCCAGCGAGCGCTTCGCGCACTCCCTCTCCTTTCGACCACGGCCACACCGACGACCTGATGTCCTTCCTCGCGGCCAGTCCGTCGCCCTACCACGCAGTGGCCAACGCGGCGGAGCGGCTGGAGAAGGCCGGATTCCGGCAGGTCGCGGAGACGGACGCATGGGACGGGGAGAGTGGCGGGAAGTACGTACTGCGCGGCGGCGCGATCATCGCCTGGTACGTGCCCGAAGGAGCGAGCGCGGCCACTCCGTACCGGATTGTGGGGGCTCACACCGACTCTCCCAATCTCCGGGTGAAGCCGATTCCCGACACCGGCGCACGCGGCTGGCGACAGGTGGCCGTCGAGGTGTACGGCGGCACGCTGCTCAACACCTGGCTCGACCGCGACCTGGGGCTCAGCGGCCGGGTGACCCTGCGCGACGGCAGCCACCGGCTGGTCAACGTCGACCGGGCGCTGCTGCGCGTACCGCAGCTGGCCGTGCATCTCGACCGGACGGTGAACGCCGACGGGCTCAAGCTCGACAAGCAGCGGCACATGACGCCGATCTGGGGCCTGGGCGAGGTCGCGGAGGGCGACCTGATCGCGTTCGTCGAGGAGGAGACCGGCCTTGCGGCGGGCGAGGTGCGGGGCTGGGACCTGATGGTGCACAGCATCGAGCCACCCGCCTATCTCGGCCGCGACGAGGAGCTGGTCGCCGGCCCGCGGATGGACAACCTCCTCTCGGTGCACGCCGGTACGGCCGCACTGACCGCCGCGGCGGCCGCCGGGAGCGCGCTGACCACCATCCCGGTGCTGGCCGCCTTCGACCACGAGGAGAACGGCAGCCAGTCCGACACCGGTGCCGACGGCCCGCTGCTCGGCACGGTGCTCGAGCGTTCGGTGTTCGCCCGCGGCGGCTCGTACGAGGACCGCGCGCGGGCCTTCGCCGGCACCATCTGCCTGTCGTCGGACACCGGCCACGCCGTCCACCCCAACTACAGTGAACGACACGAGCCAGGGCATCACCCGATGCCCAACGGCGGCCCGATCCTCAAGGTCAACGTCAACCAGCGGTACGCCACCGACGGCAGCGGCCGCGCGGTGTTCGCGGCGGCCTGCGAACGGGCAGAGGTGCCGTGGCAGTCCTTTGTGTCGAACAACTCGATGCCGTGCGGCACGACGATCGGCCCGATCACGGCCGCTCGGCACGGCATCACGACGGTCGACATAGGCGTCGCGATCCTCTCCATGCACTCGGCACGTGAGCTGTGCGGCGCCAAGGACCCGTATCTGCTGGCGAACGCCCTGACGGCCTTCCTGGAGGGCTGAGTTGGAATTCTCACTGCTGGGCCCGATCGCCGTCACGACCGGCGCCGGAGAGCTACCGCTCGGGCCCGCCAAACGGCGCAGTGTGCTGGCGCTGCTGCTGTTGCAGCCCAACACCACCGTCCCCCTGGAGCAGTTGATCGATTCGCTGTGGGAGGACGAGCCGCCCGAACACGCCCGCACGGTCGTCCAGGGGCATGTCTCACGGCTGCGTGCGACGCTCGCCGAAGGCGGGGCGGACGCCTACGGCATCGAGCTGAACACCCACGGGTCGGCCTATCTGCTGCACCTGCCGGAAGAGCTGATCGACGCCCACCGGTTCGGGGAGCTGGTGACGCTGGCCCGTCCGGAGGCGGCGCCGGCCGATGCCGTGCCGCTGCTGCGTGAAGCACTGGGGCTGTGGCGCGGCCCGGCGCTGACCGGCACGGTCACCAGCCCGCCGTTCGCGGCCGCCGCGCACGCCCTGGAGGAGCGCCGGCTCACGGCCGTCGAGGCGCTGGCGCGGGCCCACGGCGCGCTCGGCGAGGAAGAACAGGCCGCGGCCATCCTCTACTCCGCGGCCGTCAACCATCCCCTGCGGGAAGGGCTGATCGCCGCGCTGATGCGGGCGCTGTTCCGGGCCGGTCGGCAGTCCGACGCGCTGGAGTGGTTCCACCGCACCCGGCGGCTGCTCAACGAAGAGCTGGGAGTCGATCCCGGTGAGCGGCTGAGCGGGGCCTACGAAGAGATTCTGCGCGCGGAGCGGGAACAGGCCCCCGCCGCGAAGAAGGCCACACCGGCACGGGGCGGTGCCGCGGCTCAGCAGCCGACCGCCGGCCGGGCGCCTTCCGGGGCCGGTGCGGGGCGGGTGCCCGAGCAAGGCGGCGCCTCGGCCCCTGCCCGGGACGGCGCCGGGCGCGCGGCGCCGCGGCTGCTGCCCCGGCCGCCCGCCCGCTTCCTCGGGCGGGAGCAGCAACTCGCCTCGCTCACCGACGTGCTGACGGACCACACGACGGGGGAGAGCCCGTTGGCCGTGGTCACGGGTCCGGCCGGTGTCGGCAAGACCGCCTGCGCCGTGCAGTGGGCGCATCTGCACGCCGCGTCCTTCCCGGACGGCCAGCTCTTCGCCGACCTGCGCGGCTTCGGCGAGGGCGGCGAAGCTCCGGCCGCCGAGATCCTGCGTGACTTCCTGCTCGCGCTCGGCACGCCGCCGGAGCGGGTGCCCGGCTCGGCCCAGGCCGCCTCGGCGCTGTTCCGGTCGCTGGTCGCCGAGCGCCGGCTGCTGGTCGTCCTGGACAACGCCAGCAGCTCGGCACAGGTGCGCCCGCTGCTGCCCGGCGGTCCGCACTGTGCCACAGTCGTCACCAGCCGCAGCCGTCTCGACGGGCTGGTGGCCACGGACTGCGCCCGGCCGGTCGGTATCCAGGTGCTGGGCCACGAGGAGGGCGCGGCGCTGCTGGGTGCCATGCTCGGCCCCGAGCGGGTCGCCGAGGACCCGGCCGCCGCCCGGGAACTGGTGGATCTGTGCGACGGGCTGCCGCTGGCGCTGCGGGCCGCCGCCGCCCAGCTCACCGCCCGGCCGCGCTGGCGGCTGGCCCGGCTGGCCGCGGCGCTGCGCGACGAACAGCGGCGGCTGGCCCTGCTGTCGGCGGAGGACACCGGTATCGCGGCGGCGCTGCGGATGTCGGTGGCCCGGCTGTCCGCGGACGACGCCCGGCTGCTCAGCGCGCTCGCCAAGGGTGCGGACGGGCATCTGAACGCCCTGGCGGCGGCGGCACTCGCGGGATACGACCCGGAGCGCACCCAGGACGGGCTGGACCGGCTGGCGGAGATGCATCTGGTGGACGAAGAGGCCACCGACGTCTACACGATCAGCACGCTCACCCAGCTGTTCGCGCGCGACGAGCGGGACGGTCGCGGCGGGAAGGACGGCGGCGGCGCCACCTGAGCGGCCCGCGGAGGGCGTTAGGCGGGCGTTAGCGGAACAGCAGCGGTGGTCGGCAGTGTGGTGGACAGACCACCGCCGGACCGACGAGGGACGGCCGGTGGGGGCCCGGCCGTTCCCGGCCGGGCCGCCGACAGGGGGAGTACCGGAATGCCACGCAGCGACGCCGTCCTCCGCCCCCGTACCGCCCGCCGCCGTACGCTGCGGGCCACCGCAGCCGGGATGACCGCGGCCGCCGCGCTCACCCTCGTCGGCTGCGGCAGCCAGGACGACGCCGATGCTCTCAGGACGCGGCCGGCCAAGCCGTTCCGCCCGGTGTCCCTGGTCGCCGAGGGCACCGTGGCCGGCCACGGCGGCAGCGGGGCCCCGCGGGAGTCCCGCGCCCGGTACGCCGCCTGTGACGCATCGCGGCTGCGCATCGTGGCGAAGCCGCCCACCCGGTCGAGGCATCGCCTGCTGCTGGTGGCCACCAACACCTCCGGCGCCGTCTGCGGCCTCTACGCCGCCCCGCACCTACGGTTCGACGACGCGCGGGCCGCGCTCGCCGGCCTCCCGGGCAGCAGGCCGCGGGCGATGGTCGCGCTCGCCCCTGGCGCGTCCGGATACGCAGCCGTGCTGACCTCCACCGCGGACGGCGCCGGAAGCGACGGCCGCACGGCCGTCGCACTGCGCGTCCGCGTCGCCGGCCGGGACGGCAGGGGCGCCACCGGCGGTACCGCACAGGTGCCGCTGCCGACAGGCCCGGTGCGCCTCGACGGCAGCGCCCGGGTGACGTACTGGCAGCCGGATCCGGGCGGCGCAGCGGCCTGGTAGGCCGCACGCACTCCCCCATGAACCAGGGCGCCCGCAATCCCCCAGCGGGCGCCCTTCCTCGTGCCTCCGCCCGTCGGCGTGCGGCGAACGGTGTCCCGTCATGTCCCGGCGGCACCCGCAGGATGTCCCGCCCGTGGCGTTTTCCGGCACGTCTTCGCAGGTCCACGGCTTGCACATGGTCGAGACGTCCCACGGGACAGGATCCACCGGGCAGCCGCCCCGCGGCGGAACACGATGGTTGCCGTCGCCGCGACCAGACCATCCGGCGGCATACCGAAGGCCGACCGGCCATCTGGCCAACCGGCCGTTCACGGAGGGGAACCGGTATGTACGAGCACCAGCACGGGAACACGCACCCGGCGAACGGCGCAAGTCCGGGGGATGCCGGCGAGAACGGCGTCGAACCGGCGGGCGCGCGCTCCCCGTTCCGCAGGACGATGCTGCGTCGGGTGGTGCCCGCGGTCGCCGCGGCGGGCATCGGCATCGGCGCATTCGCCGGATTCGCCCATGGCAGCGAGGCCGGAGCCGCCGCGACCGGAAACACCGCGGCGCCGACGAAGCTCTCCCGCGACACCGCCCCCCGGGCCGCCGGCGCCTCGGCGATCACGGCGCGAGCCGCCGGCGCCGGGTCCGCACGGCAGGCCGCGGCCGCCGACTTTCCCACCTGGGGTACGCGATGGGTGGTCCATGCGACCGCCGACACCAACTCCCCCTCGGTCGGGATGATCAACAAGTCCGCGGCGGGGCAGGACCGGATCACCGCGGACTACCAGGTCGATACCGGCCGCAAGGTGTGTGAGGGCAGCGCCTGCTCGACGTTCATGGCGCACATCACCGGCCCGGTCAGCGGGTTCCTCAGCGTGGTCGCGGTGGACATCCCGCAGGACCGGCTGCCCGGGGTACCGGTACAGGGCAGCCCGCAGCCTCCGCTGCCCGGCGGCACCCGCCAGGAGGCCCTCAACCGCGCCGCGACCTGGCTGACCGCCAACGGCGGTGCCCAGGTCCCGTACAGCCAGGCCAAGGTCTGGAAGGACGGCTACCGCCAGGACTGCTCCGGGTATGCGTCGATGGCGCTCGGGCTGCCGACGCCGGGCACCAACACCGTGGGGCTGGCGACCAACCGCGGTATCACCCGTCCCCTTTCGGTCGGCGAGCTGAAGCCCGGTGACCTGCTGATCGACGCCTCCGGCGACAACAACACCCGGCATGTGGTGATCTTCGAGAAGTGGAACAACGACGCACACTCGTCGTACACCGCCTACGAGCAGCGTGGTGGGCACGGCACCGACCACCGCAGCCTGACGTACGGACTGCCCGGCGGTGACGCGGAGTTCAAGCCGTACCGGCCGGTGAAGTTCGGCGACTGAGTCCGCTGCGGGCGGTGGTGTTTCACGGAGAACATCAGGCTGTTTCACGTGAAACGTCACCAACTCATCCGGGTCCGGTCCGGATCGCGTAACGAGGGGTACTTCCGCCACAGGGGAGCGGAAGTACCCCTCGCACGCGCATGTCCGTTGTGCTGAAATGCCAGATGTGCCTGGCAATCAGAACCAGCCCGCAAACGTCCGCCGCAAGCCATTAGCCCCTCTGCCCGACGAACTCACCGGACCGGTAAGGGACTTCGTCTGTGCACTGCGCCGCATGCACGGCGAACTGGGCTACAGCCTCAAGGACATAGAGGGCCGGCTGCCCGCCAGCCGCTCCTCCCTCTCGCGTTACCTGCGAGGCCAGAGCCTGCCGGACGAACGGCTGCTGGTGCAGTGGTGCAAGCTCTCGTTCACCGGCGAGGACCGACTGCCCGCCCTGGTCGAGCTGCTGCACCGGGCACTCGAGGCAGCGGACACCCCACCCTTGCCCTCGCCGGCCCCGGAGACCGGAGGCGATACCGGGGCGGGGGAGACGAGCGCCGAAGAGCCGGCAAGCCGGCGACGGCTGCCACTGGTGCTCGCGGTGGTGGGCACGGTCGCGGTGCTGGCCGCCGCCGCGTTCGCCGTGCCCGCGCTGACCGGTTCCGGAGCGGACGGCCCCCAGGGCACGGCGGCGGGCACCGGCTCCGCCCGGATCACCGTCCACAATGTCGAGCGGGACTGCCAGCGCAGCCGCGGTGCGAACTGCGCACTCGGGCTGGCCCGCGACCCGTATGTGCCCTACCACCGGTCGAACGTCGTCGGCCATGTCTGGCACGGCGATGTGCTGCACGCACGCTGCCGCATCGCCAACGGCATCACGGTCACGGACGAGGCGGGCGGCCACAGCAGTATGTGGTTCCAGGTCGATCATGACGGCAAACAGGTCTGGATGCCCGGCATCCGGATCCGCCCGGAACAGCTGGAGAACAGCGGTTTGCCCGCCTGCCCGGACTGACTCTCACAAGCCACCCGAACCTCGCCCAGCCCCTCCGATTCCCGTCTGAACCGGACGGATACGCCGCCATGCACCGGCCGTGGCGGCGCGACCGAACCTCGCTATCGTGGCGGTGCCATGACAGACATGACGCACTGATCCGCAGTGACTTCCAGGGGGACCCGCCCATGACCGCACGCCGCTCCCGCCGATCCGCCGCGTATGCCGCGCTGGCCCTCGGCCTCGCCGGTTCGCTCGCGCTGACCGGCTGCAACAGCCACTCTTCCAAGAAGTCGAAGAAGCACTCCTACTCGTCGTCCTCGAAGAGCAAGAAGCGCAGGATCATCGGCGGTACCGGCGCAGCGGCGGGAGCGGGCGCCGCGGCGAGCCGCACACGCCCGTGCACGGTCCCTCCGGGCTCGTTCAAGCTCACCGCGGCCGGCGCGTCGGGGCCGAGCCATGTGATCGTGCGGTACCACAACATTCGCAGCGCCTCCTGCTACCTCTACAACGCCCCGATGCTGTTCTTCCCCGACTCCAAGAAGGAGGAAGGGTACGACCGCACCAAGCCCCTGGGGTTCTACGAGGGCGGACCGGGATTCCTGAACGGCCACCGGATCGAGGTCAAGGGCGACGGCTACGCCTACGCGAGCGTCCCGACCAAGACCGCGTCGGACAAGGGCACCCGGCAGAGCATGATGTACCTGGGAGCCATGGCCCCCTCACAGATCAAGGTGCGCTCGACGGCCACGCCCCGCCGCTTCGGCCAGTACAAGAGCATGTGGCCGTCCCTCGGCAAGACCGCCAAGGTCAGCGACTGGTACCTGGACCAGCACACGGCCGAGACGCAGTCCGACACCGCACTGTCCGACAAGTGACCCGCGCTCGCAGATGACGTGAGCAACGCCGCGGCGCCGGTTTCACGTGAAACCGGCGCCGCGGCGGGCCGGGCTCCCCAAACGACAGGCCCTAGCCCTCCGCGTCCAGCCCGGCAAGGACCAACGCCAGCCTGGGCGCCCCGCCGTCGACGATCCGTACCGGCACGCCCCAGTCCTGCTGGTGCACATGGCAGGCGGGGTACTCGATCGCCGGGTCGTCGTCGCAGGACGCCGCCATGGCCGAGACATGCAGCACGCCCTCGGTCACGCCGTCCGCGAGGATGAGGTCCCGCCCGAGGTCGGTGTCCGGGCCCGCGCCGTCCGCGAGGAGTTCCGGCGGGGTGGCGCTGACCAGCAGCCGCGTCGAGGGACCGTAGCGGGTGTCGAGCTTCTGACCCGCAGGCGCCTGGAAGACCACGTCCAGCCGCAGCCTGCCCGGGGCCACCTCGGTGGCCGCGCGCTGCGTGCGGTGTGCCACCGATTCGACGCGTACCGCCTCCTCGGGGAGCCGCAGCCGGGTCAGGCGGTGCCGCGCGGACTCCACCACCACGATGTCGTCCTCGGCCAGCACCGCCGCCGAGGGCTCCCGCAGGTCCGTCGCCAGCGTCGTCACCTCGCCGCTCGCCGGGTCGAAACGGCGCAGCGCGTGGTTGTAGGTGTCCGCGATGGCCACCGAGCCGTCGGGCAGCGCCGTGACACCCAGCGGATGCTGCAGCAGCGCCTGGTCGGCGGCGCCGTCGCGGTGCCCGAAATCGAAGAGCCCGGTGCCGACGGCCGTACGGACCTCGTAGCCGTCGCCCTCGTCCGCGCGCTGCACCCAGCGCACGGCGCTGGTCTCCGAGTCCGCGATCCACAGCCGGTCGCCCGCAGCGGCGAGGCCGGACGGCTGGGCGAACCAGGCCTCGGTCGCCGGGCCGTCCACCAACCCCTCATTGGTGGTGCCGGCCGCGACCTGGACCGTGCCGGCGGCCGGGTCGTACGTCCACAGCTGGTGCACACCGGCCATCGCGATCCACAGCCGGTCCTGCCACCAGGCGATGTCCCACGGCGAGGAGAGATCCACCTCGCGGGCCGGCCCCGAGACGGGCGAACCCTGCCACCACTGCCGGCCGGTACCCGCCACCGTCTCCAGCGTGCCGGCCTCGGGGTCGAAAACCCGGATGGCGTGGTTGACGGTGTCCGCAACGGCCACCTTGCCGTCGGGGAGCAGCGCCAGGCCCTGCGGCTCGTTGAAGGAGTCCGCGTCCAGCCCGCGCTCGCCGCTACCGATCCGGCGCAGCACCTGCTCGCCGTCCGCCGCCAGCTCCACGAGCTGGTTCCGGGTGGTGTCCGAGACGAGGAAGCCGCCTGAGGGCAGCCGTACCGCCTTGCCCGGGAACCGCAGATCGGTGGCGACCGGCTCGGGCGGTACGTAGGGGCCGTCGCCGCGGCGCAGCGTGCCCTTCGCGCCGTGCTCGGCCACCAGCTCCTCGACGAGCCTTTCGATGGCGTGTGCGTGGCCCTCGCCCGCGTGCTGGGCGACGACATAGCCCTCCGGGTCGATGACGACGAGGGTGGGCCAGGCGCGCACGGCGTACTGCTTCCAGGTGGCGAGCTCGGGGTCGTCGAGGACCGGGTGCTCGACGCCGTAGCGCTCGACGGCGTCCACGACCGCCTGGTGCTCGGCCTCATGGACGAACTTGGGGGAGTGCACGCCGATGATCACGACGGTGTCGCGGTGGCGCTCCTCCAGCTCGCGCAGCTCGTCCAGGACGTGCAGGCAGTTCACACAGCAAAACGTCCAGAAATCTAGCACTACGCAGCGACCTCGAAGATCGGCAAGCGTCAGGTTCTTCCCGCCCGTGTTGAGCCATCCGCCCTTCCCAACGAGCTCGGGGGCGCGGACGCGGGCACGGTGGCGGGCCGTCGGCTGTTCCTGGTTGCTCATGTGTCCAGGATGCACGGGCCGGCTGAGGACAGCGGACCGGGGCATGGCAGAGCCCCGCCTATGCGCCATGGGACAGCGCACGGACGGGGCCCGCCAATCAGTGCTGGACTTGTGCGGGAGCGTCCTGGGCTCGCAGCTCAGCCAGCCGCCTTTGGTACAGGGGTTCGGCCACATGTGCCGCCCGTGCCGGAGACGGGGCCGCTTCCTCAATGAGGTGTTGGGCGATGGCCTTGAGATGCGCCGACCACGCCAACACGTGATGCTGAGCGCTCCGACCGCATTCCTGGGGCTCGCCTGGCAGACACAGGGGGAGGTCCGGACTCAGCTTGTTCGCGGCGTGCCGCACGTACCGGGCGATGGTGAGCCACTGCTCCTCGGACCGCTGAACGCCCCCCTGTCCCTCCTGAAACCACCTGCCGAAGTCGTCCCCGTGATCGTCCATTTGTGCGCTCCTGCGGATCTCTGGGTTACGCGGGTGCGGCGATCGTAGCCGTCTCCGCCGACGTGCCCGCCTCCTTCGGGTCACAGTGCCCGACCGACGGCGCACACGGTCCGCACGGCCCGCACATAGGCAGGAATTGCGGAGGTGTGCACGACTGTGCGCCTTCCCCATGTACCGCCGTGATATCGGCTAATACCTTGGCCATCTGCGCACCGCCCCAGATTTCGGAAAGCGGCGAATCCAGCACGTTGCCGATGTTCAGAAACCGTCCCAGCACGCACGGCCATACGTCACCGTTCGGCCCAATAGCGCACTTCTCATGGGCACAGTGCCCGCACAGATCCGCGATGATCGGCGCAGCGCCCTTACTCGCCCGCCCGAATGCCCGCGTACGGTCTCCGCCGACCTGGCCCACACCGATGGCTTGAAGATCCCGCAGCGCCTCTTGAACACGCTGTTCTTTCTGCACGGCGACGACTCCACCCCGCACGGGGATCTTCAGACTGAGCGCCTTCTGAACGTTATTCCGGGTGCGCTTGTGTGAGCCCCGGAGGTTGGTCACCTTGTCGTGTTCCTGCGCCGCATCGGAGTAGTACGACGTAGCGAGTTTGACGCCACAGCCCGTGAAGGTCTCCCACATCTCATCCCGAATGTAGGTCATGTTCGAGAACACTTCGATGGAGAGCCCCGACCCATGCGCGTGCCGGATCAGCTCGGGGAGGTTCGGGTACAGGGTCGGTTCCCCGCCGATGAACTGGACGTCACGCGCGCCCATGTCGGCGAGCTGGTCAATGGTGTGCTTCCAGTTGTCCACGGTCATGGTGCCGTGCGTTCCCTTGGGGGACGAGTCCGCATAGCAGTGTTCGCAGGATTCGTTACAGAATCCTGTTACCTCCAGCCATGCGAAATTCAGGCGACTTTTGGCAGTGCGCATTCCGAGACTCCTTACGACTGATGGTTTACGGTGCCCGTCCTTGCGGGGGTTCCGAATACTGCGGGGGCGAGATTCGAATACGTCCAGCAGGTACGGAGATTAAGCGGGCTTTCTGCCCCGTTGGCTCTGAGCGTGGAGTTTGGCTATGGCTCGTAGCTGTTGCTGCTCGTACTCGGTAGCCGGTCGCACAGAGACCCAGGGTGACCGCCACGACATGCCCGTTGGGCGAGTGAGACAGATCAACGGCCCTTGGAAGTCAGCGACCGTCGCGGGCATTCCGTAGTTCTGGTCATAAACCACGCTGCCGACTTTCAGCCCGTGCGGGTTCAGGTTCGCGCTCACCTCAGAGCCCCCACCGGGTACGGGCGTTCGCCTCACCTACGGCAGCGCTGAGCGCGTCCGACTGAGCGGCGGGGCTCAGGTGATCCGGGTCGGCCTCCCACTCCTTGCCCCCGTTCAAGGGGCGGAGCTGGTAGCGGGGCCCCACGTGCCCCATGACTCGCCCCACGCGCCCCGTGCGGGTGTCCTTGGCTGTCTCGCCCGGCTCCCAGTGCTGCGGGTGCTCATGGGCCGTCTCAGCAGCGCTCACGCCGGGCCACCGCCCTTTCTCTCCGCCGACTCGTCTCAGTGGAGCCCTCAGCGTCTGCGTGTTCGCGATCTCGGGCTAGCGGCCCCGCGTCGGCCAACTGTCGGCCAGACTTGCCACATGGGGAGCTGCATCGGGGCCAACATCCGGCGTGAGCGCGAGCGGCACGGGTGGAGTCAGGCACGCCTAGCGCTGGAGGTCTGCCGGGCTGCTGGCGTCCAGGGCGAACCCGTCGGCCGCCAAGAGGTCAGCCGGTGGGAGACGGGGAAGCGCACGCCGCGCGAATGGCTGCCGTTCCTCGCTGCCGCCCTTGGGGTGCCCGTGGAGGCGCTCACGGCGCCGCAGACGACCGCTGAGCCGCCTCCACCGACCCTGGCCGACTACCTGCCCGAGGGTGACCCGCTGTCCCCTCTCAGCGCCCGTGAGGGCCGCCGGGTCGGCATGGGTCAGGTGGACGACTTACAACAGCGCGTGCACGGCCTACGGCTGGCTGACGACGTGCTAGCCGGGGGCGACCTCATCCGACCCGCGCTGCGGGAACTGCGGTCTGCGGTCCGCCTCTACCGCGAGGGCGCACACACAGGTGACGTTGGCCGTCAGCTCCTCCGCCAGATTGGCGAGCTGGCACAGATCGCCGGATGGATTGCCAGCGATGCCGGACAGCACGCCGAGGCGGAACAGATCTACCGGCTAGGCATCAGCGCAGCGAGGCAGGCTGAGGACCACACCCTTGCCGGGAACCTCGCCGGGTCGTTGGCCTACCAAATGACCAACACTGGCAGGGAAGTTGAGGGCCTACAGCTTGCCCGCGCGGCACTCGACGGGGCGGGGCCGGACGCACCCCCGAAAGCCCGCGCGCTGTACATCGATCGGGTGGCTTGGGCCCATACGAAAGCGGGGGGTTCTGAGAGCGCACAGCGCTCTATGCGCGCCCTCGGCGAAGCCAGTGAGGCACTGGCCAAGGACAGCGCGGGAACCGAGTCTCCGGCATGGCTCTACTGGGTGGACGCTGGCGAACTCCAGGTCATGGAATCGCGTGTCTACACCGAGCTGCGCCGACCTCTCCGCGCCGTTCCTCTGCTACGCGATGTGCTTAGCCGGTACGACGCGACGCACACGCGGGAAATGGCGCTCTATCTCTCATGGCTGGCCGTGGCCTACGCCGACGCGAACGAACCCGAGGAAGCGGCAGCCACAGCGGAACGGGTCATCAGCCTGTCGGCCGACATTGCCAGCGAGCGGACAGCGGAACGAGTCCGGGTGGTACTGGCCCATCTCTCTGCGTATGCCGACGTTCCCGAGGTTCGGGCGGTCCTCGACAGCGCAGAAGCCTGAGAATCGCCCTTGGCACCTCGGGGGCCCGACGCTGGGTCGGCACCCCTCAGCCGGCGGATGACCGCCTTTCGTTCGGAGGTGCCCCAAGAACGCAGAACGCCCCCGACGACCACCCAGCACGGGCAGCCATCGGGGGCTTCAAATCGGATCAGGTCACTCAGCCTCGGCAAGCGCCCGGTAGAGCGTCGCCCGAGACACCCCAACCGCCTTGGCCACCGCCGTGACGCTCTCCCCCTTGGCCCGGCGCGCCTTGGCGGCAGCGAGCTTGTCAGCGTCCATGACGGTCGGCCGTCCGCCCGTACGGCCCTGAGCCTTGGCGGCTTCCAACCCGGCGCGTGTCCGGTCCTTGATCAGGGAGCGCTCAAACTCCGCCATGGCGCCGACCACTTGCAGCATGAGGCGCCCGTCCGGCGTGTTCGGGTCGATGCTCGCCAGCGCGCCCGTCAGCACCTTGAACCCGATCCCACGCGCTGCCAAGCCGTCCACCATGGTCACAAGGTCAATCAGCGAGCGGGCGAAGCGATCCAACTTCCACACGCACAGCGTGTCGCCGGGACGCAGGTAGTCCAGCGCGGCGGCAAGCTCCGGACGGTCCGTGTTCTTCCCGCTGGCCTTGTCCGTGAAGATCCGGGCGCAACCCGCCTCGTTCAGCGCGTCGTGCTGCAACTGGGCTTCCTGATCGTCGGTGGAGACTCGGGCGTAACCGATGAGGTGTCCGGTGGTCGTGTTCATGACGAGACTGTCTCATAACTCGTCTCACAACATCAAGAGATCCAGGGAAGTTCTGAGACGGGTTTTGAACGCGAATCCGACGCCACGGGGATGCCAGCGGGCGCGTCTCACAAACCATCGATTCTGAGACGCAGGTTCGGCGTCACCCGGCGTGACCGACCATCCGCGCCCTGCCCCGATGCGATGCAGAAGAACTGCATCTCCGTAGTACTTCCTATGTGGATCTCCCAAGGAAGTAGGTCGGAGATGCAGTTCTTCTGCATCAGCTCCCGGGGAGTTTGGAGACCTTCAAACCCGTAGCGCCTCTGAGCGGCTATACGCCAGCGGTCTCGAGATCGCGTGGCAGGGGTCCCCCCCCGGCCAGCTATCAGTCGCCCGCTGGCGGTGACGAATGACGGAACGGATGCACATCCAGGTATCCCTATAAGGGTTCTATAGGGATACCTGAAAGTGGGAAAGAATCGTCACTCGTCACTTCTTGCTGGTCAGAGCCTTGCGCGGGGCAGGTCTGTCGTCAGGCTTCGTCACCCGCTCTGCTGGCGCCGGGCTGACAGAGCGCCATTGACGGCCCTCAGGCGCGCGAACGGCCCGCCCCTCCGGAGAGGAACGGGCCTATGACCGCTGGGGTCTGGGTGTCAGGCGGATGCGGGCTTCTTCTCGGCCCACTCGATGTCCATGCGCTTGTCGGGGTCGAACCGCTGTCCCTGGTAGTCAGCACGGGTCACGGTCACGCGGTCGATAGCCAGGCTGAGCAGCCCACGACGTGTGTCGTCATCCGCTGTCTTCCACGCCTCCCCCAGTTCGTAGCCGTCCAGAAGAATGCCGATGTTCGCGCGGGGGACAGGCAGCTCCGCCAGCCTCTGTTGAAGCCCAAGGAGTCGGTTCCGCAACTTGCCCGCGATCCGGTCGTAGCGCTCCGGACCGTTGGAGTCGCTGAACTCCCCCCGGACGTACCTGGCTTCTTCGAGGTCCGAGAGCTGGCCCTCAGTGTCCGCAATCTCCGTCTCGATCGTGTCGCGCTGGGCGAACGCTTCCGGGTCCTCCCTGTGCATCCAGCGGTCCGCTATGGCTTCGAGCGTCGGATGTCCCGGCTCCAGGGCAGGGATGCGGGTCAGGAATCGCTGAGTGACCTCGAACTCGATACGGGAGGCCAGCACACGGGCGCCGGGGCAGGAGTGGCCCAGCCGGACTCCCTGGCAGACATAGGAATTGCCGGAGAAGCTCATCCGTACGCCGCACCCCTCGACGCCGCAGAACAGGAGACCGGTCAGCAGGTGGGACGGGTCGCGGCGCGGAAGCTTCTCCCCGCCCTTCCCGTAGCGCGTGCGCGATTCGATGAGCTGGAGGATCTTGCCTCGCTCGCCGACCGTGATGATCCCCTCGCCGACCCTGACGGTCTCCCGTGTCTCCGGGTCTCGGTATGGCCGGACCACGCCCGTGTACTTCCACTCTCCTCGGGTGTCGTCCCATACCTTCTCGGTCTCGGGCAGCAGCCCGGCGAAAGCGGGGCTCCTGAGCAACTGGGAGAGGGTGTTGACCTGCCAGAGTCCGCCACGGGGCCCAGGGATCTCGTGTTCGTTCAGAAGCCGGGCGATCTTGACGAGCGGCACGCCCGCCAGGGCGTCATCCGCGATGAGCCGCGCGTAGACACCCGTCTCAGGATCGGGCGCGAGCTGCCCCGTCGGCTGGTCGATCATCAGCCCGTACGGAGGTTGCCCGCCGATCCAGCGGCCTTGGCCCCGGAGATACTGCTTCGCGTGGCCGACGCGTTCACCGAGTGTCTTGGACTCGGCACGGGCCAACTCTGACAGCGTGGCCATGATCAGGCGGGCGTTCGGCTTGCTGGAGTCCAAGCCATCCACGACGGAGATCAGCCGGCCGCCCGCCTTGTCGAGCTGGTCCAGCAGTAGCCCGATCTCCCCCATGCCCTTACGGGACAGGCGGTCCAGTTTCCAGACGATCAGCGTTCCGACCACGCCCGCCGCCAAGGCAGCCTTGGCGGCATCGAACCCCTTGCGGGTGACGTGCTTGTATCCGGACCGTCCACGGTCGATGTGTACCTGTCGTATGGTCAGGCCGTTCTTCTTGGCCCACTCCTCACAGTCGTGCTGTTGGCGCTCAATCGCTGTCTTCCCGTCCCTGTCTAGCGACAGTCGGAGGTAGAGATCAGCAAACGCGTGGTGGTGCACGTCCCCTCCCGGAAGTTCCTCACAGTGTGCAGGACTTCCAGAAATCGAGGATGACAATGCGTCCTCGCAGGTCAGAGAGGGTGAGTTCATTTTTGCCGGTGTTGAGCCAGCCGCCCTTGCCGATCAGCTCGGGGGCCCGGACCCGCGTACGTGAAGCCATGTGCACATTCAACGTCACCCCGGTGCATACGCATTCCGCAGGGGCACCGGGGAACACCTCAGCCATGGCGCACTCACCCGGGGAACGGTCCCCGTCCCCCCGTAAGTACCTCGTACGCGACCGGATCCTCGGCATCGGCGACGACTACTGGATCGAGGACGATCACGGGCGGCACGCCTACCTCGTCGACGGGAAGGCGCTACGGCTGCGGGAGACCTTCGAGCTGAAGGACCTGCAGGGCCGGGTGCTGATCACCATCCGCAAGAAGGTGCTGGCCCTGCGCGACACGATGACCGTCGAGCGTGACGACCAGCCGCTGGCCACCATCCGTCGCAAGCGGCTCTCGCTGCTGCGCAACCACTACCGCGTGGAGCTGGTGGACGGCACCGAGCTGGACGTCAGCGGCAAGATCCTGGACCGGGAGTTCGCGGTCGAGTACGACGGGGAGCTGCTGGCCGAGATCTCGCGGCGCTGGCTGACCGTGCGGGACACCTACGGGGTCAACGTCGTACGGGAGGACGTGGACCCGGCGCTGCTGATCGCCGTCGCGGTCTGTGTGATCCGGCTGGCGGAGCGGGAGCGCGGCGACGACTGACGGGCTCGCCGTGCCGCGCCGGCCGCGACAACGCCTCCTGCGCCGGGAATTGGGGCTTCCGACGGGGCGGCGCGGATCTGCCGCGAGGAGGCGCGCACGGTACCACCGGCCGGGCTTTCGAACCGGGCGGTCATCGAACATCAGCCTACGATGGTCATCCGAAAGCACTGCCGGGGTGCCCGTGCGCAGCGTAACTTGACTGCACAGACAGCAGCCCGCGTACGAACCGTCCGAGGGGTCCCGTGACCGTCCATCCCAGCCTTCAGTCCTCCATCGATGCCTGGACGCACTCCATAGAAGCGATAGCCGAGCTGGTGACGCCGCTCGTCGAAGGCGAGTGGAGCAGGGCGACGGACCTCCCAGGGTGGTCCGTTCGCGATGTCGTCTCGCATGTGATCGGCCTGGAATGCGAGATGCTCGGCGACCCCCGGCCGATCCACACACTGCCGCGCGACCTCTACCACGTACGCAGCGAGTCGGCCCGCCGCATGGAGGTGCAGGTCGACGTCCGCCGGCACCACACCGCGCCGGAGATGCTCAGCGAGCTGGAATACACCGTCATCCGCCGCTCCCGGCAGCTGCGCAACGAAACCCGTGAGCCGGATGCCGTGGTGCGCAGCCCGCTCGGCGAGGACCGTCCGCTGGACCTCGTGCTGCAGTTGCGGGCCTTCGACGTATGGGCGCACGAGCAGGACCTGCGCCGGGCGCTCGGCAAGCCCGGCAATCTCGACTCCCCCGGCGCCCATGTGACACGCGATCTGCTGCTGAAGACGCTGCCCGGCACGGTCGCCAAGAAGGCCCAGGCGCCCGCCGATTCGGCCGTGGTCTTCGATATCAGCGGCCCGCTGGAGTTCATGCGTACGGTGCGGGTGGACGCGGAGGGCAACGGCACGATCAACGGCAGTGTTTCGCTCGGCCCGACCGTGACACTCGCCATGGACTGGGACGCCTTCCACCGGCTGGCCTGCGGACGTGTCCGCCCCGCGGCCGTCGCCGAGCAGATCAAGGTCGACGGCGATCAGGAGCTGGCCTCGGCGATCCTGGACAACTTCGCCATCACGCCGTAGGGGGCACCGGCGCCGAGCGGCGCCCCGGCCGGGAGACGGCAACTCAGGACGGGGCGTCCGCACGCCGCGGCGGCACAGGCTACGGGGGCGCGGTTCGCGGGTGGCCGACGGCGGGCGCGAAGCGGAGTACCACTGCCGCCGTACCGCTACGTGGTGGCTGGACGGCAAGTCGGCAATGAGCCGTTTCACGTGAAACGGTCTGTTCCGCCTGCGCCTTCGGGGCTGTGCGATGGATACCGGACGGGGTCGGGCCCGCGGACGTCCCCTTCCCCGCCCCCTCAGAACATCGCGCGGCTCCGGGCCTCAGGCAGGGACATGGACCGCCTCGACCCGACTGACGACCAGCCGCTCCCGTTCGCGGCGGGCCGCGCGACGCCGCAGGCGCAGGATCTGCGAGACGCCCAACGCCTCCAGGACGAAGATCGAGGTGAACGCGATCCGGTAGTTGTCACCGGTCGCATCGAGCAGTACCCCGATGGCCAGCAGAGTGGTCATCGAGGCCGTGAAGCCGCCCATGTTGACGATGCCGGAGGCGGTGCCCTGGCGCTCCGGCGGGTTGGCCGGCCGGGCGAAGTCGAAGCCGATCATCGAGGCGGGGCCGCAGGCACCCATCACCAGACAGAGCACGACCAGCAGCCCCATCGGCGCATGCTCGTCCGGCCAGGTCAGGGTGATCGCCCACAGCAGGGCGGTGGCCGCGACGGTGCCCAGGGCCAGTGGCGCACGGGCCGCGTGGTGGCGGGCGATGACCTGACCGTAGATCAGACCGACGGCCATGTTGGAGAGCACGACGAGGGTGAGGAGTTCACCGGCGGTGCCACGGGAGAGGCCCTGTGCCTCGACGAGAAACGGCAGGCCCCACAGCAGCAGGAAGACCATCGCGGGGAACTGGGTGGTGAAGTGCACCCACATCCCCAACTGCGTGCCGGGTTCGCGCCAGGCGTCCGTGATCTGCCGGCGCACGAACGCCGCGCCGGTGTGCCCGGCGGGCGCGGGCGGCGGTTCGTAGCCCTTGGGGTGGTCCTTGAGGAAGAGCAGGAGCAGGGCCAGGACGACCAGGCCGCCCACCGCGCTGGACGCGAAGGTCGGGGTCCAGCCGAAGCTGTGCAGGAAACGGGCCAGGACGAGGGTGGAGATCAGGTTGCCCGCCATCCCGACCAGCGCCGCGATCTGGGCGACCATCGGCCCCCGGCGGGCCGGGAACCAGCGGGAGCCGAGGCGCAGCACGCTGATGAAGGTCATCGCGTCGCCGCAGCCGAGCAGGGCCCGCGACCCGAGCGCCATGCCGTACGACGCGGAGAGCGCAAAGCCGAACTGGCCGGCGGTGTAGAGCACCACGCCGATGGTCAGCACCTTCTTGGCCCCGAGCCGGTCGACCAGGAGGCCGACGGGTATCTGCATGCCCGCGTACACCAGCAGCTGCAGAATCGAGAAGGTGGACAGCGCCGATGCGTTGATGTGGAAGCGCTCGGCGGCATCCAGGCCGGCCACGCCCAGGCTCGTGCGGTAGGTGATCGCGACGAAGTAGACCGCGACACCGATGCCCCACACCGCCATGGCCCGGCGGCCGCCGGGCGGGTCCGAGGGCAGCAGCCGGGGGGTGCCGCCGCCCGGGACGGGGGCGCCGGTGCCTCCCCCGCTCATCGCACCTCTCCCTGCGCGAGGTTGCGGACCCAGCTGACGTGCCGGTGCACGGCGTCGGTCGCCGCGTCCGGGTCGCCGTCCCGCAGCGCCCGGAGGATCTCGGCGTGCTCGGCGATGTTCTTGGCGATCCGGTCCGGGTGCGCGTGCATGACAGCGACGCCCATCCGCAGCTGGCGGTCGCGAAGCTGCTCGTAGAGCCGGTCCAGGATCTGGTTGCCGGCGCTGCGCACGATGGCGGCGTGGAAGCACCGGTCGGCGACCGAGACGGCGGCCAGGTCGCCGGCCGCGGCCTGCTGCCGCATCGTCTCCAGCAACCCGCTCAGCTCGTCGATCAGTGCCTCACCGGCGGGTACGGCCTTGGCGGCCGCGTGCTTCTCCACCAGCAGCCGGGTCTCGACGACGTCGGCGATCTCCTGCGCGGAGACCGGCAGCACCAGCGCGCCCTTCTTCGGGTAGAGCTTGATCAGCCCTTCGGCCTCCAGCCGCAGCAGCGCTTCCCGCACCGGTGTCCGCGACACCCCCACGGCCTCGGCAAGCTCGCCCTCGGTGAGCAGCATGCCGCCCTCGTAGTGACGCTGCAGGACGGCATCCTTGATGTGCGCGTAGACCCGCTCGGCCGCCGGGGGCTGCTTCGCGGGAGCGGGTCCGGTGTCTGGGGCAGGGGCGGCGGAAGGGGACGCAGATGGCATGCGCACAGGATAGATACAACAGGTATGCATCCGATACCGCATTCCACGATGCGGACAAGGTGAGGGTTATTTGTGCTGGTCGAGGCGCCTATGCCCCGTAATGCGCCCGGCCGCTCAGGCTGCCATCAGCCCCTGCGCGACCAGTCGGTCCACGACCTGGGAGTGGGCGGGCGCGCACCGCTCGCGCGCCTCTTGCCGGTCGAACCAGGCGTACTCGGCGATCTCCCGGCCCGGCTCGGGAGCGATGTCGTGCGGGCCACCGGTGAAGCAGGTCATGTGCAGACGGCGGCCGTTCCTTCCGTGTGCGACGTCATGCACGACGAACGCCTCCGACAGCCGTGCCGCGGGGACGACCAGTCCGAGCTCCTCGGACAGCTCCCGCGACAGCGCCTGGCGTGCGGTCTCTCCGGGCTCGTACTTGCCGCCCGGGAGGTAGAACGTGGCATTGCCCCGTGTCCGTACACTCAGCAACCTGCCCGCGCGCAGATGCAGCCACGACACCGACTTCAGGGGCGCCTCCCGCTCCAGCGCGAGCAGCGGATGGCCGGTCTCCTCGTCCGTCCGGCGCGCCCGCTCCACGAATCCCAGATGCGCGGAGAAACGGCGGGCGCGCGCGTTCTCCTCGAAGACCTCCAGCGTCAGCGCACCGTGCAGCGCCGCCGCGTGCTCCACCAACTCCGTCCCGACGCCGTGGGCTTGGGCCTCGGGGTCGACGAACAGCCCGCCGATCTCGACCCCCGTACCGTGCTTGCCGGCGAGGAGCCCGAGCAGCCCCACGATGCCGCCCGCACGCTCGGCGACCCAGTTCTCCGCCTGAACGAGATACCTCTCGCGCAGGATGCGCGCCCGCTCGCCCTCGCCCTCCCCTTCGATGAACGGGTGCGCCTGGCGCACGGCCCGGGACCACACGCCGGTCACCGCCTCCCGGTCGGCCGGCCGGTAACGCCTGATGATCACATCGCTGCCCATCCTGCCGACCGTAAACAGAGCGCCGGGCGCCGGCAAATGCTTTACCGGTGCCCGGCGCTGCGCCGAAAGAAAGACCCAAGGCTGACACGGAGTCCCACTCAAGACTGACGCGAGTCCGTACCTGACGCGTACGAACCAGCCCCGATTCCATGGGTGAATGGAGGCACGGAGCCGGGACGGCTCCGCCACTCAAGGGGAGTTGACCATGCAGCCCAGGACGAACGCCGGCCGCCGGACGCGGAAGACCGTCGTGGTGGCACTGATCGTCGCCGCCGTCTGGGCGGGCACCACACTGGCCCGCAGCGCCGCGCACGCCGACCCGGACAGCCCGACCGGACCGGTGGCCCATCTCAGCCGGGCGGTGAACCTCATCAGAGGCTGATCCGCGGAGGCACAAACGGTCAGGGGCGGCGTTTCACGTGAAACACCGCCCCTGCTGACGTGAAATCCGTCCCGTCGGATCAGCCCCAGGTGATCAGCCGCTTGGGGTGCTCCAGGATCGCCGCGATGTCCGCGAGCAGCTTGGAGCCCAATTCACCGTCGATCAGGCGGTGGTCGAAGGAGAGCGCGAGGGTGGTGACCTGGCGCGCCTTGACCTTGCCCTTGTGGACCCAGGGCTGGAGCTTGACCGCGCCGAAGGCGAGAATCGCGGACTCCCCCGGGTTGAGGATCGGCGTACCGGTGTCCACGCCGAAGACGCCGACGTTGGTGATGGTGACCGTGCCGCCGGACATCGCCGCCGGGGAGGTCTTGCCCTCACGGGCGGTGGCGACCAGCTCACCCAGTTCCTCGGCGAGCCGGGGGAGTGTCTTGACGCCCGCGTCCTTGATGTTCGGGACGATCAGCCCGCGCGGAGTGGCCGCCGCAATGCCGAGGTTGACGTAGTCCTTGTAGACGATCTCCTGATTCGCCTCGTCCCAGGCCGCATTGACCTCGGGATGACGCTTGATGGCGACCAGGAACGCCTTGGCGACGAGCAGTAGCGGATTGACGCGCAGCCCGGCCATGTCCGGGTCCTGCTTCAGCTCCTGGACGAGCTTCATCGTGCGGGTCACGTCGACGGTGATGAACTCCGTGACGTGGGGCGCGGTGAAGGCCGAGTTGACCATCGCCTGAGCGGTGGCCTTGCGTACGCCCTTGACCGGTACCCGGCGCTCGCGGGCGCCGGTGTCGACCACGCCGGCCTCTGCCGGGGCGGCAGCCTCGGGCTCCGGCGAAGGCGCCACGGACGGTGCCGGGGCGGCGGCCGCGTGGACGTCCTCGCGGGTGATGATGCCGTCCGGGCCGGTCGGAGCGATGGTCGCCAGGTCGATGCCGAGGTCCTTGGCGAGCTTGCGTACCGGCGGCTTGGCCAACGGACGGCCGGCGGGCACGGCGGGGGCCGGGGCGACCGGCGCCGGGGCCACCGGAGCGACCACGGCACGGCCGTTCAGCTCGGCCTGCAGCCCGGCATGCATCGGCTCCGGCTGCGCCGGAACCCCCGGCTGTGCCTTACGGGCCCGGCGCTTGGTCGAGGAAGGGGCAGCGCCGTAGCCGACGAGCACGGCCTGCCGGCCCTTCGGCTCCGGCTCCTCCTCGGCGGGCGCGGCGGGCGCGTCCGCCGCGGCGGCGGGCTCAGCGGGCCCGGCTCCGGGGTCGGTGTCGACGGAGATGATGGCGGTGCCGACATCGACGGTGACGCCCTCGTCGAAGTGCAGGGCATGCACCACTCCGTCGAACGGACTGGGCAGTTCGACGGCGGCCTTGGCGGTCTCGACCTCACAGATGACCTGGCCGTCGGTGACGGTGTCGCCCGGCTGGACGTACCACTTGAGGATCTCGGCCTCGGTGAGCCCCTCGCCCACGTCGGGCATCTTGAACTCGCGGAGGCGCTGGGCGCCTGCGGTGCTTGCAGTCATGGTCACGAACTCTCCTCAAACCCCTCAGTACGCCAGCGCGCGGTCAACGGCGTCGAGCACCCGGTCCAGTCCCGGAAGGTACTCGTCCTCCAGCCGGGACGGCGGATACGGGGCGTGGAAGCCGCCGACCCGCAGGACCGGGGCCTCCAGATGGTAGAAGCAGCGCTCGGTGATCCGAGCGGCGAGCTCCGCACCCGTGCCGAGGAAGACCGGGGCCTCGTGGACCACGACCAGCCGGCCGGTCTTCTCCACCGACGCCTGCACAGTGTCGAAGTCGATCGGGGAGATCGAGCGCAGGTCGACGACCTCGACCGACTTGCCCTCCTCGGCCGCGACCTTGGCCACGTCCAGAGCGACCTTCACCATCGGGCCGTACGCGGCGAGCGTGAGGTCGGTGCCGGTACGGCTGACCCGGGCCTTGTGCAGGGGATCGGGGATCGACTCGGTGTCCAGCCGCGACTTGTCGTGGTAGCGGCGCTTGGGCTCGAAGTAGATGACCGGGTCGTCGCCCGCGATGGCCTGCTGAAGCATCCAGTAGGCGTCGGAGGAGTTCGACGGGGTGACGACCTTGAGGCCCGCGACGTGCGCGAACAGCGCCTCGGGGGACTCGGAGTGGTGCTCGACCGCGCCGATACCGCCCGCGTAGGGAATACGGATGACGACCGGCACCTTGACCTTGCCCAGCGCGCGGGCGTGCATCTTGGCGAGCTGGGTGACGATCTGGTCGTAGGCGGGGAAGACGAAGCCGTCGAACTGGATCTCGGCGACCGGGCGGTAGCCCCGCAGGGCCAGGCCGATCGCGGTGCCGATGATGCCGGACTCGGCGAGCGGGGTGTCGATCACCCGGTCCTCGCCGAAGTCCTTCTGCAGCCCGTCGGTGACCCGGAAGACGCCGCCGAGCTTGCCGACGTCCTCACCCATGACGACGACCTTGGGGTCGGCCTCCATGGAGGTCCGCAGCGACGCGTTGATCGCCTTGGCGATGGTGATCTTCTCGTGGACTGCCATGGTCAGTTCCCCTCCGCGACGGCATCGGCGTCGGCGAACGACGCCTGGTACGCGGCGAACTGCGCGCGCTCCTCATCGACGAGCGCGTGCCCGTCGGCATAGACGTTCTCGAAAATCGCCAGGTGATCGGGGTCCGGCATGGCGCGTACGACGTCGCGGACCCGCTTGCCCAGTGCGTCGCTCTCCTCGTCGATCGAGGCGAGGTACGCGTCGTCGACGAGGCCCTCCGACTCCAGGTAGGTCCGCAGCCGCAGGATCGGGTCCTTGGCTTCCCAGGCCAGCGTCTCCTCGTCGGCCCGGTACTTCGTCGGGTCGTCGGAGGTGGTGTGCGCGCCCATGCGGTAGGTGAACGCCTCGATCAGCATGGGGCCCTGGCCGGTGCGCGCCCGCTCCAGCGCCGCCTTGGTCACCGCCAGACAGGCCAGCACGTCGTTGCCGTCCACCCGTACGCCCGGGAAGCCGTAACCGCGGGCGCGCTGGTAGAGCGGGACCCGGGTCTGCTTCTCGGTGGGCTCGGAGATCGCCCACTGGTTGTTCTGGCAGAAGAACACGACCGGGGCGTTGTAGACCGCGGAGAAGGTGAAGGACTCGGCGACGTCACCCTGGCTGGAGGCGCCGTCACCGAAGTACGCGATGACCGCGGAGTCCGCGCCGTCCTTCTGCACACCCATCGCGTAACCGGTCGCGTGCAGCGTCTGCGAGCCGATGACGATGGTGTAGAGGTGGAAGTTGTTGCTGTTGGGGTCCCAGCCGCCGTGGTTGACACCGCGGAACATGCCCAGCAGGTTCGTCGGGTCGACGCCGCGGCACCAGGCCACGCCGTGCTCGCGGTAGGTCGGGAAGACGTAGTCGTCGTCGCGCAGCGCGCGGCCGGAGCCGATCTGGGCGGCCTCCTGGCCCAGCAGCGAGGCCCACAGACCCAGTTCGCCCTGACGCTGGAGGGTGGTCGCTTCGGCGTCGAACCGCCGCGTGAGGACCATGTCGCGGTAGAGCCCGCGCAGCTCCTCGGCGGTCAGGTCGATCGCGTACTCCGGGTGCTCGACCCGCTTCCCTTCCGGGGTCAGCAGTTGTACGAGCTGGTCCTGCTCCGCCTCGTCAGGCCGGCCGGTGGCCCTGGCCTCGGTCGCCTTCTTTGCCGGCGACGCTTTCTTGGCGGCGGTGCGCTTGCTGCCGGCGCGGGTGGTCTTCCGCTGGGCAGTGCCTTCCACGGTCACGTGCTGCTCCTCCGTCTGTCCGGCCCCCGGGGTCCGCCGGTGGCCGTTTTGCGGCTCACCCGGTATCCGATACGGCGCACGGGGTGTGTGCGAACGCGGCCGGATCCGGGTGGAACAAAGCGTCCCGGACAGTGGCCTGCTTCTTTGCACGTTACCCAGTGCCAAAGCCTAAGTGGAAACGGCGCTGACCTGCGATTTTGCTTGGATTTCCAAGTAAATCGCGAAAGCTGGGAACAACTCCTGGTCACAGCGTTGCAGGCCGCCGGGACAACGGCACGTTATATCGGCGACACGGAGCACGGGAAGAGTTTGGTGTGTGAGACTGAGACCGTGCGCGAAGACGGAAAAATCACGGTTTTCCTGCTCGATGACCATGAAGTTGTCCGGCGGGGCGTCCACGAAATGCTCTCGGTCGAAGAGGACATCGAGGTCGTCGGCGAGGCGGGTACCGCCGCGGACGCCCTGGTCAGGATCCCTGCGACCCGCCCCGACGTCGCGGTGCTGGACGTCCGACTGCCGGACGGCAGCGGCGTCGAGGTCTGCCGGGAGATCCGCTCCCAGGACGAAAAGATCCATTGCCTGATGCTCACCTCGTTCGCGGACGACGAAGCCCTCTTCGACGCGATCATGGCCGGCGCCTCCGGATATGTGCTCAAGGCCATCCGGGGCGGTGAACTGCTCTCGGCGGTACGCGATGTGGCGGCCGGAAAATCGCTGCTCGACCCGGTGGCCACGGCTCGGGTCCTGGAACGGCTGCGGGACGGCAACGCCCCGAAGGGCGACGACCGCCTGGCGAATCTCACCGACCAGGAACGCCGGATCCTCGATCTGATCGGCGAGGGTCTGACCAACCGAGCCATCGGGGAACGACTCCATCTCGCCGAGAAAACGATCAAGAATTACGTCTCCAGCCTGCTCTCCAAGCTCGGCATGGAACGCCGTTCCCAGGCCGCCGCATATGTTGCACGAATCCAGGCGGAGAAATCCTGAAACTGCCTCTCACCAGGCACGGAGCTGCGGAGAACACAGCTGTCCCGATTCCGGGCCGGGACCTTGGTCCCGGCTTTTCGGGGCCGCCGTCCCTACTGGAGAACGGTGCGTACGGGCATTGTGAAGTCATGCCCTGCGACGATTACCGCGCGATCGAGCTGCTGAGCCGGACCCCGTACGGCCGGGTGTCGGCCAGCCGGCGCGCGCTGCCGTTCACCACGGTGACCCGGCATCTCATCATCGACGGGAAGCTGATCCTCAGGCTGCACCGCGGCTACGACTACCACCAGGCGCTCGACGGCAGCGTCGTCGCCTACGAGGCCGACAACGTCAACAGCGGCGAGTGCGACACCTGGTCCGTGCAGTTCATCGGGACCGCTCGCGCCTTCCGCCCCGCCCTCGCCGAGCGGGCGCTCTTCGGCCGCACCCCCCGGCTCGCCGACGGCGTGCCCTTCGACCCGGTCTTCCTCCGCATCGAGCCGGAGTTCGTGGCCCTGCACCACCTGACGGACGTGCCGGTCCTCCAGTACGCGCAGAACGTGGGACGCCCGGCCCCACCAGCGACTTCCACCCCGCGCACGCTGCGTGAGGCCTTCCGATGAGCCCGCTCCGCCCCCTCTAGTTGATCTACCATCTGGCGCGTGCTGCGCTCATCTGTAGCCCGGACGGCGGCGACGCCCGACGGGCACTCCCTCGGGTCCCTGCTGCGCCGCTACGAAGGCGCCGGGGAGCCCCTGTCGTGCGAACCCGTCGCCGAAGGCCTGCTCAACCACGGCTACTTCCTGGCCACCACACACGGCCGCTACTTCCTCAAGCACCACCTCGACGGCGACCTCGGTGCCATCACCCGCCAGCACCGCGCCACCGGACGGCTCGCCGACCTCGGCCTGCCCGTCGCCCCACCGGTCCCCGCTGCCGACGGCCGCACGGTCGCCGTCCAGGACGGCCGCTGCTACGCCCTGCACCCCTGGGTCGAGGGACGGCACCTGAGCGGTGCCACGCTGAGCCGCGGCCAGTCCCGCCGGCTCGGCGCGCTCCTCGGGCTGATGCACACCTCCCTGGACCGGGTCATGACGGCCGACCCGCACCCACCTCGGCCCGCGTATCCAGCCGACTCCGCCGATCCCGCCCACACCTTCGAGCTGATCGACGAGCTCCTCGCCCTGGCCCGCCGGGCCCGCCCGCGGACCAGCTTCGACGAGCTCGCCGAGCACCGTCTGCTGGAACGCCGGGCCCTGCTGAAGCGGCTGGCCCACCGCCGACCGGCGGCCGGCGCCGCACCCGCGGCGGGCTGGGTGCACGGCGACTTCCATCCGCTCAACGTGCTCTACCGCGGCGGGGAACCGGCCGCGATCGTGGACTGGGACCGGCTGGGCGTCCAGCCCCGCGCCGAGGAGGTGGTACGGGCCGCCGCGATCTTCTTCGTACGCCCCTGCGGCACCCTCGACCTGGCCAAGGTCGCGGCGTACGCCGGTGCCTACCGCAGCGCCTGCGGAGCCGGAGCCGACGAACTGGCAGCCGCCGTGTACCGGGTGTGGTGGGAGCGGCTGAACGACTTCTGGATGCTCACCTGGCGCTACCGGCTGGGCGACCCGCGCACCGATCCGCAATTTCCCGCGGCGTCCGCGCTCGCCGTCTGGTGGACCCGCGAGTACGCGGCGGTACAGGACGCGTTCGCCGGTTGTTCCACGTGAAACAGCGGGGCCGCTCCAGGAGTTCTGGAGCGGCCCTGCTGTTGTGACATTCGGTCGGTGGATCAGCCGCCGTTGAGGCCGGCCGTCGCGCCGCTGTCCGCGCCTGCCGAGGTACCGGCCGTCGCCCCACCGTCGGCGGTACCGCCGTCATCGGTCCCTCCGTCGGCCGTACCCCCGTCGGCGGTGCCACCGTCGGTCGTACCGCCGTCCGTAGTGCCGCCGTCACTGGTGTCGGTGGGCGCTGGGGACGACGGAGCGTCGGACGTCGGCGCCTCCGAGGTCGGCGGCTCGGACGTCGACGGAGTGCTGGGCTCCTCGCTCGGCGGCGGGGAGTACGTGTTGGAGTTGCCGCCCGTGGTGCCGGGCTGGGTCTCCGGAGTGCTCGGCTCCTCCGACGGCGGCTCGCTGGTCTTGTCGTGCGAGGACACCGACGGTGACGGCGTCGTCGGGGCGTCCTGCCCACCGCCCCCCGAGGTGTTCCGCAACGCGAAGGCCACACCCACCGCGATGGCGATCACCGCGAGCGCCGCGATCAGCCAGACCTTGCCGCGCCCGCTCTTGCCCGATCGGTGGCCACCGTCGAAACCGCCGTCGTCGTCCCGCCCGCCGGGCAGGATCGGCTGCGCCGTGGTGCGACCGGCATCCGGATGCGGCAGCGCGGTGGTGGCCGCACTCCCCATGGCCGGGGTGCTGCCGCCCTCGTGCATCGCGACCGGGCCGGTGCTCCAGGTGCCGGTGTGACCGCCCTGCTCGTGCAGCATCTGCAGCGAGTACTGGACCAGGCCGCGCATCTCCTCCGCGGTCTGGAAGCGGTCGTCCGGGTCCTTGGCCAGCGAACGCATCACCAGGCCGTCGAGCTCCGGCGGTACCGCCTCGGCCACCTCGGAAGGCGGCACCGGCATGTCCTGGACATGCTGGTAGACGACCGACAGCGGGGTCTCACCGGTGAACGGCGGCCGCAGCGCGAGGAGTTCGTACAGCAGACAGCCGGTGGCGTACAGGTCGGAGCGGGTGTCGACGGTCTTGCCGAGCGCCTGCTCCGGGGAGAGGTACTGCGGGGTGCCCATGACCATGCCGGTCTGGGTCATCGTGGACTGCGCGCCGTGCAGGGCACGGGCGATACCGAAGTCCATGACCTTCACGGCGCCGCTGTGCGTGATGATCACGTTTGCGGGCTTGATGTCGCGGTGCACGATGCCGTGCTGATGGCTGTAGGCCAGCGCCTCCAGCACCCCGGAGACGATGATCAGCGCCTGGTCCGGCGGCGGGGCGTCGGCGTTGAGCAGCAGATCACGGATGGTGTGGCCTTCGACCAGCTCCATCACGATGTACGGCACGGTGTTGCCGGCGACGAAGTCCTCGCCGGAGTCGTAGACGGCCACAACGGCGTGGTGGTTCAGTCCGGCCACGGACTGCGCCTCACGCGTGAAACGGGCCTTGGACACCGGGTCCTCGGCAAGATCGGAACGCAGCAGCTTCACGGCGACGGTGCGGCCCAGCCGTACGTCCTCGGCCGCGAACACCTCCGCCATACCGCCGCGGCCGAGCCGGCGCGTGAGCCGGTAGCGGCCATCGCCGACCAGCCCTCCATTGCCCCACATCTCCGGTGTATCGGGGAAATTGGAGCCGGTGGCCTCAGGATCGGACGGGCCCTGGGGGCTCTGCGTCGGTGCCATCGGTCCTCGCCGTCGAATCGATCCGCATTGAAAGCGGTAAGGTCTCGGTCTTCGCTACAGCACGCTACAGGTTCGACGACCCCCACCGGTCCGTCGTGGACCGGCCATCAAACCGCCCGCATGCCAGTAGGGGCAAGTTCACCTGGGGTAATCGAGGGCACAAAAGACCTCCCACCCGTGACCGGATCTTGCGCATCTGGTCACGGAACGGGCACACGGCTTGACGTGTCCGGGCCCTGCGGCAGACTTGGCTGCGGAATTCCAGAATTTGATCGCGATACGTACGGGCTTTGCGCCCAGGGGGAAGCGGAACCATGAGCCAGGACGGCGCTCAAGGCCAATTCGAGGGCCGTTCGGTCGGCGGGGGACGTTACCAGCTTCGTGATCTTCTCGGCGCGGGCGGAATGGCGTCCGTACACCTCGCGTACGACAGCGTGCTGGACCGCGAGGTCGCGATCAAGACACTGCACACCGAGCTCGGTCGTGAGCAGGCGTTCCGCGAACGCTTCCGCCGCGAGGCCCAGGCCGTGGCGAAGCTCACGCACACCAATATCGTCTCGGTCTTCGACTCCGGCGAGGACGAGCTCGACGGCGGCATGGTGCCGTACATCATCATGGAGTACGTCTCCGGGCAGCCGCTGCGCTCGGAGCTCGACAACGACATCGCCCAGCACGGCGCGATGCCGACCGAGAAGGCGCTGAAGATCACCGCCGATGTGCTCGCCGCGCTCGAGGCGAGCCATGAGATGGGCCTGGTCCACCGGGACATCAAGCCGGGCAACGTCATGATGACCAAGCGCAACGTCGTCAAGGTCATGGACTTCGGTATCGCCCGTGCCATGCAGTCCGGCGTGACGTCCATGACGCAGACCGGCATGGTCGTCGGCACCCCGCAGTACCTGTCGCCCGAGCAGGCGCTGGGCCGCGGCGTCGACGCCCGCTCCGACCTCTATTCCGTCGGCATCATGCTCTTCGAGCTGCTGACCGGACAGCTGCCCTTCGACGCGGACTCCCCGCTGGCCATCGCCTACGCCCATGTCCAGGAAGAGCCGCCGGTTCCGTCGAGCATCAACCGCTCGGTGCCGCCGGCGGTGGACGCCCTGGTGGCCCGGGCGCTGAAGAAGAACCCCAATGAGCGGTTCCCGACCGCCGAGGCGATGCAGGACGAGTGCCTGCGCATCGCCGGATCCGCACAGTCCGGGTCGACGCCGCTGATCATCAGCGAGGGTCCCCGGGCGCGGTCCAGCGGCTCGTCCGTCTCCTCCGCGGTGTTCCCCACCGCGAGCGGCAATCCGCACACCCCGGCGCCGCCGAGCGTGCAGCAGCCGTACCAGCCGCCGCAGGCGGCCTTCGGTCCCTCGACGCCGCCGCCGGTGAACAGCCCCTACCCGACACCGGTGCCGGCGCCGCCTCCCGCGCCTTTCAACAACGGTGGCTTCCAGACCCCGCCGGCCTTCACCCCGCCGCCCGTGACCACCACGATGCCGCCGGGTGGCCCCGGGGCCCGGAAGAGCAACACTGCGGTGATCGTCGTCTCGGCGATCGTCGGCGTCGTCGTGGTCACCGCGATCGCGATCGGCATCGGGCTGAGCGCCGGCGGATCCAGCGATGTCAACGGCGGCGACGACCCGACGTCCTCCTACACGCCGTACTCCTACTCGGCGTCCCCTTCGCCGAGCCCCACCGTCCGGCCCGAGAACAAATACGCCACGATCGAGCTGTCCAGGTGCACCAGCCCGAACAAGTCCTACAGCGATCCGAAAAAGATCAGTCTCCCGTCGTTCCTGTACAAGAACCTGGACTCCGTGAAGGAGTGCATGGACGCGGCGCACTGGAAGTACAAGGTCACGATGAAGGACGGTCCCGTCTGGGGTAAGGACACCGTCCTGGAGCAGTCGCCGACGGGCTACACCGATTGGGACCCCGACAGCGGTGACGCGATACAGCTGACCGTCTCTACCGGACGGGATGCCAGCTGACCTGGCCATGCACAGACAGGAGGGGCGGCACACAGCGCGTGTGCCGCCCCTCCTGGCATGCTCGCGAGTCCTAGAGGTACGGGCCCGAGCGGGCGCCGCCGTGGCCGAGCGGGTCCTCGTCCCCATCTGCCGAGACTCCCGGCGGCAACGCGCGGCGCATCGACTCCAGCTGGGCACGGGCCGCCATCTGCTGGGCGAACAGCGCGGTCTGAATGCCGTGGAACAGCCCCTCCAGCCAGCCCACCAACTGGGCCTGGGCAATGCGCAGTTCCGCATCCGTCGGCACCGATTCGTCGGTGAAGGGCAGGGAGAGCCTCTCCAGCTCCTCCACCAGCTCGGGCGCCAGCCCGTCCTCCAGCTCCTTGACGGAGCTGGAGTGGATCTCCTTGAGGCGGACCCGGCTCGCCTCGTCCAGCGGGGCGGCCTTCACCTCTTCCAGCAGCTGCTTGATCATGCTGCCGATGCGCATGACCTTCGCAGGCTGTTCGACCATGTCCGTCACAGGGACCTCGCGGGACTCTTCACCGTTTTCCCCGCTGCCGGAGCCGGCGCTGCCGAGCGCCATGCCGTCCGGGCCGACAACCAGGACGTGCGGGTTCTCCTGCGACCGTTCGTTCATCGGCATATCCATGCTGCCATTGTCGCGTACCCCCTCTACGCCGGGGCGCCCGCCGTGCCTGTTCTGCGGTTACGGCTCGCTCGGCGGCGGCCCGGGCGTCGGAGGTGGGGCCGACCACTGAGGTGTGCGGGCGACGCTGGGGCGGCGGGCGCCCGGCGGGGCGCCGGTTTCACGTGAAACAGCGGGTTCCGGTGAGTTGTCGGCTTCACGGTGACTTCTCACCGCCGCTCATTGCGTGTTTCACGTGAAACAGGCATCAGCGGCGGCGCAGCCGCAGGCCCAAGAAAGCCAGGCCGAGGCCGGTCAGCGCCAGGCCGGCGCCCATCGGGAGGACCCGTTCGACCGGCGCCGTCGGGCCCTCCAGGGCGTAGGGGTTCGCGGAGGCAACCGGGTCGGCGTCGGTGTCGTCCGCTGGGGTGTGGTGCTGATTCCTGGGCTTGGCAGGCGGCTGCAGCGGCTTGTACGGGTGCCGGCCGAGCCGACCTGCGACGTCGGATCGCGGAGAGGGCGCGGGCTTCGCCGGGGCGGACCGGGAAGGCGCGGGTGGCGGGGTGGCGGGCGCCGCGCCCTTCGGGCGCCGCGCACCGTCGGGTCGGCTCTCGGGGGCGTTGGTCGCGGGGTCCTCGGGCGCCGGGGCATCGTCGGAGACATCCGCGTCGGCGTCGGCAGCGGCGTCCGAGTCCGCGTCGGCGTCCGGCTCCGTCGAGGAGTCCGGCGAGTCCGGGTCGGACCGGTACTGCCGGTCGTGCCAGGGGAGGTACTCGGACGGATCGTCCGGGTAGTGCGGCACCTCGTCCGGGATGTCGGCGAGGAAGTCCCGCAGGTCGGGAAAGTCCGGGGAATCCAGGTCGGTGGGCGGCCGCGGTGCCCCCGGCAGATCCTCCAGCAGCTCCGGGCGGCCGGGGTGTCCCCGGCCTTCGCCCGCACGGATTCCGGCCAGCGATGGATCCTCCGCGTAGCTGTCGGGCAGCGTGTGCCGATGTACGAGGTGAGGCGGGAGGTCGAATCGGGTGATTCGCAGCTCCGCGGCCGTCGCGGTGGTGGTCGCCAAGGAGACGGGCAGAGCGGCGGCGGCCACCAGCAGACCGGTGGTAATGCGCGAACGGAAACCTGGAGCCACAGCCGTGCCCCTCCCGTGCCGAGCCGTCGAGTGACTTGTCCAGGGTCACATGTGATTACTTTCACGACATCTTGGACAAGTCGACCGGGTTACGTGTCGCCGGCGGGAGAGGCAGCGGCGGCAGGGCTCCGGGGTGTCGGCGTCCACGGAGCCCGCCGGCCGCTTTTGGCAGGTCAGACCGTCAGTACGACCTTTCCGACATGGGCGCTCGCGTCCACCACACGATGTGCCTCGGCGGCGTCCGCCATCGGGATGGCGCGGTCCACGATCGGCCGCACCTGGCCGTTGGAGATCAGCGGCCAGACATGTTCGCGCACGGCGGCGACAATGGCCGCCTTCTCGCTCAGCGGACGGGCCCGCAGACCGGTGGCGGTGATCGCGGCACGCTTGGCGAGCAGGGCGGCGAGATTCAGTTCCGCCTTCACCCCGCCCTGCATCCCGATGATCGCCAGCCGCCCGCTGACGGCCAGCGCCTTGACGTTCTTCTGGAGGTACTTCGCTCCGATGATGTCGAGGATGACGTCCGCGCCCTGCCCGTCGGTGGCCTTGCGGAGCTCCTGGACGAAGTCCTGCTCGCGGTAGTCGATGAGGATGTCCGCACCGAGCTCCGCACAGCGCGCCAGCTTCTCGGGACCACCCGCGGTGACCGCGACCCGCGCACCGACCGCCTTGGCCAGCTGGATCGCCATCGTGCCGATCCCGCTGGCGCCGCCGTGGACCAACAGCGTCTCGCCGGGCCGCAGGTGCGCGATCATGAAGACGTTCGACCAGACGGTGCACGCCACCTCGGGCAGCGCGGCGGCCGTCATCAGGTCGAGACCGGGCGGCACGGGCAGCACCTGCCCGGCGGGAACGACGACCTTCTCGGCGTATCCGCCGCCTGCCAGCAGTGCGCACACCTCGTCGCCGATGGCCCAGCCGTGCACCCCGGGTCCGAGCGCGGCAATCCGGCCGGAGCACTCCAGACCGGGGTACGGCGAGGAGCCGGGCGGCGGGTCGTAGAAGCCCTGCCGCTGCAGCAGGTCCGCACGGTTCACGGCGCTGGCGACGACCTCGATGAGGACCTCGCCCTCGGCGGGCTGCGGATCGGGGACTTCCGCCCAGACAAGTGCTTCGGGGCCACCGGGCTCCGGGATAGTGATCGCTCGCATGGGCGCGAGGCTACTCGCCGTACGGACGAGGGGCGACGGGGCGGGGTCCGTCGGCGACCCGCGGATGTCGGCCCGTCAGCCCGCGAGGCGGGCCCGGCTACCGGTCCGGCCGGTGCTCGTCCGCCCTGCGCATCGGGGCGACACCGCTTCCCGGCAGCGTCGGACCGCGCGGGCGGGACGGCTTGCCCGGGATATCCGGGTCCTCCGTCGCGGCCGCGCGGACGATCGTGATCAACCGGTCCGCGGACTGCAGCGGGCTGGCCGCCGGATCGTCGTAAGCGAGCAACCGGTGACCGCGCAGCACCGAAACGACCAGGTCACCGGTCTCCCGTACGGACTTGCCGACCTCGGCCTTCACCACCGGCCGCTCGACCAGATCCAGCCCGCTGCCCTGCTGGATGAGGTCCTCCATCACGGCGCCCGCACTGGGGCTGTGCACCGAGAGCCCCAGCAGCCGACCGGCCGCGCTCGCCGAGGTGATGACGGCGTCGGCACCCGACTGCCGCAGCAGCGGAGCGTTCTCCTCCTCCCGCACCGCCGCGACGATATTGGCCCGCTTGTTCAGCTGACGTGCGGTCAACGACACCAGGACCGCGGTGTCGTCGCGCTGGGTGGCGATCACGATCTGGTGCGCCCGCTGGATCTCGGCACGGATGAGCACATCGCTGCGGGTCGCGTCGCCGACGACCCCCGCGAACCCCTCGGCCACCGCCGCCTCGATCACCTTGACGCTCGGGTCGACGATGACGATGCGTTCGCGGCTCAGGCCCGTCGCGCAGAGGGTCTGGACTGCGGAACGGCCCTTGGTTCCGTAGCCGACGATGACGGTGTGGTCGCGCAAGGCGGTTCTCCAGCGTTTCAGTTGCCACTGCTCACGGGTGCGCTCGGTCAGCACCTCCAGTGTCGTGCCGACCAGGATGATCAGGAACAGCACCCGCAGCGGCGTGATGAGCAGGATGTTCAGCAGCCGCGCGCTGTCGCCGTACGGCACGATGTCGCCGTAGCCGGTGGTGGAGAGCGTCACGGTCGCGTAGTAGACACAATCGAGGAGGTCCACCGAGCCGTTGGCGTTGTCGTGGTACTCCGCTCGGTCGATCCACACGATGAAGACCGTCGCGATCAGCACCAGCAGCGCCATCAGCAGCCGCCGGGCGACCTGCCGCAACGGCGCCTTGGCGGTGCGACGCGGCAGCATCACGCGGTGCGAACGGTCCTCGGGCACGTCGCGTGCGGCGGCGTCGGAGGACGGAAGCTTCACTCGGTGCCTCCGGCGGGGCCGTACGGGGCTGTGGTTGCGGCCGGTGACCACTCCGCCGACCAGGGAAGTTCGAGAACTTCGACCTCGGTGCCACGATCCCCGCCACCGGGCGGGACGACGGCCACCGCATCGGCGGCGGCGATCCCGCGCAGCATCGCGGGGCCGTGAAAGTGCAGCGGCTCGGCCATCAATCCGTACCGCTCGTCGTCCCGGTAGGTCACCGGCACCAGCCGGGTGTCCCGCGGATGCCCGTGCGCCGACGACCACAGCGGCGCACGGTACGTGGCCGGGGCGCGCCGCGCGGACAGCGTCCGCAGCAGCGGCTCGGCGAGGGTGAGCAGCCCGGAGACGGCGGCGAGGGGGTTGCCGGGGAGCCCGACGAGGTGGCGGTGCGGGGTGATCCGGGCGAGCAGCATGGGGTGCCCGGGGCGTACCTCCACACCGTCCACCAGCACCTCGGACCCCAGACGGCGCAGCGTGGGGTGCACATGGTCGACCGGGCCCGCCGCCGTGCCGCCTGTGGTGAGGACGACGTCCGCCCGGGACGAGGCGATCGCCTCGTAGAGGGTGTCGGGGTCATCGGCGAGATGGCGGGGCGGGGCCGCGTCGGCGCCCAGCTCGTGCAGCCAGGGGCCGAGCATCGGGCCGAGCGCGTCGCGGATCCGGCCGCCGTGCGGCCGGCCGTGCCGCAGCAACTCGTCACCCAGGACCAGCACTTCGACCTGCGGGCGAGGACAGGTGGTCAGCTCGTCGTAGCCGGCGGCCGCGGCCAGCCCGAGGACCGCGGGTGTCACCACGGCGCCGGACGGCAGCAGTTGGTCTCCGCGGCGGCACTCCTGGCCACGCGGGCGGATGTCCTGCCCCGGCGACACGGTCCGCAGCGCATACAGCCGGGTGCGGCCGCCGCTCCGCTCCCGGACCTCTCCGTGTTCGCTGCGCAGCACGGCCGTGGCACCGGCCGGCACCCGGGCCCCGGTGGCGATGGCGATCGCGTGACCGTCGGGCAGCGGCCCGGCGGCGGCGTGACCGGCGAGGATGCCGGGATGCGGGCCGGTGGCACCGCCGGCCGGAGCGAGGTCCCAGGGCCCGGGGCCGGACACCGCCCAGCCGTCCATCGCCGAGGTGTCGAAGGGCGGCAGATCGGTGAGGGCGCCGAGCGGCGCGGCGAGGGGGCGGCCGAGCGACTCGCCCAGGGTCGCCGTCTCCGCCGGGAGCGGGCCGGGCGCGGCGCGGCGGGCGATGTCGCGGGCGGTGTGCCAGGGGATGGCCGGCGCGGGGCCGGGCGCCGGGGTGGCGGGGCCGGATCGGGAGGAGGAGTCGATGGCGGGACCGGCGGAGGGTGTGCCGCCGGCGGAGGGTACGCCGCCGGCGCCGGACACCGGATCCAGATCCAGATCCGGGGCCGAAGCCGGGCCCGGTCCCCGGGCGCCGCCCGGTCCGTGTGCGCCGTCCGCGGAGTCTCCCCGCGCGCCGCCCGGCCCGTGCGCATCGAACAGCCCGTGCGCGTCGTACAGCCCGGGTACGCCGTACGAATCGCCTGCGCGGTGCGCCCGTCCCGTGCCGTACGGCTCGCTCGCGGCAGCGTGTCGGGCGGCTGCCGTCGCGCTGCCGTTGGCCACTGCGAGCGCGGCGTCCAGCGCGGCGTCGAACTCCCCCTCCGTCATTCCGCAGGCTTCGCTTCGCCGCGCGCGGCGCCGTCGGCGCCGTCCTCGCCTTCCGCGGCCCATCGGTTGGCCAGCGCGGCGGCGCGGCGGGCGAGCTCGGTGACGTCGCCGCCCTGGCGGCCCGCCGCGTAGCCGATCAGAAAGGTCGTCAGCGGGGCGGCGGGGCGGGCCACGCCGTGTGCCGCGTCCCGGGCGAGGTCGAGCAGCACCGCGGTGTCGACATCGAGCTCGATGCCCAGCTCGGCCTTGACTGTCGTGATCCATTCGTCCAACACGTTGCCATGCTCCCTGATACGAGCACGTGCCGCGCCGATGTCTTCCCAGGTGTCGCAGTCGAAGGACGCCGTGGAGGTGGTGTCCGGGACTCTCCGGAGCGTCAGACGGGACAGCAGGGCACGCAGCGGAAGTCCGCTCAGGGTGCCGTGTTCGGCGCGCAACAGGGCCAGTTCGCGGCGCAGCGGCTCGGTCCGATAGGCGGCGACCAGCGGCTGGTCGCGGCCGTCGGCGTCGCTCAGCAGGGCGCCGTCCCGGGGCGCACCTCCCTCCGTCGTGCCGGCCGCCGCCGTGCGCAGGCTGCGTACGGCACCGGGCGTCAGGAACGGCAGATCGGCGGAGAGGACGAGGACCGTGGGGGCGGTGGTGTGCCGCAGCCCGGCATCCAGCGCGGCGAGCGGGCCGCCGCCGGGCGGGTCCTCCCGCGCGCGGACGACGGGCCGGCCGGCCGGGCGCCGAGGCCCGACGACGACGGTCCTCGCCGCGTCCGCGCAGGCGGCGAGCACCCGGTCCAGCAGGGGGCGGCCGCCGACGGACAGGGCGGGTTTGTCCGCCCCGCCCAGCCGCCGGGCCGCGCCGCCGGCCAGCACGATGGCGTCGTAGTCGGTGTGGTCGCTCACCCCTTGAGTATCGCCATGGGCACCGCTTTCACACAGGCGCCCCAGGCGTCAACGATGTCGCGGCCGTCACAGGGTGCGCAGCAGCAGTGCCGGTTGCTCCACGCAGTCGGCGACGAACCGCAGGAAGCCGCCGGCGGTACCGCCGTCGCACACCCGGTGGTCGAAGGTGAACGACAGCTGGACCACCTGCCGGACGGCGAGTTCGCCGTCGTGCACCCAGGGCTTGGCGGCTATCCGGCCGACGCCGAGCATCGCGGCCTCGGGGTGGTTGATGATCGGCGTGGAGCCGTCGACACCGAAGACACCGTAGTTGTTGAGGGTGAAGGTGCCATGGGTCAGTTCGGCCGGCGACAGGCCGCCGGACCGGGCGGTTTCGGTGAGCCGGGCCATCTCGGCGGACAGCCCCTCGACGGTACGGGCGTGCGCGTCGCGCACCACGGGGACGACCAGGCCGCGGTCGGTCTGGGCCGCGAAGCCGAGGTGTACGGCGGGCAGCCGGACGATCTCCCGGGTGGTGGTGTCGACGGTGGAGTTGAGCTCGGGGAACCGTGCCAGCGCGGCTGTGCAGATCCGGGCCAGCAGCGCGAGCAGGGACACCTTGGGGGCGCCGGGGGCGTTCATCGCCCGGCGGGCGGCGAGGAGTTCGGTGGCGTCGGCGTCGACCCAGCACGTGGCGTCCGGGATCTCGTGCCGACTGCGGCTGAACTTCTCGGCGGCGGCGCCCCGCATGCCCTTCAGCGGGATGCGCTCGGCGCCCGGTGCGGCGCCGGAGACGGGCCCGGCCGCGACAGCCGCCGTCGCGGCGGACGCCACTGTGGCCGGCTCCCGCTCACGCAGTGCCCGCTCGACGTCCGACCGCAGAATCAGCCCGTCCCGCCCGGATCCGGTCAGCTCCCGCAGGTCCAGGTCGTTCTCCCGCGCCATCCGGCGCACCAGCGGCGAGATAACGGCCACCGTGCGGGTGTCGGGAGCGGCAGCCGTGGGGGCGGCCGCGGCCGGCACCGGGGCCGGGGGCGCCTCGGGCGGACTCTGCGTACCCGTGGCGGGGCCCGCTCCGGGCCGGATCCGGCGCCGCCGGGCCGCGGCGGCGCTCGTGCCGTACCCGACCAGGACGTTTCCCGAAGCGGCCGCATCCTGCGGGCCCGTGGTCACGGCGCCGGAGGCGTTCGTGGCCGGGGCGGCGCCCGGTGTGCCGTTGACCGTCATGTCATCCGGCGCGGCACCGACCGCCACCGTCACCAGCGGCGCCCCCACCGGGACCTCGGCCCCTTCCTCGCCGAGGCGGGCGGTGACCACACCGCCGTACGGGCAGGGCACCTCCACCATCGCCTTGGCCGTCTCCACCTCGACCACCGGTTGGTCGACGGCCACCACCTGGCCGACCTCGACCAGCCACTGCACGATCGTCGCCTCGGTCAGGCCCTCGCCCAGGTCGGGCAGGGTGAACTCACGGACCACGGCCATCACTCACCACGTCCCTCGGTCCAGTCCGACTCCCACTGGAGGCGGGCGACGGTGTCCAGGATCCGGTCCACACCCGGCAGGTGGTGCCGCTCCACCATCGGCGGCGGATACGGGATGTCGAAGCCGGCCACCCGCAGCACCGGCGCCTCCAGGTGGTGGAAGCAGCGCTCGGTGACCCGGGCGGCGATCTCACCGCCGGGGCCGCCGAATCCGGCCGACTCATGGACGACCACGGCGCGTCCGGTACGCCGTACCGATGCGCAGACCGCCTCGTCGTCGAACGGCATCAGCGAGCGCAGATCGAGGACCTCCAGGTCCCAGCCCTCCGCGCGGGCGGCCTCGGCGGCCTCCAGGCAGACCGGCAGCGACGGGCCGTAGGTGATCAGGGTGGCGCTCTCGCCGCGCCGGCGGATCTCGGCGCGACCTATCGGGGCGACCGTCGTGGGGGCGTCGGGCGACCAGTCGTCGTCCTTGGACCAGTACAGCCGCTTCGGCTCCAGGAAGACGACCGGGTCGTCGGAGGCGATGGCGGCGCGCAGCAGCCCGTAGGCGTCCGCGACGGTCGCCGGGGTGACGACCTGCAGGCCGGGGGTGGCCAGGTAGTAGGCCTCGGAGGAGTCGCTGTGGTGCTCCACGCCGCCGATCCCGCCGCCGTAGGGGATCCGGATGGTCAGCGGCATCGGCAGGGCGCCCCGAGTGCGGTTGCGCATCCGGGCGACATGGCTGACCAGCTGCTCGAACGCCGGGTAGGCGAAGGCGTCGAACTGCATCTCCACGACCGGTCGCAGCCCGTACATGGCCATGCCGACGGCGGTCCCGAGGATGCCGGCCTCGGCGAGCGGGGTGTCGCTGCAGCGGTCCTCGCCGAACTCCTTGGCCAGGCCGTCGGTGACCCGGAAGACGCCGCCCAGGGTGCCGACGTCCTCGCCCATGAGATGGACCGACGGGTCGTCGGCCATGGCGTCGTGCAGCGCACGGGTCAGCGCCTGCGCCATGGTGGCGGGCTTGCGGGCGGCCGCGGTGGTCGTCATGGCCTGGCCTCCTCGGCCGGATTCTCCTCGGCGTCCAGCTCGGCGCGCAACTGCGCCGCCTGGTCGCGCAGTTGGCTGGTCTGTTCGGCATAGACATGGGTGAACAGGTCCATCGGGTCGAGCACCGGGTCCTCGTTCATACGCTCCCGCAGATCGGCCGCCAGCTGCTCGGCGCCCTCCCGGGTGGCGCCGGTGAATTCCTCGGTGAGCAGCTCGCGGGCGGCCAGTTCGCGTTCCAGAAGGGCTATCGGGTCGTGCGCCCGCCATGCCTCGACCTCGGCGTCGGTGCGGTAGCGGGTGGCGTCGTCGGCGTTGGTGTGGGCCTCGATGCGGTAGGTGACGGCCTCGATCAGGGTGGGCCCGCCGCCCCGGCGGGCCCGTCCCACGGCCTCGGTGACGACCTCGTGCAGCGCGGGCGCGTCGTTGCCGTCCACCAGGCGGCCCGGCATGCCGTAGCCGACGGCCTTGTGGGCCAGGGAGGGGGCCGCCGACTGCTTGGCGAGCGGCACGGAGATCGCGAAGCCGTTGTTCTGTACGAGGAAGACCACCGGCGCCTGCCAGACCGCCGCGAAGTTCAGGGCCTCGTGGAAGTCGCCCTCGCTGGTGCCGCCGTCGCCCACCATCGCCAACGCCACCACGTCGTCGCCCTTGAGGCGGGCGGCGTGCGCCAGGCCCACGGCGTGCGGGAGCTGAGTGGCCAGCGGCGTGCACAGGGGGGCGATGCGGTGCTCGCGCGGGTCGTACCCGGTGTGCCGGTCGCCGCGCAGCAGGGTCAGCGCCTGGACGGGGTCGAGCCCACGGGCCACGGCGGCAAGGGTGTCGCGGTAACTGGGGAAGAGCCAGTCGCGGTCCTCCAGGGCGAGCGCGGCGGCGACCTGGCAGGCCTCCTGTCCGGCGGAGGAGGGGTAGACCGCCAGCCGCCCCTGTCGGGTCAGGGCCGTGGCCTGGGCGTTGTAGCGCCGGCCGCGCACCAGCTGGGCGTAGAGCCGCTTGAGGAGGCCGGAGTCCAGCCCGCGGGCGGCGTCCGTCCCCAGCAGGCGGTACGGCTGGGGATCGGGCAGGAGGGGCGCGGGATCGACGCGCGGCCGCCAGTCGGGCGGCGGGCCGGGCAGGCCGCTCTTGTTCCTGCTGCTGCCGGACTGCTCCAGGACCGTCATGACGAGCACCTCCTCGAATCGAAGGGGCGGCGCGAGGCGCCTGATGGGGTGGTGGCGGGCGACTCAATGGGCAGGATGAAACCGGTCGGGGCGGGTGCGCCCTTCCCTACCGATTGTTCGGTCGCCAAGGCATTTTGGCTACAGGCGGACTCAGCCTGTGGACAAACGGTTCTCCACAGCTTCAGATGAATGCAGGACGTCCACAACGGGGAGGCGGGAGCATATGCGGGACGAACAGATGGCCAATCCGGGCCCACGGCCGCCGTCCGCGTCCGCCCCGCCGGTGCCGCCCGCACGCCCGCTGGACACCGTCGACCGCTCCATCCTGCGCATGCTGCGCACCGACGGCCGGGCATCGGTACGCTCCGTCGCCGAACAGGTCCACGTCTCACGCGCCAACGCCTACGCCCGGATCAACCGGCTGATCGACGACGGCGTCATACGCGGCTTCAGCGCCCTCATAGACCAGGAACGCGCAGGTCAAGGCGCCTCTGCGTACATCACGCTGAAGATCGTGCAGAACTCCTGGCGGACGGTGCGCACCCAGCTCAAGGCGCTCCCCGGGGCCTCCCACATCGCGCTGGTCAGCGGCGATTTCGACGTGCTGCTGCTCGTCCACACCAAGGACAACCGGGAACTGCGCGAGCTGGTCCTCACCCGCATCCAGTCGATCCCGGAGGTACTCAGCACCCGCACCCTGCTGGTCTTCGAGGAGACGGAGCTGGGGCCGGAGGAGGAGTAGCCCGAGCCGCGGGCCGGCACACGGGTCACGGCCCACGCCCGGCACACGAGCCACTGCCGACACACGGGCCACTGTCGGCACATGGCCATCGACCGCCCGGAGCCTCCCGGGCCGCATGGGCCGCATGGGCCGCTGCCGTCCCTCAGCTCTTGCGCAGTCCCGCAAACGCCGTGCGCACCACGGCCTCGGCCACCTCGTCCCGGCTCGCCGCGCCGCCGCGCCCCGGCCGGTACCACTCCACAAGCGAGTTGATCATGCCGAACAGCAGCCGGGTGGCCAGCCGGATGTCCGCGTCGTCGCGCAGATCGCCGTCGGCGGCCGCCTGCTTGAGCAGGTCGGCGACCTCGTGGTCGAACTCCCGACGGCGCTCCATCGCCCACCGCTCGGTGTCGGTGTTCCCGCGCACCCGCAACAGCAACGTCACATAGGGCAGTTCGTCCATCAGCACCTCGGCCTCCCGCCGGGTGACGTACTCCAGCCGTTCGATCGCCCGGCCCTCGACGGCGCCCGGCTCCTCCAGGACGCCGAACAGCCCGTCGAGGGCGCGGCTTATCGCCCGGTGGAGCAGTTCTTCCTTGCTGCGGACGTGGTGATAGATCGAGGACTTGGAGATGCCGGCCGCCTTGGAGAGGTGCTCCATGGAGGTGCCGTCATATCCGCGCTCGATGAACACCTCGACGGCGACCGCGAGCAGCGAATCGGGCGTATAGGTGTCGCGCTTGGCCATGGTCATGATTAGAGCACCTGTCCCTCCAGGTCCGCACGGCGCCTGAGGGCCCACGACGGTGCGTAGCGGCCACCGGCATTGTGGTGGTACATCGCGTCCAGTAGCTCCCACACCCACCGGGCCCCGAGCCGCGCGACCCACTCCATGGGGCCACCGGGGTAATTCACGCCCAGGCGCATCGCGGTGTCGATGTCCTGCGCCGTCGCCACCTCGCGCGCCGCCGCGTCCACGGCGAAGTCGACGATCATCGCGACCGTACGGGCGACGATCATCCCCGGCACGTCCTGGATGACGCTGACCTGCTTGCCGAGAGCCTGGAAGAGCCCGACCGCCTCCGCGAGGTCCGCCTCGCGCACGCCCTCGGGGGCGGCCAGTGCGATCCGGGTCGCCGCCCGGTAGTCGAGTGAGAGATCGAACCGGATGCAGTCGCCGTGTACCGGGCTCGTCGCCGGGCCGCCGTCGGTCAGCGCGAGGCGGACCCCGCCGGGCAGCCGCAGGAAACCACCCGGCTCCCCCGACACCGGGGCCCGGTTGATCTTGATGCCCGCCTCCCCGATCAGCCCGCCCAGCACCGCCGCGGGCGCGGGCAGTTCACCGTGCAGGCCAACGGCCTCCGGGGCGGGGCACGGGGCGGCCGTCCGGGGCTCGGGGTGCCGCGCCCCCTCGGCGTAGTCGAACCAGCCGCGCCCGGACTTACGGCCGTGCAGCCCGGACTCCACCAGGCGCCGCTGCGCCAGCGAGGGCGTGAATTTCGGGTCCTGGAAGAAGGACGTCCACACCGAGTGGGTGACCGCCTCGTTCACGTCCTGCCCGATGAGGTCGGTCAGTTCGAACGGACCCATCCGGAAGCCGGTGCCCTCACGCAGGACGGCGTCGATGGTGGCGGGGTCGGCCACCCGTTCCTCGTAGACGCGCAGGGCCTCGGCGTAGAAGGGGCGGGCGATGCGGTTGACGATGAACCCGGGGGTGTCCGCGCAGCGCACCGGGGTCTTGCCCCAGGCGACGGCGGTGTCGTAGGCGGTGCGGGCCGCCGTCTCGTCGGTGGCGAAGCCGCTGATGACCTCGACCAGGGGCAGCAGGGGGGCGGGGTTGAAGAAGTGCAGGCCCACGCAGCGGCCGGGGCTGCGCAGCGGGCCCGCGACGGCGGTCACCGCCAGCGAGGAGGTGTTGGTGGCCAGCAGGCAGTCCGCCGCCACGACGTCCTCCAGGGCGGTGAACAGCTCCTGTTTGGCGGGGAGTTGCTCGAGGATGGCCTCGATCACCAGCTCGGCGTCGGCCAGCTCGCCAAGGGCGGCGGCGGGGGAGATGCGGTCACGGGCCGCGTCCCGCTGCTGCGGTGTGATCCGGCCCTTTTCGACGAGCCTGTCGAGGCGCCGCACGACGGCCGCGGCGGCCTGGCCGGCCCGCTCCGGCACCGCGTCGTAGAGCCGTACACGGTGCCCGGCGACCAGCGCCACCTGCGCGATCCCCTGCCCCATGGTGCCGGTGCCCACTACTGCCACGGTGCTGCCGGACCCGATTGCCGTCATGGCGATTGCCCCTTCCCGACCCGAGTTGTCCACAGGCATGCCGGACCCTCTTGCCCCGACCGATCGTTCGGTTACCCTAACTCCGTTGGCACATTCACTCCCAGTCCTTGGTTCCGATCCGCCGGTCCCGGTTCTGGTCCTCCAGTCCGTGGTTCCGGCCCCACCGCCTCATCCGCTCTCCGCCCGGCTCGACGAGGAGTTGGTCATCGATGGCCGCCGAAATGACCCCAGCACAGCTGATCGAGAAGCACCGCCCCACCCTCGACCAGACGCTCGAGACGATCCGTACCCGCGCTTACTGGTCGCCGCACGCTGAGCACCCCAAGGCGTACGGCGAGACGGGTGCGGCCGACGGCCTGGCCGCGTTCGAGGCGCTGCGCGGCAAGCGCTTCGAGCTGGCCCAGCCCGGCACGGACGACTGGGTGGGCGAGGAGGTATCCCCCTACGGGCCGGAGTTGGGCATCAGCTATCCGCACCCGGACGTGGACGTACTGCTCCCGGCCATGCGCGCCGCGATCCCCGCCTGGCGGGACGCGGGCCCCGAGGCACGGGCGGCGGTGTGTCTGGAGATCCTGGCCCGGATCAGCGCACGTACCCACGAGTTCGCGCAGGCCGTGATGCACACCAGCGGACAGGCCTTCATGATGGCGTTCCAGGCGGGTGGACCGCACGCCCAGGACCGCGGTCTGGAGGCGGTGGCCTACGCATACGCCGAGCAGGTCCGCACCCCGGGAGAGGCGTCCTGGTCCAAGCCGCAGGGCAAGCGCGACCCGCTGGAGCTGACCAAGTCCTTCACCGCCGTGCCGCGTGGTGTCGCCCTGATGATCGGCTGCAACACCTTCCCGACCTGGAACGGCTATCCGGGCCTGTTCGCCTCGCTGGCGACCGGAAACCCGGTGCTGGTCAAGCCGCACCCGCGGGCCGTGCTGCCGCTGGCGCTGACGGTCAAGGTGGCGCGCGACGTGCTGGAGGAGGCCGGTTTCCCGGCCGATCTGGTGTGCCTGGCCGTGGACAGGCCGGGCGAGGGGCTGGCCAAGACGCTGGCGGTGCGCCCCGAGGTCCGCATCATCGACTACACCGGCTCGACCGCCTTCGGCGACTGGCTGGAGACGCACGCCCGGCAGGCGCAGGTCTTCACGGAGAAGGCCGGCGTCAACACCGTCGTCATCGACTCCACCGACGACTACAAGGGCATGCTCGCCAACCTGGCCTTCTCACTGTCCCTCTACAGCGGCCAGATGTGCACCACCCCGCAGAATCTGCTGATCCCGCGGGGCGGCATCACCACGGACGCCGGACCGAAGTCGTACGACGAGGTGGTCGGCGATCTCGCGGGCGCGGTCAGCGGTCTGCTGGGCGATGACGCGCGGGCCAACGCCCTGCTGGGCGCGATCGTCAATCCGCAGGTCGCGGAGCGCATCGAGGCCGCGTCCGGGCTCGGCGAGGTGGCGCTGGCCTCCCGCGAGGTGGCCCACCCCGACTTCCCGGACGCCACGGTCCGGACCCCGGTGATGGTCAAGCTGGACGGCGCCAAGCCGGACTCCGACGCGGCGTATCTCTCGGAGTGCTTCGGCCCGGTGTCGTTCGCGGTGGCCGTGGACTCGGCGGCCGACGCGGTCGAGCTGCTGCGGCGCACCGTGCGGGACAAGGGCGCCATGACGGTCGGCGCGTACACCACCGACGCCGAGGTGGAGCGCCTGGTCCAGGACGCCTGCCTGGAGGAGTGCGCTCAGCTGTCGCTCAACCTCACCGGTGGCGTGTATGTGAACCAGACGGCGGCGTTCTCCGACTTCCACGGCTCCGGCGGCAACCCCGCGGCCAACGCGGCGCTGTGTGACGGCGCGTTCGTGGCGAACCGCTTCCGTACGGTGGAGGTGCGCCGCCCGGCGTAAGGCCGTCAGAGGGCCTCGATGCGGGCGTGGCGGCCGATCCAGGAGTGCATGGCGATGGCGGCCGCGGCGCCCGCGTTGATCGAGCGGGTCGAGCCGAACTGCGCGATGGAGCAGACCAGGGAGGCGTGCCGGCGTGCCTCCTCGGTCAGCCCCGGCCCTTCCTGGCCGAAGAGCAGCACACAACGGCGCGGCAGCTCGGTCGTCTCCAGGGGCACGGCACCGGGGAGGTTGTCGATCCCGATGATCGGCAGCTCCTGGGCGGCCGCCCAGGCGGTGAGGTCCGCGGTGTCCGGGTGGTGGCGGACATGCTGGTAGCGGTCGGTGACCATGGCGCCGCGACGGTTCCAGCGGCGCTGCCCGACGATGTGGATCTCCTTCGCCAGGAACGCGTTGGCGGTCCGTACGACCGAGCCGATGTTGAAGTCGTGGCCCCAGTTCTCGACGGCCACATGAAAGTCGTGGCGGCGGGTGTCGAGGTCGGCGACGATCGCCTCACGTGTCCAGTAGCGGTAGTGGTCGACGACATTGCGCCGGTCGCCGTGCTCGAGCAGCTCGGGGTCGTAGCGGGCATCGCGCGGCCAGGGCCGAGGGTGCGGGCCGACGCCGACCTTGGGGCCGAAGCCCTCGTCGTACTGGAGGGGCTCCGCGCCCGGGGCGGTGGTCTCGCCGTCCGGGGCGGTGGTCTCGCCGTCCAGGGCGGTTTTCTCGCTGCTCACCCCACGAGGGTATGGCCACCGCCCTCGCTGTGGGTACGGGCGTCCGGGTCGCCGTCTCCGGGGCGGGGTGCGCCGCCACGGGTGAGCAGGCGCTTGCGCAGGTCCGACAGCCGGGCGGAGAGCCAGGTCAGGAAGTTCGTGGGCAGGAAGACCGCATCCGCGGCGATCATCGCGAGGGAGAAGAACGGCAGCCCGAGCAGGACCGCGATGGACAGGTGCTCGCAGATCATCGCGACGAGCAGCACGTTCTTCAGCCGGCGGTTGAAGAGGGTGAAGGGGAAGGCCACCTGCACGATGACCGTCCCGTAGGTGAGCAGCATGACCATCAGGCCGCTGCTGCCGAGCAGCTGGGACAGGCCCGGCCAGGGGGAGAAGTAGTCCAGGTGCATCGGGTAGAAGACCGCGGTGCCGTCCTGCCAGCGCGATCCCTGGATCTTGTACCAGCCGGCGGTGGCGTAGATCAGACAGACCTCGACCATGATCACCAGCACGGCGCCGTTGTGTGCGAGTCTGGCGAGGGCGTCCAGTACGGTGCGCGGCTCCCCCGGCGCGTACCGCCGCGCCGCCCACCACAAGCCGTGCACCGCCCACAGGCCCCACAGCGTCAGGCTCCAGCCGATGTGCGGGAAGGGGCCGTCGCCGAACCACGTGAGGCCGTAACTGCCGCGCAGCTGGGCGACGGCGAGCGCGAGGCCGAGGACACCCCACAGGACGATGCCGGTCAGGTCGCGGTCCGCCCGCGCGGGGGCGGAGGCCTCACCGTCGGCGGCTGCCCGTGCGGCGCGGCGGGCGTCCAGGGACCACACCTGGCCGCAGCGGGTCAGGACGAGATACATCGACATCAGGTGGATGACGTTGTCGCCGCCGTCGCCCAGGAAAATGCTGCGGTTCTGCAGCGAGAGCACGCCGACCATGAAGAGGACCGACATGGTGCGGGTGCGCCAGCCGAGCAGCAGCAGGGCACTGGAGACGATGGCCAGCAGGTAGACGCACTCGAACCAGCCGTTGCTGCCGGACCAGGGCAGTATGGAGAAGGCATGGTTGGCGTCCAGGAGCCGGCGTGCCATGTCCAGGCTGAAGGGGCTGCCGGGGCCGTAGAGGGCGTGGCGGTGCGGCCATTCGCGCAGCAGGAACAGCAGCCAGGTCGCGGAGAAGCCGATCCGGATCACGGCGGTCTGATACGGGGCCATCGCCCGGCTGGTGACCTGTACGAAGCCGCGGCCGATGGCGCGCTCGATGCGGGTCTCCTCCAGAGGAGGCTCCGGCTGGTGGGGCTGCTGCGTCGTGGGGGACGTGCGGGTTTCGGCGGGCAACTGCTGCGGCGTCGGTGACGTCACTGGTTCTCGGCCCCCTCGGGCAGGTCTGCTGCGGTGACCTGCCACCAGGGCAGCACGCGGTACATGGGTTTGTCGCTGATCTTTTCCGTGTTCCACGGCGGCGGGCTGACGGCGGTCGTCTCCGAGCGCACCTGGATCCGCTCGACCCGTCCGCTCGCACCCCACTCCGCGCCCATACGGTGCATGACGATGCGCCGGACATAGCGCTCGGAGAGCTCACCGCGGACCCCGACGGGGCTGTTCTGCGCGGTGTGCGAGTTGAGGAAGAACTCCCAGCCGCGGCGCAGCATGTTCTGCTGGGTGTGGCTGGGCAGCGGGTTGTGGAGGATGTCGCGTCCGTCGCGGGCCGTCAGGTCGATCCAGCCGGTGGTCCGCGGGGTGCCGTTCGCGCCGCGCAGCCGGGCACGGACCTGGACGTCGATGTTCTGCTGCAGCGGATTGGGCGCGAACAGCTTCCAGTTCTGTTCGTACTCGGGGTAGACGTAGTCGCTGATCAGGTCGCCCTGCTGTTTGCTGAGCGTGTTCTGCGGCGCGACATGCAGGAACATCATGGCGAGATGGATCGCGACGATCACGGCGCCGGCGCAGGCCGCCACACCTATGACGATCCGCGAGGGCAGCGAGAGCGCGGCCAGTGACCGCTTTTCGTCCCCGTATGACTGCATCCACGCCCCGTTCCCAGAATCCAGTCGGCTGACACTCCACCGACCCCGCCACGGAACGGTACCTAGGCGGCAGCACCCGGCACACCCTCCCCCGAGTTTTCTCAGGGTTGACACCCGCGGTCCACCCACTCACCATTGAACCGAACGATCGGTCGGTCGGGAGCGAGGGGGCACCACATGACGACGATCGCGCCGGAAGAATCGGCACTCGAAGCCGCCTTCGACGCCACCGTGGCCGCGGACGAACGCATCGAACCGCGCGACTGGATGCCGGACGCCTACCGCTCATCCCTGGTACGCCAAATAGCGCAGCACGCCCACTCCGAGATCATCGGCATGCAGCCGGAAGCCAACTGGATCACCCGCGCGCCGTCGCTGCGCCGCAAAGCGATCCTCATGGCGAAGGTCCAGGACGAAGCCGGCCACGGCCTCTACCTCTACAGCGCCGCCGAAACCCTCGGCACCGGCCGAGACGAGCTCCTCGACAAGCTGCACTCCGGCCGCCAGAAGTACTCCTCGATCTTCAACTACCCGACGCTCACCTGGGCCGACGTCGGCGCCATCGGCTGGCTGGTGGACGGCGCGGCAATCACCAACCAGGTCCCGCTGTGCCGCTGCTCCTACGGCCCCTACGCCCGCGCCATGGTCCGCGTCTGCAAGGAGGAGTCCTTCCACCAGCGCCAGGGGTACGAACTCCTGCTGGCCCTCAGCCGCGGCACCGAAGCACAGCACGCCATGGCACAGGACGCCGTGAACCGCTGGTGGTGGCCCTCGCTCATGATGTTCGGCCCGCCGGACGACGAGTCGGCGCACTCCGCCCAGTCGATGGCCTGGAAGATCAAACGGCACTCCAACGACGAGCTGCGCCAGCGCTTCGTCGACATCTGCGTCCCACAGGCCGACGCCCTCGGGCTGGCCCTCCCCGACCCGGACCTGACGTGGAACGACGAACGCGGCCACTGGGACTTCGGCCCGATCGACTGGGCCGAGTTCCGCGAGGTCCTCAAAGGCAACGGCCCCTGCAACGACGAGCGGATCAGCCGCCGGCGCCGAGCCCACGAGGACGGCGCCTGGGTACGCGAGGCAGCCGCCGCACACGCGGTCAAGCACGGGAAGGCCGACCGATGACGACACCCCCCACCGACCACACCCCCGCAGCCGCTCCACCCGGCGAATGGCCCCTGTGGGAGGTCTTCGTCCGCAGCCGCCGCGGCCTGTCCCACACCCACGCCGGCAGCCTGCACGCCCCGGACGCCACCATGGCGCTGCGCAACGCCCGCGACCTGTACACCCGCCGCTCGGAGGGCGTCTCCCTCTGGGTGGTGCCCTCCGCCCAGATCACCGCCTCCTCACCGGACGAGAAGGACGCCTTCTTCGAACCGGCCGGCGACAAGCCCTACCGCCACCCGACCTTCTACGAAATCCCGGACGGGGTGCAGCACCTTTGACGAACCTCACCCTCGCCCCGGCCCTCGCCCTCGGGGACGACGCCCTGATCCTCTCCCACCGACTGGGCGAGTGGGCCGGCAACGCCCCCGTCCTGGAAGAGGAAGTCGCACTCGCCAATATCGCCCTGGACCTGCTCGGCCAGGCCCGCATCCTGCTCTCCCTGGCGGGCAACGAGGACGAACTGGCCTACCTCCGCGAGGAGCGAGACTTCCGCAACCTCCAGCTCGTCGAGCAGCCCAACGGCGACTTCGCCCACACCATCGCCCGCCAGCTCTACTTCTCCACCTACCAGCAGCTGCTGTTCGACCACCTCGCCGGCGGCGACAGTGCCCTGGCGCCCCTCGCCGCAAAAGCCGTCAAGGAGATCGCCTACCACCGCGACCACGCCGAACAGTGGACGCTGCGGCTGGGTGACGGCACCGAGGAAAGCCACACCCGCATGCAGCGCGGCCTGGACGCCCTGTGGCGCTTCACGGGCGAGCTCTTCGAACCGGTCGAAGGACTGGACGCGCCCGCGCCCGACCTCGAAGCCGCATGGACGGCACGCATCACCGCCCTCCTGGAGCGGGCCACCCTCGGCGTTCCGCAGGGCCCGCAGAGCGGCGCCTGGACCGCGGGAGCGGGACGCCAGGGCCTGCACACCGAACCATTCGGACGGATGCTCGCCGAGATGCAGCATCTGCACCGCAGCCACCCGGGGGCGACATGGTGACCACCAGCACCCGCGAAGAGGAACTCCTGGCCCTGGCCGGCTCCGTTCCCGACCCCGAGCTGCCGGTGCTCACCCTCGCCGAGCTCGGTGTGGTGCGCGGCGTACGCCTGACCTCCCCGGACCGCGTCGAGGTACAGCTCACCCCCACCTACACCGGCTGCCCCGCCATCGAGGCGATGGCCGCCGACATCGAGCAGATACTCCACGAGCACGGCGTACCCCAGGTCGACGTCCGAACGGTCCTCAGCCCGCCCTGGACCACGGACGCCATCACCCCAGAAGGCCGCCGCAAGCTCGCCGCATTCGGCATCGCACCACCACGCCCCACCGGGCCGGCCGGCGGACCGGTCACCGTCGACCTGACCATCCGCTGCCCCCACTGCGGATCCACCGACACCACCCTGCTCAGCCGGTTCTCCTCCACGGCATGCAAGGCCCTGCGCCGCTGCGAGTCCTGCCTCGAACCCTTCGACCACTTCAAGGAGTTGTGATGTTCCACCCGCTCCAGGTCCGGGAGATCGAGCGCCTCACGGACGACGCGGTGGCCGTCACCTTCACGGTTCCGCCCGAGCTGCGCGAGACGTTCCGGCACACCCCCGGGCAGCACATCGCGCTGCGCCGGTCGGTCGACGGCCAGGAAATCCGGCGTACCTACTCCATCTGCGCCCCGGCCACCGACGCCCCCAGCCTGCGGGTGGGCATCCGCCTGGTCCAGGACGGCGCGTTCTCCACCTACGCCCTCAAGGAGCTGGCGGCCGGCGACACCGTCGAGGTGATGGCTCCGGCCGGCCGGTTCACCCTCGCACCGCGCCCCGGCCACTTCGTGGGCATCGTCGGCGGCAGCGGCATCACCCCCGTGCTGTCCATCGTCGCCACCCTGCTGGCCCGGCAGCCCGACGCCCGCTTCTGCCTGATCCGCAGCGACCGCACGGCGGCCTCCACGATGTTCCTGGAGGAGGTCGCCGACCTCAAGGACCGCTATCCGCAGCGCTTCCAGCTGATCCAGACCCTCTCGCGCGAGGAACAGCAGGCCGGCCTGCCGTCCGGCCGACTGGACGAAGAGCGACTGCGTTCACTGCTGCCCGCGCTGCTGACCGTCGGATCCGTCGACGGCTGGTTCCTGTGCGGCCCCTTCGGCCTGGTCCAGGGCGCCGAGCGGGCACTGCGCTCCCTGAGCGTCCCCCGCAGCCGCATCCACGAAGAGATCTTCCACGTCGAGAACGGCACCACGGCGCCGACCCCCGCAACCGCGGCCCCCGCACACAGCACGGTCACCGCCACCCTCGACGGACGCTCCGGCAACTGGCCGGTGCACGACGGCGAATCACTGCTGGAGGCGGTGCTGCGCAACCGCGCGGACGCGCCGTACGCCTGCAAGGGCGGGGTGTGCGGGACCTGCCGGGCATTCCTGGTGTCCGGCGAGATACGCATGGACCGCAACTTCGCGCTGGAGGAGGAAGAGGTCGACGCCGGCTATGTGCTGGCCTGCCAGTCCCATCCGGTCACGGAGAAGGTCGAGCTGGACTTCGACCGCTGACCCCGGATCCACCGGCGCGCCCGCACATTCCCCTCCCCGGGCCATTCCCAATTCCTGCAACCTGTTCTACCTTGACGCTCCGTCAGGTCAGCGCGCCGCGCGGAAGGACAGACCAGTGGACTTCACCTTCACCGAGGAGCAGCACGCCGCCGTCGAAGCGGCCCGGGCCGTCTTCTCCGGGGTCACGCCCGACAGCGTGCCCAGCCCGGCGCTCACCCCCGCAGCCGTGGCCGACGACTTCGACCGCGCGCTCTGGCAACAACTCGCCGAAACCGACCTGCTGAGCCTGCTCATCTCCCCCGAACACGACGGTGCGGGCCTCGACCCGATCGCTCTCTGCCTCGTACTGCGCGAAGCGGCCAAGACACTCGCCCGCGTACCCCTGCTCGAATCCAGCGCCGCCGCGCACACCCTCCAGACGTACGCGACGAGCGAGCTGCGCACCGAGGTACTGCCGTCGATCGCCACCGGCGCCCTCGTCGTGACGGTCGCCTCCAGCGGCCGAACCGGCCACGACCCCGCCGAACTCGCCGTCACCGCCCACCGGGACGGCACCGACTGGATACTCGACGGCACCCAGACCGCCGTCCCCTGGGCCCAGACGGCCGACCGGATCCTGCTCCCCGCCCACACCCACGACGGCGACAGCGTCCTCGCCCTCGTCCCCCGCACCCGCCCCGGCCTCACCCTCGACGACCAGATCTCCACGAACGGAGAGCGCTACGCCGAGGTCCGGCTGGATTCCGTACGGATCGGCGCCAGGGAAACGATCACCGCCCCCGGCGCCTGGGAGACACTGCGCAACGTCCTGACCATCGGCACCTGCGCACTCGCCCTGGGCCTCGGCGAACGCGTCCTCGCCATGACCAGCGACTACACCGGAAAACGCGAACAGTTCGGCTTCCCCGTGGCCACCTTCCAAGCGGTCGCCGTACAGACCGCCGACCGCTTCATCGATCTGCGCGCCATGGAAGCCACCCTCTGGCAGGCCGCCTGGCGTATCACCACCGGCACCTCCGGCGCGCTGCCGCCCGCGGGAGATGTCGCAGTCGCCAAGATCTGGGCCGCCGACGGCGTGCGTCGGATCGTCCAGACCGCCCAACACCTGCACGGCGGCTTCGGCGCCGACACCGACTACTCCCTGCACCGCTACCACGCCTGGGCCAAACAGCTGGAGCTCGCCCTGGGCCCGGCCGCCGCCCACGAGGAGACGCTCGGTGATCTCCTCGCCGCGCATCCACTGAGCTAGCGGAAAGCGCTCACCGGGAGGATCCGGGGGAAGTGGGCCCACGAAGGCGGGGCCCGCGGGGGAGAGACGTGAGCTGGGCGGCTGCGGACGGCCTCAGGACCACCGACCTCGCGGCAACCGGCTCAGACGACCGTCCCAGGGCCGCCCTTGCCATCCGAGACGGGGCGGCCGGTGGCCTCCCACGCCTGCATGCCGCCCGCGACGTTCACCGCGTCGACGCCCTGCTGGATCAAATACTGCGCCACCTGAGCCGATCGTCCGCCGACCCGGCACAGCACATACACCTTGCCGTCCTCGGGCGCCGCCTCGGTGAGCTCGCCGTAACGGGCGACGAATTCGCTCATCGGGATGTGCAGTGCACCCTGAGCGTGACCGGCCTCCCACTCGTCGTCCTCACGCACATCCAGGAGGAAGTCCTCGGACGAGAGAGCGTCGACAGTGACCGTGGGCACAGAAGCAAATTGCATGCTCTCGACGCTACCCGACCAGCTGCGCGAGATATGCCTCGCGTTCTGCCACATCGGCCAGCAGCTTCTCGGCGATCTCGTCCAGCAACGCGTCCGGGTCCTGCGGCGCCATCTTGATCATCGCGCCGATCGCGCTCTCCTCCAGCTCCGCCGCAACGGCGGCCAGCAGTTCCTTGCGCTGAGCCAGCCACTCCAGCCGGGCATAGAGCTCCTCGCTCTCGCTCAGCCGCTCCTCGGCCGGCGCGGGGCCGGACTCCCACTCCTGCGCCAGCGCCCTCAGCGCCGCCTCGTCACCCCGCCCGTACGCAGCGTTGACCCGCGCGATGAACTCGTCCCGCCGGGTCCGCTCCGCCTCGTCACGTGCCAGGTCCGGGTGGGCCCTACGCACCAGGTCGCGGTAGACCTTGCGGGTCTCCTCGCTGGGCCGCACCTTCTGCGGCGGCTGCACCGGCTGCTCGGTGAGCATCGCCTGCGCCTCCGGATACAACCCATCCGCTCCCATCCACCCGTGGAACAGCTCTTCCACGTTCGGCATGGGCAGGACCGACGCCCGCACCTCCTTGGCCTTACGGATGTCCTCGGGGTCGCCGCTGCGCGCCGCCACCGCCTCCGCGATCTGCGCGTCCAGCTCGTCCAACCGCGCGTACATGGGGCCGAGCCGCTGGTGATGCAGCCGGGAGAAGTTCTCCACCTCCACCCGGAAGGTCTCCACCGCGATCTCGAACTCGATCAGCGCCCGCTCGGCCGCCTCCACAGCCTTCGCCAGACGCCGCGTCCCCTCGTCCTGAGCCGCCTGGTCGCCCTGAGCTGAGGCATGGGGGTCCGAGGCATGGGTGTCCGAGGCCTGCGGGTCGGCCGGGGGCTCCGTGGCCTGCGGGTCGGCCGGAGGCTCCGGTGCCTGCGAGGCAGCCGGGGCTCCCGGTTCTTCCAGAACGTCGGTGGCGTCCGAAGCGCCTGGTGCGTCCACCACGCCTGAGGAGCCTGCCGCTTCCACAGCGTCCGGTCGGGCCTGGCCGTCCTGCGCGTTCTCCGCGTGCGAGTTCGTCACCCGGTCAGCGTACGGCCCTCGGAGACGCGGGCGCCGTCGACGGGGCGGGGGGAGAGGGGGGAGGAGGGGAGGGGAGGGGAGGGGAGGGGAGGGGAGGGGAGGGGAGGGGAGGGCGGATGGCTAGCGCCTTCGTGCCCGTGCCCCCCGCCCCCCCCCCCCCCCCCCCCCCCCCCCCCCCCCCCCCCCCCCCCCCCCCCCCCCCCCCCCCCCCCCCCCCCCCCCCCCCCCCCCCCCCCCCCCCC
>NZ_JBICVM010000009.1:0-334209 GCF_043199095.1 Streptomyces sp. NPDC048650 | reverse complement strand
CCGAGCGACGTACCCGTACCGTGCGCCTCCACCACGTCCACATCACCGGCCGACAGCCCGGCGCCGGCCAGGGCCTGCCGGATCACCCGCTGCTGCGACGGCCCGCTGGGCGCGGTGAAACCGTTGGAGGCACCGTCCTGGTTGACGGCCGAGCCCCGGACGACGGCGAGAACGGGGTGCCCGTTGCGGCGGGCATCGCTCAGGCGCTCGACGAGGAGGATGCCTACGCCTTCCGACCAGCCGGTGCCGTCGGCCGCGTCGGCGAACGCCTTGCACCGCCCGTCCGCCGCAAGGCCGCCCTGCCGGCTGAACTCCATCAGGGAACCGGGGGACGACATGACGTTCACGCCGCCGACCAGGGCGAGTGAGCACTCACCGGCCCTCAGGGCGTGGGTCGCCGTGTGCAGGGCCACGAGCGACGAGGAGCAGGCCGTGTCGACCGTCACCGCCGGGCCTTCCAGGCCCAGCGTGTAGGACAGCCGACCGGAGGTGGCGCTGGCGGCGATTCCGGTGCCGATGTCGCCGGTGGCATCGGCCAGGGAGCCCACCAGCAGATAGGCGTAGTCCTGGCCGTTGGTGCCGACGAACACGCCGGTACGGCTGCCGCGCAGGGACACCGGGTCGATGCCGGCCCGCTCGATCGCCTCCCAGGAGGTCTCCAGCAGGAGCCGCTGCTGTGGATCCATGGTGACGGATTCACGCGGCGAGATCCCGAAGAAGTCCGCGTCGAAGTCGCCCGCACCGTCGAGGAAGCCGCCCTCCTGGCTGACGGCGTTGCCGCGCTGGTCGACCCCGGCGTCCCGCAGGGCGTCCAGGTCCCAGCCGCGGTCCGTGGGGAACGCGCCGATCGCGTCCTTGCCCGCGGTCAGGAGCTCCCACAGGTCCTCGGGCGAGTGCACGCCACCGGGGTAGCGGCAGCTCATCGCGACGATCGCGATCGGTTCCGTGGCCGCGGCGACGAGCTTGTGGTTCTGTCGGCGCAGGTGCTCGGCTTCCTTCAACGAGGCGCGGAGGGCCGCGACGACGCTTTCACTGGATGTGGTCATGGTCCGCTCTTTCAGCGCTCGTGGGAGGAATTGCCGTCGAGTGCCGCCTGCACCAGGTCGGCGACGTCCATCGCGTCGATCGAGTCGTCGAAGGCGTCTGCCGCCGTGGTGGCGACGGCCTCGCCGTGGGACGCCGCACTCTGCTCGGCGGCGAGCTTCATCAGGGGTTCGAGTACGCCGATCTCGCGCAGGCGACTCATGGGGACGGAGGCGAGCAGGGCCCTGATGCCGGAGGAGTCCAGGTCGCCGTCGCCGGCCCCCTGCCCCGGCTCCTCGTCGGGGACGAGCAGGCTCAGGATGTGGTGTGCCAGGTCGGCGGGGTTGGGGTGGTCGAAGACGAGCGTGGCGGTCAGGGTCAGTCCGGTCGCGGCGCCGAGCCGGTTGCGCAGTTCGACGGCGCTGAGGGAGTCGAAGCCGAGGTCGCGGAACGCCCGGTCGGCGCCCACGGCGTCGGCCGTGGGGTGTCCCAGTACGGCCGCGGCCCGGGTGCGGACCAGGTCCAGTACGGCTTCGGACCGCTTGGCGGGCGGCAGGCCCGTCAGCTTCTCGCGCAGCGCGTCGCCGGTGGTCTCCTCGCCGCTGACCCCCGCCGCGCCGTGCTCGGCGACGGCCGGCTCGCCGAGGAGCGGGCTGGGCCGTACGGCGATGAAGGAGCGGACGAACCGGTCGCGTTCGATGTCGGCGACGACTTCGGTGGGCCGCCCGTCCATCACGGCCCGGCGCAGCGCCACGACGGCGAGGTCCGGGTCCAGCGGGCGGATTCCGATGCGCTGGGCCACGTCGGCCGCCCGGTGGCCGTCGGCCATTCCGCCGCCGCCCCACACGCCCCAGGCGATCGAGGTCGCGGCCAGGCCCTGGGCCCGGCGCTGTTCGGCGAGGGCGTCCAGGAAGGCGTTGGCGGCGGCGTAGTTGGCCTGGCCGGCGTTGCCGACCACTCCGGAGGACGAGGAGAACAGGGCGAACACGGCCAGGTCCAGGTCCCGGGTGAGGTCGTGCAGGGCCAGGGCCGAGGCGGCCTTGGCGCGGAAGACGGCCTCGTAGCGGTCCGGGGTGAGGCCGTCGAGGACACCGTCGTCCAGGACGCCCGCCGTGTGGATCACGCCGGTCAGGGGTGCCCCGTCGGGAATCCCGGCGAGGGCCTTGCCGAGCGCGTCGCGGTCGGCGACGTCGCAGGCGGTGACGGTGACCTCGGCGCCCAGTGCGGTGAGTTCGGCCCGCAGTCCGTCCGCGCCGGGGGCGTCGGCGCCCCGGCGGCTGAGGAGCAGCAGGTGCCGGGCGCCCGCCTCGGCGAGGCGGCGGGCGACGTGGGCGCCCAGCGCTCCGGTGCCGCCGGTGATCAGGACGGTGCCGGTGGGGTTCCACTCCCGAGTGCCGCGCCCGGCCGGGACGGGTACCAGCCGGCGGCCCAGGGCGGCCGCGGGCCGGATCGCGATCTGGTCCTCGCCGCCGGGGGCTGCGAGGGTTTCGGCGAAGCGGACCGTGGACCGCTCGTCGAGGGTGTCGGGCAGATCGATCAGACCGCCCCAGCGCTGCGGGTGCTCCAGGGCGGCGACCCGTCCCAGCCCCCATACGGCGGCCTGGGCGAGCCCGGGTACCGGCTCGGAGGGCGCGGCGGCGACCGCGCCGCGGGTGACGCACCACAGGGGTGCGGCGAGGTCCGCGTCGCCGAGCGCCTGGATCAGGGCGGTGGTCAGGGCCAGCCCCTCGGGCGCGTCCGCACCCTGCCGGGGAGCGGCGGCGAGGGCGAGCAGGGACACCACTCCGCTGAACTCGTGCCCGTCGGCGGCCAGTCGGCGCAGCCGTGCGGCGAGCGCCGCGCGGTCGGGGCCGGGCGCCTCCAGGCATACGGTGTCCGGGCCCAGGGCGGCGACGGCGTCGGCGGCCCACGGGTCGTCGGTGTGTCCGGTCGGGAGTACGGCCAGCCAGGTGCCTGCCGGAGTGCGGGCCGGCTGCGGGGTCAGCGGCTGCCAGGTGATGTGCTGCCGCCAGCCGTCGACGGTGCTCTCCTCGCCACGCCTGCGACGCCAGTCCGCGAGCGCGGGCAGCACCTTGGCCAGTGCGTCGCCGTCGACATGCAGTGTCGTCTCCAGCGAGGCGAAGTCGGCCTCGCGCACCGCCGACCAGAAGCCGTCGTCCTCGCCGCCCGGTGCGGCGGGGTCGGTGGCCGGCTGGTTGGCCGGCCAGTACCGCTGGTGCTGGAAGGGGTAGGTGGGCAGGTCGGTGCGGCGGGGCTCGCCGGCAGCCCCTTCGAGCAGGGCGTCCCAGTCCGGGCCGACTCCGTCGACGTACAGCCGGGCGAGGGCGGTGACCATGGCCTCCTGTTCGCCGCGGTCCCCGCGCAGCGCCGGTACCGTGATCGCCTGCGAGGGCAGGGTGTCCAGGGTCTCCTGGGCCATGGCGCACAGCGCTCCGTCGGGGCCGAGCTCCAGGAAGGCGGTCACGCCGCGCTCGATGAGAGTGCGGACACCGTCGCCGAAACGGACGGCTTCGCGGACGTGGCGCACCCAGTAGTCCGGGGAGCACACCTGCGCTTCGGTCGCTGCCTCGCCGGTCACATGGGACACGAGCGGGATCTGCGGGGCGTGATAGTCCACGCTCCGGGTGACCCGTCGGAAGTCCTCAAGAATGGCGTCCATGTGCAGGGAGTGAAACGCATGGCTGACCCGCAAACGCCTAGTCTTGCGCCCATCGGCGGTGAACTTCCCCGCAATGCCCAGGACGGCGGCCTCGTCGCCGGAGAGGACCGTCGACCGCGGCCCGTTGACCGCGGCGATCGACACTCCCTCGGTCAGCAGCGCCGTCGCCTCCTCCTCGGTGGCCTGGACGGCGACCATGGCGCCGCCGGTCGGCAGGGCGTTCATCAGCCGGGCCCGTGCGGCCACGACCTTGCAGGCGTCCGGCAGGGAGAAGACCCCGGCCACGTGTGCCGCCGCGATCTCACCGATCGAGTGCCCGGCGACGAAGTCCGGGCGGATGCCCCAGGACTCGACCAGGCGGAACAGTGCCACCTCGATGGCGAACAGCGCGGGCTGGGTGAAGCCGGTCTCGTTGAGCCGCTCCGCGTCGTCGAACACGACGTCCCGCAGAGGGCGTTCCAGGTCGGCGTCCAGGTGCGCGGTCACCGCGTCGAATGCCTCGGCGAACGCCGGGAAGCGGGTGTACAGCTCCCGCCCCATGCCCAGGCGCTGTGTGCCCTGGCCGGAGAACAGCACCGCGAGCTTGCCACGGCGGGCCGCTGCCGCTGCCTGTACGACCTGCGGCGAGGTGCGGCCCTCAGCGAGCGCGGCCAGGGCGCCGAGCAGGTCGTCGCGATCGCCGGCGAGGACGGCGGCGCGGTGCGCGAAGACCGAGCGGGTGGTGCCCAACGACCGGGCGAGGTCGGCGGTGGTGAGTTCGGGCCGGGCGGCCACGTAGGCGTGCAGCTGCCGGGCCTGGGCCCGCAGTGCTTCCGGCGCGGCCGCCGATACGGGCACCGGCAGCGGGCCGTGGGTCTCCCCCGCGGGTGCGGTTCCGGCAGGCGGCTCGGGCTGCTCGAACTGCTCGGGCTGCTCGAACTGCTCGGGCTGCTCGAACTGCTCGAACTGCTCGAACTGCTCGATGATCACGTGGGAGTTGGTACCGCTGGCGCCGAAGGCGGAGATGCCGGCCCGCCGGGGTCGGCCCGGCCGCCGCCAGTCGGCCGCGTCCGTCAGCAGCTCGACCGCGCCGGCACTCCAGTCGACATGGGCCGAGGGCTGGTCGACGTGCAGGGTCCTGGGCAGCATGCCGTGGCGCATGGCCTGCACCATCTTGATCACGCCGGCGACACCGGCGGCGGCCTGGGTATGGCCGATGTTGGACTTCAACGACCCCAGCATCAGGGGCCGTTCGCGGTCCTGTCCGTACGTGGCCAGCAGCGCCTGCGCCTCGATGGGGTCCCCCAGGGTGGTGCCCGTGCCGTGCGCCTCCACCGCGTCCACGTCGGCCGGCGCCAGCCCCGCGTTGGCCAGCGCCCGCTGGATCACACGGCGCTGCGAGGGGCCGTTGGGCGCGGTGATGCCGTTGCTGGCGCCGTCCTGGTTGACGGCCGAGCCGCGCAGGACGGCGAGGATCTCGTGCCCGTTGCGGCGGGCGTCCGAGAGCCGTTCCAGGACGAGGACGCCGACGCCCTCCGACCAGCCGGTGCCGCCCGCGGAGTCGGCGAAGGCCCGGCAGCGGCCATCGGGCGCGAGGGCGCCCATCTCCCCGAACTCGACGAAGTTCACCGGGCTGGACATCACCGTCACGCCGCCGGTCAGGGCGATGGAGCATTCGCCGTTGCGCAGTGCCTGGGCGGCCAGGTGGAGGGCCACCAGGGATGACGAGCAGGCCGTGTCGACGCTGACGGTGGGACCTTCCAGGCCGAAGTGGTAGGCCACCCGGCCGGAGAGCAGGCTCGCCGACTGCGCGGTCTGTGCGTGGCCCAACTGGCCCGCTTCGGGCCGGTAGTCGCCCGAGCCGCCGCCGATGAACACGCCCGTGTCACCGCCGCGCAGCCCGGCCGGGTCGACACCGGTGCGCTCCAGCGCCTCCCAGGTGGCTTCCAGGAGGATGCGCTGCTGCGGGTCCATCACCATCGCCTCGCGCGGCGAGATCCCGAAGAATCCGGGATCGAAGTCCGCCACGTCGTAGAGGAATCCGCCTTCCCTGGCGACGGTCCGACCGCCGCCGTCCCGGTCGCCGTGCAGCAGCCGGTCCAGGTCCCAGCCGCGATCCGCGGGGAAGCCGCCGATGGCGTCCGTCTCGCCCATCACCAGCTGCCACAGGTCCTCGGGCGAGCGGATCCCGCCGGGGTAGCGGCAGCTCATGCCGACGATGACGACCGGGTCCTCGGCGGTGCCGGCGCCCTTCGCCCGCGCCGCCGCGGGGAGTTCCTGCGCGTCCTCGCCCAGGAGTTCGGCCCGCAGGTATGCGGCGAGCGCGTCGGCCGTGGGGTAGTCGAAGACGAGGGTGGCCGGCAGGGTCAGGCCCGTCGCGGTGGCGAGCTGATTGCGCAGGTCGACCGCGGTCAGCGAGTCGAAGCCGAGGTCCTTGAACGCCTGGCCGGAGGGTACGGCCTCGGCGTCCGCGAACCCGAGCACCGCGGCCACCTGGGCACGGACCAGGGCCAGCACGACCTCGGTGCGTTCCGCGTTCGGGCGGGTGGCGAGTTCGGCCCGCAGGCCGGTCGCGCTACCCGTCGTGCCCGGAACGGCGCCTCCCGGGTCGGCCAACGCCGCACGGGCTTCGGGTAGTTCCGCGAAGAGGGCGCTGCGCCGATTGCGGGTGAAGGCGGGCGCGAACCGGTCCCACCGTACGTCGGCGACCGTCACCGCGGGGGCGTCGGTTCCGAGGGAGCGGGCGAGCGCGGCGAGGGCCCGCGCGGGGTCCATCGCGGGCAGCCCGTTGGCCCTCAGGTGGGCGGTCAGACCGTCGGAGACGGTGTCCGCCCAGCCGCCCCAAGAAACCACCGTGGCCGGCAGTCCGCGGGTGCGCAACCGGCGTGCCAGGGCTTCGAGTTGGGCTCCTGCCGCCGCCTCGATGCCCCGGCCTCCGGCACCCCAGGACCCGGCGATCGAGGAGAAGAGGACGAACGCGTCCAGGGGGCGGTCGACGGCCGCCACCTCGGCCACGGCCGCCAGGCTCTCCACATCGGCGCGCAGCGTGGCCAAGGCAGTGGCGGCTCCGTCGGCGTCGGACGGCCCGTCGCTGAAGACCACGGCGGTCAGCGGCTCCTGCGCCGGGAGCGCGGCGAGTGCGGTCAGCAGCGCCTCGCCGTCGTTCGGTGCGCAGTCGAGCACCGTCAACGGCACGCCCAGGGCGTCGAGTTCGTCGCGCAGCCACGCCGTGTCGGATGCGGCGGGGTCGGCCAGCACCAGGTGCCGGGCGCCCTGTTCGGCGAGCCAGCGGGCGCAGTGTCCGCCGGTTCCGGACGCCGGGCCGACGATGAGGACCGTGCCGGTCGGCTGCCACGGGGTCACGGGGGTGTCGTCCGTGGCGCGCACCAGCCGTCGCCCGAAGACGCCGGAGGGTCGCAGCGCCACCTGGTCCTCGTCGCCGGTGCCGGACAGTACGGCGCGGAGCCTTTCGGCCGAGCGCCGGTCGAGCACCTGCGGTATGTCGACCAGGCCGCCCCAGCGGTCCGGGTGGTCCAGGGCCGTGACCCTGCCGATCCCCCACACCGCCGCCTGGGCGACGCCGACCTCGGTCTCCGAGCGGCCCACCGACACCGCGTCGCGGGTGACGCACCACAGCGGGGCGTCGATTCCGGCGTCCGCCAGTGCCGCCACCGCCTCGTCCGGCCATGCCGGTCCGGCGGGGAGGGCGTCCGCATACGAGGCCGCGAGCAGGGAGACCACTCCCGTGAACTCACCTTCCCGGGAGCCGAGTTCGGCGAGCAGTCCGGTGAGCGCGACACGGTCGGTCGGGTCGGCTTCGACGGTGACGGCGGACTCGCCGAGGGCCGCGAGTACGGCGGCGGTCCACTCGTCGTCGGCGCCGCCCGTCGGGACGAGCGCCAGCCACGGTCCGGCGAGGGTGCCGGGCGCGGTGCCGGTCAGCGGCTTGAAGGTGACGTGGTAGCGCCAGCCGTCGACGGTCGAGCGCTCGACGCGCTTGCGGCGCCAGGCGGACAGGGCGGGGACGAGCGCCGACAGCGCGGCGTCGTCCAGTGCGAGGCTGTCCGAGAGCGACGAGAGGTCCTCGCGCTCCACCGCGTCCCAGAACTCCGCGTCCACGGGATCCTGCGGGCCGTCCTGCAGGTGTCCTGCGGGCGCCGCGTCCGGCCAGTACCACTCCTGCTGGAAGGGGTAGGTGGGCAGGTCGACTCGGCGGGCGCCGGCACCGGCGAACCATGCGCTCCAGTCCACCCCGACGCCCGCGACGTGCAGGTGGGCCAGGGCGGTGAGCAGGGCGGTCTCCTCGGGCCGGTCCTTGCGCAGGGCCGGAACGGCGGTCGCGGTGCCGTCCAGGGTGTGCTGGGCCATCGCCGTCAGCACGCCATCGGGACCCAACTCCAGGAAGACCGAAGCGCCTTCGGCCTCGAGCGCCCGCACGCCATCGGCGAACCGCACGGTCTCCCGCACATGCCGCACCCAATAATCGGGCGAGCACACCAGCTCCGCGGCGGCCGACCGCCCCGTCACGTTCGAGACGATCGGGACCTGCGGAGCCTCGTACGACAGCCCCTCGGCCACCCGCCGGAACTCCTCCAGCATCGGCTCCATCAACGGCGAGTGGAAGGCGTGGCTCACCGACAGGCGCTGGGTTTTGCGCCCCTCGGCCGCCAGCTCTCCGGCGACCCGCAGAACAGGGGACTCCTCTCCCGCGATCACCACCGACTCCGGACCGTTGACCGCAGCGATCGAGACACCGTCCACCAGACGCGGCCTGACCTCATCCTCGGCGGCCTGGACGGCCACCATCGCGCCACCGGCCGGGAGGGCCTGCATCAGCCGCGCCCGAGCCGCCACCAGCGCACACGCGTCCGCCAGCGAGAACACCCCGGCCACCTGCGCCGCCGCGATCTCGCCGATCGAATGCCCGGCCACGAAGTCGGGCCGCACACCCAGGGACTCCACCAGCCGGAACAGCGCCACCTCGACGGCGAACAGCGCCGGCTGAGTGAACCCGGTCTCGTCCAGGCCCTCCGCATCACCGAAGATCACATCCCGCAACCCGGCATCGAAGTGCGCCAGCACCGCATCCAACGCCTCGGCGAACACCGGGAACCGGCCGTACAACTCCCGACCCATCCCCACTCGCTGCGCACCCTGACCCGAGAACAACACCGCGAGCTTTCCGTCGGCTTCCTGGGCGACGCCGCGTGCGAGTTCCCGTACGCCCTCTCCGTCAGCCGCGAGGACCGCACGGTGGGCGAACGACGCCCTGCCGGTGGCGAGGGAGTGGCCCACGTCGACCGGTGACGGGCCGCTCAGCGCCGAGACCTGCTCGATCTGTGCCGCCAGCGCGGCCTCGGACTTGCCCGACACCGGCCAGGGCACGATGCCCGGCACCGTGGTGGGCTCCGGTGCCACCGGCTCCTCGGCGTCCGGCGCCTGCTCGATGATGACGTGCGCGTTGGTGCCGCTGACGCCGAAGGCGGAGACGCCGGCCCGCCGGGCGTGCCCGGTCTCGGGCCAGGTCTGCCGCTCGGTGATGAGCGAGACCGTGCCGTCCGTCCAGTCGACGTGCGAGGACGGGGAGTCGAGGTGCAGGGTCTCGGGCAGGACGCCGTGGCGCATCGCCAGGAGCACCTTGATGGTGCCGGCGACTCCGGCGGCGGCCTGGGTGTGGCCCAGGTTCGACTTGACGGCGCCGAGCAGCAGCGGGCGCTGCCGGTCCGGTCCGTAGGCGGCGATGAGGGCGTGTGCCTCGATGGGGTCGCCGAGGGTGGTGCCGGTGCCGTGGGCCTCGACGACATCGACGTCGGCGGGGGCGAGGTCGGCGTCGGCGAGGGCCTGGCGGATGGCGCGCTGCTGGGCCCGTCCGCTGGGCGCGGTCAGTCCGTTGGACGCGCCGTCCTGGTTGACGGCGGTGCCGCGCACTATGCCCCATACGTCGTGGCCGTTGCGGCGCGCGTCGGAGAGGCGTTCCAGGAGGAGGACGCCCACGCCCTCGGACCAGCTCGTCCCGTCGGCCGCGTCGGCGAACGGCTTGCACCGTCCGTCGGGGGCCAGCCCGCCCTGGACCGTGAACTCGGTGAAGGAGTCGGGGCTGGACATGACCGAGACGCCGCCGGCCAGTGCGAGGGTGCACTCGCCGTTGCGCAGGGCGTTGGCGGCCATGTGCAGGGCGACCAGGGCGGACGAGCAGGCGGTGTCGACGGTGACGGCCGGGCCCTCCAGGCCAAAGGCGTAGGAGAGGCGGCCGGACATGACGCTGGCGGTGTTGCCGGTGGCGACATGGCCGCGTACGTCGGCGGTGCCCTGGCGCAGGAGCGTGGCGTAGTCCTGGCCGTTGGTGCCGACGAAGACGCCGGTGCGGCTGCCGCGCAGGGTGGTCGCGTCGATTCCGGCGCGCTCGAACGCCTCCCAGGAGGTCTCCAGCAGCAGCCGCTGCTGGGGGTCCATGGCCAGCGCCTCGCGGGGCGCGATGCCGAAGAAGGGGGCGTCGAAGAGGCCGACGCCGTCGAGGAATCCGCCCTCGAGGGTGGCGGAGGCGCCGCGGGCGAGGGCGTCGAGGTCCCAGCCGCGGTCCGCGGGGAACCCGCCGATCGCGTCCTCGCCACGGCTCAGCAGCTGCCAGAGGTCCTCGGGGGACCGTACGCCGCCGGGGAAGCGGCAGTTCAGGCCGACGATGGCGATGGGGTCGTCGTCCGCGGTGCGGCCGGTGAGGGCCGGGGTGCCGGTGCCGGACTCGGGCAGGGCGCCCAGGAGTTCGGCGAGCAGGAAGTCGGCGAGGGCGGTCGGGGTCGGGTGGTCGTAGACGAGGGTCGCGGGCAGCTTCAGGCCGGTGGTGGCCATGAGGATGTTCCGCAGTTCGACGGTGGTCAGCGAGTCGAACCCGAGGTCGCTGAAGGCGCGTTCGGCGCCGATGGCCGTGGTGCCGGTGTGTCCGAGGACCGCCGCCACCTGGGTGCGTACCAGATCCAGGACGAAGCGCGGGCGCGCGGCCGGGGAGAGCCCGGCGAGGCGCTGGCGCAGAGCGGGTGCCCCCAGGGCGGCTTCCGGTGTCCCGGCGGGCCGCGTGGCCCGTTGCAGTTCGGGCAGGTCGCCGATGAAGGGGCTGGGGCGCGTCACGGCGAACACGTCCGCGTATCGCTGCCAGTCGATGTCCGCGAGCGTCAGCGTCGTGGCATCGTGCTCGATCGCCTGCCGCAGGGCGGTGAGGGCGAGTGGGGGCGCCATGGGGGTGAAGCCGCCGCGGCGGACGCGGTCCTGGATGCCGGTGCCGTCGGCCGCCATTCCGGTCTCGGCCCAGGGGCCCCAGGCCAGCGAGGTCGCGGGCAGGCCGTGGGCGCGGCGGTGTTCGGCGAAGGCGTCCAGGAAGGCGTTGGCGGCGGCGTAGTTGCCCTGTCCGGGTGCGCCGAAGGTGCCGGCAACGGAGGAGAAGAGCACGAAGGCGGTCAGGTTCTGGCCGCGGGTCGCCTCGTGCAGATTGAGGGTGGCGCTGACCTTGGCCCGCAGGACGGAGGCGAACTGCTCGGGAGTGAGCGTGTCCAGGGTGCCGTCGTCGACGGTGCCGGCGGTGTGGAACACCGCGGTGAGCGGGTGCTCGTCGGGGATCGAGGCGGCCAGTACGGCGTTGAGCGCGGCACGGTCGGCCGTGTCGCACGCCGCGATGGTGACCTGTGCGCCCGCGTCCTCGATCTGCGCGGCCAGTTCACCGGCGCCGGGGGCGTCGGCGCCCCGGCGACTGACCAGCAGCAGGTGCTGGGCGCCCGCGTCGGCCAGCCATCGGGCGACGTGGCCGCCGAGGGCGCCGGTGCCGCCGGTGACGAGCACGGTGCCGGTGGGGCGGAACTCGGGGAACGCGGCCGCCTCGGGGGCCGGTGCGGCTCGGTGGTGTGCCAGGCGACGGACGAAGGTCGCGGTGGTGCGTATGGCGAGCTGGTCCTCGCCACCGCTGTCGGCGAGGACGGCGGCCAGGCGGCGCAGGGCGGTCCCGTCGAGCTCGTCGGGGAGGTCGATGAGGCCGCCCCAGCGCTCCGGGTGCTCCAGTGCGGCCACTCTGCCCAGGCCCCAGACGGCGGACTGGGTGGGCCGGGCCGGGTGTTCGGCCCGGTCCACGGCCACGGCGGTGCGCGTCACGCACCACAGCGGGGCCTCGATGCCCGCGTCGCCCAGGGCCTGGACGGCGGTCGCCGTCAGCAGCAGGCCCTCGGTCGCTGCGTCATCGGCTCCTTCACCGGCCGTCGCCAGCAGCGACAGGACACCTGCGAACTCACCGTGTTCGGCGACCAGTTCACCCAGCCGGTCGGCCAGGTCCCGGCGCTGCGGGGCGGTGACCTCGACCCGTACGGAGTCGGTGCCCAGGGCGCCGGCGACGGAGTCGAGCCAGGCCCGCTCGCCGTCGGCCGGGGCGAGCACCAGCCAGGTCCCGGTCGGGCGTCCGCCACCGGTCGTGCCGGTGAGGGGCTTCCAGGTGGCCCGGTAGCGCCAGCCGTCGACGGTGGAACGCTCCCGGCTCTTGCGCCGCCAGGAGGAGAGGGCGGGCACCACGGCGGTGAGCGTGTCGTCGTCCAGGTCCAGCGAGGAACCCAGGGACTCGAGGTCCGCGCGCTCGACGGCCGACCAGAACTCTGCGTCCGCCGCGTCGGCGGGGTGTGCGGGTGCGGCGGCTTCGCCGGCCGCCTCGGGCCAGAACCGCTCGCGCTGGAAGGGGTAGGTGGGCAGGTCCACGCGGCGGGCGCCGCTGCCCGCGAACACGGTGTCCCAGTCGACCGGTACCCCATGGAGGTGCAGCCGGGCCAGTGCCGTGGTGAGCGCGGAGGCCTCGGGCCGGTCGCGGCGCAGTGCCGGGACGGCGGTGGCCGTATGGGCATCGGCATGTTCACCGAGGCTCTCGCGCACCGTGCCGCTGAGTACGGCGTCCGGGCCGAGCTCGAAGAAGGTCGTCGCACCGTGGTCGGTGAGGAACCGTACGGCGTCCGCGAAGCGGACGGTGCCGCGGACCTGTCCGGTCCAGTACTCCGGCGCGTCGAGCTCTTCGTGCGTCAGGAGTCCGCCGGTGACGGTGGACACCAGCGGCACGGTGGGTGCGTGGCAGGTGACGGAGCCGACGACGCGGGCGAAGTCCGCCAGCATCGGGTCCATGTGCGGCGAGTGGAAGGCGTGGCTGACGCGCAGTCGCTTGGTGCGGCGGCCGAGCTTCTGGAAGTGGGCCGCCACGGCGAGGACCGCGTCCTCGTCGCCCGAGACCACCAGGGATGCCGGGGCGTTGACGGCGGCGACCGAGGCCCGTCCCTCGTACGGGGCGAGCGCGGCGGCCACCTCGTCCTCGGTGGCCTGGACGGAGGCCATGGCGCCGCCCGAGGGCAGAGCGGCCATCAGCCGGCCGCGGGCGGCGACCAGGGTGCAGGCGTCCTCCAGGGAGAGGACTCCGGCGGCGTGCGCGGCGGCGAACTCGCCGATGGAGTGGCCCGCGACGTAGTCGGGGCGCAGGCCCCAGGACTCGGCGAGCCGGAACAGCGCCACTTCGAGGGCGAAGAGGGCGGGCTGGGTGTAGCCGGTGTCGTCCAGCAGCGCGGCCTCGGGGGTGCCGGGGTCGGCGAAGAGGATCTCCCGCAGCGGGCGGTCGAGTTCGAGGTCGAAGCGGGCCAGGACGGCGTCCAGTGCCTGGGCGTAGACCGGATGGCGGTCGTAGAGCTCGCGGCCCATTCCGGGGCGCTGGCTGCCCTGGCCGGTGAAGAGGAACGCCAGCCGGCCGCCGTCCGGGCGGCCGGTGAGCAGTCCGCCGTCGGGGGTCGCGTCGCGCAGCGCGGTCAGGGCGCGGGTGAGGACGTCGGGGTCGTCGGTGACGACGGCCGCGCGGTGCTCCAGGGCGGCCCGGGAGGCGGCGAGGGAGAAGGCCAGGTCGGTGAGCGGGAGGTGGGGGTGGTCGGCAAGGTGGGTCAGGAGCCGTCCGGCCTGGGCGCGCAGGCCCGCTTCGGTGCGTCCGGACAGGACCAGGGGTACGGGGGTGGGGTCGGCCGGGCGGGCCGGTGCGGTGGCGGGGCCCGCCTCGTCGGCCTCGGACCGGTCCTCCGGGGCCTGTTCGAGGATGGTGTGGACGTTGGTGCCACTGAGTCCGAAGGAGGAGACGCCCGCGCGGCGCGGGTGTCCGGTGCTCGGCCAGACGAGCGGCTCGGTGAGCAGCTGGATGGCGCCGGAGGTCCAGTCGACGTGCGAGGAGGGCCGGTCGATGTGCAGGCTCCGCGGCACGGTGGCGTGGCGCATGGCCATGACCATCTTGATGACGCTGGCGACGCCGGACGCCATCTGGGTGTGGCCGATGTTGGACTTGACCGAGCCCAGCAGCAGCGGGTGTTCCGGGTCGCGGCTCTGGCCGTAGGTGGCCAGCAGGGCCTGCGCCTCGATGGGGTCGCCGAGGGCGGTGCCGGTGCCGTGTCCGTCGATGACGTCGATGCCGTCGGGGTCCACGTTGGCGTTGGCCAGGGCCTGGCGGATGACGCGCTGCTGGGACGGGCCGTTGGGCGCGGTCAGTCCGTTGGAGGCGCCGTCCTGGTTGACCGCGGAGCCCCGGATGACGGCCAGGACCTGGTGCCCGTTGCGGCGTGCGTCGGAGAGCCGCTCGACGAGGAGGAGGCCGACGCCCTCGGCCAGGCTCATGCCGTCGGCCTGGTCGGAGTACGCCTTGCAGCGGCCGTCGGCCGCCATCGCGCGCTGCCGGCTGAAGCCGACGAACGCGCCGGGCGTGGACATGATGCTGACGCCGCCCGCGACGGCCAGGGAGCTCTCGCCGTTGCGCAGCGACTGGCAGGCCAGGTGCAGGGCGACCAGGGACGAGGAGCAGGCGGTGTCGAGGGAGACGGCCGGGCCCTCGAAGCCGTAGGTGTAGGAGAGCCGGCCGGACAGGACGCTGGAGATGGTGCCGGTGATCAGATGTCCCTCGGCGCCCTCCGGGCTCGCGCCGGAGGCTCCGTAGTCCTGGTAGCTGGCGCCGATGAACGTGCCGGTGCTGCTGCCGCGCAGGGTGGCGGGGTCGATCCCGGCGCGCTCCATCGCCTCCCAGGAGGTCTCCAGCAGCAGCCGCTGCTGGGGGTCCATGGCCAGGGCCTCGCGGGGCGAGATGCCGAAGAAGGAGGCGTCGAAGTCGGCGGCGTCGTGGAGGAAACCGCCCCGGGTCGAGTAGGTGTGTCCGGTCCGGTTGGGGTCGGGGTCGTAGAGCCCCTCGGCGTCCCAGCCGCGGTCGGTGGGGAACTCGCCGGTGGCGTCGCCGCCCTCGGCGACCAGGCGCCACAGGTCCTCCGGCGAGCCGACGCCACCGGGGTAGCGGCAGCTCATGCCGATGATGGCGATGGGCTCGTCGTCGGCGACGGCGGTGTTCGTGGTGGTGACGGTGGTGCCGGTGTTGGACCCGACGACGGACTCGCGCAGGAAGGCGACGAGTGCGAGCGGGTTGGGGTAGTCGAAGACCATGGTGCTCGGCAGGGCGAGCCCGGTCACGGTGGCGATCCGGTTGCGCAGGTCGACGGCGGTCAGCGAGTCGAAGCCGACGTCGCGGAAGGCGCGTTGTTCGGAGAGCACATCGGGTGAGGCGTGACCGAGTGCGGTGGCCGCCTCGGTGCGGACCAGGTCCAGCAGCAGGCGGTCCTGCTCGGCAGCGGCCAACCCGAGGAGCCGGGTGGCGAACTCGCTTCCGGAGTCCGCGACGTTGGTGGTGTTCTCGTCGAGCCGCTGGACTTCGGGCAGGTCCTCGAAGAGCGGCGTGGGCCGGGCGGCGGTGAAGACGGGGTAGTAGCGCTCCCAGTCCACGTCCGCGACGGCCAGGACCGTCTCGTCGTCGTCGAGGGCCTTCCGCAGGCCGGTGAGGGCCAGCTGGGGGTCCATGAAGACCAGTCCGCTGCGGCGGATCTGGCCGGGGTCGACGCGGCCGAGCTTGAGGTCGTCGGCCCAGATGCCCCAGGAGACGGCGGTGGCGTGGGCGCCGCGGGCGCGGCGGTGTTCGGCCAGGGCGTTCAGATAGGCGTTGCCGGCGACGTAGGCGGCGTGGGCGCCGCTGCCCCACATTCCGGCGGTGGAGGAGTACAGGACGAAGGCGTCGAGGTCGTCGCCGAGGAGTTCGTCCAGGTGCCGGGCGCCGGTGACCTTGGCGTCCATGACCTTCGCGAAGTCGTCGGGAGTCGTCTCGTCCAGCGTCGCGAGCTCGATGGTGACGGCGGTGTGGACGACGGTACGTACGGTACGGCCCTCGGCCGCGAGGTCGGCGAGCATCCGGGCGACCGCGTCGCGGTCGGTCAGGTCGCAGGCGACGGCGCCGGCCTCGCAGCCGGACTCGGCCAGTTCCTGGACGAGTTCGTCGGCGCCGGGCGCTGCCGGGCCGCGGCGGCTGGTCAGCACGATGTGCTCGGCGCCCTGCTGGGCGAGCCAGCGGGCCAGGTGCGGGGCGAGGGTGCCGGTGCCGCCGGTGACGAGGGTGGTGCCCCTCGGCGTCCAGGGGTGTGCCGGGGCCGGGGTGGCACCGGCGGCGCGGACGACGCGGCGGGCGAGGACACCCGAGGCGCGCAGGGCGAGTTGGTCCTCGCCACTGCGGCCGGTCAGGACGGCGGCGAGCCGCTCTCCGGCCCGCTGGTCGAGCCGCTCGGGCAGATCGACCAGGCCGCCCCAGCGCTGCGGGTGTTCGAGCGCCGCGGTCCAGCCGAGGCCGAGGATCTGGGCCTGGTCGGGGTGGGTCAGCCGATCCGCGCGGCCGGTGGAGACGGCTCCCTGGGTCAGGCACCACAGGGGTGCGTCGACTCCGGCGTCGCCGAGTGCCTGGACGAGCGCGAGGGTCAGGGCGAGCCCGCGGGTGAGCGCCGGATGCGTGGCGCTCGTCCCCTCGGCCGCGGCCAGCAGGGACACCACGCCCGCGAGGTCCGCCGCGTCGCCGAGGTCGGTCAGGTGCGCGGCCAGGGTCGCGCGGTCGGCGCAGGCGTCGTCCAGGACGAGGGTGCGCGGGTGGGCGCCGTGGGCGGCGAGGACACCGGTGAGGGCGTCGGTGTCGGCCCCCTCGGGGGCGACGACGAGCCAGGTGCCCGTCAGGGCCGCCGTGGGCAGACCGGTCAGCGGCTTCCACGTGGCGTGGTAACGCCAGGAGTCCACCGTGGACAGGTCGCGGCGGCGCTTGCGCCAGTGCGAGAGGGCCGGGAGGACCGGGGCCAGGGAGGTGCGGTCCAGGCGCAGGCTGGAGGCGAGCGCTTCGACGTCCTCCTCCTCGACCGCCGTCCAGAACTCCGCGTCCGCGGGGTCCGCTGCGGGCCGGTCCTGGGACCGGTCCGGGATCGCCCACAGGTGCTCGCGCTGGAAGGCGTACGTGGGCAGCGGCACGCGGCGGGCGCCGGTGTCGGCGAGGACACCGGCCCAGTCGGCGCTCGCACCCCGTACGAAGGCCTCGGCGAGGGACGTCAGGAAGCGGTCGGTACCACCCGCGTCGCGCCGGAGCGTGCCGAGCACCACGGCCGCGCCGCCGGCTTCCTCGGCGGTCGCCTGGATACCCATGGCGAGTACCGGGTGGGAGCTGACCTCGATGAAGAAGTGGTGGCCCTGGGCCAGGAGTTCGCCGATGGCGGGCCGGAAGCGGACGGTCTGCCGCAGGTTGGTGTACCAGTAGTCGGCGTCCATGACGGTCGTGTCCAGCCAGTCGCCGGTCACCGTCGAGAAGAAGGGCACCTGCGCGACGCGCGGGCGCACCGGTGCGAGGACGCTGTGCAGTTCGTCCCGCACCCTCTCGACCTGCGCGGAGTGCGAGGCGTAGTCCACGGCGATGCGCTTGGCGCGGATGTCCTCGCCGACCAGCTCGGCCTGCAGGGCGTCCAGCGGCGCGACGGCACCGGAGACGACGACGGACCGGGGGCCGTTGACGGCGGCGATCGACAGGTCGTGGTACCCGGCGGTCCCGGCGAGGCGCTGTTCGACGTCGGCGACGGGCAGCGGAACCGACAGCATGCCGCCGGATCCGGCCAGCCCGCGGGCGATGGCCTGGCTGCGCAGCGCGACGACGCGGGCCGCGTCCTCCAGGGAGAGCGCTCCGGCGACGGCGGCCGCGGCGATCTCACCCTGGGAGTGGCCGACCACGGCGTCGGGGGTGATGCCGTGGGAGGACCACAGCGCGGCCAGCGACACCATGACGGCGAAGGAGGCGGGCTGGACGACGTCGACGCGGTCCAGGGTCGGCGCGCCTTCCGTCTGTCGCAGCACGTCGAGCAGGGACCAGTCGACGAACTCCGAGAGGGCGGTGGCGCATTCGGTCAGGCGCTCGGCGAAGACCGGGGACTCCTCGAGGAGCCGCGCTCCCATGCCGACCCACTGGGAGCCCTGGCCGGGGAAGACGAAGACGGTCTTGCCGTCGGTGTCGGCCGTGCCCTGGACGACGCCGGGGGCGGAGCCGCCGGTGGCGAGGGCGTTCAGGGCTGTCCGGCGGGTCCGGTCGTCGGTGCCGACGACGACGGCGCGGTGGTCGAAGAGGGTGCGCGAGGCCACCAGGCTGTGGGCGACGTCCAGCGCACCGGGTGCCTGCTCGCCGTCGAGGTGGGCGGCGAGGTGGGCCGCCTGGGCGCGCAGCGCACCCGGGGTCCGGGCGGACAGCACCCAGGGGAGGGCGTCACCGGCCGGGGGCGCCGACGGCGCGGGGGTCGCCTCGTTCGGGCGGGGGGCCTCTTCGAGGATGGTATGGGCGTTGGTCCCGCTGATGCCGAAGGAGGAGACCGCGCAGCGGCGCGGGTGCTCGCCCTCGGGCCAGTGGGCGGGTCGGTTCAGCAGGGCGAGGGTGCCGGGCGTCCAGTCGATGTGGCTGGAGGGGGTGTCCGCGTGCAGGGTGCGCGGCAGCTCTCCCTGGCGCAGGGCCAGCACCATCTTGATGACGCCGGCGACGCCGGCCGCCGACTGGGTGTGGCCGATGTTGGACTTCACGGAGCCCAGCAGCAGCGGGTTGTCCGGCGCGCGGTCCTGGCCGTAGGCGGCGAGCAGGGCCTGGGCCTCGATGGGGTCGCCGAGGGCGGTGCCGGTGCCGTGGGCCTCGACGGCGTCGATGTCCGCCGGGGCGAGCCCCGAGTTGGCCAGGGCCTGGCGGATGACGCGCTGCTGGGAGGGGCCGTTGGGGGCGGACAGGCCGTTGGAGGCGCCGTCCTGGTTGATGGCGGAACCGCGGACGACGGCGAGGATCTCGTGGCCGTTGCGCTGGGCGTCCGAGAGGCGCTCCAGGACGAGGATGCCGACGCCTTCGGCGAGGGTCATGCCGTCGGCGCCGTCGGAGAACGCCTTGCAGCGGCCGTCGCCGGCCAGGGCCCGCTGCCGGCTGAAGGCGACGAACGGGTTGGGGTTGGTCATCACGGTCGCGCCGCCGGCGAGCGCGAGGGAGCTCTCGCCGTTGCGCAGCGACTGGCAGGCCAGGTGCAGGGCGACCAGGGACGAGGAGCAGGCGGTGTCGACGGTGACCGCCGGTCCTTCGAGGCCGAAGAGGTAGGCCAGGCGGCCGGAGAGCACGCTGGGGCTGGTGCCGGTCACCAGGTGGCCGGCGGAGCCGTCCTCGACGCCGAACCCGTACTCCTGGTAGGTGGAGCCGATGAAGGTGCCGGTCGGGGTGGCGTGGACGGTGGTGGGGTCGATACCGGCGTACTCGAACGCCTCCCAGGTGGTCTCCAGCAGCAGTCGCTGCTGGGGGTCCATCGACAGTGCCTCGCGTGGCGAGATGCCGAAGAAGGAGGCGTCGAACTCGCCCGCGTCGTGCAGGAATCCGCCCTGGCTGGAGTACGTCGTGCCGGGGTTGTCCGGGTCGGGGTGGTGGAGGCCGGTGTCCCAGCCGCGGTTGACGGGGAAGTCGGTGATCGCGTCGACGCCTTGGGAGACCAGCTCCCAGAACTGCTGCGGGGAGCGGACGCCGCCGGGGAAGCGGCAGCTCATGCCGACGATGGCGATGGGCTCGTCGAAGCGGCCCGATGATGCCGCCGCGGCCGCGGGAGCGGCCGGGTCGCCGCCGGTGCCCAGAAGTTCCTCGCGCAGGTGGCGGGCGAGGGTGGCGGGAGTCGGGTAGTCGAAGACGAGGGTGGCGGGCAGGGCCAGGCCGGTGAGGGCGGCCAGCCGCTTGCGCAGCTCCACGGCGGTCAGCGAGTCGAAGCCGGCGTCACGGAAGGCGCGCCGCTCCGAGATGGCGTCCGCGGAGTCGTGGCCGAGGGCGATGGCCGCCTCGGCCCGCACCAGGTCGGCCAGCAGCCGCTGCTGCTCGTCCTCGTCCAGGCCCCGCAGGCGCGCGGCGAATTCGGGCGCGGCGCTCACGCCCTCGGCGCGTACGAGGGCCTGGACCTCGGCCAGTTCGTCGAAGAGGGCGCTGCGGCGGGTGGAGGTGAAGACGGGGTGGTAGCGCTCCCAGTCGATGTCGGCGACCGTGACGGTGACGTCCTTGTGGACGACGGCGCGCCGCAGTTCGGCGAGGGCGGTCGCGGGCGTCAGGAAGCGCAGCCCGCGCTTGTGCAGTTCGTCGGTGACGGCCTCGTGGGTGGCCATGCCGGCCTCGGCCCAGGGGCCCCAGGCGACGGAGGTGGCGGGCAGGCCGCGGGCCGCGCGGTGCTCGGCGAGGGCGTCGAGGTAGGCGTTGGCGGCGCCGTAGGCGCTCTGTCCCGCACTGCCCCACACTCCGGCGATCGAGGAGACCAGCATGAAGAAGTCCAGGTCGTGGCCGTCCAGGAGGCTGTCGAGATGGGCCGCGCCGAGCAGCTTGGCGGCCATCGCCTGTGCGGCGTCCGCCAGCGGGGTGTCGGCGAGCGCGGTCGCCTGGCCGACACCGGCCGCGTGCACGACGCCGGTCAGCGGGTGCTCGTCCGGTACGGAGTCCAGCAGCGCGGCGAGTGCGGCGCGGTCGGCGGTGTCGCAGGCTGCGAGGGTGACGCGGGCGCCCAACTCCTCAATTTCTGCGGCCAGTTCACTGGCGCCGGGGGCGTCGGGGCCGCGGCGGCTGGTGAGCAGGAGGTGGTCGGCGCCGCTGCGGGCGAGCCAGCGCGCGACCTCGGCGCCGAGCGCTCCGGTGCCGCCGGTGACGAGCACGGTGCCGCGCGCGGTGAACGCGTCGGCCGGGGGCAGTTCGGCCTGCGGGTGGCGGACCAGGCGCCGGCCGAGAGCCGCGGTGGCGCGGATGGCGATCTGGTCCTCGCCGTCCTGTGCCGCGAGGGCGCTGACGAGGTGTTGGGTGGTGGGCGCGTCGAGGGCGGGCGGCAGGTCGATCAGGCCGCGCCACAGCTGCGGGTGCTCCAGGGCGGCGACCCGGCCCAGGCCCCAGACCGCCGCCTGGAGCGGGTTGGTGAGCGGATCGCCGGAGCCGGTGGTGACGGCGCCGCGGGTCAGGGTCCACAGCGGTGCGGCGAGGTCGGTGTCGGCGAGCGCCTGGGTCAGGACGAGGCTCAGCGCGAGCCCGGTGGGCGGCTGGGCGCCGGCCTCGGTCCCGGGCCGGTCGGCCAACGGGAGCAGGGACAGCACGCCGGTCAGGGGCCGGTCCTGATCGCGTACGGCGGCGAGCCGGTCGGCGAGGTGGGCGCGGTCGAGGCAGGCGGCGTCCAGGACGAGGGGCTCGAACTGGGCGCCGTGGCCGCGCAGTGCGTCAAGGATCTCGGCGCTGTCGATGCCGTCGGCGGTGACGAGCAGCCAGGTGCCTTCGAGTACGGGCGCGGCGCTCGCCTTCACGGGCCGCCAGGCGACGCGGTAGCGGGTGGAGTCCAGCAGCGCCTTCTCCTGCCGGTGCTGTCGCCAGGACGACAGTGCGGGCAGCAGCGCGTACAGGGAGGCGTGCTGTTCGTCGCGCAGCCCCAGGAGCGCGGCAAGCTCCGCGGCGTCGCCGCGTTCGACGGCGCCCCACAGCTCGGCGTCCGCGGGGTCGGCGGCGGCCTGCGCGAGACCGGCCGAGGCCGGCTCGGGCCAGTAGCGCTCGTGCTGGAAGGCGTAGGTGGGCAGGTCGACCGTGCGTGCCCCGGTGCCGGCGAGGTATGCGGGCCAGTCGACGGCCGTGCCGCGTACGTGCAGGCGGGCCAGGGCGGTGGCCGCGCAGCGTTCCTCGCCGCGCCCGGCGCGCAGCAGCGCGACGAAGTCCGCGTCCGTGTCCTCGCCCAGGGTGTCCTGGGCGGGGGCCGACAGCGCGCTGTCGGGGCCGAGTTCGAGGAAGGTGCCGGCGCCGCACGCTTGCGCGGCACGCACGGTGTCGGCGAAGCGGACGGTGCCGCGCGCGTGCGCGACCCAGTATTCCGGGGAGCGCAGTTCGTCGTCGGTGGCGGGCCGTCCGGTGAGGCCGGAGATGACGGTCTTCTCCGGCGCGCCGTAGGTGAGCTGTGCGGCGACCTCGCGCAGGGCGTCGAGGGCGGGCTCCATGAGCGGCGAATGGAAGGCGTGGCTGACCTTCAGGCGCTTGGTCTTGCGGCCCTGTGCGGCGAAGTGGGCGGCGATCTCCTCGGCCGCGGCCAGGTCTCCGGCGACGACGACGGCGCGGGGGCCGTTGACGGCGGCGAGGGACACCTCGTGCTCGCGCCCGGCGAGCAGCGGTGCGGCCTCGTCCTCGGTGGCCTCCAGGGAGATCATGGCGCCGCCGGCGGGCAGTGCCTGCATCAGCCGGCCCCGCGCGGTGACCAGGCGGGCCGCGTCGGGGAGCGAGAGGACGCCCGCGACGTGCGCGGCGGCGATCTCTCCGACCGAGTGGCCCAGCAGGACGTCGGGGCGTATCCCCCAGGTGCACAGCAGCCGGTGGAGCGCGACCTCGATGGCGAACAAGGCGGGCTGGGTCCACTCGGTGCGCTCCAGCAGCGCCGCCTCGGGACTGTCCTCCGGGGCGAACAGGATGTCCTTGAGGGGACGGTCCAGGTGCGGGTCGAGGGCCGCGGTCACCTCGTCGAGTGCCTGGGCGAACGCGGGGAAGCGGGCGGCGAGTTCACGGCCCGCGCCGGGGCGCTGGCTGCCCTGGCCGGCAAACAGCACGGCCAGCTTCCTGGTCCCGCCGATCTCGCCCTCGGTGAGCGCGGCGGCGGGGCGGTCGGCGGCCAGGTGGGCCAGCGCGGCCAGCAGTTCGTCGCGGTCACCGGTGACGACGGCGCGCTGGTCGAAGGCCGAGCGGGTGGTGGCGAGGGAGAGCGCCACGTCGGCCGGGTCGAGGGCGGGGCGCTCGTCGAGGAAGGACCGCAGGCGGGCGGCCTGGTCCCGCAGCGCCGCCCGGCTCCTGCCCGACAGCGTCCAGGGCACGACGGCCGGGGTGAGCGCCGGCTGTTCGCGCGGGTCGGGAGCGGCCGTCGGCTCCTCGACGATGAGGTGCGCGTTCGTACCGCTGAAACCGAAGGAGGAGACGGCGGCGCGGCGCGGCCGGTCGGACTGCGGCCAGGGCGTCTCCTCGGTGAGCAGGCGCACCGCTCCGGAGTCCCACTCCACGTGCGAGGACGGCTCGTCGGCGTGCAGGGTGCGGGGCAGCGTGCCGTGGCGCATGGCCATGACCATCTTGATGACGCCGGCGACACCGGCCGCGGCCTGGGTGTGGCCGATGTTGGACTTCACGGAACCGAGCAGCAGCGGGCTCTGCGCGTCGCGGTCCTGGCCGTAGGCGGCGAGCAGGGCCTGGGCCTCGATGGGGTCACCGAGGGTGGTGCCGGTGCCGTGGCCCTCCACCGCGTCGACGTCCGTGGCGGACAGACCGGCGGCGGCCAGCGCCTGCCGGATCACCCGTTGCTGGGAGGGGCCGTTGGGGGCGGTGAGGCCGTTGGAGGCGCCGTCCTGGTTGACGGCGGAGCCGCGTACGACGGCCAGGACCCGGTGCCCGTTGCGGCGGGCATCGGAGAGCCGTTCCAGGACGAGCACGCCCACGCCCTCGGCCCAGCCGACGCCGTCGGCGCCGTCGGAGAACGCCTTGCAGCGACCGTCCTGGGAGAGTCCGCGCTGGCGGGAGAACTCGATGAGGGCGCCCGGCGTCGACATGACCGTGACGCCGCCGGCCAGCGCGAGCGAGCACTCCCCCGCGCGCAGTGCCTGCATCGCCCAGTGCATGGCGACGAGCGAGGACGAGCACGCGGTGTCGACGGTGACGGCGGGGCCTTCGAGCCCGAGAGTGTAGGAGATGCGTCCGGAGGCGACGCTCGGGGCGGTGCCGCTGCCCTGGTGGCCCTCGAACTGCCCGCCGGAGAGAGCCGTGGCGTAGTCGTTGTACATCACGCCCGCGAAGACGCCGGTCTGGCTGCCGCGCAGGGACACCGGGTCGATGCCCGCCCGCTCGATGGCCTCCCAGGACGCTTCGAGGAGCAGCCGCTGCTGGGAGTCGGTGGCCAGGGCCTCGCGGGGGCTCATGCCGAAGAAGGCGGGGTCGAAGTCGGCGGCGGTGTGCAGGAAGCCGCCGAAGCGGGAGTAGGAGGTGCCGGTGCGGTCCGGGTCCGGGTCGTAGAGCGCGTCCAGGTCCCAGCCCCGGTCGGTGGGCAGGCCCGAGATGGCGTCGGTGCCCTCGCTGACCAGCCGCCACAGGTCCTCGGGCGAGGCGACGCCGCCCGGGTAGCGGCAGCCCATGCCGACGATGACGATGGGGTCGTCGCTGGTGGCGGTGCCGGCGGCCGGGGGGGCACCGGCCGCGGCGGCGGCCTCGGAGCCCATGAGTCCGGCGAGGAGGTGTGCGGCGAGAGCGTCCACGGTCGGGTAGTCGAAGATGACCGTCGCGGCGGTGCGCAGGCCGGTGGCCGCGCTGAGCCGGTTGCGCAGTTCGACGGCGGTCAGCGAGTCGAAGCCCAGCTCCCGCAGCGGGCGCCGCGCGTCGATGTCCGCGGTGCTGGAGTGCCCGAGTACGGCGGCCACTTGGCCGGCCACGAGGTCGAGCACGACCTCGCGGCGATCGGTCTCCGCCAGCGGCGACAGCTTCTGTACGAGGGTGACGGCGGCCTCCGAGCCCGAGACCACCGCGCGGCGGGCCGGGGTGCGGATCAGGCCACTCCACAGCGGCGGTATCTCGCCCTGGACGCGCAGGACGGACAGGTCGAACCGGGTCGGCAGCAGGACGGCGGCGTCCGTGGCGGTGGCCGCGTCGAAGAGGGCGATGCCCTGTTCCTCGGTGAGCGCGGGCGTGCCCATACGGGCCAGGCGGTCGAGGTCCTCGTCCGTCAGGCCGCCGGTCATTCCGGCGGTGGGCGCCCACGGGCCCCAGGCCAGGGACTGCCCCGGCAGCCCCTGGAAGCGCCGCAGTTGGGCGAGCGCGTCGAGGAAGGCGTTGGCGGCGGCGTAGTTGCCCTGTCCCGCCGCGCCCACGGTGCCGGAGAGGGAGGAGAAGACGACGAAGGCGGCCAGGTCCAGGTCCCGGGTGGCCTCGTGGAGGTGCCAGACGGCGTCGGCCTTGGGTCGCAGGACGGCGCTGATCCGCTCGGGGGTGAGCGACTCGATCACGCCGTCGTCGAGGACGCCGGCGCAGTGCACGACGGCGGTGACGGGATGCTCGGCGGGCACCCCGGCCAGCAGCCGCTGTACGGCGGCCCGGTCGGCCAGGTCGCAGGCCGTGAGGGCCACCTGCGCGCCGTGTCCGACCAGTTCGGCCACGAGTTCCCCGGCGCCGTCGGCGTCGGCGCCGCGGCGGCCGGCGAGCAGCAGGTGCCGTACGCCGCGCTCGGCGACCAGGTGCCGGGCCAGTGTGCGGCCCAGGCCACCGGTGGCCCCGGTGAGGACCACGGTGCCCTCGGGGTCCCACTCCGCTCCGGTCGGCGACGCCTGGGCGCGGGCGAGCCGCGCGGCGAGCACGGCGGCGCCACGGACGGCGATCTGCGGCTCGTCGAGGGCCAGGGCCCGCGTGAGCGGCTCCGCGGCGGACTCGGCGGTGTCGGGGTCGAGGTCCAACAGTCCGAAGCGGCCGGGGTGTTCGCTCTGGGCGGCCCGCACCAGGCCCCAGACGGCGGCGGCCACCGGGTCCGGCGCCTGCAGGCCGTCGGTGGCGACCGCGCCACGGGTGACGAAGACCAGCCGGGACGCGGCGCAGCGCTCGTCCGCCAGCCAGGTACGCAGGCGCTCCAGGACGTGGGCGGTGCGGGCGTGCACGGAGGTGACGACCTCGTCGTCGGCGGAACCGGCGACGGGAGCGAGGACCATCTCGGGGACCTGGGCGGCGGCGTCCGCGCCGGACAGCGCGGTGACCGTGAGGTCCGGCGACGAGAGGGCCCGCTCCAGGCCGAAGAGGTCCGGGCCGAGGACGGCGACTTGGGCGGGCGCCTCCTGTGCGGCCTGGCGCGGTTCGGTCCAGCGCAGCTCGAACAGGGCGTCACGGGCAAGGGAGTTGGTGGGGTTCAGCTGCTCGTCGGGCATGGTGCGCAGGACCAGCGAGCCGATGGAGGCGACGGGGGCGCCAGTGGTGTCGGCAACGGCGATCGCCACCGCGTCGTCGTCGGCCGGGGTCAGCTTCACGCGGACCGTGCTCGCCCCGCTCGCGTGCAGGGTCACGTCCTGCCACGCGAAGGGCAGGCCGCCGCGGGCGTGCTCGCCCAGGTCGAGGAAGGCGGCGGCGTGCAGTGCGGCGTCCAGAAGGGCCGGGTGGATCCCGAACGAGGTGGCCGAAGCGGCGTCGGCGCCGCCCGTCTCCGGCAGCGTCACCTCGGCGTAGACGTCGTCGCCGCTGCGCCAGGCGGCGCGCAGGCCCTGGAACAGGGGGCCGTATCCGAAGCCGGTGTCGGCCATGCGGTCGTAGAAGCCGTCGAGGTCCAGCCGGCGCGCGTCGGCAGGTGGCCAGACGGTGGCGTCGAAGCCGACGCGGTGCTCGTCGGCGACGAGGGTGCCGACGGCGTGCTGGGTCCAGGGGAGTTCCTCCGGCCCGTCGGGGCGGGAGTGGACGCTCACGGCGCGACGGCCCGACTCGTCCGGGCTGCCCACCCACACCTGCACCTGGACGCCGCCCTCCTCGGGCAGCACCAGCGGGGCGGCCAGGGTGAGTTCCTCCACCCGGCCGCAGCCGGCCTCGTCCCCGGCGCGCACGGCCAGCTCCAGGAAGGCGGTGCCCGGCAGCAGCACGGTGCCGCGCACGGCGTGGTCGGCGAGCCAGGGGTGGGTGCGCTGCGACAGCCGGCCGGTCAACAGCAAGCCGTCGGAATTGGCGACCGACACGGCAGCGGTCAGCAGCGGGTGGTGCGCCGCGCCCAGGCCGGCGGCGCGCACGTCACCGCCGGTCGCGGGCACGCTCTTGGGCCAGTAGCGGCGGCGCTGGAAGGCGTAGGTGGGCAGGTCGGCGCGTCGTGCACCGGTGCCCTGGAAGTAGGGCTCCCACTGGACGGCCACACCGCGGGTGTGCAGACCCGCCAGCGCGGCGGTGAGGGTATCGGCCTCGGGGCGGCCCGGCCGCAGCACAGCGAGCGTCGCGGAAACACCGTCAGCGGCGCCGACGGCGTCGGCACCGTCGGCGGTGCCGGCCGCGTCCAGGCAGGTCTGGGCCATGGCGGACAGGACGCCGTCGGGGCCCAGCTCCAGGAAGGTGGCGGCGCCGTGGCCGTCGAGCCAGGCGAGGGCGTCGGCGAACCGTACGGCGTGCCGGGCGTGGTCCACCCAGTAGTCGGGGGAGGTCAGCTGCTCCACCGTGGCGAGGGTGCCGGTCAGGCCGGAGACCACCGGGAGCACGGGCGCCTGCGGTGTGAGCCGGGAGGCGACCGTACGGAACTCCTCCAGCATGGGCTCCATGAGCGGGGAGTGGAACGCGTGCGAGACACGCAGCCGCTTGGTCCTGCGCCCCAGTGCGGCGAAGTGCTCGGCGGTGACGGTGACCTCGTCGGCCCGGCCGGCGACCACGACGGCGGCGGGGCCGTTGACCGCGGCGATCGAGAGGCGGTCCTGCCGGTCCTCCAGCAGGGGCCGCACCTCCTCCTCGGTCGCTTCGAGGGAGACCATGGCGCCGCCTTCGGGCAGCGCCTGCATGAGGCGGCCACGGGCGCACACCAGGGCCGCGGCGTCGGCCATGGAGAAGACACCGGCCACGTGTGCCGCGGCGATCTCGCCGATGGAGTGCCCGGCGAGGAAGTCCGGCTTGATGCCGAAGGACTCGGCGAGCCGGTACAGCGCGACCTCGATCGCGAACAGCGCGGGCTGGGCGTAGCCGGTCTCGTTGAGCAGGGCGGCCTCGGGCGTGCCCTCGGCGGCGAACAGCACGTCTTTCAGGGGCCGTTCGAGACCCTGGTCGAGGTGGGTGAGGACCTCGTCGAGGGCGGTGGCGAAGACGGGGAAGCGGGCGGCCAGTTCACGCCCCATGCCCGGCCGCTGGGAACCCTGTCCGGCGAAGAGGAAGGCGAGCTTGGACCGCGTCCTGGCGGTGTCCTGCACCAGGCCCGGGGCCGGCGCGCCGTCGGCGAGCGCGGTAAGGGCGGCGCGGGCCCGGTCCAGGTCGGCCGCGGTGAACGCGGCGCGGTGCTCCAGGCCGGAGCGTGCCGTGGCCAGGGAGTGGGCCACGTCCACGGGCGCGAGATGGGGGTGGGACGCGAGGTGGTCGAGCAGCCGCGCCGCCTGGGCGCGCAACGCCTCGCGGGTGCGCCCTGAGACGAGCCACGGGACGGCGCCCGCCGCCGCGGCCTTCGAGGCCGGCCGCTCCGTGCCCTCCTGGCCGGCCTCGGGTGCCGGGGCGGCCGGGGCTTCCTCCAGGATCGTGTGCGCGTTGGTGCCGCTGAGCCCGAACGAGGAGACGCCGGCCCGGCGCGGCCGTTCGCCCTGGGGCCAGGGGGCCTGCTCGGTGAGCAGGCGTACGGCCCCCTGCGTCCAGTCGACGTGCGAGGACGGCGCATCCACATGGAGGGTGCGCGGGAGCAGACCGTGCCGCATGGCCAGCACCATCTTGATGACGCCGGCCATGCCGGCCGCCGCCTGGGTGTGGCCGAGGTTGGATTTGACGGAGCCCAGCAGCAGCGGGCGGTCGGCGTCGCGGCCCTGCCCGTAGGTCGCCAGCAGCGCCTGGGCCTCGACCGGGTCGCCCAGGGTGGTGCCGGTGCCGTGCGCCTCGACGGCGTCGATCTCGTCGGCCGAGAGCCGCGCGCTGACCAGCGCCTGCTCGATGACCCGCTGCTGTGAGGGGCCGTTGGGCGCGGTCAGCCCGTTGGAGGCGCCGTCCTGGTTGACGGCGGAGCCCCGGATGACGGCGAGGATCTCGTGGCCGTTGCGGCGGGCCTCCGAGAGGCGTTCCAGGACCAGGACGCCCACGCCCTCGGCCCAGCCGGTGCCGTCGGCGGAATCGGCGAAGGAGCGGCAGCGCCCGTCGGCGGAGAGCCCGCCCTGGCGGCTGAACTCCACGAAGGTGGTGGGGCTGGACATCACGGTGACGCCGGCGGCCAGCGCCAGGGAGCACTCGCCCTGGCGCAGGGAGTGCGCGGCCAGGTGCAGGGACACGAGGGAGGACGAGCAGGCGGTGTCCACGGTGACCGCCGGACCCACGGCCCCGAAGAAGTACGCGAGCCGGCCCGAGAGGACGCTGGTGGCGGCGCCGGTCAGGCCGAAGCCCTGCACGTCGTCGTCCGGGCCCACCCGGTATTCCTGGGGCATCGCTCCGACGAACATGCCCGTCCTGGAGCCCCGGACCGCCGCCGGGTCGATGCCGGCCCGCTCGAAGGCTTCCCAGGAGGACTCCAGCAGCAGTCGCTGCTGCGGGTCCATGGCGAGCGCCTCACGGGGCGAGATCCCGAAGAAGGAGGCGTCGAACTCGGCCGCGTCGTGCAGGAATCCGCCGGAGAACTCCCCCGCGTCGTCCGCCGACAGCTCCCAGCCACGGTCGGCGGGGGATGCCGTGATGCCGTCCCCGTCGGCGACGAGCAGGGACCAGAGCTCCTCGGGGCTGCTCACGCCTCCCGGGAAGCGGCAGCTCATGCCCACGATCGCGATCGGCTCGCGGGCAGTCGCCTCCAGCTCGCCCACCCGCTGCCGCGAGCGCCGCAGATCGGCGCTGGCCCGCTTCAGGTAGTCGCGGAGCTTCTGTTCCTGGTCCATGTTCGCCACGTTCGACCCAACCCATCTCAAGAACGGTGGACAGCAGAGGATTTCGATGTGGGCATCCGGCACTGGGGACGGCTGTTCCACAGCAACTGAGTTATCTGCGTGCCCTGCCGAGGCAGCTCGACTTCCCGCACGCCACACGCCCAGTCTCGACACGCACGGCCATGGAATTCCCTAGTGTCGGGCGGACCTCGGGGCCGGCCGCACGCGAAGGCGCCGGGGGCGCCGCAGAGTGTCTGCGGCACCCCCGGCGCCTTGTGTCTCCTGGGCTCTCTTTCGGATCGGTCCAGGGTCCCCGGGCCGGGCCCTGGAACGCGCGTCCGCGCCGGTGCCCCCGGCGGACCACGGGAATGCTGTGCTACTTGATGAAGTCCTCGATGACACGGGGCGGCCAGGTCCCCACCGTCAGCACCCCCATCGCGTACGCGCGGGAGACCAGGGCCGCGCGGTTGGGGACCTTCAGTTTCCGCAGCAGTCCGGTGACGTGATACTCCACGCCCTGCCGGCTGAGATACAGCCGGGACGCCAGCGGAATGGTGGACAGACCCGCTGCGATCCCCTCCAGAATGCGCGCGTCGATCTCGCTGAGCAATTTCTTGCGCGGCGCCACCACCGCGTCGTCCTCCTCGCTCTCCCCCGACCGCATCACGACGAGAACCGAGGCCGGGTCGGGGGCGGCGCCGCTCACGGCGGTGGCCGCGAGGCTGCCGGTGAACACGTCACCTGCCGGCCGCAGCGCCACCACGTGCGCGGCGAACCGGTCGCGGCGGCCCTTCAGCAGGCGCTCGAACTGCCCCATGAGCGGCTGCCGCACACTGGGGTGCACCAGATCGCGGAACTTGCGCCCGCAGACGTCGGGTGCCGTGGTGGCGGATTCGGACGGAGGAGCGGCGAGTACGTCGACGGAGGCCGCGGCGGGGGTGGCGAAGTGACGAAAGAAGTCCTGGTTGGCCTGACGAATCGTCAATTCGGAGTCCAATAAGGCCATGCACACGCCCGGCCGGTCGGACGGCGGCCGCTCTCCGCGCCGTCCCGCCACGCCGGCCGTACTCGGGCCTGTCGAGAACTGCGGAGCATCCACCAGAGCAGAAAACATCAAGGGACCGACATCCTTTCCAACCCCCGTCGGCAAAGGCAATAAAGAGATCGAGCGAGAGAGAAATCCGGAGAACGAAGCGGGCCGGGCGGACCGAGGGGGCCCGGCGACAGTCGGGAAGGAATTCCGTTCCCCCCGACACAATCGACACTAAGGAGCGATCCGGACAAGCGTCAACGCTCACCCGGCCCCCACCGCTAAACCTGTGGTCGCGCCCCCGCTTGGTACGGTCCCGCACCACCCTTTCGGTCCCCCCGAACGTCCCCCACGCCATTGCCCTTTCGGTCCCACCGAACACCCTGCGACGTTGCCCTTTCGGCCCTACCGAACACCCTGCGCCGTTGCCCTTTCGGTCACCCGAACACCCCGCACCGCTGCCCTTTTGACCTCGCCCGAACACTCCGGTAAGCCGCAAGGTAACGGGCATTCACCACGGCACACTCAGCGCGAAACGAGCATCCCGCCCGCGCTTCGGCCTGCCAGCAACTCGCGTCGTCCCGAAACACCCAACTTCCGGTAACACGCCGTCAGATGCTTCTCCACCGCACGGGTGCTCACCCCGAGTTCGCCGGCGATTTCCTGATTGGTAAGGCCCCGACCCACCAGCGAGAGGACGTTGCGCTCGCTGTGGGTGAGCGATACCTCCGCGCTCGGAGCGGCGGTTCCCAGGGCCGCGTGGGCGCGTTCGGTCAGCCAGGGGGCGCCGCTGGCGGTGGCGAGATCGGCGGCCTCGCGCAGCACCGCCTTCGACTCCTTGCCGCCCTCCAGGGTGCGACCCAGCTGCAGGAGTGTCCGGGCCAGTTCGAGCGTGCCGGCGGACGTGCGGAGGACCTCGGCGGACTCACGCAGGGCGGGGACACCCCCTGCGCCGGACAGGAGGGCCTTCAGGCGCAGCGCGCGGCCGAGGGCGGCGGGGGCCGCCCACTGCCGCGCCCAGGCCAGCTCTTCCTCCGCCAGGGCCAGCGCCGGGCCGGGCTGGCCCAGCCGGTGGTGGAGGACGATGGCGCGGGGCCGCCAGGGGAAGAGGGCGGAGTTGCGCCAGCCGACCGCCTCCAGTTGGCGGCCGCAGGCCAAGGCGGATTCCAGGGCGTGGACGCCGCGGCCGCGGCGGGCGTCGAGCGAGGCTTTGAGGAGTTGCAGCATGGCCGTCAGGGCGAGGCTGTCCGGCCAGCGCTGCCCGGCGTCGTCGACGAGTCTCTCCATCAGCTGGATGTCGCCGGTTTCCATGGCCACCGCGGCCCGGACGGCGGCGGTGGGCTCGCGCCAGTCCGCGTCGGCCAGTTCGGCGGCCCGGTCGGCCTGTTCGCGGGCCTGGGTCAGGCGGCCGCGGGCGAGCTGGATCAGGGCGTTCTCGGCGTGCACCACCGCGTGCGGGCGGTCGCGGTGCTGCTCGCAGGACAGGCGGGTGGTGATGCCCTGCACGGTGTCGGCGGCGTACAGGGCCACCACGACCAGCGGGAGTGCGGTGCAGGCGCGCGCGCCGGTCACCGGCTCGCGTTCCAGGAGCTGTTGGGCCAGGGTCGCCACGTCCGCTGCCGACAGAGCACTCGAGAGAACCGCCGCGTTGGTCAGCACGGCCGCCAGTTCGCGGGCGCCGCCGGTGTCCATGGGGGGCGGGGTGCCCAGTGCACGCAGGCGGTCCACCGCACCGGTCAGCTCCGTCGGGTTCTCGTGCCCGGCGTGCCACAGGCGCGCTTCCAGGCGCAGCGCGATGTCGCGGGCACGTCCCTGGTGCGGCGCCATGGAGCCGAGGTCTTCGGAGACGCGGCGCAGCAGGTCCACCGCCGAGGGGCGTGCCTGGCCCAGGAAATTGGGTGGGATGCGCAAGGTGGCGGCGGCTCGGTCGGTAGCCGATGGCAGCAGGCGGACGGCCTGGCTGATGTGGCGTTCGCAGGCGGCGGGGTCGATGCCGCGTTCGGCGCCGGCCAGCTCGATCAGCAGGCGGGCGCGCTCGACGTCGCCCGCGGTGCTCTCCAGCAGGGCGCGTTGCAGGTAGCGGGCGGCGGTGCTCGGCACGCCGCGGCGCAGCGCGGCTTCCGCGGCCGTCCGCAGTATCCCCACGGCCCACGGGCGGTGGGTGGCGGTGACGGCCATCAGCAGGTCCGCGACGTGTTCGGCGGGGCGGCCGGTCTGGTGGAGGAGTTCGGCCGCGGCGTATCGGGAGCGTTCGCGTTCGGCGACGGTGAGGGTGGATTCGACGGCGTCGCGGACGACGCGGTGAAGGAAGCGCGGGGTGTCGTGGGGGGCGAGCAGACCGAGGTGGTGCAGGGTGCGCAGGGCCTGCTGGTGGCCGATGACGTCCAGTCGCGCGTGGCGCTGGACGAGCTCGGGCTCGCAGTGGTCGCCGAAGGCGGCGATGGCCGCGGCCAGATCGCGTACGGGGCCGGGCTGGGCGTACAGGCAGCCGGCCAGGCGGTCGCGGAGCTGGGCAGGGCGCTGCGCGCGGACCTGGTGGACGTTTTCGGCGATGGGGCGGTGCCCGCTCTGGGCAAGGTCGCGCAGGACGGACTGGAGGAAGAGGGGATTGCCTGCGCAGGTGTCGTGGCAGGCGTGGGCGTAGCTGTCGTCGGCGGGTTCGCCCAGGTGGTGATGGATCAGGGCCCGGGTGCTGTCGAGCGAGAGCGGGGCGGGACGCAGGATGTCGGCGGCGTCCGCGAGGTCGCGGACGAGCGGGTGCTGGGCGCGGGGGTCGCCGTCGCGCAGGGTGCACACAAGGGCGGCACGCAGCCCGTGCGGGCGCCGGGCCAGGTAGGCGAGCCAGCTCAGGGAGGGGAGGTCGGCCCACTGCAGGTCGTCGACGAGGATGAGTACGGGGCCGGTGGTGCAGGCTTCGGCCAGCAGGGACCGCAGGCCGTGCAGGACGGATTCGGAGACGGGGGCGTCCTGGTCGTCGGGGACGGGGAGGCGGCAGGTGGGGAGCGGTCGGGCGGGATCTCCCGCCTCCTGGTCGTCGGGGTCACCGGCCAGGAGGGGGACGAGGAGCTGGTGGACGATGCCGAAGGCGAAGTCCTGCTCCATGGCTGCGGCGTTGGCCCGTAGGACCCGTAAACCATCGGGCGAATGCGCTCCGGCCTCCTGGAGGAGTGTGGATCGGCCGATGCCCACAGGGCCGGTGAACAGCAGGGCGGAGGAACGACCGTCCTGTGCCTGACGTACTGCGGTGTCGATGCGTGCCAGTTCGGATTCCCGCTCATACACCATCGGTTACGTCCCTTTCCGTCGGACGACTCCGCGCGGGGAGTTCCTTGCGTGAGGTGATGCCCAGCTTCTTGTACGTACCGCTCAGCCGGAGCTCGACGGTGCGCCGGCTCACCCCGAGCTGTTCGGCGATCTCTCGGTTGCTCAGGCCGCGGCGCGCCAGTTCGGCGGTCTGCCGCTCGGCGGGCGACAGGGCGGCCCACTCCTCGGGGACGGTGGGGTCGTCGGGGGTGGCGGGCTGTTCCAACCGGGCGGTGAGCCGCCGTACGCGTTCGGCCAGGCGGCTGTCGGCCGGGGTGACGGTGAGGCGGGACAGTTCGGTCAGCAGGCGGGTCGCGGTGGCGTGGTCGCCCTTGGTGACTTCCTCGCCGGCGAGTTCGGCCAGGACCTCGGCGTAGGCGAGCCGGGTGGGCAGCCGGCGCGGCGCGTGGAGGGACGCACCGGCGTCGGCGGGCGACTCCCGGTGGTCGAGTGATCCGGCGCACAGGTGGGCCAGGCCCATTGCGCTGGGGGCGCCCCAGTGGCGGGCGAGGGTGAGTTCCTCGCGGATCAGGCGCTGGGCCTGTTCCTTGTCGCCGAGGGTGAGACAGGCTCGGGCGGCCATGGAACGCCAGGGCAGCATGATGGGGTTGGCCCATTGTTGCCGCAGCCGCCAGCGTCCACACTCCTTGAACAGTTCGAGGGCCTCGGCCCAGCGTCCTTCGTCGGCGGCCACGCGGGCGCGGGCGTACAGGAGGTAGGACCAGCGGACGCCGTGTTCGATGCCCGGCGGCATGGGAGTGTCGAGCAGGGCACGGGCCTCGTCGCCGCGGCGGGTCTCCAGGGCGATGAAGGTGCGGATGGTCACGAGGTGCGGGGCGGCCAAGGGGTGCCAGGCAGCGGCGGGCAGTGCCCGTTGGGCGTCCTCCACGACGCGTTCGGCGGCGTCCAGGCGGCCGCCGCGCACGTGCAGTTCGGCGGACAGGAGCAGGGCGCGGGCGAGAGGGGCGGGGCTGTGGCGACGGCGCAGTTCGGCGACCATCGCGGCGAGGTGGTCCTCGGCTTCGGTGGCGGCGTCGGTGAGCCACAGTGCCTTGGCGGCGGCCAGGCGGGGCATCACGGGTGCGGCGTTGCCCGCTTCCAGGGCGCGGCGGGCCAGTTCCGCGGCCGTTGTGCGGTCCCGGCCGCGCGCGGCGAGCTGCCAGGCACGGATGCCGGCCTGGGCGGGGGCGAGCGGGCGTTCGGACAGGGCGGGGACGCCGGGGACGGGGACATCGGTGGCGTCGGGCCCGGCCTCGGCGGCGTACCAGTACAGCGCGATGAGGTCGTCGCGCTCGCTGCCGTGGGCGGTGGCGAGGGCCTGGGCGGCGGCTCGGCGGCCCCAGGAGTCGTCGCCGCGGGCCAGGAGCATGTCCAGGGCCCGGACGCGCAGTCGGGCCCATGGCTCGCCCTCGCCCGGCGTGTGGATGAGGGTGGCGAGCCTGCGGTCGCCGGCTTCGGGGGCGGCCACGGCCTGGGCGCCGGCCAGGTCGAGGCTGATGCGTGCGCGCTGCAGGGGGGCTTGGGGCTCGTCGAGGGCGCGATCCAGGTAGGTGGTGGCGCGGGCGAGGTCGCCGCGGCGCAGGGCGGCACCGAAGCTGCCGCACAGGGCGTGGACCGCCCAGGGTTCCCCGATGGGCGGTGCCTGGAGGAGGAGGCGGGCGATGTCCTCGTCGTCGGCCACGGCCCGGTAGGCGAGGTGGGCGGCGCGGGCATGCAGGGCGGCGCGTTCGGCAGCGGGCGTGTCCTCCAGGATGCGCTCCCTGGCGACGGGCATACGGATGCGCTCGTAGGAGCCGTCGGGGGTGGTGAAGCCGGCCACTTCCAGCGCCTCGCGCAACCGGGATTCGCGTACGGTGCGCAGCCCGGCCAGGGAGCAGTTCAGGGGGAAGTTCAGCAGGTCGCCGCTGACGGCCAGCGCGCGCAGGACGGCGGTGGCCTCGTCGGACAGCCCCCGCAGGGCGCGCCCCACGCGGTCGCCGATGATGCCGGTGACCAGGGCGCGCAGCTGCGGGACGCGGTCGGCGGTCGGCCGGTGGCCGGCCTCGGTGAAGCAGTGCAGGGCCGCGTGCAGGATGGCGGGACTGCCGTGCGACGCCTCGGTGGCCGCGGTGGCGAACCCCTCGTCGCAGGGGGTGCCGCAGATCTGCTCGGCGAGGTCGGCGACCGCGCGAGGGCTCAGCGGCCGGACGGTGAGATGGCGGGTCAGCCGCGCGGAGGGGGCGGCGTCGGCCAGCCATTCGGGGCCGTGCGGGTCCAGGCCGGTGCGACCGATGAGCAGGGCGAGGGGGATGCCCGTGGACAGCCGGCGCACCAGGGCCTGCAGCCAGTGCAGGGAGGCCGCGTCCAGCCACTGCGCGTCCTCCACCGTCACGAGCGTGGGTGTGCGGCGGGTGGTGTGCAGGAGTTCGGGCAGGCCCGGCAGGCCGTCCGGCTCGCGCTGCCCGCGCAGGGCCCGCAGGGAGCGCTCGGCCAGCTCGCCCAGCGGGGTGAGGAGTTGGGCCACGACTCCGTGGCGCAGGTCGCGTTCGGCCAGGGAGCCGCTGACGCGCAGAACGCGTATCGAGCGCTCCTCTGCGAGGCGGGCGGTCCAGCGCAGCAGGGCGTTGTGGCCGAAGCCGGGGCGGCCGGTCACGGAGACGACGGCGGGGCGGCCTTCGCCGAGTGCGGTCACCACCTGCCTCAACTGCGCTTGCTCCGGCTCGCGTTCGAGCAGGGCCGGGTCGGTGCGCCGACGCCCCGCCCGTATAAACCCAGCGTATAGCTGCTGGTCCGTCAGCCCTGTCACAGACATCACCCCGGCCGCCGTCAGCGCTGTCCGCGCCGCCGCGACGCCTCCTGCGGCACCCGTTCCGCGTAGACGCCCGGGGAGCGGAGAACCGGGGCGAGCTGGGCGCGATCGGATATGTCCAACTTGCGGTACACGCTTGTCAGATGCGTCTCGACGGTGCGCACGGTGACGTACAGCGACTGTGCGATCGAGCGGTTCTTGGCGCCGCCGGCGGCCAGGCCGGCGACCTTGCGTTCCATGCTGGTGAGCAGGTCCAGGGGCGAGGCGGTCATCTTCCGCATGCGGCCGCCCGCCGCCAACAGGGCGCCCCGCGCCTTCTGGCTCAGCGCGAGGGCGCCGCACCGCTGGGCGAGGTCGGCCGCCGCGCGCAGGTGCTCGCGCGCAGCGCGTAGCTCGCCGGACGCCAACAGAGCCTGTCCCAGGACGAGTTCGGCGCGGGCGTGTTCGACGCGGGCCGGCGAGGCGGACAGTTCCCGTACCGCCTCGCCCAGTAGCTCCACGCCCCTCTCGCCGGGGGTGGCCACGCCGCGGGCCAGGGCGGCCAGGCCGAGGACGCGTGGGGTGCCCCAGCGCCGCGCGAGCCGCGTGCCGTGCGCGGCGGGCTCCTGGGCCTCCTCGGCGCGGCCCAGTTCCGCGAGCACGCAGGCCGCCTCCGCCCACCAGGGCAGGTATGCCGCGTGGCGCACTTCGGCCTCCTCCAGTGACCTGCCGCACTCGCGGAACAGCGCCAGTGCGCCCTCCGCGTCCCCCAAGGCGTGGCGGGAACGGCCGTGGGCCATGAGGTAACGGTGGTAGGTCCACACGTACTGGTCGCGCCAGGCGGGTGCGGTGCCGGTCAGCAGCTCCTCGGCACGCGCGGGCTCGCCCCGGTCCACCAGTACGCCCGCCAGGGCCAGGCGCGGCAGAACCATCATCTCGCCCCATCGTTCCGCACCGCAGATCCGCACCGCCGTCCCGGCGTCCGCGAGCGCCTCCGGGAGTGCGCCCAGGCCGTGCAGGTGCAGGGCGCGGATGGACAGGGCCAGGGTGTAGGTGCGTAGGGCGGAGTTCTCCCGGCCGTGGCGCAGGAGACGGTCCAACGCGGCCATCGCGTCCTCGGTGCGGTCGGCGAGGTCCAGGACGAAGGCGGAGTTGATCAGGGACAAGCTCTTCAGGGGAAGTTGGTGGGAGCGGGCCGCGCGCAAGGCGTACTCCACCGCCGGTTCGGGGGCCTGGCCGTCGAGTGCCGTCAGTACGGCCGTCGCCGCCAGCTTCTGGCACTGGGCGGGAGTGTCGCCCGCGGGCACGGTCATCGCCGCGGCCCGCTTGCGTGTCGCGGCGATCGTGCTGCGGCTGTGTGAGCCGACGATCATCAGCACCGACTCGACGAGCGTGCGCAGTTCCCGGTCGGCGGGCAGGGGGTCGGGGCCGAGTTCGGCGTCGAGGGCGTCCAGGACGCCTTCGAGCATGCCCAGGGCGGCGGAGTTCTCGCGCGCGGCCAGGCAGGTCGTCCCGAACTGCGCGGCGATCCTCGCCCGGGTGCGGATGTCGACGCTGGGCTCCAGCGCTCCGCGGAGCAGGCCGATGGCCTCGGCCGGGTCGGTCTCGGCCAGTGCCCCGGCCAGCCGGACGCGGACCTCCACGCTGTCGGGGTCCACTTCCAGTAACCGGTACAGGTAGCGGGCCGCGGTCTCCGGGGCGCCGCGCGCCTCCGCCAGGACGGCGGCCTCCAGCAGGACGCCGGGCATCCATGGTTCGGATATCGAGGGCAGCGGCAGGAGGTGGTCGGCGACCTCTTCGGCGGGCCGCCCCGCGTCGCTCAGGATCAGGGCCGCCCGCGTGCGCAGGCCGGACAGCGCCCGGCCGTCCAGCGGTGCCAGCACCGCCGCGCGCACCGCGCCGTCCGCCAGGTGTCCGCCGCCGGACGTCAGCAGTCCGGCCTCGCGCAGCACCGTCAGTGCGTCCTCGACGACATCGGCGGGGACGGCGGCCAGGGAGCCGACGTGGTCGGCGCCCCGCTCACCGAGCACCGCCACCGCCCGCGCGACCTCGCCGACCCAGGACGGCCGACGGTCCAGGAGTTCGCGCGCCCAGGCGGCCAGGACGCGGCCGCCGGTCTCGGCGATCCGGTCGGCGTCGCCCACGCCCGAACCGGCGCCCTCGGCCCGCAGCGCGCGCAGCAGGCGGCCCAGGAGGCGGGGGTTGCCGCCCGTCACGGACCAGGCGCGGATGGCGAAGGCGGGGGTGGCGGGTGCCGGGAGGAACTGCCGTACGGCCTCGGCGACATCCTTCTCGGCCAGCGGTCGCAGGCGCAGCGTCGTGGTGCGGCGGCCGGCGGTGAGGTCCGCAAGGGCGCGGTGGGCCGGGGCGCCGCGAGCGTGGGCGGCGGCCTCGGTCTGCTGGGTGAGGACGATGAGCAGGGGGAGGCCGTCGGCCCGGCGCAGCAGGAAGTCCAGCCAGCGCAGGGAGAGTTCGTCGCAGTGGTGGACGTCGTCCAGCGCGAGGACGAGCGGGCGGCGGCTCAGCTCGTTCGCCGCGAGGCGGTACAGGCCGTGGAACGCGCGCTGGACGGCGCGGGCGTGCGGCGGCTCACCGGCCAGCGCGCCGGGGGTGAGGGCGAGGAGGGCGCCGCCTTCGAGGGAAGCGCCCTGCACGGTGGGGCCCAGCAGGCCGCGCACACCGCTCAAGGGGTCGCCCGAGGAACCCTCCTCGCAGAGGCCGTGCAGAACCGTCGCGTGCCGGCAGGCGCCCCCGTCGAGGAAGGCACGCAGCAGGGTGGACTTGCCCATTCCGGTCGGGCCGGTCACGACCGCCGAGGCCGTATGCCCCCAACGCGCCGCGTGGGCGAGGCGGTTGAGCGTATCCATGTCGTCGGTCCGGCCGACCAAGGTGCTGTTCGAGAAGGAAGTGACGCTCCGATCTCGCACCATAGAGCTCCTCGCACCTCGGACATACAACAGAGGTGACGGAACGTCACCATATCGTGTCGTAAATCACTCTAAAGGGTGATGACCGACGTGTCTTACAGTACACGATCGAACAAGCTACGTGATCGAAAGCTGCACCTCAGTGCGTGAACTATTGGCCAGAGGTGAGGTGTCCGCGCAGCAGCGCAAGGACGGCGGGAGCCTGGGAGCTGAGGTAGAAGTGACCGCCCGGGTAGACCCGGAGGTCGAAGGCGCCCGTGGTGTGCGCGCGCCAGTCCCCGGCCTCCTCCAGCGTGGTCTTGGGGTCGCTGTCACCGGTCAACGCGGTGATCGGCGCGTTGACCGCCGCCCCGGGGTCGCAACGGTAGGTCTCCACCGCGGTGTAGTCGCTGCGGATCGCCGGGAGGACCATGCGCAGCAGCTCCTCGTCGCCCAGCAGCGAGGCGTCCGTACCGGAGAGCAGCTTCAGCTCGGCGACGATCCCGTCGTCGTCGCGCCGGTGCACGCTCTCCGTGCGGTAACGCGAGGGCGCGCGCCGCGCCGAGGCGAAGAGGTGCGTCAGCTCGCCACCGTCGGCCTCCAGCCGCCGGGCCACCTCGAACGCGACCATCGCGCCCATGCTGTGCCCGAAGAACGCCGTCGGTCGCGACATGAGCCGGTCCCGGAGCGCCGCGTACACCTGATCGGCCATGGTCCCGATGTCGCCGGGGCTGGTCTCGGTGCGCCGGTCCTGGCGGCCGGGGTACTGCACCGACAGCACCTCCGCCACGGACGACAGCTGCGCCGACACGGGGTGGAAGAAGGAGGCGGAACCGCCCGCGTGCGGAAAGCAGACGAGCTGGCGCGGGCGCTCCGGCGCCGGGTGGTAGCACCGGGCCCAGAGCCCTTCCACCGCGTTCGTCGTCATGGTGCCCGTTCCTCCTCCTCGCGATGGCACGGGACCGGTCCGCCGGGATGCGGCGGCCGATCACCGGGCCCCTGTTGGTCCACACCCCCATTCCACAAGGAGGAAGGGGGGAAATCACCTAGTGTCCGTGCTCCGGGTGACAGCGCACCCGCCGTGCCGGAGCCGTACGGGATACGCCCGAATCCGCCCGCCGGGGTATCCCGTGTGTCCGGCTACCAGCTGGCGTCCAGCAGCAGGTCCCCGTACTCCCGCTCGCGGGACGTCTGGCGCAGGTCGGAGTCGACCATCATGCGCATCAGCTCGGGGAAGCCGACGCTGGGTTTCCAACCCAGCTGGGCGCGGGCGCGCTCGGCGTCCGCGCACAAGATCTCCACCTCGGCCGGGCGCACCAGCGAGGGGTCGATGCTGACGTAGTCCTCCCAGTTCAGGCCCACGTGATCGAAGGCGATGCGGACGGCGTCGCGGACCGAGTGCATCTGGCCGGTGCCGATCACATAGTCGCCCGGCTCGTCCTGCTGGAGCATCAGGTTCATGGCACGGACGTAGTCGCCGGCAAAGCCCCAGTCGCGTACGGCGTCGAGGTTGCCCAGGGACAGCTTGTCCTGGTGGCCGAGCTTGATGCGGGCCACCGCGAGGGAGATCTTCCGGGTCACGAACTCCGTGCCGCGGCGCGGTGATTCGTGGTTGAACAGCATGCCGGAGACCGCGTACATGCCGAAGGACTCGCGGTAGTTGCGGGTGATGAAGTGCCCATAGGTCTTCGCCACGCCGTAGGGGCTGCGCGGCCGGAAGATGGTGGTCTCGCACTGCGGCGTCTCGGCGACCTTGCCGAACATCTCCGACGAGGACGCCTGATAGAAGCGCATCTGGCCACTGCCACCGCTGCGCGAGCCGTTCAGGCCGCTGACCATGCGGATCGCCTCGAGCATACGCAGGACGCCCATGCCGTTGATCTCGGTGACGAGCTCGGCCTGCTGCCAGGACATCGGGACGAAGGAGATCGCACCGAGGTTGTAGATCTCATCGGGCTGCACCTTGTCGACAGCGGAGACCAGGCTGGCCTGATCCATCAAGTCGCCGTCGACGAAGGACAGTTCGGACACGAGCCGGCTGACCCGCGACTTGCGGGGGTTCGCCTGGCCCCGCATCAGACCCCATACCTGGTATCCCTCCGAGAGCAGGTGCTCGGCCAGATAGGAGCCGTCCTGCCCGGTAATTCCTGTGATCAGCGCACGCTTGGACATTTTCAGTCCTCTCCTTCGCATAGAACAGGCCGCCCAAACGCACAGCCGTATTGGCTACTTGACCTCTTGGCTACTCGGCCGCTCGGCGAACGAAGGGCATCGAAAACGCCGCGGACCGGACGCTGGGTAATCGCACGCTCCCAAGCGGCCGGTCGCGACGTCAAGGAATTCCGGGCACACTAGGGAATTCCCGAGTCCCCACCACCGCGCCCTTCCTGCTTGTTGAAAACACCTGCCGCCGCCGGATCCGGTACGGCCACCGCACCCCTGCCGGCGGGACACTAGGGATTTTCCGGTGTGCGGTGCGCTGCACTGTCGGGGTGAGCCCCTCCGGGCCCGGCCGGCGCTCACTTCCCCGCTGCCGACCGGGCCTGCCCATCTCCTGGAGCGACATCCGGTGCTGCTCAGACTTCTGCGAATCCACCTGCGGCCCCACCGGCGCTCCGTCGCGCTGCTGGGGCTGCTGCAACTGGTGCAGATCCTGGCCACGTTGGCACTGCCCACACTGGGCGCCGCGATCATCGACAACGGCGTGGTCAAGGCCGACAGCGGCTACATCACCCGGACCGGTCCGGCCATGCTGGCCCTCGCGCTCCTCCAGTTCGGGGCGTCCGTGGGCGCGGTGTCACTGGGGGCCCGCACGGCCATGGTGATGGGCCGCGACATGCGCTCGGCCGTCTTCCGCCGGGTGCTGGACTTCTCGGCCCGCGAGGTCGGGCAGTTCGGCACTCCGTCACTGATGACGCGGACCGTCAACGATGTGCAGCAGGTGCAGATGCTGGCGCTCTCCGCGTTCGGTGTCGCCGTATCGGCGCCCCTGATGTGCGTGGGGAGCGTCGCGCTCGCACTCCAGCAGGACATTCAGCTCGCCCTGCTCCTGGTGGCACTGGTGGTGGTCCTCGGAATGTCCTTCGGACTCATTCTGAGCCGCACCGATCCGTTCTATGCCCGTATGCAGAAATACCTGGACCGCATCAACGGGCTGCTACGCGAACGCATTACCGGAGTCCGCGTCGTACGTGCTTTTGTGCGCGACACCCACGAAGGCACGCGATTCGGCCGCATCAATTCCGAATTGCGTGACATCTCGCTGCGTGTCGGCCGGCTGCTGGCCACCATCGTTCCCGTCGTGCTGTTGGCCCTGAACGCCTTCATGGTGGCCGTGCTGTGGCTCGGAGCCCACCGTATCGAGGCCGGATCGATGCCGTTCGGCGCGCTCAGTGCGTTTCTGAGCTACCTGTCATTGGTCCTGATGTCGGTGGTGATGGTCACCCTCGTGTGTCTGGCGATGCCGCGGGCGAGGGTCTCCGCCGAGCGCATCCAACAGGTGCTGGCGACCGAGCCGAGCGTAGCGGCGCCGCCCGAGCCCGTACGCGCCGTACCCAAGGCCGGTGAACTGACCCTGCGCGGCACCGAGTTCCGTTATCCGGGAGCTAAGGAGCCGGTGCTGAGCGGGATCGATCTGAGCGTCCGGCCCGGCGAGACGGTGGCGATCCTCGGCAGCACCGGCAGCGGCAAGACCACCCTGCTCAATCTCGTACTGCGGCACTTCGACGCCACCGGCGGCTCCGTCCACGTGGGCGGCGTCGACGTCCGCACCCTGGACCCGGCGGTGCTGCGCCGTACCGTCGGCTTCGTACCGCAGCGGCCGTACCTCTTCTCCGGCACCGTCGCCGGCAATCTGCGCTTCGGCGACCCGGACGCCGGTGACGACGAGCTCTGGCGCGTGCTGGACATCGCCCAGGCCCGCGACTTCGTCCAGCGCATGCCCGAGGGGCTGAACTCGCCCATCACCCAGGGCGGCACCAATGTGTCCGGCGGACAGCGGCAGCGGCTGGCGATCGCCCGCACCCTGCTGCGCCGGCCGGACATCTATCTCTTCGACGACTGCTTCTCCGCGCTGGACTACGCCACGGACGCCGCGCTGCGGGCCGCCCTGGAGCCGGAGCTCTCCCGGGCGACGGTTCTCACCGTCGCCCAGCGCGTCAGCACCGTCCGGCATGCGCAGCGCATCGTGGTCCTGGACGCGGGGCGGGTGGTCGCCACCGGAACGCACGAGGAACTGCTCGGTACCAGTACCACGTATCAGGAGATCGCCCGTTCCCAACTCACCGCGACCACCGGCCACTACGGCGGCTCCGCCCCGGACGCCGCAGCCGCAACGACCCGTCAGGAGGCCGTCCATGGTCGCGGAGAACAGCACTAGCCGCGGGCGGCGCACGACCGTCCGCCGTACGCTGGAACTACTGCGCCCGCACCGTGTCGCGGTGACCGTGGCGATCCTCCTCGGCATCGGTGGCGTCGCGCTCAACGCGGCGGGCCCGATGCTCCTGGGCAGGGCCACGGACCTCGTTTTCGACGGCGTCCGGCACGCGCCCGGATCCGGGGGAGCCGACTTCGACGGAATCGCCCGGGTACTGCTGGTCGCGCTTGCGCTCTTCGGCGCCGCCTCCTTCCTCACCCTCCTCCAGGGGTGGCTGGTGGCGTCCGTCGTCCAGCGTGTGGTCTTCACACTGCGCCGGTCCGTGGAGGCCAAGCTCGCCCGCCTGCCGATGCGGTACTTCGACAGCCACCCGGCGGGCGACGTGCTCAGTCGGGTGACCAATGACGTCGACAACCTCCAGCAGACCCTCCAGCAGACCCTCAGCCAGCTGATCACAGCGGTGTTCTCCGTGCTGACCATGCTGGTGTCGATGTTCGTCATCTCTCCGCTGCTGGCGCTGATCATGCTGACCTGCGTTCCGGTGTCGGCCGTGCTCGCCGCCCGGATCAGCAGGCGCGCACAGCCGCGGTTCACCCAGCAGTGGTCCGCCACCGGAGAGCTCAGCGCCCATGTCGAGGAGGTCTACACCGGGCACTCGCTGGTCAAGGGCTTCGGGCGGCGCGAACAGGCCGAGCGGGCCTTCGACGAGCACAACCAAGCCCTGTACCACGCCGGAGCGCGGGCCCAGTTCGTCTCCGGCGCCATCGAGCCGTCGATGATGTTCGTCTCCCACCTCGGCTACATCGTCGTGGCGGTCGTCGGCGCGCTGCGCGTCGTCAGCGGAGCCCTGTCCATCGGCGACGTCCAGGCGTTCATCCTCTACTCCCGGCAGTTCAGTCAGCCGATCGTCGAGGTCGCCGGCATCGCCGCCCGCCTTCTGTCCGCCCTCGCCTCGGCGACGCGGATCCACGAACTCCTGGACGCCGACGAACAGTCCCCCGCCCCGGACCGCCCCGCGCGGCTCCGAAAGGGCCGCGGACACGTCCGGTTCGAGAGAGTCTGCTTCCGCTACTCCCCCGGCACGCCCCTCATCGAGGACCTCTCCCTCACCGTCGAGCCCGGTCGGACCGTGGCCGTCGTCGGTCCGACCGGCGCGGGAAAGACCACTCTGGGCAACCTCCTCATGCGGTTCTACGAAACCGACGAGGGGACCATCCTCCTGGACGGCATCGACATCAAAACCCTGACCCGCGAAGAGCTGCGCTCCCACATCGGCCTGGTGCTCCAGGACGCCTGGCTCTTCTCCGGCACCATCGCCGAGAACATCGCCTACGGACGCCCCGACGCCACCCGCGAGGACATCGTCGCCGCCGCGCGCGCCACCTGTGCCGACCACTTCATCCGCACCCTGCCCGACGGCTACGACACGGTCCTGGACGAGGAGTCGGCCAACGTCAGCGCGGGCGAGAAGCAACTCCTCACCATCGCCCGCGCCTTCCTGACCCGGCCCTCGATCCTGCTCCTCGACGAGGCGACCAGCTCCGTCGACACCCGCACGGAGGCCCTCATCCAGCGCGCGATGCACTCGCTGCGCGCGGGCCGCACCAGCTTCGTCATCGCCCACCGGCTTTCCACCATCCGCGACGCCGACCTCATCCTCGTCATGGAAAGCGGCCGCATCGTCGAGCGCGGCACCCACGACCAGCTCATCGCCGCCAAGGGGGCCTACGCCCGGCTGCACTCGGCAGTGGGCGCCACCGGACCGGAGGCCACCGAACGGGAGGCTGCCGCACCCCGCTGACCGGGGGCACGGCGAGCCTTTCCCGGCACCCCTCTTTGTCCACCGCACCGACGTGCCGGAACAGCACACCTAGGCGGGGAGGGAGAAGCCCTCGGGCGGCGCGCCCTCGACGAACAGCATCCCCACCCGAGCCTTGCCCTCTCGTATCTCCCGGGCCCGCCGGTACTCGGGGGAGTCGTACCACTCCCGGATCCGGTCCATGTCGGGAAACTCGATGACCACGAACCGGGAGGAGTCCCAGGTTCCTTCGACGGGCTTGGGCGTGGAGCCCGCGACCAGCTAACGGCCGCCGTAGCCGAGGACGGACTTCTGGGACATGGAGGCATAGGCCGGTCCGGCCTCCTCGTCGAGCACATCGACGTTGACGATGACATAAGCGGGCATGGGTTCCCCGTTCCTTTGGGCACCGGGTGTACGGAGGTCACGGTAGAGGCCATTGACCACCGCTGCCCTGCTACGGCGCCCGCTCATCGAGCGCGGACCGGTTCACCCACCGAATGTCTCCGTCATGCGGTCCAGGTCGGCGAGAAGGGTGGCGAGGCGTTTCGGCGGGACGGCGTCGGTCATCCGCTGGTCGATGGCGTAGACGGCAGAGCGTGCCGCGGCGAGGCGGCGGTGGCCCTCCTCGGTGAGGTGGGCGGGCAGGGCGCGGCCATGGTCGGTGCTGGTCGCGCGGATGATCAGGCCGGCGTCCTGCAGTCCGCGCAGGACGACGTTCATGGACTGCCGGGTGACGAAGGCGCCGCGGGCCAGTTCGGCGTTGGACAGCCCGGGTCGCTGGTCGAGGAGTTCGAGGCAGGCGTATTGCGGCACGGTCAGTCCGTACTCGCGCAGGGCCCCGTCCATCGCGCCCCGCAGGGCTGCCGCGGCGCGTTTGAGGCGGTACCCCAGCCGCTCGGTCACGTCGCCGGCCGGGATCGGGTCGGTCGTTGCTCGCTCACTCATGTCAGGAGTTTGACATAGGCGAGCGGGGGTGCCTACCGTCACCCATGTCAAAGTCCTGACATCGAGCACGTTTGAGGAGCACCCCATGACCACCGCCGTCTCCGTCACCGGGCCCGACTTCGTCGCACTGCAGGTGCGTGACGTCGACACGGCCGCCGCCTTCTTCGAGACGCAGCTCGGGCTGCGCCGGGCCCCCGCCTCACCCCCCGGCGCCGTGGTGTTCATCACCGAGCCGGTCGCGTTCGCCGTCCGCGAGCCCCTGCCGGGCGTCGACCTCGACAGCGTGGAGCGGCCCGGCCTCGGCGTCGCCCTGTGGTTCAGGACCAACGACGCCCAGGGGCTCCATGACCGCCTCCAGGCCGCCGGGACCCCCATCGTCAAGGCACCGGAGGACGGCCCGTTCGGCAGGATGTTCACCTTCCTCGGCCCCGAGGGCTACGCCATCACCGCGCACGGGAGCTGACCGCGGGCCCGGTGAGGCGCAGGCCGGGGCGGCCCTCGCCTCGGCGTACCCGGGACTGCGGCCGGTGCGCTTCCGCTCCCCGTACGAAGCAGCGGCCTGGGCGTCATCGGCACGGATGCCGCCGACACGACCGCCTCGCCCGCATCATCAGCAACCACTGGGCGCCCTGCCGCAGCCGGGCCGCCCTCCTGTTGCGCACACGCAGTGGGGCGTGACCGTACGTCGTCCGACATCGCCCGACCTCCTGCCTCCACATCCCATCGAAAGAGGAGGAACAGGCGACGTTCCCGAACCCTTCCTCCTGTTCAGCGGCGTTCATTGGGCCTTCTGCTAAGGGAGTTCAGCGCGCATGGTCGGGAAAGCACATTGCGTATGACGGGTGTCGACAGATTGGCTTGACCAGGTCAAACGGCGGTGCTGCCCCGGCGTCGAGAAGGGGGCGATATGGGGTCGGGACGCGACATCGACCGGGATGGGCCCTGCGACCCGGCAGCGGGCATCGGTCAGCTGCCGGTTCAGAGACAGGTACGGAAGGAAGCGAGTGGCATCCATGCTCGACGGCTGCACGTCCTGGCCCGAGGAGTTCGTCGACCGCTATTGGGCGGCCGGGCACTGGCGTGGCAATACGCTGGACAACCTGCTGCGCGGCTGGGCCCTGCAATACGGACAGCGGACCGCGCTCGTGCACGGCGGCACCCGCATCACCTACGCGGCCCTGAGCCGGCGCGTCGACCGCATGGCCGCCGGATTCCGGCTGCGCGGCCTGAGGCCGGGACAACGGGTCGTCGTCCAGCTACCGAACGTTCCCGAGTTCGTCATCACCGTGTTCGCGCTGATGCGCCTCGGCGCGGTCCCCGTGTTCTGCCCGGTCTCGCACCGCGCGTTCGAGGTGTCCCACCTCGTACGGGTCACCGAGGCCACAGGCTATGTCGGCCCCTCGACATACCAGGGCTTCGACCACACAGCGATGGCCGCGGACATCGCAACCCAAGGGCCTTTCCTGCGGCGGGTGTTCACCTTTGAGGCGCCGGACGCCGTGTCCCCGTACGGCGGCCTTTCGACGGACCGGTCGGGCTGCCACTACTTCCCGCTGAGCTCCATCGACGCCCCGCCCGGGCCGATGCCTGCGCGGAGCGCCGACCAGGTGGCGTTCTTCCTGCCCTCCGGTGGCACCACCGCGGCACCCAGGCTCATTCCACGCACCCACAACGACTACGCCTACCAGGCGCAAGCCGCCGCCGAGCTGGTGTCGCTCACCGAGAACGACGTGTATCTCGCCGCGCTGCCCGCCGACTCCAACGTCACCTTCGGCTGCCCCGGCATCGTCGGCACCCTCTCCGTCGGCGGCACCGTCGTCCTGACCGAGAACCCGGAACCCGCCGAATGCCTTGCGGCCATCGGACGAGAGCAGGTCACCATCACGTCGTTGGCACCCGCCGCCGCCCAGCTCTGGCTCGACGCACTTCCCACGGCCCAGACCGACTCGCCGGCCGACTTGCAGGCCGACTTGAGCAGTCTGCGCCTCGTGCAGATCGGCGGCGCGCCCTTGCACCGGGCGACCGCCCAACGGATAGGCCCCGAATTGGGCTGTCGCCTGCAGCAGGTCTTCGCCATACCCGAAGGGCCGCTCACCCTCACCCGGCCCGCCGATCCGGACGAGACCGTGCTCAGCACGCAGGGCCGCCCGCTCTCGCCCGACGACGAAATCCGCATCGTCGACGCCGACGGCAAGAACGTGCCCGACGGGGAGTCCGGCGAACTCCTCGCCCGCGGTCCCTATACCCTGCGTGGCTACTACCGGGCGCCCGACCACAACGCACGCTCCTTCACCACCGACGGCTACTTCCGCACCGGCAACCTCGCGCGGCGTACACCGGACGGCAACCTGATGGTGACCGGCAGCCTCAACGACGTCCCGCGGCCGGCCGACCCAGAAGATCCATCCGGCCTGTGACGGGGCAGGGCCGGCCGCGGGCCTTCACCATCACCGCCGGGAACGTCGCGTGGCAGCAGTGGCAGCAGTGCATCCTCCGACACGCGGTGGAGCACGGCGGCAGCCGCTCCCGGCGAGCGCCGCGTGTGGTGCCGTGCAGGTCAGCCCTTCCTCGTCGGCGGCTTGATCAGGTAGAGCCGGCGGGCCAGATCCAGCGCGGTCAGCAGCACACGGGCGCCATTCCAGTCGTATGCACGGCGCTGCTGCCACACCTCGCCATAACCGCTCGGGTCGGTGGCGCGTGCCTGGAAGACGACCCTGGACCGCTGGTCCCAGTTCCTGATCTCGTCCGCGTGGCTGCCCACGACCCAGGACGTCCTGCCACGGATCGCCTGGGCGATCTGCGCGGGAATCGCCTGGAACCTCGCCCCTTCGGCCAGGGACACGGCCAGCGCCTGGACTCCGGCCTCCAGCGTGTGGGTGCTCGTGTTCGGGTCGTGATGGTAGATGGCGCGCACCGCCTCCCGCAGGCGGCTTCGGCTGATGGTGGTGGCGGGGAGACCCTGGTAGGTGACGCCCCAGCCGAAGTGCTCCCTGCGGACGCCCGGGTACACGTTGCCCGGGATCATGTCCCTCGTGCGGCCGTTCACCTGCTCGGTGAACGTGTAGAAGACCCGGCTGCTCGCGTCCCGGTTCTCCACGTAGAACCCCAGCAGATAGCTGTCGGACCGGCGGAAGACTGCTCGGACCATGCCGCCCAGGATGAACTCGTCCTCGGTGAACCGTCCGATGTAGACCGACTGGAAGGCGTCGGGGTCCGGGTTCTGGATCAGGTGGCCGGCACCGGGTCGCCGGACGCTCTGCTCTCCCAGCATCGCGCTGCGGACGTTCGCGACCGTACGGGTATAGAGGTCGGCGAAATCCTCGTCGTCCGTCACCGCCCCCGGCTGCGCCTGCTCCTGGGGCCGGGCTTGGGCGCTCCGGTCCTGTCCGGGCCGGGCCGGTGCCCCGTAGGTGACCGCCTCTCCCGCGCCCAGCGTGCCCGCCAGCACCGAAATCACCACAGCCGCGCTGACCAACCGCCGTCGGATCGGCCCGCGTTCGGACCGTTCGGCCCGGTCAACCCTTCGCGTCATCTCTGCTGTGTCTCCCATGTCAGGCCCAGAACGCGAACTCGGCCTGCAGGGTGCCCTTGGTGACGCGGCCCCCGTCGCTGTAGTAGAGGGCCTTGTACTCCGCGCCCTTTGTCAGGTTCGCATCGATCAGGGTCGAGCCGTACGCGCCGCAGTTGGCGTTGCCACAGGCCCAGTCCCACGTGACGCGCTTGCCGTTGCTGTCCTGGATCTCGATCCAGTCCCAGCCGTTGTACGGATCCCGTCCCGAGGGCGCCACCCACGTGACACTGACCCCCTTGATGTGCGACTGGTACCAATAGCCCCTGAACTGCGCCGGGGACACCTCACTGATCAGGTAGTCGGTGTTGATCTGCCCTGGCTTCGGGTCCTCGGGGCCCTCGCTCCGGACCTTCGGCGGCTGCCAGTGCTCACGCGCCGAGTCGGTCGCCGGAGCCGCCTGCACAGCGGTCTTCGCCGACTCCCCCGACCCCTGCGACGCCGCGGAAGCCGTCCCCAGCGCCACCACGGACACACTCACGAGCACCCCGGCCATGACCGCGGTCCGCCGCCGGGGCGAGTTCACCCCGGCGTACAAGGAAGAGATCGTGCCTTTGCCTCGCGTGGGGAACAGCATGCGTACGCCACCTCGGTGTTGATCGCGGATCGATGCACCAGAAACGCTAGGGAACCGCCATCAACGTTCCCTTGACGACCACTCAACGCGAGCCTTCACGAATGCGAGGCATCAGGCCGAAGCGGGACGACGGCCTCGACAATCCTCATGCCCGCTGACCAGAGGCACTGTTCGCTGGGCTGCCCGTCCGCCGGACAGCCCGTCTCATCGAAAGCGCGAGGCCGGGTGGCCACGAGGTCTCCGGTGTTCAGGTTCTTCTCGGTCGGCGAACCTCTACGGGAGACCTCACTTACTTCGCTCCTCACTTCACGATCACGACACGCCCGTCACACGGGACTTCGAGGCAGCCCCTGGGACCTGGTACCGAGGTGTGACCGATGAGCATCAAAGTGGGTTGAGGCGGGCCTTGAGGAGGCAGAACTCATTGCCTTCGGGGTCGGCCAGGACGTGCCACTGCTCCTCCCCCGTCTGGCCGATGTCGGCCGGGCGGGCACCGAGCTTCAGAAGGCGTTCGAGCTCGGCGTCCTGATCGCGGTCGGTGGCGTTGACGTCGATGTGCAGCCGGGACTTCCCCTTCTCCGGCTCATCCCTGCGACTGAGGATGATCGTCGGCTGCGGACCGCCGAACCCTTCGCGCGGCCCGATCTCCAGCGTGCCGTCGTCCTCGCGATCGAGCACGACGAAGTCCAGGACCTCGCACCAGAACCGCGCCAGCACCTCGGGGTCCCGGCAACCGAGCACGAGCTCACTGATACGACATGCCATGACGAAACCTGCTTTCAGCCTGGGAAGTGCCGGGGAGGCCACCCACGAACCTCATGGGCTCCCAGCAGTGAAAACGATCCCGCGACTGTTTGTCGGTTCGCCTGGCCAGGTTGCGCCACGGATTGAGTCGGTTGATGCAGCGTCCAACAGTGTTCGTTGCTTGTAGGTCTGCAGGTCTGCAGGTCTGCAGGTCTGCAGGTCGAAGCCGACCAAGCCGGCCGCCGTTGCGGCTGCGCCGCAGGCGGCGGCCGGCTTGGTCGGAGGGCTACCCCTTGGCCGGGTCGGCGCCCGGCACCTTGACGATCCGGTCGCCGACCGCGATCGACTTCCAGAGCTGGCGGCCGATCCGGGCCTTCGCGGATTCGCCGTCGGCAAGGCGAACTTCGACGAAGTGGTACATGTTCGAGCCGTCGAGCATGCCTCGGGACTTATCGATGACGACACCTTCCCAGGAGTCATCTCGTCCGGCTTTCAGTGATTTGGTCATGATGTGGAGTCTACGAGGATCGGCAGCCGACCATGCAGGGCCTTGAGTCACCTTCTGGGGATGACTTATGTCATGAGTCGGCCAGTCGGGCATGACGGTGGAGCACCAAGACCTCGTGCGGTGAAGTACATGAACCCACCGCGGCCTTCACCGCGACAAGCCCACGTAACAAAGCCCTACCAGGCCGCCTGGGGAGGAAGGGTGAGCCAGAGCGCCGTGGAGCGGGCGCAGAGCTCGCCGTCACGGGTGGCGATGGCGCTTCCCACCATGTGCTTGCGGCCCGCCTTGGAGATGACCCAGCCGAAGGTGATGTGTTCCTCGCCCAGGACGACCGGCTTGGTCACGGTCGTCGCCAAATGGGCCGTCACGGTCTCGTGCGGCGCGGCGCTGAACAGACGGCAGGCCCAGCCGCCGGGGCAGTCGAGGGCGCCCCAGACGTGCTCCGCTGGCAACTCGTCGCCGCCAGGGCCGAGTTCGGGGTCCGGCGTCCAGGTGGCGGCCACCAGGGACTGTTCGGGCAGCAGCGAGAAGGTCTGCCGCAGGCCCTGGCCCGGGGTCCGGTCCCCGCCGCAGCCGAAGCAGTCGCCTCGGTAGAACGGTGAGTCGGTCAGTGGGTGCTGCTTTTCGGCCATGCGGACGTCGTCCCAGGAGGGGATGGAAGGCGGCGAATCAACCGTTTCGCACTCCTGGGCAGTGAGGAGGACATCCTCCCCGTCTGCCAGTTCATAACCGTTGTCCGCGGCTGCTCGCAGGGCTACGGGGGAACCGAGGGGCGTGGGCCGCCGGAATCTCACCTTTACCGAGTCGCCCGAGAGCTTCCGGGAGAGAATTCCTGCCACATAGCCGCCGAATCCCACGCCGGGAAATCCGTAGACGTGATGCGGCACCACCACTTCAGTCGAATCCGTCCGGCGGCCCTGTGTCACTGGTTGCTCCCGAGGTCACTTCACATCGCGTTCGTTGACGTGCCGTGCGTTGACGTGCCGTGCGTTGACGTGCCGTGCGTTGACGTGTTGTTCCTTGACGTGCCGTGGAAGTGCTGCGCGTTGACGTGCCCTTGGGCGCGCTCGGTGGGTATGGCCGCGCAAGGCCACCATGATCGCGTGGACGGTGTCAACCATGTATGAGGAACACCCTGATCATGACCGCCCAGGACGAGAGCGCCGCCCCCTGACATTGATGCAACTGTTCGGCGACACCGAGCAGACGGCCATCCGCCATGTCGCCGCGGCCCACCCCCGGCGCACCGCGAAGTGGCCACGCTGATCACATCAACGGGGCGCCGGTTCACCTCGGGTTCTGCTGCGCCTGTCGGCTGTCGTGCCCGGTGCGTCCGCGCTGCTTGGCGCGGTGGGCGAGCGCATCGAGGACGCGTTGCCATGCCGGTGATGCCTCGGAGATCCGGGAAGAGACCAGCTTCAGATACCCGGCCCGGTTGCCGTCTCGTTCGTGTGTGATCTCCCATGCGTCCAGGTCGTCGATGAGCCCGTCCAGGCGGGGATCGTCTGGATCCCAGTCGACCGATTGATCACAGGCGAGATACAGGCGCGTCGTCTCGGGGTCGTCGAAGCCGGCGTTCTTGTCCCGTATGCGCTGCGGCATCGCGTGCGGGTCCAGTGCCTGCATCAGGATCCACGAGTCGCGCTCGAGTCGTACCCTCCGTTCGCTGACCCCGAGACTGCGCATCCGGTTCAGGATGGCAACCACCTCGGGGGGCAGGACAAGCCTTTCGCCGCTGGCCAGTTCGGCGATCCGGCGGCGGTAGTCGGTGAGCTGGTCGATCTTGCGCTGCAACTCGGCATCGATGTCGGTGACGGCCGCGTCGAATTCGGCCGGCTGTGCATGCAGCAGCGCGTCGATGCGCGCCAGTGGCACTCCGGCATCGGCGAGGGTCCTGATCCGGATGAGGTCCACCGCCGCTTGCGCGCCGTAGCGGCGGTAGCCGGAGGCATCGCGCTCGGGCTCGGGCAACAGGCCGACGTGGTGGTAGTGGCGAACGGTGCGCACAGTCACGCCGGCGGCTGCCGCGAGCTGGCCGATCGTGAGCACCGTCCTCCTCGGGTCTTCGTGCAACGTGGTCGTGCCGAGTCTATGGGCGAGCCGCCCGGTCGACGACGTCGCGGATCGCCCGGACCACGGCATCGGGGCGATCGAAGCAGAGCCGGTGGTGGCTGGTGTCGGAGAGGATGCGTTGTTCCCCGCGCGCGACCGCGCTCACCAGGGCCGCGTCCATTCTCGTCCTGCCGTCGTTCATCTCGTGCAGCGTCCGCTCCGACATCAGCGCCTGCTGGCCCGGGTCGATGCCCACCACGGAGAGAGCAACCACCGGGACGTCAGGAATGTTCGGCCCGGCCCGCAGTTCGGTGGCGAGCTCGGCCAACTTGGTGCGCTCGGCGATGCCGGCGCGGGTCCATTCATCACTCACCTTGGCATCGGTCAGCGCCTGCCGCATGTGCTCCGGGTAGTCCGCGAACAACTCGGCGAACATCTCGCGCAGGGCCGGGCGCATCCGCTCCAGCTGCTCCCGATCAGGTGCCATCCGCTCGACCGCGGCCAGACCCGCCGCGGAAGGCATGAAGTCGTCCCAGTCGCGGTGAAAGGCGTCCAACCAGACCAACCCGGCCACGTCCTGCGGGTACAGCTGCGCGAACCGATGCGCGTAGAAGCCGCCGAGGGAGTGCGCCACGAGAACGTATGGCGCGGCGATGTTCTGGGCACGCAGCAGCTCGCGCAGTTCCGTGGCGACCGCGGCGGCGGTGCGCGGCAGCGGGAGGGGATCGCTGTGGCCCGTGCCGCCACGGTCGTACACGACGGCGGTGGTGAACTGCGAAACCTCCTGCTGGACGCCGAAATAGTCGAGGCCGACCGCGCCGGCGCCCGGCAGGAACACCACGGCCGGGCCGCCGCTGCCCGACCGATGTACGAAAATGCGGCGGCCGTCGATCTCCTGGACCCCTCCGATCGGCGGCGCGAGCCGAGCCGGGGACGTGCTGTTGTTCGTCATGCGGCAAGGCTCCAACCCTGACGCAGGGGCAGGGTCAATCCCTTCCGTCGCCGTACCCGAAACGTGCGCAGCTGTTCAACGCGCTGCCGTGCGGCTGGTCGGAAATTCCTCGCGACGTATGTCGGGAGGGCTCTCAGTGGCGGCCGTGCGCGCTGTCGGCGGCACCGCCGAAGAGGCGGGCGACGGCCTTGAACGGCAGGGTGATGACGGTGGCGATGGCACCGCCGATGGCCCTGACGACGTCTGCGATTGCTGTGAGCATGGGCGGCCTCCTACCTGTCTGCCGGTAATGCCGGCTGCGAGATGCCGCTGAGCGGCCGTGCACTGTGGGCGTGCCCGCGAGTCAGCCGAGAAAACGTAAAGGCCCCACCAGAAGACCTGCTTCCAGTAATTCTCGGCAGCAGCGCCCCGAGAACGGAAAACGCATCCGGATACCCCCGTGACCCGGGAAGCAAACAAGGCATTTTCGGGTGTGCGCGTATGGTTCCCTGCTTCACCATCCATGGCTCCCCGCTTCACCATCGGGTGCGGCAACAGAAAATACCGCCGCACTCAATCGCCGCGCTCTCCCCACGGCGACGGGATCGGGCACGGGAGTTCGGCCGCATGAGCACCGCCCGCATCACCAGCTCGTCAGAGCTGCCCCCACCTCTCCATTTCGCGGTGTCAGAACGAGGTTGGAAAAGGCTCAGTGGTTCGTCAGGGCGCACCTGGAAAGCGCCGGCGGGAAACTCAGCACGGGCTCGGATGACGGCGAGGCCGAGGCGGGCCGGGCAGCGGCCGAGCAGGCGCGCAACCAGCCCTGAGCCGCCTGAGCACTCTCGTCTTCCGTGGCACTCCGACCGACGGGGAGCCTGCTGTCGGCATCAGTGCGCCGGCACCGAGTCTGCAGGCAGCGGTGGCAGGGACGACGCCATGCCTTGGGGTCGATGACTCCCGCCTGCCTGCACACCCGCTGCCTGACTAAGCTCCGCGCCGCGATGCTCACCGCGATCGCTGGTCACTGGTCGCTGGTCACTGGTCGCTGGTCGCTGGTCGCTGGTCGCTGGTCGCTGGTTGCTGGTCATGGGTCGGCCGGAGCCAAGCCCCCGTTGGACCTGTTGGAGGCGCGTGGCCCTCCGGACTGTCACCTCGCCGGGACGCCCGATCGCCCGGCGAGGTGGCGATATTGCGCTTTGATAACGTCGCCGGTGCGGCGGCGATCCGTTCGTCTCGTCTGCGCAGAGCGTTTCCGGCGGGGGACATCGGATCGAGAGACGGAGCTCAGGTGACGCTACGCACTGTCCGCGACGCTGTTGTGCCGGCTGACCGCGCCATCCTCGTCGGCTGCGAGCCGGGCGGCAGCCGCGTGAAAGGCCTCGAGGCCGGCCGCGAGCTTGGCTACCTCGGAGGGCTCCATCCGCTCCAGGGTTGCCGTGACGTCCCGGCTCCGCGCCGCGCGGTACTCCTCCAGCAGCACCCTGCCGCGCAAGCTCAGCCGCAGCTCGACCTCACGTCGGCTCGTCGCACTGGGGCCTCGTTCGGCGAGACCCATCGCTTCCAGACGGTCGCAGAGCCTGCTGACCGCCGGTGGGCGCGAGGCGAGCGCTTCGGCGAGAGTGCGCAGATTCGTGCCTTCCCGCTTCTCGATCACCAGCAGGGCGCGGAGCTGGGAAGGGGAGACCCCCGCCGAGTGTGCCGCCTCCTGTCCGCGACCCCACAGGACCTCGAGCAGTTCGGAGGCAGCAAGGGCCGCCGCGCTCGCCTGCTCGCGGGAAGGGGGCCGACTGGTGAAACGGGACACACGAACACTCTGTCACCCTGCGCCTGCCGTTGTCAGACCGACCCTGCTCTTGAACCTGCACGAAGGGTGCTCGGGAACCATGACTGAACGCTTCGAGGTGTCGGCGGCACTGCGCGCATCGCTCCCGCACGCCCTGCTGGACACCTTGCGTCACCATCTCGCCGCCGCCTACGGGGCCACCTCGGTGCGCCTGTTGCTGACGGACTACGGCGGCACGGTCCTCAACCCATACGACTCCTCGGGAGGCGACGACAGCTCGCTGCCCATTTCCAGCAGCCCGGAAGGCCGGGCACTGGGCAGCCAGGAGCGGCGCGAGCAGCAGACCCCGCAGGGCGAGGCCATCGACCACCATCTCCCAGTGACGGTGCGGGGCGACCGGATCGGCATCCTGAGCGTCCGGCTCCCCACCGGGCGCTCCACGCCGACGGTCCTCGACGAGTTGAGGCAGGTGGCCGAGCAACTGGGCCACGAGGTCCTCGTCGCCGAGCGGGATACCGATGTCTACCAGCGGGCACGCCGCGTCGGCCGCCTCACCGTGGCGGCGGAAATGCAGTGGCAGCTGCTCCCGGCCCGGGCGTGTACCACCGCGCAGTACGCCGTCGGCGCCCAGCTGGAACCCGCCTACGCCGTGCACGGCGACAACTTCGACTGGGCCTCGGACGCCGACGGGCTGACCCTCACCGTCACCAACGGCATGGGGCAGGGCGTCGAGGCATCGCTCCTCACCCACCTCGCCGTCAGCGCCCTGCGCAACGCGCGCCGTGCCGGCGTCGGTCTCGCCGATCAGGCGGCACTGGCCGACCAAGCGCTCTACCACCACTACCGGGGCACGTCCTACGTATCGACGCTGCTCCTGCACCTCGATCTCGCGACGGGGCACATGGAGATCATCGACGCGGGATCGCCGCAGATGTGGCGGCTGCGGGGAAAGTCCGTCGAGCGCATCGATCTGGACAAGCAGCTGCCGCTGGGCATGTTCGAGGAGTCCCACTACACGACCGAGAGCCTCACGGTCGAGCCGGGTGACCGGCTGCTGTTCGTGAGCGACGGGGTGTACGAGGCACCCTCGCCGCGGGACGGAAAGTATGCCGAGCGGGCGCTCGCGCGGGCGCTGCATGCGACGCGTCTGCTGCCCGCCGCCATGGCGCCGGGGGCCCTTCTCCGCGATGTGGCCGAATATCGCGAGGCGCAGACGCTGGATGACGCCTTGGTGCTGTGTTTTGACTGGTTCGGCAACGATCTCCGTTAGGCACGCACCGGTGTGGGCTCGGCGCCGGCGTCCTTGCTGACTCCGGCTCCGCGCGGCCCGTGCGCGGTTCCCTCCAGTAGGCGGCTGCTTCCGGCATGGTCCGGGTTCGTCGCAGCCCACCGGCCGCTTGCCTCCGCCGCCGGTCGGCGCGTGATCTCCCCCGCGATGCGCGCGGTCCACACCCGCCCACGGGGCTCCGCCGGGCTGCCGGATCCCCGAGAATCCGGATCTCATATCTCCTCCCGCCGTCCACCCACCTCAGCGGATGAAGAGGGGGCCCGCGGCTGTCAACGCTTGATCGTGCTCGCTAACATTTGCCGGAAGGCAATTATTGACGAGCGCGGGTGGGCTCGGCTGCACCGCCGGGTGAGGAGTCCCGAGGCGTTCAGGCGGGCCGGACCGAAGGGACGATGAGTTGGTTTCCGCTGAGGCTGCCGCACGCGAGCGTGTCACGAACGTGCTGCGCGAAGAGGCCGATGAGATCTCGGACCGCTGGGTGCGACTGCAGCTGGCACAGCCGTCGCTGGACGGGGACGTGAGCGAGGCCGAGCTGGGCGAGGAAGCCGATGCGCTCGTCGGTGCCCTGCTCTCCGGCCTGGAGCTCGGTCTCCCGGTCGGGCAAGTGGTCGCTTCGCACGAGGAGATGCACCGGACGGTGTCCGAGATCTCCTTGCGCCGTGCCCGCAGGGGCGTCTCCCCCACCGCGACCTCCCTGGCGGTCCTGTCGCTCAAGGAAGCCCTGCTGGAGGCCGTGCAGCGGCGGACTCGTGAGGGGGAGGACCTCTTCCGCAGCGCGGTACTGATCAACCGCTTGCTGGACAGTGCCGGTGCGCTCTCGTTCGAGATCTTCGTCGAGGGTCGGGAGGAGATCATCCGTCGGCAGAGCCAGCAGCTGCTGGAGGTGTCCACGCCGGTCGTCAGGTTGTGGCGCCAGGTCCTGGCCGTACCGCTGGTCGGCACACTCGACACCGCACGCACCCAGGTGGTGATGGAGAACCTCCTCCAGGCCGTCCAGGAGAACGAGTCGCTGATCGCCATCATCGACATCACCGGCGTACCCACCGTCGACACCTCGGTCGCCCAGCACCTGATACACACCGTCAACGCGGTGCGCCTGATGGGAGCGGACTGCGTCATCAGCGGCATCCGGCCGCCCATCGCCCAGACCATCGCGCAGCTCGGAATCGACCTGTCGACGATCCTGACCCGCGCCACCCTCGCCGACGCCCTCGGTGAAGCCATGAAGCTCACCGATGCGGCATCGGACACCGCCCCGTTGGACGGGCGATGAACGCCCCCGCCTCGGGTGGCGTCCCGATTCTGCGCCTGGGGGATGTCCTGGTCACGGGCCTCCTCAACGAACTCGACGACACGACTGCCATAGCGTTCACCCAGGAACTCACCCACCGCATCTCCAGCGACGGAGCCCGCGGCGTACTCATCGACATCTCCCGGCTGGAGATCGTCGACTCCTTCGTGGCCCGTACGTTGATGGAGCTGACCACCACGGCACGGCTGCTGGGTGCCCGGGTGATCGTTGCCGGCATGCGGCCGCCGGTCGCCATCACCCTGGTCGAGCTGGGACTCCAGCTCACCGGAGTGGAGACCGCACTCAACGCCGAACAAGGAATGGCGGCGATGGGTTGGCGTCAGAGCCCCCAGTCGGCCGGAGGGGGCCGGGTTGAGTTCCGCCCGGAGCACTGACGGCACGGTGGCTCGCGCCGCCACCACGGCGAACCACACCGCCGACCGCGACGGAAGCGGGGCCGGGGCGATCCACCACGTACGCACCGAGGACGACCTGTTGACCGTCCGCCACGCAGTGCGGGCGGCCGCCCAGCACGCCGGATTCAGCATCGTCGACCAGACGCGGGTGGTCACCGCCGCCAGCGAACTGGCGCGCAACGCCTACATCCACGGCGGAGGGGGCAGCGTGACCATCGATCATCTCACGCTGGGCGGAAACACCGGGCTGCGTCTGACGGTCAATGACAACGGCCCCGGCATCGGAGACGTCGATGCGGCACTGACCGACGGCTTCACCACCGGAACGGGCCTCGGCCACGGCCTGGGAGGTGCCCGGCGGCTGATGAACACCTTCGAACTGCACACCTCGTCCGGACACGGCACGACCGTGATCGCCACGCGATGGGCGGGGCGGTGACTCTCCCAGGGGCCCTGCCGACGACACGCATCGCCGTGGACCACGACAGCGCCGTCGATCTTGCCGCCGGGACCGCCCGCACGGCCGCCGGACACTGCTGCCTGCCGGCGGCGCTACCCGACCGAGCCGCCGTCATCGCCCGCATCCACCGCCTCACCCGCGACGATGCGACCGCGCTCGCCGCCCGACCCCAGAGGCTTCCGTGACCACCCGCACCTTCCACAGTCTGCCGGGCCTGCGCCGCGCCGTCCGGGAGATCTGCGCAGCACACCCGCTTCCGTCCGACAACGGAGCGCGTCTGCTGCTCTCCGTCTCCCAGGTGGCCGCGGCCGCCTTCGACGCCGGTGGCCCCGTCCGCCTGGAGGTCTTCGAGCAATCCGGGCCCGGCCCTGAGAAACTGCTGGCGGTCACCCTGCACGCCGGACAGGCACCAGCCGCGCCGCGCATGACCGGCCTTCCGCTGCAAGGGCAGGCCACGCCCGACGGCACCGTTGCCTGGCGCCTCCCCCTCGGCGAAGGAGAGGACTCGCCGCGCCCCGCCCCGCCGGCCGCACAGCGCATCGCGGCGCCTTCTCCAGGCCCTGCCCGCGAGGTCGCAGGCGCCGAGGCGTACGCGGCGGAGATCGCGGCGCTCGATGGTGATCTCAGCGCCGCGCTCTCCCGGGTGGACACCCTCACCACCCATCTGCACCAACTCAAGGACGAACTCGCCGAGACCAACAGCGGAGTGCTCGCCCTGTACGTCCAACTGGAGGAGAGGGACGAGCGACTGCGCCGGGCGCACGGTCGGATCCTGCGCGAGCTGGAGGACGCGCTGCGGCCCCCGCCGATCACCGTCAGCGGCCTGGAATTCGCCGTTCACTACGCCCCGGCCGATACCGACGCCCCCACCGGAGGAGACTTCTACGACTGGCTCCTGCTTCCCGACGGCACGGTCCACATCACGGTCGTGGACGCGCTGGGCCACGGGGTGCGCAGTACCCGCAGTGCGCTCAATGTCACGCATGCGGTACGCACCCTGGCCCTCGAGGGCCATCCGCTGGAATCCATCGTGGCCCGTACCCACGACATCCTCACGCCGTTCGACCCCGACGTCATGGCCACCGTCCTGCTCGCCCGAATCGACCCCGCAACCGGAGCACTTCGCCTGGCCAACGGCAGCCACCCGCCGGCCCTGGTCGTCCGCGCCGACGGAACCGCTGATTACCTGGAGGTCCGCGGCCGGGGAATCGGGTTCCCGCTTCCCGGGAGCGATTCCGTGCTGGCCGACACACTGCACGAGGGAGACCTTCTCGTGCTCTACACCGACGGCCTGACCGAGAGCCGACGGGATCCGATCGAGGGCGAGGCACGACTCGTCAAGAGCGCCTCGACCCATGCCGGCCGGCCGGTGCACGAGATCCCCACCGCCGTCGCGGAGGACATGCACACTGTCGTTCTGCATCCGGACGACACGCTTGCCCTGGCCGTCCGCCGGGCGGGGGGGAGGAAGTCGTGAATCGCCACCCTGCGCATGACGGCCACCCGACGCAGGCGGGCCGGGCGCGCTGAAGGTCGTCCCGTCGCCGTGTCGGTGCCGTGTCGTGTCGTGTCGTGTCGTGTCGTGGCCCAGGACGATGCTGTGTGATCCGGGGACAACCGGGAAGGGCATAGAGAAGCGTGCGCCGTCGGATGCTCCTCGGAGGGTTCCGCCCGCGGCCTCCCGGCGCACCACGTTTGCCGCCGGTCGCCGAGAAACGGGATGCGCTCATGCAAGGCCACGGCCCCGAATTGCCGAGGGAGGCGCAGCGCGAGGCTGCGGAACAACTGGCTACCGCGGTCGAGGCGGTCGCGGACCTGCTGAGAGAGGTGGCCGCCTCGACGGAGCCGCGGCTGACCGCCCACGGCTTGAAAGTGATGTGCTTCGTCTCGGACTCTCCCGGACGGAATCTGACCGCGGTTGCCGCTGCCGTGGGACTCGACCTCCCCCGCGCCAGCCGGGTCTGTGCCGCCTTGGAGGCTGCGGGCCTGCTCCTTCGCCGGCCGGCGCCCGGCGACCGGCGCGAGATCGGGCTGGACGTGAGCCGTGAGGGTCGTGCACTGCTGGAGGAGTTCGGGGCGAAGCGGCGGGCACGAATGGCGGCGGTGTTGCGGCGGATGCCGACGGAGAAGCGATGCGCGCTGGTCGGGGCGCTGGGAGAACTAGTCTTCGCGGTCGCCGCCGTCGGTTCCGAGGGGGGCTGACGGCTCGGCCTCGAGGGCCTCGGTCACGGACGCGTAGAGCGGCAGGACCGTGTCGAGCCCGGTGATGGTGAAGAGTCGTTCCAAAACGGCGGAAGGGGAGGCGAGGCGCAGGGCCGGTCCCAGCGCGGTGTGCGCCTGGAGCAGGACATTGACCGTGGTGGAGTCTGCGAACGTGGCTGCGGACAGGTCGACGACAACGGGCGATATGCCGCCCTCGGCCGCCTCACTCAGGATCGTGTCGAGGGGCACGACGTTGTCGACATCAAGGTCCCCCGTGATGGCGACGATCAGAGCGTCTCGCCCTTGCCACACGAGCCTCTCTGTCTCGATCGGTCGGCCTCCACTGGGCTGGGGCAGCACGGTGAACCTCGCTGTAGGGGCTAGGGGCTTGAGCAACTCACCGGTCCGGACGTTCGCACGGGACGGTGACCAGCTCGGTCCAGGATAGAAGCGATAGTTGCCATTTGACAACATTCGCCATAAGGCAACAATCTGTTCTCGTCACAGCACAAGGCGGCTACGCCTGGCGTGGCTTGGGACAACAGCGGCCTGAGATCCGCTACGCGCTGTCAGAACATGAGCGTGGCCGCCGACGATGCGTGGGCTGTCACCCTCCTGTGCGAGTGGGGAGGAGGCCGCCGCGTGCCACGCATCCAGCCGTCTCCTGCCCCCCACCTGCGCCTCGGCCAGTGCAACTGCGCGAGGGCCACCGGCCCTTCCGCGCTCACGGGGGACGGGCGGCCACCGTAGCGGGCCCCCGAGCACACCGTTCCTTCGGCCCAGCACCCGGCCGACCCCACCTTTGCCCTCGTCCACGGACGAAGAATGCCTGAGTGATGACTCAACGCCTTGAGGTAGCACGAGCCTTGCAAGCGTCGCCCCCGCATGCTCTGGTGGACACACTTCGCGAGGCACTCGCCACAGGCTACGGAGCACTCTCCGTGGAGTTGCTGCTCGCGGACTACGCGGCCACCGCCCTCGCTCCCTTCGATGCGGTGGGGGCGGCTGCCACACCCGTCCCCCTCGCCAACAGCGCCGAAGGCAGGGCCTTCGGCAGTCAGCAACCCCATCAGCAGGCCCAGCAAGCGGACGTCGTCGACCACCACCTTCCGGTGACCGTCCGCGGGGAGCGCACCGGCATCCTGACCGTTCGGCTGCCCGTCGAACGGTCCGTTCCGGAAGCCGTCGACGACCTTGTCCACGTGGCCGGTCTGCTCGGCCACGAGCTCCTCGTGGCGGAACGCGACACCGACGTCTACCAACAGGCGCGACGTATCAACCGGCTCACCCTGGCCGCCGAAATGCAGTGGCAGCTTCTGCCGGCCAGGGCCTGTTCCACCGACGAATACGCCATAGGCGCCCAACTCGAACCCGCTTATGACACCCACGGCGACAACTACGACTGGGCCTCGGACGCCCACCAGCTGACCCTCACCGTCACCGACGGCATGGGCACCGGCGTCGACGCCTCGATGCTCACCCACCTCGCCGTGAACGCGCTGCGCAACGCACGCCGGGCCGGCATCAGCATCGAGGACCAGGCAGCGCTGGCCGACCAGGCCCTCTATGCCCAATACCGGGGAGCCGCCCATGTATCCACCCTGCTGCTGCGCTTCGACCTCGCAACGGGCCGAGTCCAGGCCGTGGATGCAGGCTCACCCCAACTGTGGCGACTGCGGGGAAAGACGATCGAGCGCATAGGACTCGAACCGCAGATGCCGCTCGGCATGTTCGAGGAAACCCACTACAAGACGCAGGATTTCGAGGTACTGCGCGGGGATCGGCTGCTCATCGTCAGCGACGGCGTGTACGCGGCGCAGTCGCCACAGGGAGAAGCCTACGCAGAGCGCGCCCTGGCCCGGGCCCTCCACGCCGGCAGGCTGCTCCCGGCTGCAGCCGTGCCCCGTGCCGTGCTTCGCGACCTGGTCGAATACCGCGACGCGGAATCGCTGGACGACTCCCTGGTGCTGTGCGTCGACTGGTTCGGCCGGCAAGGAGACCGGTCGGCCGGACCGGGCAGGCACCAGACGCCGGGGTGGCGACCGTGAGAAGCAGATGGTCCGGGTACGAGGGACAGAACATTCGGGTACCGCTCGGGTCGAGCAAGCGCTGAAGCCGGGCGGCTCGAAGGACCGTCAGCGGGGGTCCGTCGGTGGCATGTCGGAGCTGTCGGCCCGATGTCGGTGAGGTCCGGCACCTTTCGAGAGGTCCGGCCGGATACCCGTCCGGCCGTGGGTCGGAGAAGGGGATCTCTCATGCATGACGTAGTGATCGTGGGCGCGGGCCCGGTCGGTCTGTTCCTCGCCTGCGAGCTCGGCCTCGCGGGCTGCTCCGTCCTGGTACTCGAACGGGAGCCCGAGCCCCACTCCCCGTTCAAGGCGAAGCCGCTCGGGATGCGGGGCCTGTCCCCCGCGTCGGTCGAGGCGTGCTACCGCCGCGGGATGCTGCACCAGCTGCTGACGGCATCGGGCGCCCACGACGATCCCGGCGCGGACCCCGAGACGGACGAGCCCTCACCCCCTCGTGGCGTGGGCCATTTCGCGGGCATGGTGCTCGATCCGGCCCAGGTCGATGTCGCCGCCCTGCCGTACCGGCTTCCCAGCCCGGCGATGGAGGGCATGCTGACATACCTCGAAGCGGTCGAGGGGGTGCTGTCCGAGCGGGCAGCCGAGCTCGGCGTGGAGATCAGGCGCGGTGTCGCCGTCTCGGCCATCGGCCAGGACGAAGAGAGCGCGGTCGCGCAAGCCGGCGAGCACGAGTACGCGGCGCGCTGGGTCGTCGGCTGCGATGGCGGACGCAGTGCGGTGCGTCGGCTCGCGGGCTTCGCATTCATCGGCACCGAGCCACAGTTCACCGGCTACACCATGCACGCCACCGTCGCCGATCCCGAGAAGCTGCGCTCCGGGATCACCCTGACGCCGACGGGCATGTACCTCCAGCCCTCGGAAGGCCACATCGGCATGATGGACTTCGACGGCGGCGTGTTCGATCGCTCGCGGCAGCCGACTCGCGACCACCTCCAGGCGGTTCTGCGCCGTGTGTCCGGCACCGACGTGACGCTGAGCGACGTCCGTCTCGCCTCGAGCTTCACCGATCGGGCGATGCAGACGACGAGCTACCGGCGGGGACGCGTCCTGCTCGCGGGCGACGCCGCTCACATCCACTCCCCCCTTGGCGGGCAGGGACTGAACACCGGCATCGGCGACGCCATGAACCTGGGGTGGAAGCTCGCGGCGACCGTGCACGGGCACGCACCGGACGGGCTTCTCGACACCTACACCCGCGAGCGCCATCCGATCGGCTCGGGCGTGCTCGACTGGTCGCGCGCCCAAGTGGCGGCCATGCGACCGGACCCGCATGCCCGGGCGCTCCAAGGAGTGGTTCGCGACCTGATCGGGACCCGTGCCGGAACGACCTACGTGTTCGAGCGGGTGTCGGGTTCGTCGATCCGTTACGACCTCGGAAGCGAGCATCCACTGGTCGGCCGCAGCGCCCCGGACCTTCGCCTCGAGGACGGCACTCGCCTCGGCAACCTGATGCAGGACGGACGAGGCGTCGCGCTCGATTTCAGCATCGACCGATGCCTACGCGGTTCAGCGATGGGCTGGGAGAGCAGGATGCGTTATGTAGCCGGTCCGGCGAAGAACGACCCCGGGTTGGGTGCCGTGCTTGTCCGACCCGACGGCATAGTCGCCTGGGCAGGCGATCGCACCCCCGATCGCGAGGAGTTTGATCGGGCTGCCCGCCGCTGGTTCGGTGGCCCGAAAATCTCAAGCCACTGCCCCGCTCCGTTTGCGTTTCCGCGGGCGCCAAAAGGACGCGAAGGGGCATTCTGAGGCGGTTTCGATCGCCGGAATATCCACGCTCTCATCCGCTCTTCTCTCCTCACCCGAGCTCAAGGAGCACACATGACGATCACTCTCCGACCGGGAAGCACCGTGATGTTCACCGGCGACTCGATCACCGACTGCCAACGGCTGGCGAGCGAGGACGGGCTCGGTTTCGGCTACCCGCTGCGTGTCGTGGGCGAGTGGGGACTCCGGCACCCGAACTGCCCCGTGACCTGGCTGAACACCGGGATCAGCGGCAACAAGGTGATGGACCTCGAAGCCCGCTGGCAGGCAGACGTGCTCGACGCCCGCCCGGACGTGGTGTCGATCCTCGTCGGGGTCAACGACATGGGCTGGCACACGCTGGATCCGAAGGGGTACGTGATCCCCGTGGCGGAGTTCGAAGCGGGCTACGACCGCCTGCTCGCCCCCCTCGCCGAGGCGGGCACGGAGCTGATCCTCATAGAGCCGTTCCTCCTGCCGATCCACGGCGTCGTCGAGGCCGGTGCCGCGCTCGTCGGAGAGAAGGAGCGAGAGGAATGGCGCGCCGACCTGAACCCCAAGATCCATGCCGTACGCAGGCTCGCCCGCAAGTACGGCGCGCAACTGCTCGCCACCGACGGCATGTTCGCCGAGCTCGCCGCGGAGACCGGGCCGGAGTACTGGGCCACGGACGGCGTGCACCCGACGCCGGCCGGCCACGCCGCACTCGCGGCGGCCTGGCTGCGCCTGGTCGCGTGACCGAGCCTCGCGATCGCCCGCGACACTGACGATCGCGAGGAGCTTCGCCGGTCGTCCCCGGGCGGGCCGCAGGAACCTGGGCCGGCTGAGCCGGCCGACGGCCAGCGCTCGCCCGGCGACGTCCCGTACGGCTCCCACGACCGCGAGACAACCCATGAGACGCAGCAGGTGGGCAGGGATAGCATCATGGTCAACGGTGTGAGCCCACTCGCCCCGGGTGAGCTGCTCCCGCGCGTCGTCCACACCGTGACCGTGCAACCCAACGGCCCCAAGTCGAGCGCTGGGCAAGCCGAGAGGAAAGTGGCATGACTGTTGCGACCGGCTTGATCACTCGCGTCGATCTGGACGAGGTGGCCAGCGGCGCTCGACAGATGTCCGTGTCGGCACGGCTTGAGGCCGTCATTGCGGACGGCCGCCGCCTGGTGTTGCTCGACAACCGCGGCTGGAGCTCCTCGCTGCACGGCGGCGGAGTGGACTTGCGGGCGTGGATCTCGGTCGAGGACATCGAGAGTACGGCCCGGGTGGTGGTCGGGCCGGACGAGCCGAGCGACGGCGAGACATATGAACAGCAGGCGGCCGACCACTGGGGCACCCTGGCCGACCTCCTCAGGCGGCACGGTGTGGACGTGGACGCGCAGGAGCTGGAGCGGCTGCCGCATGATGTCGTGCTCAGCCAACGCCTTCGAGCCTGGATTGCGAGACGGACCGGACGCTGACGGCTGTCCCCGGCAGCTCTTGCGGTCCCCGGCGGCTCGTGCGGGGCCCGGCAGCTCGTGCGGTGCCCGGCGGCCGGGGAGGGCGGGGCCCGGCGCCACGCACTGCCGCACCGCCATGAGCCCCGAACGGAGTTCCGCGTCAGCCCCGGCCGAGGACGCAGAACTCGTTGCCCGCCGGGTCGGCCAGGACGACCCAGGAGACATCACCCTGCCCCACGTCGGCCGGTGTCGCGCCGAGACCTTCGAGCCGGGCGACCTCCCTCGCCTGATCCTCGACGGGGTCGGACATCACGTCGAGATGGACGCGGTTCCATACGACCTCGTCGTCGGGCGTGCGGCGGAACTCCAGGTACGGCCCGACGCCCTTGACGGAGCGCAGCAGGGCGCGGTCGTCGGTCAGCTCGTGGACGGTCCAGTCGATCGCCTCGCCCCAGAACCGGACCATGGCCCGTGGGTCGGCGCAGGCGACGACCACGGCGGCTATCGGCCCGCTGTCCCGGTAGAGCTCCCGGGGCTCCAGGACACTGAACACGTTGCCTTCCGGGTCGGCCATCACCGTCCACGGCACGTCGCCCCGACCCACATCGGCGGGCGTCGCCCCGAGCTCCTTCAGACGTGCGACCATCTCCGCCTGATGGGCGTCGGAGGTGGTCGCAAGCTCGAGGTGCACGCGGCACTTCACCGTCTCCGGGTCCGGGACGCGGACGAGATCGATGCAGACGGCGGACGGGTCCGGCCAGTCGAAGCCCACGGGTTCCAGGTTGGTGACGCCGGGCCCTTCACTGGAAACACCCCAACCGAGCACCTCCGCCCAGAACTGGCCGAGCGCCGAGTCGTCCCTGGCCTTGAAGTTCAACTGAACAAGTTGCAGCGTCATGCCGCATACCATAAGTGCCCCCCATCGGGCAGGCATGCGAATGCAATCGAGGAGCGCCTCGCGGATGTCGTCCCGGTGTCCCAGCGCATCCGCAGGCGCCGGAAGCCGTGGATCCAGGCGTTCGTCCGCCCGACCACCCACCGCACGGTCCCGGGCCCGGAGCCGTGCGGCGCACCACGGCGGGCGATCACCGGGTGCCGGTGCCCAGCGGCTTGATGCCCCGCTTCCAGCGGGCGGCGGTACGTGTCGACGTCGTGGCCGCGGTCGACGAACAGCCGCCGGGGCCGGTGGCGTGCCCGCCCCGTTCTGCCGCGGATGCGCGGGATGGCGTCCTCGAAGCTCTTCTCGCAGCACCATCGGCTGACGATCGGTCAGCTGACCTGCGGAATTCGCACTGCAACGACAGCTTCGGTCCGATCTCATGGCGTTTCCCTGCGGCCTCAGGCCCAGGGGGGTCTGCCGCCGGAGGCCCAGCGGGCGAGGCCGCGGCCGTCGACGAGTCGTAGCGCCTTGGGCAGCATGGCGTTGGTGCGCTCGGCGTCCGCTGTGAAGGCGCTGGTGGTGATGATGGCCGCGCCGACGCAGTGGTGGATGTCCCGGTACGTGCCGTTGATCTTCATGACCTCTTCGGAGCCGACGCGGCCCTTCCAGCGTTTGCACTGGAGGAGGTAGCGGTCGCCGTTGTGGAGGTGGACGAGGACGTCGAGGCCACGGTCGTTCTTGCCGCCGGAGACCTCGGTTCTGCGGACGGCGGGGTCGCGGCGGGCGAGGTCTGCCATGGCGTGTTCGAACTCGGTGTAGCCCATGTTCTGGTAGGCGGCGATGGTGTGGGTGACGTCCCGGCAGGCCCCGGCCCCCGCTGCGCCGGCCAGGCCCGCGGGGAGGCGGAGCCGGCCGGTGCGGGCGAGGTGGATGGTCAGGGCCGCGGCGGTGGCGAGGACGATGACGATGGTGCTGGTGACGGGATAGGCGCTCACGGCCGCGATGACGAAGGCCCCGACGAGAAGGGCCACAAACGCCTGAGCTTCGCGTGCACGACGCCGGGCGGCTTTGCCGCGGGGCCGGCGCTTCGGGCGGGTCGGGCGTCGGGCGGCGGCGGAGCGTCGGGTGGCGGCGGAGCGTCGGCGTGCGGGTGTGGCCATGCGGTTCCCCCGGAGATGCGGTCTGGTCTGCTCAGTGTTGTGCGGTGACCGGCCCGCGGTGGGCGGACCCGGTGACGTTGGCTGGTTGTGCTCCGTGGTTGGCGTTGCGGCCGATCACTCGTCCGTGTCCGTGTCCGGTGCGGAGGCGGGGACCGATGCCGTGCATGCCGCGGACGGTCCTGCCACGTTCGGCCTGCCGTTCGTGGCGCGCCCTGGGGAGGCGCTGAAGCCGTCCCAGGGCCTGAACGGAACGCCGCTGTCCGATCTGACGGAGGATGCGACGTTCAGCACCCGATAGCGGCACAGCCCCGACCGAACGGCCGGAATCCCCTACCGGCCGGCCTGGGAGACTCCGTGCACGAGCTGGGTGAGGACGTTCAGGATGCCTTCGCCGACGGGTGTGGGGGCGAGGACGACACCCAGGGCCAGCACGATGACGACGGTCAACTTCTCGTCCCGGCGGCTGCGGGATTGGGTGCGTCGACGGAGTCGGAGGACGACGATGATGAGGAGAAATACGGCAACGTTGATCGTCAGCACCCGAGCGGTCCCCCACGGTGACAACAGCAGTTGAGGGCCACTGTGGCGGAGGCGGGGTTGCGTTGGGGCCGGAGTGGAACGGATTGGCGGACTCACATCGGTCTGGCCTGATCGACGGCCTTGCACACTCCTGACCCTCCTGACCGGGAGGATGGCGAAGCGCTCCCCGCACCTGGGCCCGGCCTCACTCGGCCGTGCCTCGTCGGGGCAAGGCGACACTGGCCCGCGTCGGGGCCGTGGAAGCCGCTCACGTACGGACGGACGGAAGGCGCCGAGCCTCTACGGAAGGGCGTCGAATGGTGCGCCGAACACCGGGAGTTGAGGCCCCTGGCCGATGCGGGCGTTCTCGATCTCCTGCATCACGTTGTACGGGCCAGGTCGCATGCGCTGTCCGCGGCCGGTGTCACGGTGCATTGCCGTCGATCCACCGGTGCAATCGCCAGGGCCTCGTCCAGGTGGGCGGGGCGGGCGCGGGAGACGCCGAGGTGTCGGATGAGTACGTCGAGGTGGTCGCGGCCCAGCCGGCGCAGGTTCTCCTCGATCTGGCCGCGCAGTTGGTCGGGCCGCGCCCGGGCGATGCACTCGCCGGACGCATCCCGTGCGGGACCGGCCTTGGTGGCGATGACCAGGTCGTCCGGGTACGTGGCCAGGGCCGAATTGATCAGCTCGTTGGCGGAGCGCAGCCAGGAGAAGTAGAACGCCGCGGTGTCGAAGACTGTGACTGTTCGCCGTTGAGGGCGCAGTCGGGGGCGTGGCCAGGTAGACGTCGAGGTCCACCATCAGAAAGACCTCGACATGCTCCACGCCAACTTCGCCGCGCCCTGTCCGACCACGTTCTGCCGTCCCGATGAACTCGGTCCGGAAGCCGCCGGGCAACGCCTTGAGCCGGATCAGACGGTGACCGAGTGCCGGCACCAGCCGCGTTCACCGATGAGCGGCCAGCACTGCCGCGAGGCCCTCTTGCAGATCTTTGACGAAATACTCGGGAACCTCCAGCGACGGGAAATGTCCCCCGTTTTCGGGCGACCTCCATCGGACGATCTGTCGGTACCGCTCCTGCGCCCAGGGACGCGGACACTTCTCTATGTCGCGGGGATACATACTGATTGCTGACGGGACGTCGACCCGAAGTTCGGGGTCCAGCGAGTTGTGGCTTTCGTAGTAGATGCGGGCCGCCGATGCGCCGGTCCGCGTCAGCCAATACAGGGTGACGTCGTCAAGAACGCGGTCTATGGAAATCGTTTCGAACGGGCTGTCTTCGGTATCCGACCACTCGGCGAACTTGTCAAGGATCCAGGCAAGAAGCCCGACCGGTGAGTCGACGAGCGAGTAGCCGATGGTCTGCGGTCGGGTCGACTGCTGCTTCGCGTACGCCGCGCGGTGGCGCCAGAAATCGCGGGTTTCCTCGGTCCATTTGCGCTCGGCCGCCGTCAGCCCGTCCGTCGTCAACCCGGGCGGCGCCTCCGCGAACGTGGTGTGGATGCCGAGAACGTGCGCCGGGAACCTGCCGCCGAGAACCGTGGTGATATTCCCTCCCCAGTCGCCGCCGTGGGCTGCGAACTTGCTGTAGCCGAGCCTTCCCATCAGTTCCACCCATGCGGCCGCGATCTTCTCGGTTCCCCACCCGGTGGTGGCCGGCTTGTCGCTGTAACCAAAGCCCGGTAGCGACGGAACCACGACGTGGAACGCCGGCGCGTCTGCATCTTTCGGATCTGCCAGCTCGTCCACTACATCGATGAACTCAGCAATGCTGCCTGGCCAGCCGTGCGTCAAGATCAGAGGAGTGGCATCTGCGCGCGCGGATCGGCGGTGCAGGAAGTGGATTCCCAGATCATCGATGATCGTGCGGAACTGGCCGATCCGGTTGAGGCGCGCTTCGAACGACCGCCAGTCGTACCCGGTGCGCCAGTAGTTCACGACATCGACGAGGTCGGCGAGAGGAACGCCCTGTTCCCATCGGCGAGGGTCGGGCCCGGCGCGATGGACCGTCTCAGCCTCCGGCAGCCGCGCCGCGGCCAGTCGCGCGCGCAGATCGTCGAGGTCAGCGTCAGTTGCGTGGGCTTCAAATGCTTGCACGTCGCTGGTTGGACGGGGCATGAGACCTCCTGGCCGTCGCGGAACCGGATGCGGACCATCGCGAACCGGCTTAGACGGTTCTACTATGCCTTCACGTCAGTGTGCAACCAGCTAAGGTGGTTCCATGCGCACTGAGTTCCCTGACTTCCGCCTCGGTAACGTGCTGGCGACCAGCTTCACGGGGACGCTGTCGGAGCGTCATGGCGACGCCGTGGAGCGCATTCCCACGCCGCACCGACTCATCGACTGGCTGGCGGTGTACGGCCTCGCCGTGAACTCCTGCACCACCGCCCAGCTCGACCTCGCTCGGGAACTGAGGGAGTCGATTCACGCCGCCGCCACAGCGGCCGCGGTCCAGGACGCTCTCCCTGCGTCTGCTGTCCACGTCATCAATGACTGCAGCGCTCAGGGTCGGGCCGCAGCGATCCTGACGCCCGAGGGCAAGCGGCGATGGCGGCTCGGCTCGGCTTCCTGCGTGGAAGATGCCCTCAGCGTGATCGCCGCCGACGCGATCAGCATCATCGCAGGCGAACGAGACGGAAAATTGGCCTTGTGCGCATCGCCAACCTGCCAAGCCGCCTTCTTCGACACCAGCCAAAGCCGCACCCGCAAATGGTGCGACATGAACACGTGCGGGAATCGTCAGAAGAAGGCGCGCTTCCATGCCAACCAGGGCAAGAAACCCAGATCAGCGGAGTGATCGTTCCAGGATGGACGTTCTTCCTGCACTGCCCGTCCGAAAGACCTCGACAGGTTCGACGCCATCTTCGCCACGCCCTGTCCGACCAGGTTCTGCCGTCCCGATGAACTCGGTCCGGAAGTCGTCGGGCAACGCCTTGAGCCGGATCAGACGGTGATCGAGTGCCGAGTCGCCGAGCGGGATCCGTGGTGCCGGAAGTGCGGGTCGACTTCTTGCGTACTTCGACCGCCCCGGTACCAGCAACGGCCCGACCGAAGGGACAACGGGCACCTCGAGCACCTCCGCGACTCAGCGGCTCCGCGACTCAGCGGCTCCGCCCTGGGCTTCCGGAACCTGACCCACCACATCGCCAGGAGTTTGCTGGAAACCGGTGGATTCAGATCCCACCTACACCCTCGAAAGCGATGAGCCAGGAATGATGAGCCAGGGATGTCGCAGTGAAGTCGGGAATCCCTGCCCGGCACACCTGGTGGTGATGGGTGACGCGATCGACCGGGAACTCGGCGCCCGCGTCCGCCGGTTCCCGCACACGTCAGCGCGATCCGAGGCTCGACCTCCGTACGACGAGCTCGGGCTGCAGCACCACCCTGCGGTGCTCGTGGGGCTCGTCGCCCGGCTCGGTCTCCTCGAGGAGGAGTTCTGCCGCCATCGCGCCCATGGTGACGGCGGGCTGGCGCACGGAGGTCAGCGGCACGGCGGCGGCCGCCGCGAACTCGATGTCGTCGTAGCCGACGATGGCGATGTCCTCGGGGACACGCACCCCGGCCGCGTACATCGCCTGGAGGACGCCGAGGGCGAGCAGGTCGTTGGCGCAGAACGCGGCAGTGGGCCGCTCGGCGAGGCCGAGGAGGCGGGCGCCCGCGTCGCGACCCGCCGCGACGTCGAGCCGTTCGGTGCTCAGCTCGCGCAGCGCCTCGGGCGGCAGCCCCGCCTCGGCCAGGGCCTGAAGGGCGCCCACGCGGCGGTCCTTGACCTGATTGAGTCCAGGCGGGCCGCTCAGGTACGCGATGCTGCGGTGACCGGCGTCGACGAGATGGCGCACGGCGAGGGCGCCGCCGGCGACGTCGTCGACGGAGACGGAGCACTCCGATGTGCCCTCGGCGACCCGGTCGACGAGGACGAACGGGATGCCGTGCCGTCGCAGGCTCTCGATGTTGCGACCGCTGGCGTCGGCCGGGGTGAGGAGCACGCCCCGCACACGCTGCTCGGCGAAGAGGGAGAGGTACTCGGCCTCCTCTGAAGGGCTCTGCGCGCTGTTGCAGACCATCACGCCGAGCCCGGCGGCGCGCGCGGCGCGCTCGGCGCCACGCGCGACGTCGACGAAGAACGGGTTGCCCATGTCCAGGACGAGCAGACCCATGATGCGGCTGCGTCCGGCGCGCAGCTGGCGTGCCGATTCGCTGCGTACGTAGCCGAGGCGGTCGATGGCGGACAGCACGCGGGACCGTGTGTCGGAGGCGACGGCGTCCGGGCGGTTGATGACGTTCGAGACCGTGCCGACGGACACCCCGGCGGCGCGGGCTACGTCCTTGATACCCACCGACTGGGCCATCGGGCGGGACCTCCATGGGGCGAGGAGCAACGGGAACGGTTCAGATTACCCGCGAATGCGCTGGTGGCGTGTGGGGCCGAGCACGGTGGGGAGAGCCCCGGCGCCGCGGTGACCGGAAGGCCGAAGTCGGCGATGTTCCTCTCGACGGGGGTCCTCCCCACGCCGCACACGGCCGGCTGATCGAGCGGACCGCGCCCTCACTGATCGAGCGGACCGTGCCCTGGCTGTCCGGCCACCGGCGACGCAGCCCTTGAGGCGAACACCGACCCGGCAACCCCTCGGCATTTCTCAGCATTTCCCGGCCTTGCCGCAGCCTTCCCCTACAACTGACGACTCCCCCGCCGCACCCCATGGACACCGTCCGCGAAAGGCCGAGCGCGAAAGGCCAACGGGTTGAGGAGTAGCTGAGTAGCCGAGTAGCCGATGGTGACCATGAAAGGTTTCAAAGCAGAGATCACAGCAGTGTGCACGGAAGCTAGCCCCGCACCAACAGCGGCGTCAATGACATGGACTGGGAATCTTCGAACTCGCCACAGACCCACATCGGCCCTTGACAGGCCACTTTCGCCATCCTAGCTTCCCTCCCTGAAACGATTCATCATCGAGTCGTAGGGAGCCGACCGTGATCAGCAGACGACGAATGCTCAGCACGACCGCCACGGCAGCCCTGGGGACGGCCATCGCCTCCGCCACATCGGGCACCTCACTGGCCTCATCAGCAGCCGGAGCCACCACCGGAGGAGCAGCAGCAGACGCCGCGAAGGCCGTCCGCGTGACCGGGCCGACAGTGGAGTATGCGAGCCACCCGCTGGGCCTCGACGTGCCGCGCCCCAGGCTGAGTTGGCCCATGACGTCCGACGAGCCGGGGCAGGCGCAGAGCGCCTATCGGATACGCGTCGCCAGTTCCGCGGGCCGCCTCGCGAAGCCCGACGTATGGGACAGCGGCAAGGTCATGTCCCGGGATTCCGTCCTGGTGCCGTACGCGGGGCCGGCGCTCACGTCCCGTACCCGCTACTACTGGTCGGTGCGCGTCTGGGACGCCCGGGGCAAGGCCGGCGCATGGAGTGAGCCCTCCTGGTGGGAGACCGGCCTGACGGCCGCGTCCGACTGGTCCGCGAAGTGGATCGCCGCGCCCGCCGCGCTGGTCGGCGCGCCGACGCTGGACGACGCCTCGTGGATCTGGTTCCCGGAGGGCGACCCGGTCACCGAGGCTCCGGTGGGGACCCGCTACTTCCGCGGCCGGGTGGGCATCCCGGAAGGGGTGACCCGAGCGCGCCTGGTCGTGACGGCCGACGACGGCTGCACCACCTATGTGAACGGCACGCGGGTCGCGCACGCCGATGCGGACGGCCCGGCGGAGAACTGGCGCCGCCCCGCCCTCGTCGACGTCACCGCCCAGCTGCGTCCCGGCGTCTCGGTGATCGCCGTATCCGCCACGAACGCCACCGTCAGCCCGGCCGGCCTCCTCGGCGTCCTGGAGCTGACGACGGCGGACGGGGTGCGCTCGTTCGCCACCGACGCCACGTGGAAGGCCACCGACAAGGAGCCCGGCGGGGACTGGCGTGGGCCAGGATTCGACGACGGTTCCTGGCAGCAGGCGAAAGTGATCGCGAAGTGGGGCACGGGCCCCTGGGGAAAGGTGACAACGTTTTCCGCCCCCGCCGCGCAGTTGCGCCAGGAATTCCGCCTGAAGCGCCGGCCGGTCGCGCGGGCGCGCCTCTACTCCACCGCCCTGGGTCTGTACGAAGCCCGGCTCAACGGCGAGCGGGTCGGCGAGGACCGGCTCGCGCCCGGCTGGACGGACTACCGCAAGCGGGTGCAGTACCAGACGTACGACGTGACGGAACTGGTCGGGTCCGGGGCCAACGCGCTCGGCGTGACCGTCGCCGCCGGCTGGTACGCGGGGAACGTCGGCATGTTCGGTCCGCACCAGTACGGCGAACGACCGGCGTTCCTCGCCCAGTTGGAGGTCACGTACACCGACGGCTCGACCGAGCGCGTGCTGTCCGGAACCGATTGGCGGGCCTCGCTCGGCCCCGTCACGAGTGCCGACATCATGTGGGGCGAGGAGTACGACGCCCGCCTGGAGACCGACGGCTGGACGCGCCCGGGATTCGACGACGCCTCCTGGGCCGCAGCCGAAGGCGTCGACAAGGTGAACGCCGCTCTCGTGGCCGAGGCCGGCGGCCCCACCCGCGTGGAGCGCGAACTGACCGCCCGGAAGATGACCGAGCCGAAGCCCGGCGTCCACGTCTACGACCTCGGCCAGAACATGGTCGGTGCGGTCCGTCTCACCGTCTCGGGCACGGCGGGGACGGCCGTACGGCTGCGCCACGCGGAGGTCCTCAACCCGGACGGCACGCTCTACACGACCAACCTCCGCACCGCCCGCGCCACCGACACGTACATCCTCAAGGGCGGCGGCAAGGAGACGTACGAGCCTCGCTTCACCTTCCACGGCTTCCGCTACGTCGAGGTGACGGGCTACCCGGGGAAGCCGCCGCTGAACGCCGTCGTGGGGCGGGTCATCCACACCGACGCACCCCTCACGATGGACTTCTCGACGAACGTGCCGATGCTCGACCAGCTGCACCGCAACATCACCTGGGGCCAGCGCGGCAACTTCGTCTCCATCCCCACCGACACACCCGCACGCGACGAACGGCTGGGCTGGACCGGCGACATCAATGTCTTCGCGCCGACGGCCACGTACAACATGGCGTCGGGGCGCTTCCTCACGAAGTGGCTCGACGACCTCCGTGACGGCCAGGCGGAGGACGGCGCGTTCACCGATGTGGCTCCCTTTGTCGGCACGGTCGGCAAGGGCGTGGCGGGCTGGGGCGATGCCGGCGTGACCGTGCCCTGGGCGCTGTACCAGGCGTACGGCGACACCCGGGTCCTGGAACAGTCCTGGCCCTCGATGGTGAAGTGGCTCGACTACCTGGAGAAGCACAGCAGCGGCTTCCTGCGGCCGGCCGAGGGCTACGGCGACTGGCTCAACATCCAGGACGAGACCCCCAAGGACGTCATCGCCACGGCGTACTTCGCCCATGCCGCCGACCTGGTCGCGCGGGCCGCCGAGGCGCTCGGCAAGGACCCGGCACCGTACACGTCGCTCTTCCACAGCGTGCGGGACGCCTTCCGCACGGCGTACGTCTCCGGCGGCGCCAAGGTGAAGGGCGACACCCAGACCGCGTATGTGCTGGCCCTGTCCATGGACCTGCTCACGGACGCCGACCGAGGCCCCGCGGCCGACCGCCTGGTCGCCCTCATCAAGGCCAAGGACTGGCATCTGTCGACCGGTTTCCTCGGCACCCCGCGCCTGCTGCCCGTGCTCACCCTGACCGGCCACACCGACGTCGCGTACCGGCTGCTCGTCCAGCGGTCGTTCCCCAGCTGGGGTTACCAGATCGACAAGGGCGCGACGACGATGTGGGAGCGCTGGGACTCCATCAAGCCCGACGGCAGCTTCCAGGATGCCGGGATGAACTCCTTCAACCACTACGCGTACGGCTCCGTGGGCGAGTGGATGTACGCGAACATCGCGGGCATCGCGCCGGCCGCACCGGGCTTCCGGAAGATCCTCGTCCGGCCGCGCCCCGGCGGCGGGGTCACCAGGGCGGAAGGCCGCTACGACTCCGTCCACGGCCCGATCGCCACCCGCTGGAAGGCGGACGACGACGGGTTCCATCTCACCCTCACCGTGCCCGCCAACACCACCGCCGAGGTCTGGATCCCCGCCGCCGAGGCCGCCCAAGTCGCGCACGGAACATCGGAGTTCCTCCGGATGGAGGACGGATGTGCCGTCTTCGCGGCGAGCTCCGGCACACACCGGTTCACGCCGGTGCACGAGAGCTGAGGCCGACGCTCGCGGTCGGCCGGTGACCCCGGTCGGCCGGGGTCACCGGCTTTATCCGTTGGCCGTCATCGCGTGCGCGGGGGTCGGGTCACCGCCTGGGCGAGGGCCCGGCCAGGTGGAACACCTCGGTGAGCGGCCTCATCCCCTCATCGGGGCCGCGCCCGTCGAGCTCTTCGAAGAAGCCCGCCATCTCGGCCTGCCAGCGCGCGTCGACGTCGGTGGCCGCCATGGCCGCCTGTGCGGCGGCGAAGTCCTCGGTCTCCAAGTAGCCGACCAGGAGGCCGTCTTCGCGCAGGAAGAGCGAGTAGTTGCGCCACCCGGCCGCGGAGAGCGCATCGAGCATCTCCGGCCATACGTGCGCATGCCGCGTGCGGTACTCCTGGATGCGGTCCCGGCGGACCCTCAGCAGGAAACAGACACGTTCCAAGGGGTTCTCCTCCACGGAAGAATTGAATGCATTCAAGATGGGATGCAGTGGAGTTTCGCGCGGCCCGCAGCGTTCGTCAACTCTGTACGAAATCCCCTTGAATGCCATCAATACCCATGTTTTCCGGCACCGGAGACGTGGCATCGCGAGCGAAGAATTACCGCCAGACATCTTGACCGACCCTCCACCCGTGGGTCAGTTTTGAGTCGTTTCAACCAAGACGAAGGAGTCCCGTGTGACGCCCGTGCAGACCGTGAAGGCCACTGCGGACGCCCCCGACAGCGGCGCCGTGACCAAGCAGCAGTGGAAGTGGACCGCGCTGGCCGGAATGGCCTCCTATCTCGACGCCGGCTCGATCGTCGCGCTCGGCTCGGGCCTCTCCCTGTTCCAGGACAGGATGGGCCTGTCCAGCAACGCCGTCGGCACCCTCACCGCCATCGGGCCGAACGCCCTCGGCGCCGCGATCGGGGCCTTCGTCGGCGGCCGGCTCGGCGACAAGCTGGGGCGTAAGCGGATCTACCAGTACGACCTGCTGGTCTATGCCGCCGCCATCCTCCTCGTCGCGTTCGCGGTCAACCCGGTCATGCTGTTCATCGGCACCTTCCTCGTCGGGCTCGCGGTCGGCGCCGACGTCCCCACCTCGCTCGCCCTGGTCGGTGAGTTCTCACCGGCGCGGGCGCGCGGCAAGCTCATGGGTCTGACCCAGGTCACCTGGAATCTCGGCCCGGTCGTCGTGCTGCTCATGGCCTGGGCGGTGTCCGGGCTCGGCCTGCTCGGCATCCGCCTCGTCTTCCTCCATCTGTTCGTGGTCGCGCTCGTCACCTACGCGCTGCGCCGGGGCATGGCGGAGTCCGCCGTATGGAAGTCCGCGGCGCAATCCGGCCGCGCCGCCAAGGTGAAGGTCCGCGACCTGCTCAGCGGTCCGAACCTGCGGGCCCTGCTCTACACGGGCGGCATCTATCTGTTCTGGAACCTCGCCGCCGGCACGAACGGCATCTTCACTCCGTACATGGTCAAGACCCTCGGCGCGGGCACCCAGGCCACCAGCGTGCTGCTGTCCTGCGCCGGCTTCGCGCTCGCCATCGTGGGCACGATCGCCATCTTCATGCGGCTGTCGGACCGGGGCCACAGGTACCGCAGGGCCATGTGGATCGCCGGGTCCCTGATGCAGATCGCCGCGTACGGGCTCTTCCTGGTGCTGCCGTTCACCCTCTCGACGATCGTCTTCAACGTCATCCTCTGGGGAATCGGCCAGACCATGGCGGGCGAGGGCTTCTACAAGACCGTCAGCCAGGAGCTCTTCCCCACGATGCTGCGCGGCACCGCCCAGGGCATCTCGTTCGGCGTCGCCCGCGTCTTCCTCGGCATCTGGTCCTTCTTCGTGCCGACCCTCGCCAGTACGGGCATCACCACGGTCGCCGCCTTCCTCACCGGCTGCCTGCTCGTCTGCGGCGTGATCGGCCTGTTCATGCCGAACACCACCGGAAAGCCCCTCGACCAGCTCGAAGCCGAGCGGGCCGCGGTCTGAGCCGGGCCGTCCAGTGCCGTTGACACACGCCTCACGCGCCGTTTGGCGTCCAGTATTGAATCGTTTCATAATGATCGTTCACAGGAGAGACATGACCGGGTCCACAGCACACGAGGAGCGGACAGCGGCTGCGAAGGCGGTGCTGAAGCGCCAGGCGATCGAGACGCCGTCCTGGGCGTACGGAAACTCGGGAACACGTTTCAAGGTGTTCGCCCAGGCCGGCGTCCCCCGCACTCCGCAGGAGAAGCTCGACGACGCGGCGAAGGTCCACGAGTTCACCGGCGCCGCGCCGACCGTGGCGCTGCACATCCCGTGGGACCGGGTCGAGGGAGGCCCCGGCGGATACGAGGCACTCGCCGAGTACGCCACCCAGCTCGGCGTCACCGTGGGCACGATCAACTCCAACGTCTTCCAGGACGACGACTACAAGCTCGGCAGCGTCACCAACCCGGACCCGGCGGTGCGGCGCAAGGCCGTCGGCCACCTCCTGGAGTGCGTCGACATCATGGACGCCACCGGGTCGCGCGACCTGAAGCTGTGGTTCTCCGACGGCACCAACTACCCCGGCCAGGACGACATCCGGGCCCGTCAGGACCGGCTCGCCGAGGCACTGCAGACGGTGTACGAGCGGCTCGGCGACGACCAGCGGATGGTGCTGGAGTACAAGTTCTTCGAGCCCGCCTTCTACGCGACCGACGTGCCGGACTGGGGCACGTCGTACGCGCACTGCCTCAAGCTCGGCGAGAAGGCGCAGGTGTGTGTGGACACCGGGCACCACGCACCGGGCACCAACATCGAGTTCATCGTCGCGTTCCTGCTGCGGGAGGGGAAGCTCGGCGCGTTCGACTTCAACTCGCGCTTCTACGCGGACGACGACCTGATGGCCGGCGCGGCCGACCCCTTCCAGCTCTTCCGCATCATGTACGAGGTGCGGCGCGGCGGCGGCCTGGACGCGGAGTCCGGCATCGCGTTCATGCTCGACCAGTGCCACAACATCGAGGCCAAGATCCCGGCGATCATCCGCTCGGTGATGAACGTGCAGGAGGCCACGGCCAAGGTGCTCCTCGTCGACGGAGAGGCCCTGTCGGCCGCCCAGCGCGGAGGCGACGTCCTCGCCGCGAACGCGGTGCTCATGGACGCGTACCACACGGACGTGCGGCCGCTGTTGGCCGAGGTGCGTGAGGAGCTGGGTCTGAACGCCGATCCCGTCGCCGCCTACCACGCCTCCGGCTGGGCGGAGCGCATCGCCGCCGAGCGCATCGGCGGACAGCAGGCCGGCTGGGGGGCGTAGGGCCTCTCCCTCGGATCAGGCCGGGCAGCCCGGCAACAGGCCGCGGCCGGTACCGGGCTGATCGCGCAGTTCCCCGTGCCCCTCTGGGGCACGTGTCGTACCCACTTCTTGTGAAGGACTGAGAACACCATGGCACCCCATCCCGAAGCCGCCGCCCTGCTGGCCCGCTCGCAACGCCTCGGCGCCGATCCGCGCAACACCAACTACGCGGGCGGCAACACGTCGGCGAAGGGCACCGCGGCCGACCCGGTGACCGGCGGCGATGTCGAGCTGATGTGGGTCAAGGGCTCGGGCGGCGACCTGGGTACCCTCACCGCCGACGGGCTCGCCGTCCTGCGCCTCGACCGGCTGCGCGCGCTGAAGGACGTGTACCCGGGTGTGGAACGTGAGGACGAGATGGTCGCCGCGTTCGACTTCTGTCTGCACGGCAAGGGCGGCGCGGAGCCGTCCATCGACACGGCGATGCACGGCCTCGTGGACGCGGCACACGTGGACCATCTGCACCCCGACTCGGGGATCGCCCTGGCCTGCGCCGCGGACGGCGAGAAGCTGACCGCCGCATGCTTCGGCGACAGCGTGGTGTGGGTGCCGTGGCGGCGTCCGGGCTTCCGGCTCGGCCTCGACATCGCGGCCGTGAAGGAGGCCAACCCGCAGGCGATCGGCTGCATCCTGGGCGGGCACGGCATCACGGCGTGGGGTGCCACCGCCGAGGAGTGCGAGCAGCGCTCGCTGCACATCATCCGCACCGCGGAGGCGTTCCTCGCCGAGCACGGGAAGGTGGCGCCCTTCGGTCCCGTGATCGAGGGATACGCGGGGCTCGGCGCGGCCGAGCGCAGGGAGCGCGCCGCCGCCCTGGCCCCGCTGATCAGGGGTATCGCCTCGCAGGACCGCCCCCAGGTCGGACACTTCGACGACTCCGGGGCCGTCCTCGACTTCCTGGCGTCCGCCGAACACCCGCGCCTCGCCGCGCTCGGCACCTCCTGCCCCGACCACTTCCTCCGGACGAAGGTCCGGCCGCTGGTCCTGGACCTCCCGCCCTCCGCGCCACTGGACGCCGTGGCCGCCCGCCTCAAGGAGCTGCACGCCGAGTACCGCGAGGAGTACGCCGCCTACTACGCGCGGCACGCCGACGCGAACTCGCCGACGATGCGCGGCGCCGACCCGGCGATCGTGCTCATCCCCGGTGTCGGCATGTTCAGCTTCGGCAAGGACAAGCAGACGGCCCGGGTCGCGGGCGAGTTCTACCTCAACGCGATCAACGTGATGCGCGGCGCCGAGGCGGTGTCGTCGTACGCGCCGATCGAGGAGTCGGAGAAGTTCCGCATCGAGTACTGGGCGCTGGAGGAGGCCAAGCTGCGGCGCATGCCGAAGCCCCGGGCTCTGGCGGCCCGCGTCGCCCTGGTCACGGGCGCGGGCAGCGGCATCGGCCGGGCGATCGCTCACCGCCTCGTGGTGGAGGGCGCGTGTGTGGTGGTGGCGGACCTGAACGGCGACCACGCCGCCGCGGTGGCCGAACAGTTGGGCGGGCCGGACAGGGCGGTCGCGGTCACGGTGGATGTGACGTCGGAGGAGCAGATCGCCGCGGCGTTCGCGGCGGCCGTCCTGGCGTTCGGCGGGGTCGACCTGGTGGTGAACAACGCCGGCATCTCGATCTCCAAGCCGCTGCTGGAGACGACGGCCGGGGACTGGGACCTCCAGCACGACATCATGGCCCGCGGTTCCTTCCTCGTGTCCCGGGAGGCCGCCCGTGTGATGGCGGAGCAGGGCTTCGGCGGCGACATCGTCTACGTCGCGTCCAAGAACGCCGTGTTCGCCGGGCCGAACAACATCGCGTACTCCGCCACGAAGGCCGACCAGGCGCACCAAGTGCGGCTGTTGGCAGCCGAGTTGGGCCCGTCCGGTATCCGGGTCAACGGCGTCAATCCCGACGGTGTCGTCCGCGGTTCCGGCATCTTCGCCGGGGGCTGGGGCGCGGAACGGGCCGCCGTCTACGGGGTGGAGGAGGAGAAGCTCGGCGAGTTCTACGCCCAGCGGACGCTGCTCAAGCGGGAAGTGCTGCCCGAGCATGTGGCCAATGCGGTGTTCGCGCTCACCGGCGGGGACCTCAGCCACACGACGGGTCTGCACATTCCGGTGGACGCGGGCGTCGCGGCGGCGTTCCTGCGCTGAGGCGGGGGACGACGGGCCGGGGGGGGCCGGCACGGGCCGCGCCGGACCGGCCTCCTCCCCGCATCACCCGCCGCGACGCACCCGCACCGAACCACCAAGCATCAGAAAGCGGAGCCCGACGGTCCCGGGCCGTACCGGCCGTACCGCTCCCCCACCCTCCGATCCACGAGGTCCGACGTGCCACCCACCGAACCCCTCCCCTTTGCCGCCGTCGACCTCGGCGCGTCCAGCGGCCGCGTCATGGTCGGGCACGCGTCCGACCGGGACGGCGGCACGCTCCGTCTGCAGGAGGTCCACCGCTTCCCCAACCACCCGGTGCGAAAGGCCGGCACCCTGCACTGGGACATTCATACGCTCCACCGGGGGGTGCTGGACGGGCTGCGCGCCGCCGGCCGCAGCGCGGGCCGGGCGCCGGCGAGCGTCGGTATCGACACCTGGGCGGTGGACTACGGGCTCCTCGACGCGGCGGGCACGCTGCTCGAAACCCCGGTGCACTACCGCGACTCCCGCACCGAGGGCGCGGCGGAGAGGGTCGCCGCGGTGCTGTCGCCCCGGGAGCTCTACGCCACGACCGGCCTCCAGCACCTGCCGTTCAACACGATCTACCAGCTCACCGCGGCACAGGGCTCCCCCGCACTCGCGGCCGCGCACCGGCTGCTGATGATCCCCGATCTCCTCTCGTACTGGCTGACCGGCGAAGCCGGGACCGAGCTCACCAACGCCTCCACCACGCAGCTGATCGATCCCCGGACCGGCGACTGGGCCCGGTCCGTCGCCGCGCCGCTCGGCATCGACCTCGACCTGTTCGCGCCCCTGCGTCGGCCGGGCGATCCGGCCGGGCAGCTGCTTCCCGACGCCCTCGCGCAGACCGCACTCGCGGGGCCGGTGCCCGTGACCGCGGTCGGCTCCCACGACACCGCCTCCGCGGTGGTGGCGGTCCCTGCCCGAAACGGGCGGTTCGCCTACATCGCCACCGGCACCTGGTCCCTGGCGGGGCTCGAACTGGACGCGCCGGTGCTCACGGAGGAGAGCCGTCGGGCGAACTTCACCAACGAGCTGGGCGTCGACGGCACCGTCCGCTATCTGCGCAACGTCATGGGTCTGTGGCTGCTCCAGGAGTGCCTGCGCGACTGGCAGGCCGAGGGCCGTCCGCAGGAACTCTCCGCCCTCATCGACCGGGCGGCCCGCGAGCCGCTGCTCCGCTGCGTCGTCGACGCGGGAGACCCGGAGTTCCTCGCGCCCGGACGCATGCCGCAGCGCATCGCCGACGCCTGCCGCCGTACGGGGCAGCCCGTCCCCGACACGCCGGCCGAGGTCACCCGCTGTGTCCTCGACTCGCTGGCGCTCGCCCACCGTCGAGCCATCGAGGATGCCCGGCGCCTGTCGGGCCGGGACGTGGACACCGTCCACATCGTGGGTGGCGGCGCACACAACGCGCTGCTGTGCCAACTCACCGCGGATGCCTGCGGTCTGCCGGTCGTCGCGGGCCCCACCGAGGCGGCCGCCCTGGGCAACGTACTCGTCCAGGCCCGCGCCGCAGGCACCGTCCACGGTGAACTCGCCGACCTGCGCGCCCTGTTGCGCAGTGCCGTGCCGCTGCGGCGATTCGCACCCGCCGACGGACGCGCCGCCTGGGACCGGGCCGTAGCCCGGATCTCGCACACCCCGCAGCCCCACGGGACAGCGGAGGAGGCAGCATGCGCGTAGCACTCTTCGTGACGTGTGTGAACGACACGCTGTATCCCGGAACCGGGCGGGCCGTCGTCACCCTTCTCGAACGGCTCGGCGTGCAGGTCGACTTCCCCGCCACCCAGACCTGCTGCGGTCAGCCCCAGTTCAACACGGGATACCGACGTGAGACCGAGCCGCTGGTGCGGCGCCATGCGGCGGCGTTCGAGAAGTACGACTACGTGGTCACCCCGTCCGGTTCGTGCGCCGCCATGGTCCGCGACAACTATCCGCGCATCGGGGCGAAGGCACGGGCCGAGGGACGGGGAGCGGAGCTGGCTTCCGCGGCGGCGAGCGCCGTCCCCAAGACGTACGAACTGACCGAGTTCCTGGTGGACGTCCTCGGTGTGACGGACGTCGGCGCGTACTTCCCGCACACCGTCACCTATCACCCCACCTGCCACGGGCTGCGCATGCTCGGCCTCGGCAGGCGTCCGCTGGCGCTGTTGTCGCAGGTCACGGGCCTGGAACTGCGGGAGTTGACGGGCGCCGAGGAGTGCTGTGGCTTCGGCGGCACCTTCGCCGTCAAGAACGCCGCGGTCTCCGCCGCGATGGGCGCGGACAAGGCAGGCCACATCGAGGAGACGGGGGCCTCGGCGGTCTGCACGGTCGACAATTCCTGTCTGCTGCACATCGGCGGCACACTCGCACGGCGCGGCTCCCCTGTCCGGCCGGTCCACATCGCGGAGATTCTCGCCGCCACCAAAGACTCCCCCTACCGAATGGCCACCCGATGAGCGGCACCTACCTCGGCATGCCCGCCTTCCCGAAGGCAGCGGCGGAATCGACGCAGGACGCGTCGCTGCGCGGCAATCTGCGGCATGCGACCCACACCATCCGCGACAAGCGGGCCACGGCGGTTGCGGAGCTGGACGACTGGGCGCAGCTACGGGACGCGGGCGCCGCGATCAAGAACCGCACCCTGCGCCATCTCGACCACTACCTCGAACAGGCCGAGGCGGCCGTGACGGCGGCCGGTGGTCATGTCCACTGGGCGGCCGACGCGGACGAGGCCCACCACATCGTCACCGAGCTGGTACGGATGACGGGTGAGAGCGAGGTCGTCAAGGTCAAGTCCATGGCCACGCAGGAGATCGGTCTCAACCAGGCACTGGAGGATGCCGGCATCCTCGCGTACGAAACGGACCTCGCCGAACTGATCGTCCAGCTCGGCGACGACCTCCCCTCGCACCTCCTCGTCCCGGCCATCCACCGCAACCGCACCGAGATCCGGGACATCTTCCGACGCGAGATGAAGCAGTGGGGACGGGCGGCTCCGGACGGCCTCACCGACGCCCCCCGCGCCCTGGCCGAGGCCGCCAGGCTGCATCTGCGGGAGAAGTTCCTGCGCGCCGAGGTGGGCATCTCGGGTGCGAACTTCGTGGTCGCCGAGACCGGCACCCTCGTTGTCGTCGAGTCCGAGGGCAACGGCCGGATGTGCCTGACCCTGCCGGAGACCCTGATCTCCGTCGTCGGCATCGAGAAGCTGGTGCCGACCTGGCAGGACCTGGAGGTCTTCCTTCAGACGTTGCCGCGGTCGTCCACCGCGGAGCGGATGAACCCGTACACCTCCACCTGGACCGGTACGACGGACGACGACGGCCCGCGGACCTTCCATCTCGTCCTCCTCGACAACGGCCGCACCGACACCCTCGCCGACGAGGTCGGCCGCCAGGCGCTGCGCTGCATCCGCTGCTCGGCCTGCCTCAATGTGTGCCCGGTGTACGAACGGGCGGGCGGCCACGCGTACGGCTCCGCGTATCCCGGCCCGATCGGCGCCATCCTCACCCCGCAGCTGCGGGGTACGGCCACCGAACTCGACGCCTCGCTGCCCTACGCGTCCTCGCTGTGCGGCGCCTGCTACGAGGTGTGCCCGGTCGCCATCGACATTCCCGAGGTCCTCGTCCACCTCCGCGAACGCGTCGTGCAGGGTGGCGAGGCGACGATCCGCGGCGAGCGGCGGACCCTCAAGCCCGCCAAGGGCCACGCCGCCGAACGCGCGGCCATGCGTGCCGCCCGCTGGGCCCTGGACCGTCCGGCGGCTCTCGCCACCGGGCAGCGCCTCGCGGCCCGCACCCGCCGCCTCCACCCGAAGCGGCTCCCCGGCCCCGGCCGTGCCTGGACGGACACCCGCGACATACCCGCCGTTCCCGCCGAGTCCTTCCGCGACTGGTGGCGCCGTACCCGCCCGGAAGGAGACCCGAAGTGAGCAGCCGGGAGACGGTGTTGGGACGGGTACGCCGCGCCCTGCGCGACGTACCGGGGAGCGAGCGGCCGCAGGACGTCGCCGTGCCCCGTGACTACCTGCGGGTGCACGGGAGCCGGACCTCCGCGCAGACGGTCGATCTGCTCGCGGAGAACCTGGCCGACTACCGTGCGCTCGTACACCGCTGCCGCGACGAGCGGGCGCTGCCCGCACTGGTCGCCGGGCTGCTCACGGCGCGTGGCACCGAGCGCGTCCTCGTACCCGACGGACTGCCCACCGCGTGGACGGCGGACATCGCCGCGGAGATCCTCCGCGATGACCGGGCGTCCTCCACACAGGAACTGGACGCCGTGCACAGCGTGGTGACGGGGTGTGCGGTGGCCATCGCCGAAAGCGGCACGATCGTGCTCGACGCGGGGCCCGGCCAGGGGCGGCGCCGGATCACGCTCGTTCCCGACCACCACATCTGCGTGGTGCGGACGGCGGACCAGGTCGTCGGTTCGGTGGTCGAGGGCCTGGAGCGGCTCGACGCGACCAGCCCGCAGACCTGGATCTCCGGCCCCTCCGCGACGAGCGATATCGAACTCGACCGGGTGGAGGGCGTGCACGGGCCGCGCACCCTTGAGGTGGTCCTCCTCGGGGGCTGAAGGTGGGACCCCGGTGGCCACGTGCCACTGGACGTCACCCATGCCGTCAAGCACGGCACCCACGCCCGTCGACACCCGGCAGCAGGGGCGTCATCCTGCCGCGCCGCACCCGTCGACGCACCATGACCCACCACAATCCACCACAAGATCAGTGATCGGCCAGGTCCTCACTCCGCGCGCGTCCACGCGGTGAGGCGGCGGCCGATGCAGTCGGTGATGGCCGGAGTCACCGCCGTCATCTGCGGGCGCCAGCCGGGGACGGCGTTGACCTCGCAGACGGTGAACGTGTCCTCGGAGGCGAACAGGAGGTCCACCCCGGAGATGGCGAGTCCCACGGCCCGGGCGGCCCGTACCGCCAGATCCTCCGCCTCCGGATAGCGGCCCAGGCACAGGGCAGCGGCGCCGCCCTGTGCGATGTTCGAGGTGAGGCCGCCGTTGCGGGAGGTACGCACCGCGGCGGCCACGGGTTCGCCGTCGACCACGATCAGGCGCAGGTCCCGGCCGTGCGAGTGGGGCACGTATTCCTGGAAGAGATGCGGTGTCTCCTGCGCCAGGGCACCCGCCACACCGTGCAGCAGTTGCGTGTCGGGGGCGAGGAACACCTGCTCGCCCTTGAAGCCGCTGACCGTTTTGACCACACACGGCGTGTCGAGTCGGGGCGTGCGTACGACACCTTCCAAGGGGGCCGTCGCGTACGAGAGTGTGTGGGGCACCGGCAGTCCGGCCAGAGCCAGTTCCTGGAACTGCCAGATCTTGTTCCGGCACACGAGCTGCGCGTCCAACGGGTTGAGGAGCGTGGCCCCCATGCGCTCCAGATGCCGCAAGAGGGTGACCTCGCGGTCGTGGCGCATCGAGCCGGGAATCTGACGTACGCACACCACCTTCGGGGCGGGAACATCCGCGCCGCCCAGAGTCCGCAGGATCAACCTCCCTTCGTGGAAGCCGAAGACGAACTCATCGGTGTGCCAGACGGCGAACCGCGGCCCGTGGAGCGCCGCGAGGGCGTCGGCCAGCTCGCGGGTCGCGCCTTGCAGCGGAGCCGGGCGCTCGCGCACGAGCAACCACACATCGACGGGTGGCAGTAACGCCGCGCTCGCCATACCCATCCTTTCCCGCCTCGGCATCAGGACGGCAGAAATCTATCCCGCCGGGTGGCAGGCCATCCGGGCTCCTTGCCGTGGCGCGTCAGCGGGCCGTCCCACGAGCCACGGACGACGACTGGCGCCCTCGTGTGAACGCTCTCCACACGCGCCTCACCCACCACGACAACCCACCACGACAACCCACAGCAGCCGACCGCGAACCCGGCGGTGGCTGTCGGTACTCCACCGCAATCTCCCCATGCGGTCGTGCCGTGCCGACGAGAGGAATTCGACTGCGGTCCGGTGGACCTGCGGCCAGCCTCCAGCCCATGACCTGGCTTCCTGCTGATTTCGTTCTGCGTCTACATCGCCCCCCCCCCGCGAAGGTCGGGGCCGACGCCGAAATCTCATGGTGGGTGGTGGACGGCCAGGTCGGCACCGACCTGCAGCACGCTCCGGACGCACTCGTCCCCCAGTGGATCTCGGATGCTTGGCCCTTCGCACGGCCCCGCTACATCGGACGGGACATCTCCTGGCAGAACGGGCTGGCCCTGCCTGATCTCGCCTGACGGGAGCCCGTCGACGGCGGCCCGGGTAGCGCACAGGTCCAGGCTGTCCCGCAAAGGAGATGACCGCCCGGACGGGTCCGGGTGCCTCCCACATGTCACCGCCTGAGAGCCATACGTGGTCTCCGCGGCGCACGGGCCGAACGGGCCGAACGGGCCGAACGGGCTGTGGAGCGAAGCCACAGCCCGTTCGGGTCAGTTGTCGTGGAGAGTTGCCGTTACTGGCTTCTCAGCGGATGCCGAGTGCGACCACCTGGGTGACCTCGTCCTCGGCGAAGTTGTCGTCGCTGATCAGGAGCAGGGTTCGTTCGCCGCCCGGCAGGGTCGGACCCCAGGTCATGCCCTCGGTGTTGTCGACCGTGGACAGGCCCAAGTCGTGGAAGTCCGCGACCAGTTTCTTGTGCATCGGTACGACCCTCTGCCCGACCAGGGAGTCCATCTGCTGCACCTCGGTCGCGCCGCGGGTGGTGGCGTCGTAGATGCGGATCTTGAAACCCGCGCCTGCCACCCAGGTACGTTCGAGTACGAGGTAGCGCCCGGGGTCCCCGGGGAAGGCGAGGATCGCGGGCACGCCGGTGTCCGGGGGCCACGGGCTGGACGGGTCGGGCTCGGCAAAGATCTTCTCGAGCGGGTAGGCGAACTGCCCGAGCACGTGGCCCTGCCGGCTCTGCTGGGTGACGCGGATCAAAGCGCCGTGTTCCAGGTTGGGCTCCGGGCCGTCCTGGAGCAGCGGGCCCTCGACAGCGCTGGTGAGCACGCCGCCCCTGGCTCCGAACGTGATCGCTTCCACCGCCTTGTTCCGCCGCGGGCCCCGATCGCCCATGCCGACCTCGTAGTGGGACGGCAGGGGCAGTTGGCCACGGTAGGCACCGGAGCGGGCGGCGAACTGGATCGACGGCTGGATCACCGGGTCACTCGACGACTTCGGCCGGTCGCCCTCCTGTGCCCACCAGTACCGGCAGTCCCACGGGTCCACTCTCAGCTCTTCCGGGTCCACGGCTTTGCCGTCGCCGGCGCTCGCCGGTGGGTAGACCGAGCCGTCCGGCTGCAGGAACGGGTGGGTGCCGGTGAAGTCGACGGAGTGCACCCCGCCGCCGTCCACCTTGATCCTGGCGGTGTAGAAACGGGCGGGCTGCAGGACCGAGCGGTCGTCGCTGATCATGACGTAGTCGCCCGTGCACGGATCCCGGTCGATGCCGGACAGCCCGCCAACAGTCGTGTTCTGAAAGGAGAGTTTGTGCGGAACGATCTTCTCACCCAGCAACCGAGCCCGCGCCCCGATGTCGGACCGGGCGGCGTTGTCGTCCGGTTGGGCCGCCACCGCGGGGGCCATCGTCGTCGCCAGCACCAGGGCCGCCACACATGCGCGGCGGATCAAGGAGGGTTTCATAAGGCGATCCTGGCCCCGCGTACGCACCGAGCGCAGTCACCCATCCGTGTGATCGGGCCCTCCCGCGGGGTGGGAGGGCATTTTGGCCTGATAGGGCTGTTGGATGGGGCGGTGTTCTGACGAACACGGCCGCGTTCGAGAGGCGATGGCCAACGGGCCCAACCGGCTCATGGCTCATGACTCATCTCACGGCTCATGACTCGAGGTCGAGCCCGTACGGCACGAGGCGGCCTGGGTCGCCCTGTGCGCCCCGCTCATCGCCCAAGCCCCTTGGGCAGCACGCGCCGCAGCCCTTCGCGCCGTTCGTCCCGCCCGCCCTCGGAATCATCGGCAGAGTGGCGTGCCGGCACCCGGTCTCCGACTCGGATCACTGGGTGGAGATCTTGTGGACCGTGGTGTCGTCGGGATTCAGCCGTCGCCCGTCCGCCGACAGCACTTCCAGTGCGCGGAGGCGATGCCCCTCTCGGCGGTCGACCAGCTGTGAGTGCGGCTCGCTGGGGGCGAAGAAGTTCTGTTCGCCCCACTGCCGCAGTGCCACGATGACGGGGAAGAGCGCCTTGCCCTTCGGGGTCAGTACGTACTCGCGATAGGCGCTGCCGTCCGAGGCGGGGACGGATTCGAGGACACCGCCGGCGACCAGGGTGCGCAGACGTGCGGTGAGGATGTTCTTCGCAACACCGAGGCTGCGCTGGAACTCCCCGAAGCGCCGGCTTCCGTCGAAGGCGTCCCGCACGATCAGCAGGGACCACCAGTCGCCGATCGCGTCCACCGAGCGGGCGACGGGGCACTCACTGTCGTCGAAGCGCGTCCTGGTCACCATGGCGTCCCTACCTTCTCCTTCACGATGGTTGCAACATGCTACCAAAGGGGCTACCTTCACCGACATCGTTGGTAGCAAGATGAAACCAGATATCCGGAGGAGTGCCGATGCCCGGCAACGGTGAGGCCGCAACACGACGGACCGCGGCCCGAAGCAGGGAGGGCACGGCGAGCGAGGAAGGCTCCGCGTTCGCCCTGTCCCGTGGCGTCGTCATTCTGTTCGCCGTCGCCTGCGGGGCCGCGGTGGCCAACGTCTACTTCTCCCAGCCCCTCCTGGTGACCATGGGCCACGACCTCGGCATGAGCCCGGCACTGGTCGGCAGCGTGGTCACCCTCACGCATGTCGGATACGGGCTGGGACTCTTCTTCCTCGTGCCGCTGGGCGACGTGGCCGACCGTAGGCGGCTCATCGTGGCCCAATTACTGCTGCTGGTGGTGGCGCTGGCCGTGGTGGCCGCCGCCCACACGGCGGCGATCCTGCTCGCGGGCATGGCCGCGACGGGGCTTCTCGCGGTCGTCACGCAGACGCTGGTGGCCTTCGCGGCATCACTGGCCCCTCCCGCCGGGCGCGGACGGGTCGTCGGTCTGGTCACCAGCGGCGTGGTCATCGGAATCCTGCTCGCCCGCACCGCATCCGGCCTCATGGCCGATCTCGCGGGCTGGCGCTCCGTCTACCTCGCCTCGGCGTCGCTCACCGCTCTGCTCGCCCTGGTCCTGCACCGAGTGCTGCCGCGCCACGGTGACGCTCCGCCGACAACCCTGCGCTACGGACAGCTCCTGCGCTCCACCATCACCCTGTTCGCACGGGAACGACTGCTGCGGCTCCGGGCCCTGTTCGGTCTGCTGATCTTCGCCGCCTTCAGCACCCTGTGGAGCAGCGTCGCGCTGCCGCTCAGCGAGGCCCCGTACTTCCTGTCCCACAGCGCGATCGGGGCGCTGGGGCTGATCGGTGTCGCCGGCGCCCTGGCCGCGACCATGGCAGGCCGCCTGAACGACCGCGGGCTCTCCGGGCGGACCACCGGCATCGCCCTGGCGCTGCTCGCCGCCTCGTGGTTGCCCTTGGCCTTCACCCGCAGCTCGCTCTGGGCCCTGGTCGTCGGGGTGATCCTTCTCGACCTCGCCGTGCAGGCGGTCCATGTCACCAACCAGACCCTGATCTACGCGCTGCACCCGGACGCGGGCAGCCGACTGATCGGCGGGTACATGGTCTTCTACTCGATCGGCAGCGCCACCGGCGCCATCGCCGCGACCTCCCTCTACACGGTGGCCGGTTGGGGCGCCGTATGCGCACTGGGTGCCGCGTTCAGCTGCCTCGGGCTCGCGCTGTGGGCGTGCACTCGACACAACACCCCGTCCCCGCCGGCAAGGTGACGCCAGCACCCCCGCTCACGAACCCTTGTGCTCGATTCTGTTCTATACAACACTCCCTATGCACAGAAACGCGCACCACTGAACATCTTCGAACCTTGGGTGACGGCCGGTCGAGTCGAGGAGAGCAGACATGACACAGTTCAGCCGACGTAGATTTCTGAGCGCGGCCATGGTGGGGGCCGCGTCCGCGGGTGTCGCCCTCGGCAGCGGCCGTACGACCCTCGCCCAGGCCGACAGCCCGCGGGGACTGACCCTCCGCGGGAACGAATTCCTCCTGGACGGCAAGCCGTTCCGGATCCTCTCGGGCGCCTTCCACTACTTCCGGACGCATCCCAAGGACTGGCGCGACCGGTTGCTGCGCATGCGAGCCATGGGCCTGAACACGGTGGAGACCTACGTCGCCTGGAACTTCCACCAACCGTACGAGGGAAAGGCCGACTTCACCGGATGGCGTGATGTCACGGCCTTCGTACGGACCGCGGACGAGGTCGGGCTCAAGGTGATCGTGCGGCCGGGGCCGTACATCTGCGCGGAATGGGACTTCGGCGGCCTGCCGGCGTGGCTCCTCAAGGACAAGGACGCGCCGCTGCGCCGCTCCGACCCCGCCTACGAGCGGGCGGTCGACGCCTGGTTCGCCGAACTGCTGCCCCGGTTCGTCGATCTCCAGGCCACCCGCGGCGGGCCCATCATCGCCATGCAGGTCGAGAACGAGTACGGCAGCTACGGCGACGACCATGCGCACCTGGAACATCTGCGGGACAGCATGCGGGCGCAGGGCGTGGACAGCCTGCTGTTCTGCTCCAACGGGGCAACGCAGCAAGCGCTGAAGGACGGCAGCCTTCCCGACCTCCTGTCCACCGTCAACTTCGCCGGCGACCCCACCGGGCCCTTCGCGGAGCTGCGCACCTTCCAACCGGACAAGCCGCTGTTCTGCACGGAGTTCTGGGACGGCTGGTTCGACCACTGGGGAGAAGGGCACCACACCACCGACGCGGCGCAGACCGCCGCCGACGTGGAGAAGATCCTCGAAGCGGGAGCGTCGATCAACTTCTATATGGCGGTGGGCGGAACGAACTTCGGCTGGTCCGCGGGCGCCAACCTGAGCGGCAGCGCCTACCAGCCCACCGTCACCAGCTACGACTACGACTCCCCGATCAGCGAATCCGGCGAACTCACCGAGAAGTTCCACAAGGTGCGGGAGGTGCTGGCCCGATACACCACGTTGCCGAGCACGCCCCTGCCCGCCACGCCACGCCGTATGCCGGCCCAGAAGGTCACCGTCCGCGAGTCGGTGCCGTTGCTGGAAGCGCTCGACGTGCTGAGCACTCCGGTGCGGCGTACCGCTCCCGTCCACATGGAGGCGCTCGGGCAGCCGCAGGGGCTGATCCACTACCGCACCCGGGTGCCCGGGCCGGGGACCAAGAGGCTGAGGGTCACGGGCCTGGGCGACCGTGCGCTGGTGTTCGGCGACGGCAAGCGCATCGGCACCTTCGACCGTAACCAGCCCGAGCACACCGTCGACGTCACCGTGGCCGGCACGTCCGGCACCCTCGACGTCCTGGTCGATCCCACCGGGCGGGTCAACTTCGGCCAGGGCCTCAATGATCCCAAGGGAATCAGCGGCAAGGTTCTCCTCGACGACGAGGAACTGAGCGACTGGGAGATCCGGCGGCTGCCTCTCGACGACCTCTCGGCTCTGAGGTTCGGCAGCGGAGACACGCCGACCGGCCCCGCGTTCCACCGGGCGCGGGTCCAGGTCGACACCCCAGCGGACGGCTTCCTCGCCCTGCCGGGCTGGGACAAGGGCATGGTGTGGCTGAACGGGTTCGCGCTCGGCCGGTACTGGTCCCTCGGACCGCAGGTCACCCTGTACGCGCCGAGCCATCTGTGGCGACGGGGGCGGAACGAACTCGTCGTCCTGGAGATGGAGCGGACGGGGGACCCGATCGAGATACGGTCCGAGCCCGACATCGGTTAGGTTCCGCCTCCTGACCGGCGTGGATGCAGATGAGGAACCTCCTCCGCCCGGACGCCGTACGCCGCTCCCGCCCCGCCGTGCCGTACCGCCGTCCGGCGGCCGGCGCGGCGGGGCAGATCAGTGGCCGAAAGCGTCGTGGGCAACGGGGAGCCCCCCGTCAAGCGGCGCGGGCTCCGTCATGCCCCCGAACCCCCGGTCTCCCGCCGACTGGAGATGGCCGTCTGAGCGATCCGGGAGAGGCTCAGGGAGCGTTCGGTGTCGACGACCAGCCAGCCCTTCCCAAGGAGGCTCTGGAGCTGCGGTCGGACCTCATCACCCAGCTCAGCCGCCAGGTCGTCATCTGTCGGGGAGTCGCCGGCCCCCACCCGCTCGGCGATTCGGAACACGAGGATCTCCTCTTCCGCTGTGATGTTGAAGTCCATGAGGAGAAGGTACGGGCCCGGCCGCATGATCGCCCAAGGCGGCCGGCCCGGATCCCACCATCGTGGAACCCACCATCGTGAACGCCCTGCGGCACCTGCCGCGAGTCCCGCCGGTCGGAGGGCGGTGGTCACCCGGCCTCGACGGGTCAGCGGGGACACCGGGCGGCCTTGTCCGGCAGCTTTCCCTCGACCAGATACCTGTCGACGGCACGGTCGGTGCATGTGGACGGATTCTCCGAGGCGTACGCCCCGTGCCCCTGGCCCCTGCGTACGAGCAGCGAGCTGTTGTCCAACTGCCGGTGCACCGCCTTCGCGTTCTCCAGCGGAGTCTCCGTATCGTCGGTGTACGACACCAGCAGCACCGGCGCCGCTCCGGATGCCTTGATCGGCTTGCCCCCACCGGTGGGACCGATCGGCCACGTCGCGCAGTCGATCATCTGCCAGGCGTAGTAACGCCCGAAGAGCGGCGACTGCTTGGCGAACGCGTCGGCGGTGTCGAGCATCTCCTTCGGGGACTTCGGCGCGGACGGGGAGTCCAGGCACAGCACCGCCGGCAAGCTAAAGGACACGTTCTTCTCGGCCTGCTCCTCCTGCGGCGTCGGCTTCTCGCCACCGGTCTCGCCGGCCGCCCCGGCCTCAAAGTGCTCGAAGGCGGTCACGTCCCCGTCCAGGGCGGCCGCCAGCGCCTTGGTCAGTGGCTTCCAGCTCTGTTCGTCCGTCACGGCCGTCCCCAGGTACGTGGACAGGGTGGCGTCGGTGAATTTCGCGCCGTTGGCCCCGTGCAGGGGCTCCCGCTCCAGCTTCCTGGCGAACTCGGTGAGCCTCCGCAGAATCGTCCCGGCCGTGGTGCCCAGGCGGTCGTCCCCGCGCACGACGAGGTCCCGGGCGTATCGGCGCATCGCGTCATCGGAGGTCTTGACGTCGCGGCGGGCGACCTGCTGCAGGTCGGCGGCGGGGTTGATGACACCGTCGAGCACCATCCGGCCCACCTTGTCGGGAAACAGCTTCATGTACTCCTGGCCGATGAAGGTGCCGTAGGAGACGCCGGTGTAATTCAGCTTGGCGTCGCCCAGGACCGTACGCAGCACATCCAGGTCGCGCGCGACGCTCCTGCTGTCCATGTGCGCGAGAACAGCACCGCTCGCCTTTTGGCACGCCTGGGCACGCCTGGTCGCGTCGGCGAACGTCCTCTTGGCCGCCGCTTCAGTACGCGGCGGATTCTCGGGCTCCTGCGCCACGCCGTGGGGGCACTTGATCTGCCCGGAACCGGCTATGCCTCGTGGGTCGAAGCCGACCAGGTCGTAGCGGGCCCGAGCCTGTCTGCCGGCCTGCCAATTTCCGTCGGCCACGTCGGACGCACCGCCCGCGCCGGGTCCACCGGGGTTGAAGAGCAGTGACCCCAGCCGACGGCTGTGGTCCTTGGCCGGCACCCGCGACACCCGCAGTTTGACGGTCTCCCCGTTCGGTGCGGCGTAGTCGACGGGCACCTTCACCCAGCCGCACTCCGCGCCGGGCACCGCGTGGGGGGTGACGTCCGCGCCGCACGCCGTCCACTGGACCTTCTGCTGCGCGAAGCGCGCGGGCAGCACCGGGACGGACGTGTTCGCGCCCTCGGCAGCGTCGGGCTGGGACGCTGCGGCGCCACTGACGCCGTAGCCGGCCACCACCAACGTGGCGGCGGCCACCACACCGGCGGTCAAGGCCATGGACTTGCGGGGTAGGGACATCACCATTTCTCGCTCTCTCACTGACCCCCCGAAAAGCATGCGCACAAGCGCCGCCACCCCGCTATAGGCCCCGTCACAGTCGGGCACAGGACATACGCAGCGTCGACGGGCGAACACCCATCGAATCCAGGTGGAGCGGCGCCACGGTCGGCGGGCGGGACCGCTCCGCGCCGTGGCCGACCGTGCGGCGCAGGACGGGCGGGACGGCGTCCAGCAGCGGCAGGAGCCGGGTGACATGGACATCGTTGCGGTCGCCGCCGGTCGCGCGCACGGTGAGTCGGCGTTTCGTACCCGCCGGTGGTCAGGTGGTGCTTCGAGCCGCCCCGGCGCACGGTCGGCTCTTCACCGCAAGCGGCCGGTGATGTCGGCGAGCAGTTCGCGTTCGCGCGGCACGAGGTAGAAGTGGTCGCCCGGGAACGAACGGACGTCGCATGCGCCGGGGGCGGTCAGCTCGGACCAGGTGAGTGCGTCGGCGTGGGCGCAGTGGGGATCGTTGTCACCGATATAGGCCGTGATCGGCGCCCGTACGCGGCCCGGGTGCTGAGGGCGGTGGTTCTCGAGGAGCCGGTAGTCGGCGCGCAGTGCCGGGAGCAGTAGTTCGCGCAGTTCAGGGATGTCATAGGCCTCGGCGTCGAGGTTCCCGAGCCGTCGGACTGCGGCGATCAGTGATTCGTCGTCGCTCTTGTGCAGTTCCGTGCGCCTGGCCCGGTGCGGGGCGGCGCGTGCGGAGAGCAGCAGCCGTTGGGGGACGATGCCGCGCCTTTCGAGCCGCAGGGCGACCTCGTAGGCGACGGAGGAGCCCATGCTGTGGCCGAAGAGCGCCAGCGGCCGGTCGAGGTAGGGCTCCAGGGCCGCGTCGACCGCGTCGGCGAGGGCGTCCATGTTCTCGGCGCAGGGTTCGGTGAAGCGGTCCTGACGGCCGGGGTAGCGGACCGCGAGGAGTTCGACGTCCTGGGGCAGCAGGGCGCGCCACCCGTGGAAGAGTTGGGCGGTGCCGCCGGCGTGGGGGAAGCAGATCAGGCGCAGCCTCGGCTCGCCCACCGCCCGGTGGACGCGGAACCACGTGCCCGCGCCGCCTCCGGCGCGGGGCTGCCCGGGACTCCGGTGGGCCAACGTCATGGTGCGATCACTCTCTTTCGGCCGCTCTCCTGCGGTCGGGCGGCACGCGAGATGCCGCCCGATGACAACGTACTACCGGCAGCCGCCGGCCTGTTTCGCGTTCAGCATGGAGAGGAACATGGGGAGCTTCTCCACGGCCTTCTTGGCGATCGGCGCCGTCTGCACCGTGTACGCAGGCGGTCCCTGACGATGAGTCGGTAAGTACCGCCTTCCTGAATGGGCTCGGCCGTGTACAGCAGGGTTTCCATGGATGGGCATTCCCCTCGTTGTTGAGTGGTGGGGTGGAATTCGGTGGCGGAGCCGGTGCGTTCCGTGCGGCCTGTTCTAGGACGCCACGTCGTCCAGCCAGGCGCTCCAGGACTCCGGCCTGCTTCTCGTCGATGTCGCCGGCGAAGCGGTGGTGGTCCACCCAGATCGGCCGGTTCCAGGAACTCCCGTTGTAGAAGCGGTAGAGCCCGTCGACGGTGCGAAGGCGGGATCCGGGTCGTCCGCTCACCCGGACGAGGAGTTCCGTTGGGCGGCGGCTCTGCACCAGGCTCGCCGCATCACGACGACCGTTGCCGTCGCGATGCCGCCGAAGGCCACGAGGGGCTTGCGCAGCAGAGTGTGGTCGCCCATGGCTAAGGTCGCTGCCGCGCCGCCGGCGAGCGTGTCCGGCACGCGGTTGCTGTACCCACCAGGGGTGGCATGTGCAAAACCACCTGTTTTCGGAGTGACACGCTCCCCCGGAATTCAGGCGTGGCAGAGCCCAGTCAATAAAGAGGGGAATGCGAAAAAATCAGATTGCCGAACGGGGTGCGGTCACCCGGGTGTGGGCGCGTCTCTCGCGTGACGGTGCAATCAGCGTCCCATGAAGCGATCAGGAGGCGGGATTCGCGCCCACACAGGCGCCGGGCCGACGGAAGTATCGCGGCTCAGTTCGCCTTGCTCGCGACGGCCCCTGCGGCGGCGCGGGGCTTGGTGGTGCTCTTGCTCTCGGTGTCGTTTCCGCCGGCGAGGCCGCCGTCGGTTGCAGGAACCAGCTGGGCGGTGACCATTTCGGCGGCCACTTCGGCGGCGAGATCCTGGATCCCCTCGCCGGCCTCGTGAGCGGCCTTCTTCACTTCCATCGCCAGTCCCACGGACGTTTTGACGACTCCCCGCACCAGCGGCTTGATCATCCTCTTGGCGACGGGAGCCGCGATGAGCCCGATCAGGAAGGGAGGCACTACAGGCAGCATGGTCTACATCCCTCTCGTTTATGTGTGCGCAGCACGAATGCCTCACCCCGGCACGCACTGAAACAGCGCATAGTTCAGCGGACGGAAGCATTCGGCCGACGCCGATCAAGGGAGGATTTCACTCCTCCCGCAATTCACGTTGATGCCACTCGAATCGACGCTACGGAATAGCAGGAATTTCCACTTCCCGGAATTTACCACCCACTTCACACACCATAGCCGAGGCGTGATGGATGGAGCCAAATAGCTCCGGCCCCATTCATCCTTTCGGGTACAGGGCCCGCCGGGGCCCGTCGAATCAGGCCGGCGGCGCCGTATAGGCGTCGGGCACGGTGGAAAACCGCCCGCCTGCCAGGAATTCCGGGCGCCTACGACGAGGGGGCCGGCCGGTTCGACTCCAGTTCGCTCAACAGTGTCCGCACGGTTTCGGCCACGAATCCGGGTACCTCGTCGGGGAATCCATGGCCGGTTCCTTCCGGAGCATGGACCCGTCTGGCCATCGTGGAGGTCGCAAGGAAGCGTTCCCGGGTGGTGAGGTAGAAGCGACGCACCCGGACGGCCTCTTCGGGGTCACCGGCCGCATCGAGCACCTGCTCGCCGCCGGTCAGATCACGCGGTGCGACGAGGAGCAGAGGCAGGTCCCCGAGGTCGCCGTCGTAGACCATGGTCTGCCAACCGACGGCCGCCATCCCGGCCGGCGTGAGCTCGCGGAAGATCGACGCCGCCGCGCAGTCGGCCCGGGTCCTGGAACCGACGGCGGGCGAGGGTTCGGCGCCCGCGCCGGAGTGGATGCCGAACAACTTGCGCACGGCGCTGCGGAGGAAGAGGCGGGGACCGGACTGCCGCAGCACCGGATTCGGCGGGCCGTAGGTGATGACGTCCGGGGGTGTCGGATCGAGCAGGACGAGGCCCGCCACGAGGTCCGGGCGGCATCTGGCTGCGTTGGCGACGAGCAGCCCGCCGAAGGAGTGACCCACGAACACGAAGGGCCCTTCCTCACCGGCCCGCTCCAGGACCGTGAGCAGTTCCGCCGCTTCGGTCGCCGTCGTGCGCGGGAAGGGCCCGGCGTCGCTCCACCCCGAGCCCGGCCGGTCGATCAGGATGGATCGCGTGTGCTCGCGCAGCATCGTGTGCAGATGGTGCATGGCGTGGCCCGGGGCGTGACCGCCGGGCATCCACACCACCGCGGGCCTGGTGGCGGAGTCGCCCTCGGCAAGGAGGTGCATGCGGTGGCCCCCCACGTCGACCATCCGGCCCGGCGGCGGATTGTTCGCTCCGGCGCGTGCCACGTGCACCAGATGCCGCAGGGAGCCCGCGGCCAGCAGCGCGGCGACGCCGAGCAGCAGGGCGCCCGGGACGACCCAGGCGGCGCCGAGAGCGGTGCACCAGCCACCGCCCGCGGCGACCAGCAGGGCGATGGGGAGCCCCGCCCAGTCCCGGCTGATCAGCGCCAGCATCAGGTGGGTGGCACGCATACCCGGGTGCATCCGTCCCTCCCTCCTTCGCACACCATGGCCGGGCGGCATCAGGTCTCGGGGCCGCGGTCAGGACGCTGCCGGCGCGCCGGCAGGAAAATCGTCGCGCGCGGACAGCTCACGCGCCACGCGGCGGGCCAGCACAGGGAACGGCAACGTGCCTCCTGCCAGGACCGACTCGTGGAAGGCCCGTACGTCGAACCCGGCGCCTGCGCGGCCTTCGGCCCTCGCCCGCAGGGCGGTGAACTCCGTGTAGCCCGCGCGGTACGTCAGCGCCTGTCCCGGGAGGTCGGTCGAATAGCGCAGCAGTTCCGTGGCGATCTGGGCATCGGATTCCGTGGAATGGGCGCGCATGAAGGCCCTCGCCTGCTCGATGGTCATCGTTCCGAGATTGAGCCCGGTGTCGACGACGAGGCGTTGCGCGGTGAATCGTTCGTGGGCGAGCCGTCCGTACGCGTCCCACGGGTCGGCGTAGAGGCCCATCTCCCAGCCGAGTCCGGCCGCGTATTCCGCCCAGCCCTCGTCGAAGCCGCCGAACACGGTCAGTTCCCGCCGCAGGTCGGGCAGCGCGGAGTTCTCGGCCTGGCGGGCGAGATGGAAGTGATGTCCGGGTGCCAGCTCGTGGTAGATGAGGGTTGCGGAACCGAGCAGGGACCGGTTCTTCAGGTCCGAGCCGTTGTAGCGGTACCGCCCGACCGGCTGCGCGGCGGTGGGCAGCTCGTAGTAGCCGAAGGTCATGGACGGCTCCAGCGCCGGGTCGAGGCGGGCCACGCCGTACGGAGCACGCGGCAGGGCCGCGAACCAGCGTGGCAGCAGCGGTGCGAGCCGGTCGAGGTGGTTCCGGTAGCGGGCTTCGACCTCCTGGGGGGACGCGGCGTACAGGCGGGTCTCGGTCGCCAGCCGTTGGTGGAATTCGGTCTCGGGGCCCGAGAAGCCGAGCGCGGTGCGGGCCTCACGCATCCGTTCGGCGAGTTCGCGGCAGTGGTCCCGGCCGAGTTCGTGGAGCCGCTCGGGTGGCGTGTCGCTGGTGGTGTACGTCTGGACGAAGGACCGGTACGCCTCTTCGCCGCCGTCGTAGTGTGCCCATCCGACGGCCTCGGGGGCGTGGCTCGCGTAGGCGGGATCGTCGACGACGGCGAGGAGGCGGTCGAACGCCGGTTGCAGTTCCGTGGCGACGAGCCGCTGTACGCCGTCGCGCAGCCGGCCGCGGCCGGCCGGGGCAAGCCGGGCGAGCCGCTCGTCGTCGACGGCGACGTAGCGTGCGGTCATCGCCCGCAGGCCGGTGAGGGTGGTGCGGACGCCGGGCAGGGCGGGGGCGGGGATGCGAAAGCCGCGGGCCGCCTGTCCGGCCGTCTTGTCGGCGATCGTGGCGACGGAGTGGGCCAGATCGTGCACGAGCGACAGGTATCGGTCCGCGTCGGGTTCCCTCTCGAAGGTGTAGGGGTGGAAGACCGCGTCGCCGTACTGGGGGAGGCGGAAGAGCTGGTACGGCGTGGCGGTCGGTGTCAGCCAGTGGTGGCGGTGGGCTCGCACGTCCTGCTCGGCCAGTGCGGCGAGGAAGCCGGCAGTGTCGGCGTCGGGGCCGGCCAGGCCGGTGGGGTCGAGCGCGCGGAGCCGGTCCTGGATGCCCGACGCGAAACGGGCGCGTTCCTCGGACTCCTCGGTGGACACCCCGGGCAGCGATTCGACGGGCAGGCCGCGGCGCGTCCGGAGCAGTGGGTCTCGCGAGAGCAGGAAGTCCCAGTAGGCGGCTGCGAGGTCATCGATCTTCTTCGTCGCGGGCTCGCCGGCCGGGTCTGGTGCGTGCGTCGCCATGGGGCAAGTGTGGGTCAGGGACGGAGGGCTGTCACGAGCGCGCGTTGCGAATGGCAGATACCGGCGGGGTCACCCGAACGGACGGTTTGGACGGCTCGACGGCCGTGCGGCGCCGAAGTAGTCGGCCGGCACGGGCCGTTGTGGTGGCACGATGAGCGCCATGCTCCGTCGCACCGTGTCATCGGCCGCCGCACGGTCGGCCGTGGTGACGTGCGCAGCCGCCGTATCGGTGGCGCTGGCCGGTTGCGACGAGGCGGGTGTCACGTCCTCCACGCGTTCCCCGGTCGTCGTCGGCGGCACCGCCAGGATCGCCACGGCTTCCGAGACCACGAGCTTCAACCCTTACTCCCAGTTCGGTACGGGGGTGGCCCGCTATGCCTACGACTCGCTGGTCAACGTGTCACCGAACGGCAGGGTGGTGTCCGGTCTCGCCACGACGTGGCGGACGACCACCACGTCGGCGACGTTCGCCCTGCGCCGGGGCGTGACCTGCTCCGACGGTACGGCGCTGACCGCCTCCGGGGTGGCGCGGTCGTTGACGTACGCGGCCGACCCGCGCAACCGGCTCGCCGGCGCCCAGGCGGCGCTGCCCGGCGTCTCGTTCACGGCGACGGCCGACGATGCCGCCGGCACGGTGTCGGTGCGGATGTCGTCGCCGTACAGCTTCATCACGCGGACGATCGGTGTGCTGCCCGTCGTCTGCCCCGGCGGGCTGAAGCACCCCGGGTCGCTGGAGAGGGGGACGAACGGCACCGGCCCGTACGTGCTGAGCGGGTACCGCTCCGGCGGGCCGTACGTCTTCACCGTGCGCAAGGGCTATGCCTGGGGACCGGGCGGGGCGTCGAACGGTGCGCCGGGCCAGCCCGCGAAGATCGTCATTTCGGTGGTGCCGCAGGAGTCCACCGCGGCGAACCTGCTGCTCACCGGCGGGGTGAACATGGCGAAGGTCACCGGGCCGGACCGCGCCCGGCTCGTCGGTCGCGGCCTGGTCACGGCCGAGGTGCCGACGATGCTGGGGCTGACCTTCTTCAATCAGCGCGACGGCCGTCCGCTCGGCGACCCGGTCGTCCGCCGGGCCCTCGTCGCCGCCCTGGACCGCAAGGGACTGGCCAATGTGGCGGTCGGCGGCCGTGGAACGCCCGCGACGGGCCTGACCGCGACGAACGCCGTCTGCCACGCGGACGTGGCCGTGGCGAGTCTGCCCGCGCACGACGCCGCGCGCAGACTGCGGTCCGCGGGCTGGAGGAAGGACGCCGACGGCCGGCTGACGAAGGACGGCCGGCCGCTGCGGGTGCGGCTGCTCAGCAGTCCCGACCTCGGCTCGACGCTGCCCTCGGTCGCGGAGCTGATGGCCGCGACCTGGACCGCGCTGGGGGTGGAGGTCGAGCTCGTCAGCGAGAGTCTCAATGCGCTGGTGAAGGCGATGTACCAGGACGGGAACTTCGATGTGGTGGTGGGCAGTTCGCCGGGCCCTCCCCTGCCGTCCGAACTCATCCGGTACTTCTCCGGGCCGCCACCGGACAAGGGGCTGAACTTCGCGGGGATCGACAACCCGGAGTACCGCCGGCTGGTCGCGCGCGCCCTGCGCCAGACGGACCGGGACAGTTGCCGGACGTGGAACCGGGCCTCCGCGGCGCTGTTCCGCTCGGCGGACGCGCTGCCCATCGCGGACGGTACGAGCGGGGTCTACGGCTTCCGGACGACGTTCTCCGTCGGCTTCGGCGGGCAGGTCGTGCCGACCAGCATCCGGCTGCACCGATAGTCGCCGTTCCGGACGAGGAGGAGGTTCACCGATGACGACCGTGTCCGCGCGGCTCCGTGCCATGGTGCGGCGTCACCCGTGGCCGGTGTTCCTGTGCCGGCGTGCGCTGCGTCTGGTCGTCTCGCTGTGCATCGTGGTCACCGGTTCGTTCGCGATGATCCGTCTGATTCCGGGCGACCCGGTCCGCGCCGCGCTCGGGGTGGACGCCGCGCCCGGCCTGGTGGCGGCGAAGAGACACGAACTCCACCTGGACGAGGGGTTGCTGACCCAGTACCGGCATTACGTGAGCGATCTGGCGCACGGCAATCTGGGGGTGTCGCTGGTGACCGGCGACCCGGTGTCGGACCTGGTCAGGACGCGTCTGCCGGCCACCCTGCAGCTCGCGGTCCTGGCGTTCCTCTGCGTGCTCGTCGTGGCTCTTCCGGGGGGTCTGCTCGCCGGGATTCTCACCCGCGACGGGCGGCGGCCCCGTGCGGAGCTGGTGTTCACGACCACGACGTCGGTGGTGGCGGGCCTGCCGGACTTCGTCCTCGCCGCGGGGCTGACGGCGGGGCTGGCCGTCGGGCTGCACCTGTTCCCGGTTGCGGGCGACGCGGGTGCGGCGTCGTTCGTGCTGCCCGTGCTCGCGCTGGCGCTCGCCCCGGCGGGCGTTCTCCTGCGGATCGTGCGGGTGGAGACGCTGAAGGTCCTGGGCGAGGACTACCTGCGGGCCGCCCGGGGGAAGCGACTGCCGGCTGCCGCTCTCTACCTGCGCCACGCGGCGCCGAACACGCTGACCGCGTCGCTGACGATCGCGGGGAACCTGCTGCCCGCCCTGATCGCCGGGACCGTGCTCGTCGAGAAGGTGTTCGCCTGGCCCGGTATCGGGTCGGCGATCGCGCAGTCCGCCGTGGCGCAGGACTATGCAGTGGTGCAGGCGGCGGTGCTGATCCTGGGCTCGGCGGTGCTCGTCGCGAACTTCCTCGTCGATGTGGTGCTCGCGCTGCTCGACCCCCGATCGGCCATCCGGGAGAGCTGACGCCATGATGCCTTCGCTGCCCCTGCGGGCGCCTCGCTCCACCGCCCGGACGCGGTCGCGCGCGACCCGGTCCCGGTGGTCCTCGCCGATGGCGGTCGTCGCGGTGACGATGCTCGGGTCGTTGGTCGTCCTGGCCGTCATCGGGCCCGTGGTCTGGGGCCCGGCGGCGGATCGCCCGGACCCGTCGGCGGTGTTGCAGGGTCCGTCCGCCGCGCATCTGCTGGGCACCGACCACCTTGGCCGCGATCTGCTGGCACGGGTGCTCGCGGCAACCCGGCTGTCCCTGCTGCTGGCGCTCACCGCGGCGCTGCTCGGCGCGGCGGTGGGGGTCACGCTCGGGGCGCTCACCGCCGTCGTGGGCGCGCGCAGCCGGCGGCTGCTCGGAGCGCTGATCACTCTCCTGCTGGCCTTCCCCGGCCTCCTGGTCGCGATCTTCTGCTCGGTGATCTTCGGTGCGGGGGCCCGCGGCGCGGTGTTCGCGCTGGCCGTCGCCGCCACGCCGGGCTTCGCCCGGATCGCGCAGACGCTCGCCGCCGGCGTCGCGGGCACGGACTACATGGCGGCGGCGCGCGTTCTGGGCCTGCGCCGCCACCGGCTGCTGACGCGTCACGTCCTGCCCAACATCGCCGAACCACTGATGCTCAATGCGACGATCTCGGCCGGTGCGATGCTCGTCGCGCTGTCCGGGCTGAGCTTCCTGGGGCTGGGCGTGCAGGCGCCCGCGTACGACTGGGGACTGCTGCTCAGCCAGGGGCTGAACCGGATCTATGTCGAGCCGCTGTCCGCGGTCGCGCCCGGTATCGCCATCGTCTACGCCGGGCTGGCCTTTCAGCTGCTCGGTGAGGTGCTGGCCGGCGGCGTCGCCCGACGCGCCGGTTCGCCCCGCGCGGGCGAGCCGGCGACCCGGCCGACCGCCGCGAAGGGCCCGACGGCGGACGACGACGTGCTGCGGGTCGAGGACCTGGAGGTGGTCATCCCCACGGCCGACGGGGTGGTCCGCCCGGTCCGCGGTGTCACACTGGCCCTGCGGCGCGCCGAGATCGTGGGGTTGGTGGGTGAATCCGGGTCCGGCAAGTCGATGACGGCGCTGGCGATCGCCGACCTGCTGCCGGAGCGGGCGCGGGCGACCTGGCGGACCCACCGCTTCCTCGGCACGGACGCCGCGGCCCTGACACGGAGGGCGCGGCACCGGCAGCTCGCGACCGGTATGGCGGTGATCTTCCAGAACCCGGCCTCATCGCTCAATCCCGCGCTGCGCATCGGCACACAGGTCACCGAGGCGGTGCGGGCGCACCGCGGGGTGACCCGGGCGCAAGCCGCCGAGCAGGCCGTGGCGAGTCTGCAGCGCGTCGCGCTCCCCGGTGCGCGCCGGCTGCTGCGGTCCCGTCCGTTCCAGTTGTCCGGGGGGCAGCGGCAGCGGGTGATGATCGCGACGGCCCTGATGATGCGGCCTCAGGTGATCATCGCGGACGAGCCGACGACGGCGCTCGACGTCACGGTGCAGCGGCAGATCGTGGAGTTGCTGGCCGGTATCCGGCGCGACGCCGGCACCGCGGTCCTGTTCATCAGCCACGACGTGGCGCTCGTCGCGCAGCTGTGTGACCGGGTGTTGGTCATGTTCGGGGGCCTGGTCGTCGAGAACCTGCCGGCCGCACACCTCGCGACCGGCGCTCGCCATCCGTACACACGCGCCCTGGTGGAGTCGGTGCCCGACATGGCCGTCGACCGGAACCGCCCGCTGCGCACGGCCGATGCGGGGCCGTCCGAGGCGTCCGGCGCCGTCACCGGCTGTCCGTTCCACGGCAGGTGCGGCCACCGGCAGGACCGGTGCGCGACGGAGAACCCGGCCTTGTCCCCGCTCGGTACCGACCATCAGGTGGCGTGCTGGTATCCGCTGCCGGCCGTGTCGTCGCAGGAGGAGGCGGAGACGTCATGACGGGGCTGACGCTGGACGAGGTCACCGTCCGCCACGAGGGGCCGGGCGGTGCGGTCACGGCCGTGGACCGTGTTTCGCTGGTGGTGCCTGATGGCGCCACCGTCGGCCTGGTGGGCGAGTCCGGTTCGGGGAAGTCGAGTCTGGCGCGGGCGATCGTGGGCCTGTCCCCGCTCTCCGGCGGGCGCCTTCTGGTGGACGGGCGCGAGGTGCGCAGCCGTACGGTCGGCGACCGGCGCCGGCTGGGGCAACGGGTCCAGATGGTGTTCCAGGACCCGGACACCGCGCTCGACCCGAGGATGACGGTGCGTCAGGCGTTGACCGAGGCGGCGGGTGCGTTCCGCAGGCTCGACGGGCGCGCCCGCGAGCAGCGCATCACCGACCTGCTGGACCTGGTCGGACTCGACCCGCGGCTCGGGGACCGGATGCCGCGGGAGCTCTCCGGCGGCCAGCGTCAGCGGGTGGCCCTCGCCCGTGCGCTCGCCGTCGATCCCGGCATTCTGATCGCGGACGAAATCACCTCGGCGCTCGATGTGTCGGTGCAGGCGGCGGTCCTGACCATGGTGCGCGATCTGCAGCGCCGGCTGGGCCTGTCCATGCTGTTCATCAGCCACAATCTTGCCGCGGTCCGCTATGTGTCGGACGTGATCGCGGTGATGTACCTGGGCCGGATCGTCGAGACGGCCCCGGCCGAACGCTTGCTGGCCGATCCGCAGCACCCGTATACGCGGACGCTGCTCGCCTCCGTACCGAGTGTGCACGGGCCGTTGCGGACCGGGGAACCGCAGGTCTCCGGTGAGATGCCCGATCCTGCGGCGCCACCGGGCGGATGCCGGTTCCATCCGCGCTGCCCGGTCGGGCCGAACCGGCATCCCGAGCGGACCGTCTGCGCCGAGCGGGACCCGCAGCCGGGCGCCGACGGGCGGCCGCATCTGACGGCGTGTCACTTCCCGTCGAGTGCCGGATCCACACCACAGCCTCCGCCGACGACGCCGAACGGACGGTGACTCCCTCCGATGACCAGCCAGGAAACGGACCTCCGGCCGACCGGCGCGGACGCGGTCGTCGTCGGGGCCGGCGTGATCGGTTCCGCCGTCGCGTTCGAGCTGGCGCGTGGCGGGCGCCGTGTCGTCGTCGTCGACAAGTCCGGCGGCGCCGGCCACGGATCGACCAGCGCCTCGAGCGCGGTCGTCCGATTCAACTACTCCACCTGGGACGGCATCGCCACGGCCTGGGAAGCGCGTCACCACTGGGAGAACTGGGCGTCGCATCCGGGCGGCCGTGACGGCGGTCCCGTGGCGGCCTTCCGGCGGACCGGTGCGGCGCTGCTCGACGCACCGGATGCCGGGACGGCGGCGGTTGCCGCCCTGTTCGACCGGATCGGTGTGCCCTACGAACGATGGGACGCCGCGACGCTGCGCAGCCGGGTGCCCGGTATCGATGCGGGTCGGTACTGGCCTCCGAAGGCGGTGCAGGACGATGCGTTCTTCGCCGAGCCGTCCGGCGAACTCGGCGCCCTGTTCACACCGGACGCCGGTTTCGTCGATGATCCGCAGCTCGCGGCGCAGAACCTCGCGGACGCGGCGGCCGGTCTCGGGGCGCGGTTCCTGTTCCACCGCACCGTCGTCGGCGTCGAGCGGTGCGCGGGCCGGGTGTCGGGCGTCCGGCTCGCCGACGGCGACCGGATCGCGGCGCGGGTGGTGGTCAATGCGGCCGGACCGTGGTCGGGCGCGTTCAACCGGATGGCCGGCGTCGGGGGCGAGTTCACGGTCGGGGTGCGGCCGCTGCGCCAGGAAGTCCACCAGGTGGCCGCGCCGCCCGGGAACGGCGTCGAAGACGCCTTTGTACCGGTCCTCGCCGATCTCGACCTCGGCATCTATGTGCGCCCCGCCACCGGGGGAAAGGTCCTCGTCGGCGGCACCGAACCCGCCTGCGACCCTCTGGAGTGGGTCGAGGACCCGGACGCGTCCAGCCCCTTCCCGACACCCGGGCGGTTCGCGGCCCAGGTGACGCGGGCCGCGCGACGCCTCCCACAGCTCACCGTCCCCAACCGACCCACCGGCATCGCCGGCGTCTATGACGCCGCCGACGACTGGACGCCGATCTACGACCGCACCGATCTCGGCGGCTTCTACGTCGCGATGGGCACGAGCGGCAACCAGTTCAAGAACGCTCCCCTGGTGGGTCGGTTCCTCGCCGCCCTGATCGACCGCGTGGAGGACGGCCACGACCACGACCACTCCCCCGTGCGGTACACCGGCGACCACACGGGCAACGTCATCAACCTCGGCGCCTTCTCCCGCAAACGCCCTGTCGCCCAAGGCTCCTGCCGCTCCGTCATGGGGTGAGACCGGCGGGGGCGGCGGCACCGCGCCCGCGTCCACGTGTCGGCTCCGATGAGGTGACGCGCCCGCCGCTAGGCGGGTGGTCCAGGCTTGCACGGTGCCGCTCCGGCATTTCCGTCGGGTACGGACTCACCACTGACGGTGTGGGCCGCCGACAAGGAATTCCGGGTTTGCCACGACGTGGCGGATCATGTGCCGGATGTGGCTTTCTGCCCTCCCACACCCGGCCGTGGCCCGAATCCCGGCACAGTAGCGCCGGCGGTCCAGGCCGAGTTCTTTCATGTCCGTGCGGGAGTTGATGTTGTCGTGGATCTGGATCAGGGCAGGGGCGCCGGGGTACGTCGTTCGAGAGAGCAACTCCCATGGCTTCGGGGCGTCCGATGGTGAAGTCGCGCCCGTTCGATGGACAGCGCGAGAGCACTGTGCGCCCTCAGGCCCGCAAGGGGCCCCGGTCCGGTACGAACGAACGCGCTGTGATCATCACGGGGTGTTCCTCCGGCATCGGCCGTTGTACCGCTCGGCACCTGGTCGAGCAAGGTTACGAGGTGTACGCGACGGCACGCCGTATCGAAGTGCTGCGGGATCTGGCCTCTGCGGGGGCGCATGTCCTCGCCGTTGACGTTGCGGACGAATCCTCCATGCGGGAGTGCGTGGGCGTTGTCGAGAGCAGGCACGGCGCTGTCTGGGGTCTGATCAACAATGCCGGGTACGCCCTCGCGGGCCCCGTGGAGGAGCTTCGGATGGCAGACATCCACCGTCAGTTCCAGGTCAATGTCTTCGGGCACATCGCCATGACGCAACTGGTCCTGCCGGGCATACGCGCCGAAGGAGGTGGACGTATTGTCAATATTTCTTCGGTGGCGAGTCGGTTCACGCTCCCGGGGGGCGGTGGCTATCACGCGAGCAAACACGCTTTGTCATCCTTCAGCGAGGCCTTGCGGTACGAGGTCAGGCCGTTCGGCGTTCACGTCAGCGCGGTCGAGCCGGGCGCTGTGTGCACCCGTTTCATCGAGACGGCCCTGAAGGTTCTTGCCTCCAGCGCCGCACCCGGGATCTCGGAGTATGCGTCCTTCCGTAGCGCTCTCGCGCACTGTTACCGATCTGTCCAGGCTTCACCCCGCAGGTATGGGGTCGTGTCGCCGCAACGGGTCGCCTGCGCGGTGGAGCGTGCTCTGTCCGTGAGGCCACCGCGGTCGCGCTATGTCGTGGGAGCGGCAGCGCGTACCTCACTGGCCTTTCGGCAGTGGCTACCAGAAAAGTGGTTCGATGCTCTGGTGCATCGTCACTTTCCCGTCCCTCAGAGGGAAGGCTGACCTGATGCGGCCATGGCCCGTACTCGCTGTTCTGTGCTTGGCGTTGATGCTGCTGGGTGTGGACCAGACGGTCATCAACGTCACCCTGCCGGAACTCCAGCGCGATCTCGGACTCAGCGCGGCGGAACTCCAGTGGGTGGTCGGCGCGTACACGCTCGCCATGGCTTCCTGCGTTCTGGCCGCGGGGAACTGGGGGGACCGGCACGGGCGACGCACCGCTCTCGTGGTGGGGTTGGTGGTCTGCGCCCTGGCATCCGTCATCGGGGCGGTGGCCGACAGCGCCGCGCAGGTCGTCGCGGCCCGTGCCGTGATGGGGCTCGGTGCGGCGCTCATCATGCCGTCGACGCTCTCCATCGTGGTGCATGTGTTCCAGGATGCGGCTCGTCAGCGCTTCGCCGTCACGCTCTGGTCGACGATCGCAGGTGTGGGCGTTCTCGTCGGACCGGTTCTTGGCGGTTGGCTGCTGCGGCACTACTCATGGCGGGCCAGCTTCTGGGGGAACATCGCGCTGGTCGCGCTGACGCTGGCCTGTGTCGTCGTGGTGGTTCCGTCGTGTCGCGAGCACACCGCCCCCAAGCCGGACACGGCCGGACTCGCGCTGACGAGCGCGGGCCTCTTCGCCATCACCTGGAGTTTCATTCAAGCTCCGACACGTGGCTGGACCGACGGGCTGGTCCTGACGGTAGCCGCCGCCGGCCTGCTCTCGCTGGTGGCGATGGTGGGTTGGGAACGTCGGGTCAGCGCACCGATGATGCCGCTGGGCCTGTTCCGCGATCGTCGATACGCGGTCGCAGCGGGGATGCTCTGTCTGATGTTCTTCACCTTGGTGGGGTCGACGTTCCTTCTCACCTTCTACCTGCAAGGGCTGCGCGCGATGTCGCCGCTCGACGCCGGGGCGACGCTGCTGACCGGCGGGCTGTCTGTCGCGGTGGGCGGGCTGTTCTCAGCCGTGGTGACGAGATGGGCGGAACCCAGAACGGTCATGGTCACGGGAATGGTGCTGTGCGGGTCCGCCTTCGCGGTCCTCGCCGGCATCACCACGAGCTCTCCCCTCGGGCGACTTGAGATCTTCCTGGTACTCGTCGGGGCTGGTGCCGGACTGGCGGGCGGGCCGGCCACAAGCTTGATCATGCGTGCGGTACCGCGGGAGAAGGCGGGCATCGGGGCGGGTATGAACGACGCGGTGCGCAGTATGGGCAGCACATCCGGGGTGGCGGTCGCCGGGTCGGTGTTCAACACCGTCTACGCGACGCACATGGCCCATACCTCGAGTGGTCGACTGATCGACGGCGGGGGTGCCCACGACCAGATCCTGGGGGCCCTGTCGGAGGCCAAGCATCTGGCAGCGCAAGCCGCGGACGGCACGGCGCAACTCAGCTCCCTCGCGCGAATGCACCGTCTGGAACTGGCGCACCGGCTGGTTGATGACGCGACTCAGGCGTTCGTCGCCGCCCTGCGCACGACATCCTGGCTGTGCGCAGCCATCTGCGTGGCGGGGGCGTCCCTCGTTCTCATCGCGCTGCCCGGCGAGAGCCGGGACCCGGCGATGTCACGGCCCCCTTCGGAGCCCCGGCCGATGGAGCAATCCGGTCGAAGGCGGTGATCTCGTGCGTGCATTGCTCATTGTGAATCCCACCGCCACTCGGGTGCGCACAGCAGATGTCACTTCAGCTGTGACCGAATTGGCTGCCGCCGTCAGCCTCGAGGTCGCCATCACCGCATACGCCGGGCATGCCGGGCAGCTGGCGCGACAGGCGGTCGGGGAGCGCCGTGACCTTGTGGCGGTCATGGGAGGCGACGGAACCGTCAACGAGGCGGTCAACGGCCTCCTCCTCAGCGAACCGGACCGCCCTCCCGAGAGCCGGCCTGCACTGGGCATCATTCCCACGGGGGGTATCAACGTCGTAGCCCGGGCCTTCGGGCTGCGGCCCCACGTGGTGCGCAGCACCCGCCAACTGGCCTCTGCGGCAAGGCAAGGGCGACGCATGGTGGTCAACCTCGGAAAGACGAATGAGCGGTACTTCCTCGGGAGCGCCGGAATGGGTTGGGGCGCGGAGCTGATGGAGCGGATCCACCAGCACCGCCGCTCAGGTCACGCCGCCACCTGGACACGCTACGTCGCCGAAGGCGGACGGCACTTCCTGTGGGGCACCGACCGGAGGAACCCCGCCTTGACGGTGTCCTCGGGTGACGGCGAGGCAGCACAGGCCGTCTTCGCCTGCCTCGTCTCCAACACCTCACCGTATGCCTACCTGGGATCTTGGCCTTTGTGTCCAAGCCCCAGAGCGTCCTTCCGTACCGATCTCGAAGCCCTGGCCCTCATGGACTTGTCTGCGCACCGCTGCGCATCCTTCATGACGCGCATGCTGCTGCGGCCGCGCTGTGAACACGTGGGACCGGTACGCCGTTTCGCGCAGCAGACGGTCCTCTCCGTCACCGCCTCGCGGCCCATGCCGTACCACGTCGACGGAGAACCACTGGCACCCGTCAGAAAGATGACCTTTTCCTCGTCGCGACGAGCCCTGACCGTCATGGTGTAGGGCGACCCTCGACAGTCCGCTGACTTCTGATGTGACGGAGGTAGACAGATGTGGCCCGGCCCCAGACCATCGGCAGGCAACGACGGCAGAGGCGACGCGCTCGCCACGTGTGCCACCGCGAGGGGAACACATCCCGGACCGCGGCGCCGAAAGCACCGCCAGGCGGCAAAGCTGCCAGGCATCGCGCGCAGGGACATGCGCCGCTTCGCCGCACACCTCAACGCCCACATCGGCGCGCTGTATCCCGCCGCCGGCGCGGTGGACCTGGATCTGACGCGCGACCTGCTGGGATTGCCGGAGGGCCAGGAACTCGCCCCCGCGCTCGCCGAACAGGTTCAGCACCGCATCCATCAGACACTCGTCAGCCCCGTACGCCACCTCCTCGATGCCGGTGGGCAGCGCTGGCGCCCATATCTCCTGGCCAAGGTCATCGATGTGCTGGGCGGCGACAGCACACACTTCGCACCGCTCCTGGCTGCCGGGGAGTTGATGCATACCGGCTCCCTGATCATCGATGACATCGAAGACACGGCACGCTTGCGGCGCGGACAGGCCACCACCCACACGGTCTACGGAACCGCCACCGCGATCAACGCCGGCACCGCGGCCTTCTTCGCGTTCGACCGCGCATTGCGCAAGGTCGTGCCGGACGACGCCTTGTTGCGTTGCACCCTTCAGGAGACCTATCTGACAGCCCTGCGTGCCGCGCACGCAGGGCAAGCCCTCGACATCCTCGGCCTGCACCGGGAAATGGACCTGGCCATCGCCACCGGACGCGCCGAGCCGCTTCTCGACCAGGTGCGGCTCGCCCACCGGTTGAAGTCGGGAATCCCCGTCAGGGCCGCCTTCCGCATCGCGGGACTACTCGTCAGGGCCTCCCCCGAACCACTCGGTGCACTGGAGCGGTTCGGGGAGGCGATCGGGACCGCCTACCAGGTGACCGACGACGTCCTGGATCTTCGAGGAGTCATGCACGCGGGAACGCCGACGAAGTCGGTCGGTGAAGACCTGCGCAACGGGAAGGTCACCATGCCGCTGGCCCATGCGGTGGCGCTGCTGCCTCGCCGAGACTTCCGTGCCGTCTGGGAGGAAATCCGAAACGGCGAGATGTCCGAGACCAGCGTGCGGGACGTGACCATCGCACTGGAATCCTGCGGAGCCCTCGATGCCTGCGTCGAAGAGACCGAGCAGATGTTGGAACCGGCCTGGGCGCATCTGAAGCCGTTGCTCCCCCGGTCACCTCACACCCGTTTCATCCACGCACTCTCGCGATACACCGTGCAGCGGGCACGTATCGCGTAGGCATCACGGACTCCGCCGCCACTTCGCGGCCACCGGAGAGGGAACTGTCACTCCGAAGTCCGCGACGCAGTAGTCGTTCTGCGATCCCGGATAGCTGCGTACCTTGGGCGGCTTGTCGTAGTACGACCGTCGAGGTGGTGGAGCCAGACGCTGCAGACATCGCCGCAGACGGAGGGCGCGCAGAACCACCTGCGACCAGATTCGCGGGTCGGGATACCCGAGCGCGCCACGCATCGACTGGTCCATCAGGCAGACCACGCTCCTGCCGACGACCGGGCGCAGCATTCTCGGAAACCATTCACGCACCACCCCGATGGCGTGATCGGACACCCTGTGGCCGCCCGCGGTGAGAGCGAATCGGGAACGTTCGTACTCTCTGTTGTACTTCTCGAATTCCCGGTAGCAGAGAGGGATTCCAGAGATATTCATCCGGACCCCCACGTTGCGATAGAACCAGAAGGCAGCAAACCGCTCCTGGTCAAGCAGCGGCCGCCACCCGAACCTCTCGATCCATCTGATGGGCTCGTAGACGAACGCCGACAACGTGTACAGCATGTCGTCGTTCCCGATGTTGTACCAGCTGTGCGCTGCATTGATCGTCCGGAGTGCCGTCCTGCCCTCCGGCGAGTCGTACCCGTATTTGGCAAGTGCCGCCATCAGCACCAGTGTGTCGTCGTATCGCCGCTGGCCGGCCCGGTCGAACTCCCCAGTGGCGTCCAGCAGTCCACCGATCGCCGGGACGGCGAACGTCCGCACCAAAGCAAGCTCAAGCGATCGTTGATAGTCCCAGGGAAATTCCAGCCCCGAACTCATCCGATAGATCTCCAGATGATCACGGAAGGCGTCGAGGGACGCGATATGTCGAGCATGACGGTACCGGTCTGCGAAAACGGCAGGCGCGCCGCGCTTCAGCTGATTCTCTCTGCGGTGCGCAATCACCTTTCGCCGCATCAGTTCTCCTCGTGATGTGCCGTGCCGACACAGACCAGTGGTGACCGTGCGAACCCACGCCTCGGTGGGGAGCAAGGAAAACTCATCCACCGTCGAACACAACGGATGCCTTCATCGCCGAACCCATTGCCACGCAGTACCGTAGCTGCACGCTGACGCTTTCCCCCTGTTCGCGCGACGCAAGTCCTACTCGAACCGCCACATGGGGTAGGAGCCGGTACTTCAACGTCCTGGGAATGGAACCGCATTGCAACCGCCCGATGACACACCAGCCGGCCACCATCAGGCAACTGAAGTGCATCTGCCACTGGGACGGGCGGCCGTACCAGCATCCGGCAATACGTACATCACCAGCATCGCGCCTTTCACCGGGGCGGCGCTGGGCCAGGTACCCCACTGCGACGCCGGCGACGTCGACCGCGCTTTCATCGCCGCCCGGACAGCCCAACAGCGGTGGTCGGCGCGCGACCCACGACAACGCGCAGCGGTCTTCCTCCGCTTCCACGACCTGCTTCTCCGACACCAGGACGAAGTCCTCGACCTCATCCAGCTCGAATCCGGCAAGGCCCGCAAACACGCCTTCGAAGAGATCATCGACGCTGCTTTGACCACCCGTTACTACAGCCTCCACGGCAGAGCCCTGCTACGCCCTCGCCGACGCCGAGGAGCCTTGCCACTCCTCACCACAGCAGTGGAGCACCGACGCGCACGCGGCGTCGTCGGCGTACTGACGCCGTGGAACTACCCACTGACCTTCGCCGTGGGCGACGTCCTGCCCGCATTGATCGCCGGCAACGGCGTGGTGTGCAAACCTGATGTCCACGGCGCGTTCACAGCGGTCTGGGTACAGACGATGATGCGTCGTGCAGGTCTTCCCGAAGGCCTTTTCCAGATTGTCACCGGCCCTGGCCACCAGGTCGGCCCGCTCGTGGTGACTCGCAGCGACTACGTCTGTTTCACCGGCTCCACCAAAACAGGCCGCGATGTCGCGCAACTGGCCGGAGCGCACCTTATCGGCTGCACGCTGGAGCTCGGAGGAAAAAACGCTTTCATCGTCCTCGACGATGCCGATGTGGACGACGCGGCAGCAGGCGCGGTACGTGCCTGCTACACCAGTGCCGGCCAACTGTGTATGTCCACGGAGCGCGTACTCGTACACACCGGTCGCTACGACGCATTTCTCCATGCCTTCGCCGAAAAAACCCGTGCGCTCCGCCTGGGCACGTCCTTGGATTACCACGCCGATATGGGATCACTGGTTTCTGCCACCCACCTGGAGTCAGTACACAATTATGTCGAAGACGCCGTCAACAAGGGCGCACGACTGGTAACCGGGGGCCATCACCGTCCCGAGGTCGGCCCTTTCTTCTACGAACCCACAATTCTCACCGACGTGACACCGCACATGCCCCTGCACGGCCAAGAGGTATTCGGGCCCGTCGCTGCCGTCTACCCCTTCCATGACGAACACGACGCCATCCGTCAAGCCAACACCGGGCCCTTCGGACTCAACGCCAGCATCTGGACTTCCCGACCCCGACGAGGGCGGAATCTCGGAACCCACATCCGCACGGGAACAGTCAATATCAACGAACCCTACGCAGCGGCCTACGCCTCGCTGGACGCCCCCATGGGCGGGATGAAGGACTCCGGAATCGGCCGTCGCCACGGACGCGAAGGCATCCTCAATTACACCGAATCGCAGACCATCGCCACCCAGCGATTCCTTCCCCTTGACGCGCCGGCCAACATGTCGAGCTGCTCCTACGCCCGCCTTTCCTCACGCCTGCTGCGGCTCACCAAGCGATTCGGGTAAAGGGTTGGACCGCATTCCGGAAGACCGGGCGCTGCCGGGTGACAGGGGCGTCTGCGGCCGGCTCGGCCACACACGTCACCGATGTCGAAGGGCGAGCCGACCGCCGCCCCGGGTGACCGTTCTGATCCGTACACGCCGGTGATCGACGGGTCGAGGGGGCGAGGAGGGCCGGGTTCCCCACCGTGGCTACCGTTGCCCAGCACCCCGCCGAACCGACTCCCGGAGAACCCCGTGCCCGTACCCCTCGGCAAGGACGTGGTGGCGCTGCTGCGCCGCCCCAGCACCTGCTACATCGCCACCACGATGCCCGACGGCTCGCCCCAGCTCACCCAGACATGGGTCGACACCGACGGCGAGCACGTCCTGATCAACAGCGTCGAGTCGCATCAGAAGACCCGAAACATCGCGCGCGATCCGCGGGTGGCCGTCGCGGTCGCCGACCCTTCGGAACCGGCCTCCTATGTCCAGATCCGCGGCCGGGTGGTGCGTGTGACCACCGAGGGGGCCATCGACCACATCGAGGCGCTCGCACAGAAGTATCTCGGCGGGCCCTACCCCTGGTTCGGCGGCCGCGACCAAGTCCGGGTGATCTATGTGATCCGACCCGAACGGATCAGCAGCCCCCGCGGCTGACGACCGCGATGCCCGGGTCTCCCTCCCGGCCCCGTTCCCGGCCCCGTCCTTTCGAACGGGCAACTCATGCCGCCCATGTGTCACCGCACCTACCGATCGGCAGGTGCGGTGACACATGGGCGGAGGTGCGCAGCCGGCCTTCCGCGCCCCCTGTGCGCCGACAGAAGGAGAGGCCCTGAAGGGTCGCCACGTTGCTTCTGAAGGTGAAATATCTCCGGTCCTTCACCTTTCCTTCGCACCATTTGACGTCTCAAGGGTGAGCCGGTTTACGGTGACCGACCCTCTATCCCCCACGTTTCAGAGGTACAGCTCCATGCCTGAATTCAACCGCCGACGCTTCCTCCAGGCAGCGGGCGGCACCGCCGGCGTCGCGGCTCTGTCCGCCAGCATCATGCGCGCCGCCGGCATCCCCGCCGCCGGCCGGTCGGGGTCGATCAAAGACGTCGAGCACATCGTTGTGCTCATGCAGGAGAACCGTTCCTTCGACCATTACTTCGGCACCCTCAAAGGCGTCCGAGGATTCGGGGACCCCCGGCCATTGACGCTGGAAAGCGGAAAGTCCGTATGGCATCAGTCCGGGAGCGGAGAGGAAGTCCTGCCCTATCATCCGGACGCCGACGATCTGGGAATGCAGTTCATCGCCGGACTCGACCACAACTGGGACACCGGCCACCAGGCGTGGAACAAAGGCAAGTACGACGACTGGATCTCGGCCAAGACATCCGGCACCATGGCCCACCTGACCAGGGAAGACATACCGTTCCACTACGCCCTGGCCGATGCCTTCACGGTCTGCGACTCCTACCACTGCTCCTTCATGGGAGCCACCGATCCCAACCGCTACTACCTCTACAGCGGCCACGTCGGAAACGACGGCAAGGGCGGCGGGCCGGTCCTCGGCAACGAAGAGGCCGGCTACGACTGGACCACTTATCCCGAGCGCCTGGAGAAGGCCGGGGTGTCGTGGAAGATCTACCAGGACATCGGCGACGGACTGACCGAGGACGGGCTGTGGGGCGCCTTGGAAGACGCCTACCGCGGAAACTACGCCGACAACTCGCTGATGTTCTTCAACACGTTCCGCAACGCCAAGCCAGGCGACCCCCTTTACGAAAAGGCGTGCAAGGGAACGAACATCAAGAAGAGCGGCCATCTCCTCGATGACCTCCGGTCGGACGTCAAGGCCGGAACCCTCCCGAAGATATCCTGGGTCGCCGCCCCGGAAGCCTTCTGTGAACACCCCAACTGGCCCGCAAATTACGGTGCTTGGTACATCTCGCAGGTGCTGGACGCGCTGACGTCCAACCCCGAGGTATGGAGCAAGACCGCCCTGTTCATCACCTACGACGAGAACGACGGCTACTTCGACCACGTGCCGCCGCCCTACCCGCCGACCGACTCCTCCTGGGGAGCCTCCACCGTCGACACCAAGCTCGACCTCTTCCCCGGCGACAGCAGTTACAGCGCGGGCCCTTACGGGCTCGGCATGCGGGTCCCCACCCTCGTCGTCTCCCCGTGGTCGACCGGCGGGTACGTCTGCTCCGAGGTCTTCGACCACACCTCCATCATCCAGTTCATGGAACGCCGCTTCGGCGTCCACGAACCGCACATCTCACCCTGGCGCCGTGCCATCTGCGGCGACCTCACCTCCGCATTCGACTTCAGCCTCAAACACACCAAGCACGCACCCCTGCCCAGCACCGACGCCTACCAGCCGCCGGACAAGGAACGGCACAGCAGCTACACCCACTCGCCGCCCGCCGCCCCGGCCCTGCCCAAGCAGGAAAAAGGCACCAAGCCCACCCGGCCCCTTCCCTACACACCCCTCGTCACCGCGGCCGTCAAGCCCTCCAGCGGCAACATCAAGCTCACCTTCACCCCGGGTGACGAGGCCGGCGCCTGTTTCCTCGTCACCTCCGGCAACCGCGACGACGGGCCCTGGACGTACACCGCCGAAGCAGGCAAGAACATCTCCGACACCTGGAGCGCCGGCCCCTCCGACGGAACGTACAAGCTGACCGTGCACGGCCCCAACAGCTACCTGCGTACCTACGAAGGAACCGCCGCGACCGCGAGCCCGGAAGTCACCGGCCACCACGACGAGAACACCGGCCGCATCGAACTCACCGTCACCAACCCCGCCAAGACCGCCTGCCACCTCACCGTCACCAACGCCTACGGCGGCAAGAGCAGCAAGATCACCATCGAGGCGGGCGGCCGGCAGACCCGATGGGTCGACCTCGGCCACAGCAAGCGCTGGTACGACCTGCGCGTGCACTCCGACAGCGACAGCGGCTACCTGCGCAGGCTCGCCGGCCACGTCGAGACGGGCGCGCCCGGTACCAGCGACCCCGCGCTCCGCACCGCCTGACCACTACCGCCGAGAGCCGGCCCGGTCGTGGGGCCGGGCCGGCCGACGGCCCCGCAGGAAGGCCGTCGCCGCCAAAGCGGGGAAGGCGACCACGCCGACCAGGCTGGACACCAGCTCCGGCTCCGGTGCACCGGCGGGCGCCTGCAGCACGGCGGCCAGCAGCTGCGCACCGGCCAACGCCGCCAGCCCGAGGTACACCCAGCCCGCCCACACAGGGCCTTCACGTGGTGCGTAGGCCGGGATCGGTGCAGTGACGCTGCGTTGGACCATTGCTCTCCCTTACCCCGCGACGTCCCGTCCATGACGACCGTCGCCCTTCGCGCCGCCCCGCGTACGAGGCCGGCCCTTCCATGGACCAGGGAAGGGAAGATCCAGTCGGACGGCTGTCCCACACTGTCGGACAGGGACAGGGACAGAGGATGATGGTCACTGTGCCGGGAACGGGACGCCCCAGGTTTCCTCCTCCAAGAGGAGGCCGTTGGCCAGGTAGCGGATGGTTCGGTACCAGCCGGCCAGCACGAGGAACTCCAGGAGTTGGGCGTCCTCGTAGTGGACGCCCAGGGCATCCCAGGCAGGCTGCGAGAGTGGCGCCGAGTCGTGCAGTTCGTCGACCGCGTCGAGCAGTGCCGCATGGCGTGGCGACCATGCGGCGCCGGCTGCGGTGCGTCGGGGCGGGCCGGCAGCGCTGCTGCGATAGGCGGCTCACAGACGCGGGTGGCGCCCTGAGCCCACTGCGCAGCGTGGGGTCACATGGGCCCGTGCAGACCTCCGCCCGTTGCGGGGGGAGAGGGGCGGTAGTGGTTGATCAGACCTGCGTGCTGGTCGGGCCTGGCGGGTCGGTGGGACTCGGCGTGGTCGAACCGGGGCCGCCGTCCGCGCAGCAGGAATGACGTGGCGCGGGAGACCAGGCGGCTGAGGGGGGTTTTCATCGGTTCTCCGTTCGTAGTGTTCGATGTTTCGAGCGTACGGAACGCAGGGCGCGCGCGCAGCGATCTGATCGACAATTGAGGTGGTGAGGCAGCCCCGCCCTTCGCAACACGGCAACGTCGGCAGGGCTTCTCGAAGCACGTGCCTTGCCGTAGCTGCTCGTACGTCGTCGCCCAAGCGGATGCCTCCGGGAAGGCGGTAACTCAGTCCGGTTTCAGACCAGTTGACAGCACTTCCCACGCTGAATCGCTTTACCCGCAGTCGGCGGTCGGCCATCATGAGCCCATGGTCGGCATCGACGACATGCTCTGGAACGAAGGCGTCAGCCCGTCGGACTACGCCGATTCCACGGACACATACCAGGGCGCGATCCTGGAGCAGTACAAGCTGTGCGTCGAGATGGCCGATCGGGTCAGTTCCCGGCGCAATCTCACCAACACCTTCTTCCTCACCCTCAACACGGCGGTCGTGGCTGCCGTCGCCGCCACGTCCGGGGCGAACTGGCCCGGCGGCTCGATGTGGGTACTCCTGGCAGGGTTGGTGATCCTGCTGACACAGTGTCTGGCCTGGTTCGTGATCACGCGCTCCTACCGTCAACTCAACGCGGCCAAATACGCGGTGATCGGCGCACTGGAGCGGAAGCTGCCGGCGTTCGCGTACTCGGACGCGGAGTGGGGTGCCCTGGGCGAGGGCCGAGACTGGCGCCGGTATGTACCGCTCACCTACGTGGAGCAGGTCGTTCCCCTCATTTTCAGCGTCACCTACATCGTGGGCTTCGTAGCCGCTGCCTTCTGAGCGTCCGCGCCGGGTGCCGTCGGGCGCACGCGGCGGGTCCGGTGGGACACTGGCCATGCAGCGTGAACCGGCGGACGAACGAGGTGTGATGCGGACAGTCGGCGTAACCGGCCATATGGACCTCGCTGAGGGCACGGACGCCCTCCTGCGGGATGCGCTGGGCGAGGTGCTCGGCGAACTGGCCGCGGGCGCCCATGGCCTTGTCGGCGTGTCCTGCATCGCACCCGGCGCCGACTCGCTGTTCGCCGAAGCCGTGCTGGCCTGTGGCAGCGAGCTCTCGGTGGTCCTGCCGTTCCGCGACTACCGGCGATCGCTGGACGACGAGGAGCACAGAGCCCGGTTCGACCGCCTGATGGAAGCGGCTTCCCACATCACGGTGATGCCCTATCCGGAGGCGAGTCTGACGGCGTTCGAAGCGGCGAACACCGAACTGCTCCAGCGGGCGGAGATACTGATCGCCGTGTGGGACGGGGAACCGTCGGAGAAGGGCGGTGGCACGGCCGCCGTGGTCGCCCAGGCCCGGGAAGCGGGCATGCCCGTCCATGTGGTCTGGCCCCCAGGCGCTCGCCGCCGCAGCCACCCGATCCCGTCTCGCGAACGCAGCACCGGACGGCCGAAATGAGCATGAGACGGTGACGGTGACGGTGACGGTGACGGTGGCAGTGGCAGTGCCGGAGTCCAGGCCGCCGCCGACTGCCGTTCAAGACCCCTCATGTTCGTGCGTCGCCGCGTTCACGGCGTGCGCACTCGATTCCTTCACACCGCACTCTGGGCAAGCCGCTGAGTCTGCCACGTGGTGATCCGCTTGATGATCAGGACGATCAGCGCGCCGGCGGCCACCTCGAGCACCGTGGTCAGGGTGGCCAGGTTCGCGGTGCTCCGCAGCCCCTTCTCGGTGATCTCCTCACTCAGGTAGAACCGCAGAAGGGCACGGTTGATCATCGTGTCAGCGACGAACAGCGCCCACCAGGCGATGACCAGGCCGCGGAGAGCCGGTCGCCGCGGCGCGCTCGCCTGACAAATGTCCGACACGACCTGGTACGGGACCCACAGGTTGGCCACCGGGGTGATCCAGCCACCGACCACCCACCCTCGGGACCGGCGGTGCGCGGTGGGGCCGCCGAACAGCTCGGCGTTGATCCTCGCCCGCCACAACCAGACCAGGAACACCACGCCGGCCGCGATGTACACCACGGACCCCGGTATCGACACGGACGTGGAGAAGGTGTCGGCCGCCTCGAGGTCCGTGACCGTCGCCGCCCCGGCCAGGTAGTCGTGGACGACGAGGTAGTTGCGCCAGTCGGACACCGTGCCCAGCACGCTGCCCACGAGCGCCAAAAGGATCAGTATCGTGGCGGCGCCAGCCGGGCCGGTCACCGTCCTGTGCCGCTGTGTGCCGACCGGGCTCGCGCCCGTGGGCGTGCCTTGCTGTGGAGCGTCCATGATCCCCCCGGAAGCGCGTACGAGCGCTGGACACTACGTGACGTCGGGAGGACGTTACTCTCTGCCGCCCTGTCGCGTCCCCGGTTTCTGGCAAGTCCCGCTCTTCCAGGGGTTGTTGAGCTGAATTGTCGCCACGGGGCGGCGCTACCGGAGGTCGAGCAGCGGCAGCGCCCGGGACACCAGCCACGACAGCAGCCCCAGCGCCGCGACCAGCGTGAGACCTTTCCACAGCGACGCCTGTGTGGCGAGGGTGGCCCTCCAGGCCATCGTCCGCTTGCGGACTCCCACGGACGCCAGGGCGGTCTTCAGGGCGCGGGCCACGTGGTGTGTGGGCGTGTATACGGTCATCGACGCCCGAGCGGCCTGCCTGGCGCGGGCCCGGCAGCGCGCGAGCACGCCCCGCGGGGTACCGGGCACGGGCCCCACCGGGTGCACATGGGGCGTCCACTCGGGGCCGAAGGTGATGACGGCGGAGGTCCAGGGATCGTCCCCGGACACCTCGGCCAGCCCGGACAGCGTCGGCAGGTGCTCGTCCAGACGTTCCGCCACGCCCGGCAGCCCGCCCGGCACCAGCAGGACCAGCTTCCGTGCGGGCTGGGTGGCGCGGGCCTGTTCGACCTCCCACCACAGCCCGTCTCCCAAACCCAGGCGCAACAGGATGAGTTGGGACAGCTCCATCAGCCTCAGCACTGTGGGCCGCCAGTCGTCGAGCGGCAGGTAGAACCGCGCCGCTCCCAGCCGCGGCAGTGGCTCCCCCGGCCTGCCCACCGCGATCACGGGGCCGACGGCGCCCAACGCCCCCGCGAGCTGTTCCTCCCGCGAGTGGATGTTGACGGATGTCCCGTCGTCGACTTGGGCCGCAGTGTCGTCGTCGGCGAAGCTGCGCAGGTAGAGCACGGGTCGGCGACCGTCGGCCAGCAGGGCCTGGGCCGCGCCGCGCGCCGAGCGCGGGCGGGTGTATCGCAGGATCAGAACTCCGGCCCCCAGCGCTGCCAGGCCGCAGACCAGCAACAGCGCCTGCGCCTCCAGCGCCATCTTGTAGCCCTGCTGCTCCGACATGGAGGCGGCGAGGAATCCCGACGCGAACAGCGCGCACCCGACGCCGCTGGCCACCAGGAACACCGGTCGCCGCCACCACGGCTGCCGCGGGACGAACCGGCTCACGACGTCGACGAGCTCCGCCGCACCCGACCGGCGCCGCCGCCGCAGCCACCACGCCACCATGAGCAGCGCCCCGGCGGACGCCGCCCAGCACAGCGCGGCCACGTTCGACGAGGTGAGCTCCCGCTCGAGCCCCGCCTGCTCCCGCCCGACCTCCGCCGCCAGCCCGGCGACACGCGCGCGGGCCAGGACGACCCTGCCCTTCTCGACGTCGCCGGCAGCGGAGGAGACCGCGGACCGGCTCTTCCCCGACGGGGCATTCCGCTCGAACCACGCGGCGCCCTCACGGATGTCACGGATATCAGCGCGCGCCGACGCCGCCCCGTCGGCGTGGCGGTCCAGTGCGGCGGCAAACGCGGAAGCGCGCGCCGGGGCGCCGCGGAAGCGGTCGTGGGCCCGCAGGTCCATGCCCGCGGTGACCGTCAAGTGCAGCGCGACATAGACGGTGACGACCGCCACCACCGTGATCAACCGGGCGAACGCCCGTAAACGCGAGGACACCTCGGCCCACCCCCTCACCTCGCCCCAGCACCGCCGCACGGCGCAGATCGTGTCCCGTCGTCCTCCCGCCTCGGCCCAGCGGCCGCCCCGCCGCCGACCCGCCCCGTGGCCCCGCGGCGGCCGGTCAGTCACTTCCCCGTCGGCCGCCGGGCGTACACGTCCAGCATGCCCTGGCCGCGTCAGGCGTCGACCGTACCCGCGAAGACGACCCGCCGGCTCCACGCCCGCAACCCCGTGTGGCTTCGTCAGCGAGAACCGGATCTGGTACACGTTCGATCAAGCGCCGGATGTTCGGCCGTGCCGACCTCCCGCTGCTACGCGAGCGCGTCCTCCTCACCGCCCTAGCCTCGTGAAGTGTCGGTGGGTTGTCGTGACTCTGGTTCCATGACGAATCCGCCATTACCGTACGGCGAGGGGAGATGGCATGGGTTCAGCCGCGCTGCGACGGGTGGATGCTCTGTGGGCGTCCGTTCGTTCCGTTGAGGTATCTCCTCGCCGGCCCCAGGTGGGCGAACGGTCGGTCATGGTGGGCGGTGTGCATGAGATCGCCGAGCTGGCTGCCCTATTGGAGGTAGAGCTGGAAGCCGCTCCTTTCAGCTGCATGTGCTGGGGGGACGTCACCTTCACCGTCCGGGGTGAACTGGGCATGCCGCTCGGTGTGCTGACGCATCATCTGGGCGGAGGGTTGGACTGGCACCGATGGCCTGGCCAGCTCCCGCTTCTGCGCCTCGACGAACTCACGGAATGGCTGGTCAGGCGTGGTGTGATCGCCCCCACGCATTGCAGTTGCTGACCTGTTTGCGCCGTCCTGAACCGCCACATGCTCGAGGTGGCCGAGTTGACCACCGGCGAGGCTCTGCGGCCGCTCGTCCGGTGAGGGGCGAGGAACGGCGCGTCGCCGGAGCGTTCGGCGACGGCGCGGGCTTCAGCCGGCCTGGCGGGGCCGCTTGGAGACGATCCCCGCCAGCGAGGCCATGGTCGTCCGTGGAGGCTGCCGGAGGTCGCGGTCAGGGTGGAGCATGTGGCGACCCGCGGCCCGCACCAGGCCGCCGAGGGCGAATCCGTAGAACGCCACCAGCCCGTGTCCATTGGACTGCGCGAACCACAGCACCAGCCCGAGCACGGGCACGCCCAGGGCGAGCAACCTCTCCGTCGAGGGTTTCTTGCCGTCGCCACCTCGCAACAGGAGACCGGCGGTTAGGGTCGCGGCGAGGAAGTAGGTCGCTCCCGAACTCCCGGCGAAGTTACGGGGGTCGGCGCTGACGCCGGTCTCGCCGAAGAGCGCGTCGATGCGCTGCGGCAGGAGGATTCCTGCGGCGAAGAGGGCCACCATCAGGGGACCGCCCCAGAACCACTCCGCCAGAGCCGCCATGACGGCGAGGGTGGCGATGTTCCACACCGCGCCGAAAACCCCTCCGTTCTGCAGGAAGACGGAGGTGACGACACGCCACCAGCCCGACTTGCTCGGGTCGCTGTCGAACGCGTCCATCGCTCCCGACCAGCACAGTTGCGCCAGCACGCCGGCGAGTGCGACCGCGGTCAGCCCGGCCGCGGCCCAGGGGATGCGACGCTGCCCCACCGTCTCCTGTCCGACAAGGGCCAGGCCACCTTTGAACATCAGCACCATCAGCGCCGCTGTGGTCACGTTGAACAGCAGATTGCCCATCGCCACCATCCCCCTTCGAACCCCGTTTGAATTGTCCATGCCGAGATTAGCCCTCTCGGAGGTAGAATTCAAACGCTGTTTGAAAATTCGCGTGAGGATCGCTTCATGAAGTTGACCGCAGACCGCATCATCGACGCGGGCCTGGCCGTGTTCGCACAAGCCGGGTACCACGGGCTGTCCATGCGGCGGGTAGCCGAACGGCTGGGTGCACACGCCGGAAGCCTCTACTACCACGTGCCCAACAAGGCCGCGTTGCTCCAGCTGATGGCGGACCGAGTGGCCCGGCAGGCATACGACGCGGGCAGCACCGCGCTGGCCGCGCTGCCCGTCCACGCCGCCTGGCAGAAGAGGGTCGAGGCCCAGGCCGTCACCCTCCGGAAGGGCATTCGGCAGCACCTGGGCGGGGCCGTCATGTTCGCCGACAGCCCGAAAGTACTCAGTTCCGGAGCCCTGTCGCTGATGGAGCGGCTGCTGCAGACCCTGAACGACGCCGGCGTACCCGAAGAACAGGCCGGCATCGCAGCCGACGCACTGTTCAGCCACATCACCGGATTTGTACTGCAGGAACAGGGCGAGTCGACCACCCCCACCATCAGCGCCGAGGACATCGCCGATCTCCGCGAGCGCTTCCCGAGGACCGTGACCGCTGCGGCCGCCCACGACCAGGACGAGAAGTTCATCCGGAGCGTGCGGCTTCTCTGCGCCGGCATCGCGACCCTCATTGAGCACCCCTGAAGGCCCTGCCCCGTCCTGGCGGACCGCCGACACCCACCCCGTCGACCTGCCCTCCAGGCGCCGGCGACCGAGCCGTCCCCAGCCCACCCGGCTCCGCCGGCCGCTCGTTCTGCGCCCGCGCCGCCTTGCACCGCGGGCCGTAACTGCAGGTAAGTGATCAGTTTCACTCGGTGTGGGACCTCGCCCGCAGTCCATGCCGGTCTCCTGACTGTCATCATCCCTACCGATGCGGGATTCCGGACTCCGTACGAACTGAAATCACCACGAGGACAGGGGTGTTGGCGTGAGATTGCCGTGGACGCGGTGGGTTGTGGCGAGGCGGCCGGGCACCGGCGCGGGTTCCGTTCCCGGCCGGCCGGGGGTGGCCCGTCGCGCGTGGGCGGCGAGGCGTTTCGCGGCGGCCGGCGCGGCCGCCGTACTCCTCGGCCAGCTCCTCGGCGGGTTCCCCGCCGTGGCGCAGACCAGCGCCTTGCCGGGATCGTCGTTCCCCCTCGTCCTCGACGTGGACTTGACGCCGAATCCGGTGTGCAGCGGAGACGTGCGCGGCCGGGTGGAGGTCTACGATCCCGCCGCGGCGAAGCGCGGAGCCGCCGTGGAGTGGCGCGTACGCGCCGGTGAGAAGCGGCTGGCCGGCGGGCGCCTCGACATGGCCGCCGGCATCGGCACGGCGGAGTTCAGGATCCCCTTCGACCGGGTGCCTGCAACCGAGACCGCCCTACAGGTCGACGCCCGTATCGCCGCCTCGTCCGGCGGCCCTGCACCCGGCCGCTATGGCAAGGTCTGGCGGGACAGCGTGCGCCGGGGGTGCGACCCGGTGCGGGTGGCGTCCGTCGGTGACTCCGTGGTCTGGGGGCAGGGCCTGGACCACGACCAGAAATTCCCCTACCTGACCGGCCAGTTGCTCGGCCGCGAGACCGGCCGAGGCGTTCAGCACATGGACTACTCGATCTCCGGCGCGGTGCTGGACGCGCCCGAGCTGCCCGCGGGCAACGATGACGCGGCCTGTCTGCGCACGACGGAGAAGCAGGACCCGGACGGCGACGGGGAGATGGAGTTCGGCGAGGTCACCCAGCAAATGCCGGACGTGTTCTGCCAGTTGGAGAACGCGGGCGCGCAGGCGCGGGCGGCCGGTCACGGCCTCGATCTGGTCGTGATCAACGGGTGCATCAACGACCTCGACCCCTTCTTCGGCATCGGCATCGGCGTCACCCCCGGCTCGGAGAACCTGCCCAAGGCGGTGAAGCGCGAGTGCTCCGGCATCGGCGCGGCAGCGGAGAACCCGGCCAAGAACGTGCCGTACTTCAGCGGCGCGAAGGTCGGATACGGCGGACGCGGGATGCAGGCGGCAATCGAGAAGGCTCACTCCCTGCCGGGGCGACCGAAGGTGATCGTGGCCGACTTCTACTACGCGCTGAGCCGCAGCAGTTCTCCGATCCCGGTACGGACCTGTTCGGCCCCGGGGGTCTCCGGGGCGCGGCTGACCTCCTGCAAAGGCGCCCTCGGCAGGGTGGCCGAGCGCTACGAGCAGTACACACAACTGGCCGATGCCGCCTATCGCCAGGCGGCGGACGCCGCCAACGAGGCGTCCGCGGACGGGCCGTACGCCGTTGCGGCCGACGGGCTGTTCACCGTGGACAACGCCCTGCTCACCCGGAACTCCAAGGTCTGGAACACCCCGGTGACCGACCCGGCTTTTCCGCTGCGCACGCGGGCCTGCCCCGAGCTCAGCCCGACTCCGGCGCAGTGCCTGAGCGCGGCCGTCGGTCACCCCGACATCGAGGGCGCCCGGCAGTACGCCGACGCCTTCCTCCTCAACCCAAGTGTTCGCGAGTGGTTCCACCTCCCCCGGCAGGGGCCTCGGGCGGAGCTCGACGTCCCGAAGCATGTGCATGTCGGCAGTGAGGTCCACATGTCGGTGACGGTGGAGGGAAAGCCGCCCGCCGCAGGTTACCGCTACCACTGGTACTTCGGCGACGGTACGCAGCGGGAGACCGGCGAGGCGGCCGTCACCCATGCCTACGAACGTAAGGGTCCTTGGCTGCCACGGCTCGTGATGACCGGTCAGGACGGAGGGAGCGTCCTCGTCGAATCCACCCGGGACATCACCGCGGAGTGAAGGTTCCGTTCAAGCGAGGTGACGGCTCCGCCCAAGGAGGGTGACGGCTCCGTCCGAGGGGGCGGCTCGCGAGTGCGGGCCGCCCCCTGCGCGTCAGGTGAGGACGCGGCCGAGGAAGTCGCTCATGTGCTCGGTGATGGTCTCGAGGTGGCTCTCCAGGGCGAAGTGCCCGGATTCGAGCAGGTGGATCTCGGCGTGTGGCAGGTCCTGGGTGAATGCCCTGGCGCCGTCGGGGCCGAAGATCTCGTCGTTCGCGCCCCAGACCGCCAGCAGCGGGACCTGCGAGTCGCGGAAGTACTGGTGGACCCGCGGGTAGAGGTCCACGTTGGTCGGGTAGTCGCGGAAGAGCCTGAGCTGGATCTCGTCGTTGCCGGGGCGGTCCAGCAGCGCCTGGTCGTGAACCCAGTTGTCGGGGCTGACCAGGCTGGTGTCGGCGACTCCGTTCACATACTGCCAGCGGGTGATCTCGGGGGTCAGGGCGCCGCGCATGGGAGCTTCGGTGTCCGGTCCGGGCGCCTGTGCGTAGGCGAAGACGCCGTCCCAGAAGGGCTTGACGAAGCCCTCTTCGTAGGCGTTGCCGCTCTGGGTGATGATCGCGGTGACGCGGTCGGGGGCTTGGAGGGCGAGCCGCCAGCCGATGGGAGCGCCGTAGTCCTGTACGTACATCGCGAACCGGTCGATGCCCAGGTGCTGGAGCAGCCCGGAGGTGACGTCGGTGAGGGCGTCGAAGGTGTACGGGAAGTCCTGCAGGGCCGGCATCGCGGACTGGCCGAACCCGATGTGATCGGGGGCGATGACGTGGTAGCGGTCGGCGAGCGCCGGGATCAGGTGGCGGAACATGTGCGAGCTGGTCGGAAAGCCGTGGAGGAGGAGTACGGCGGGCGACTTCGGGTCGCCGGCCTCCCGGTAGAAGACCTCGAGATCGTTGACGGTGGCGGTGCGGTGGTGGACTGCGGAGACCATGTCCCTAACCTCTCTATCGACCTTTGATGGTTATGCATCCAGTCGAGCACGATCGACCTAACCTGTCAAGGTGCTTTTATGGGTTAGTTGAAGATTGCGGTCGGGGCGCCGTCATGCCGGGACGGCAGGGCGGCGGCCCGCCGCAAGCCTCCGCCCGCGAACGGTCGCCGGCCGGCGGAGCCCAGCCGAGGAGACGGATCACCAAAATGCGCTTCTCTCGTCGGATCTCTCGTCGGATCTCTCGTCGGAACGGGTCTTTGTGTAACCTGTCAAGCGAATCGATAAGGTTAGGAGGTGGAATGGTGGCCGGTCGAGAACAGCAGGACGCACTGCTGGACCTCCTCAACACCACGCCGGTGGTCAACGGCGTAGTCCAGGACCAGCTCGCAGACCCGGAAGCCGCCAGGTCCTGGCAGCAGGCCCACGGCGGCCGCGGCACCGCTGACGAGCTCCGAAGCCTCGTGCAGGCGCGCGACGCCCTGCAGGACGTGGTGCGCGACAGTCGGCCCGCCACGTCGCTGGCGCCGCTCCTGAAAGACGTCACCTCCTTCCCGCACCTCTCGTCCGCGGGGGTGTCGTGGGAGCTGGACGCCCCAGCGGAGCGCCGGATGGCGGTAGAGGCGGTCATGGCGTGGAGCGCGCTGCAGGAGGCGATGCCCGGCCGGCTGCGGCCGTGCGCCAACCCGGAGTGCCGGCGGTTCCTCCTCGACCGCAGCAAGACCAACAAGGGCCGCTGGTGCTCGATGGCCGTCTGCGGCAACCGTATGAAGGCAAGGCGCCACTACCAGCGCACCCGCGACGCAGCAGCGGAGTGACTCCCGCAGTTCCCGGACCGAACGATTCTTGATCACGGAATCGCGGCGACACCGGCGGCGGGCGGACGACGTCACCGGGGAAGAGTTGGGAAGCCGGACGGCACCTCGACCCGGCGGACGGCACCTCGGCCCGGCGGACGGCACCTCGGCCCGGCGGGCGTGCTGCGCGAGCGGCGCTCACGTCATTCCACGGCCGGGCCTGCCTGGCGGAACGTCCTCCAGTACTGACGTCGTTTCTCGTCCCTCACGACGACGCCGAGACGGGACAGTTCCGCACGGAGCTCCCGAACGTCGTCGTCGGAGGAGCCCTTCTTCTCCAACGACTCCTGGCGGGCCCTGAGGATGGCGTTCGCGCCCTCCGGGAGTCCGGGAGTATCCGGGACCCAGCGGCGGAACTCGTCCTTGTGCGGATCGGCATCCGCCCACACGTAGTCGTGCTCGGTGAAGGCGTCGGCGACGCGGCCGACGTCCAGGTCGCACTCCTGCCTGTCGAGTTCGCCACCGCCGTGTCCGAGCAGGACGAGGTACTTGCCGTCCCGGAACACTGTGGCGATGGCGGCGCGCGAAAACTCCTGCTCACGGCCCTTTCGTGTGAGCACGACTCGATCTTCCGACAGGCGGATCACCAACTGCTCGTGCTGGGCGACAAGTCCGAGGGCCAGCCCTGCCAGCGAGCCCATGACGGGCAGCCCCGGAGCGGGGATTGACGCGACAAGCCGGGCCGGTCCCTGCAACGGCGCCCACGGCAGCGTCACGAGCCAGCCGGCCAGGAAGCCGACGAGCCAGCCGACGCCCGCCCCCACCAGCACGAGAACGGCGCAGACGCACACGGTGCTCCAGGTCGGCCGACCGAGCACGGTGAGCCGGTCACCCCGCAGCTCCCGCGCCGGCCCCTTGCCCCTGTCCTTGTCCATGTCCATGTCCATGCTCCCCCTCATCCCTGCTGTGGATCCCAATAATAGACCGAGCGCTCGGTCTATTATTGGGATCCGACGGGAATGAACCGACCAGAAGGAGGGCGCGATGAGGACGGTCGACCCAGCCAGGCACCGGGCACGGCGCCGGCACATCGTCAACGCCGCGGCCGAACTCTTCGCCGCCAAAGGCTTCGAGCGCACCACCACGGCAGAGATCTGCAGAGCCGCCGGCATGAGTGCGGGCAACCTGTTCCATTACTTCCCCAACAAGCGGGCGATCTTCCACGCCGTTTTCGAGGACGAGGGGCACGACGGCGCCACCAAGGCCGAGCGTCTCGCCGCCGCCCGCGCCGCCGACGACCCGTGGACCGCCTTCCTCGGCGCCGTGGACCTCCTCGCCGCCCCTTCCACGGAGCCGCTGGTCCCAGCCCTCGTCATGGAGGCGATGATGCAGGCTTACCGCGACCCCGACCTCGAAGCGCTGCTGAGCCGTGACAACGACGAGGAGCGGTCCACCATCACCACCCTGCTCCGGAACGCGGCCGCAGCAGGCCAGATCGACCCCCACCTGGACCCGGACGACACCGCATCGTGGGTGATGGCTCTCATCGCCGCTCTCTACACCAGCGCCGCTACCGATCCCTCGTTCAGCCCGGCCGAACAGCTCCCCACCCTGCGCCTGATCCTCCAACGCTTCCTACGGCCCAACGCCGTCGCTGAACCGGAGCGATGAACCGGATAGCGAAGCCCACCGCCCACCGCCCACCGCCCACCGCCCACCGCCCACCGCCCACCGCCCACCGCAGGTTCACGATCTGAAGTGCGGGTCGGATCTCGACAACCTGCCGTGTGGGCCGCCTCACACCACGCCGCCGGAACTCACACGTTCGTTCGCCCGACACCCTGAACGGCGCGGCAGTAGGACTGGGCCACATCACCTTCGAGCTGGGAGCACCCGCGTGCCCACGGAACAACCTCTCGCCTCGAGCGATACCGGCGACACCTCGGACACCGTCGACTCCGGCGAGCGAGAGGCGACGGTAGGGCGTACCGGGTGGTCCGTCCTTCGCCCGCTGGTGCGGCGACTGCACTTCTACGCCGGTGTGCTCGTCGCGCCCTTTCTCCTTGTCACCGCGGCCACCGGCCTGTTGTACGCCGGTTCGTTCCAGGCGGAGAAGATGATCTATGCGCACGAGCTGAGGGTCCCGGCCGTGAGCGCACGCTGCCGCTGTCGCAACAGGTCGCCGGCGCCCGCAAGGCGCACCCGGAGGGCACGGTCGGCGCCGTACGCCCGGCACCGCAGCCGGGGGACACCACCCGCGTCCTGCTCGCCGACGTGCCGGGGGTGCCCGCCGACCACCAGCTCGCCGTCTTCGTCGACCCGCACACCGGCAGCGTTCGGGGTGCCCTGGAGACGTACGGCGCCACGGGTGCGCTGCCGTTGCGCACCTGGCTCGACGACCTCCACCGCAACCTGCACCTCGGCGAGAACGGCCGCCTCTACAGCGAACTGGCCGCCAGCTGGCTGTGGGTGGTCGCCGGCGGTGGGCTCGCGCTGTGGATCGGCCGGAAGCGTACGCACCGCAAGCTGCGGGCTCTCACACTGCCGGATCGCACCGGCACCGGGCGGCGCCGGACGCTGTCATGGCACGGTGCGGTGGGGGTGTGGGCAGCGGTCGGCCTGATGTTCCTCTCCGCGACCGGCCTGACCTGGTCCACGTACACCGGGGCGAACATCGACTCGTTCCGCCGGTCCCTCGGGCAGGCGACGCCGACCGTCTCGACGGCCGTGGCCGGGGACCATGCCCACCATGGCGACTCCGGAGGCATGGCGGGCATGCCGGACATGCCAGGGATGGGCGGGCCGGAGGGCGGCTCGTCGGGTGGGTCCGCGTCTGCGGACGTGGGCATCGACAAGGTGTTCAGGGCGGCCCGTGCCGAGGGGCTGTCCCACCCCGTCGAGATCGACCTGCCGACGGACCGGGGCACCGCCTATGTCGTCAAGCAGGTCCAGCGCAGCTGGCCCGAGAAGCAGGACGCCGTAGCCGTGGACCCGAGCACGGGAGAGGTCACCGACGTCTCGCGCTTTTCCGACTATCCCGTGCTGGCCAAGCTCAGCCGCTACGGCATCGACCTGCACACCGGCACCCTCTTCGGCATCGTCAACCAGCTCGCGCTGGCCGCGCTCGCACTGGCGCTGATCTTCCTGATCGTCTGGGGCTACCGGATGTGGTGGCAGCGCCGCCCCACCCGCGACCGCCCCCTGTCCTTCGGGCGTCCGGTGCGGCGCGGGGCGTGGCGGCAGGTTCCGCTGCCCGTGCTGATTCCGCTCGCGCTCGTCGTAGGGATGGTGGGCTGGGCGGTGCCGCTGCTCGGCATTTCGCTCGTGGCGTTCCTGGTCGTGGACATCGTTCTCGGCGTGATCGCGCGCCGCCGTGTCCCCGCTCCTGTGGACTGACGGACCCGTCCCGCCTCGGGCACCCGGGCACCGCAGCACCGCGTGAAGAGCATCACAACTGGCGTGCTTCAGGGGTGGGTTGACCGATCCTGGCGAGGACTTGCTGCATGACAGCTGCTGGAGTCGACGTGGTGGCCCGCGGGGCGAGCGTGCGGGGGCCGAGAGGCCCGGTCTTCGAGGGAGTGGACCTGGACGTGCCCGCGGGCGGACTGCTGGCTGTTCACGGCCCGGCCGGTTCCGGGCGTACTTCTCTGCTGCTGGCGCTCGCCGGACGGATGCGGCTCTCCGGCGGAGCCATCCGGGTCGGTGGGTATGTCCTGCCCGCCGAGGGGCGGCGGGTGCGCAGGCTGGTCGCCGTCGCCCGGGCCGCGCCCGCGGTCGATCTCGAAGGGCGGCTGCGGGTGCGCGAGGTGATGGCCGAACGCTGCCTGACCAGCCCGGGGGTGACGGAGCGCCGCATCCGCCAGGCATTCGAGACCCTCGGCCTCGCCCCAAGGGAGGCGGACCTGGTCGAGGACCTCGGCCCGGCCGACGGGCTGCTGCTGGCGACCGCACTGGCCCTCGCCGAACAGCCCGGCGCCCTCGTGGTCGACGACGTCGACGACGGCCTGCCGCCCGGCGCGCACGGACCCGTGTGGGAGGCCCTGCGCCGGGTCCAGGACAACGGTCCCACCGTGCTGGCCGGCTGCCTCCGTCCGCCCCCGCCCGCTCCCGGCCTGATCGCGCTGCTACTGCCGCGGCGCAGCCGGGACCGTCTCCCGGCCGCGCCGGCCGCTGTCCGAGAGGACGTCGACATATGAAAGCCGTCAAGCTGGCGCTGCTGGAACTCCGGCGCTTCCGAGGCCCGACGCGCCGACTGGTCCCCGTGCTGCTCTGCCTGGTGCCGTTGCTGTACGGGGCCATGTACCTCTGGGCGAACTGGGATCCGTACGGCAAGACCGACCGTATGCCGGTCGCCGTCGTCAATCAGGACCGGCCGGCGCATGCGAAGCAGGGTCGCCGGGTGGACGCCGGCGACCAACTGGTCAAGCAGCTCAAGGCATCCGGCACCTTCGACTGGCACTTCGTCGGACCGGACGAGGCACGGGACGGCCTGGAGCACGGCCGCTACTTCTTCACCATCGACATCCCCTCCGACTTCAGCCGCAAGCTCGCCACCGGTGCCGACACCCGCCCGCAGCAGGCGGGTATCCATATCGAACTCAACGATGCCCACAACTACATCGCCGGCATCATGACCGAGGTGGTGCAGAACAAGCTGCAGGACCAGGTCAACTCCGCCACCCACGCCGCCTATGTGCGCAGCGTCTACGGCGAGTTGTCGGACGTGCGCGACAAGCTGTCCACCGCGGCTGATGGCGCCCACCGGCTGGTGGGCGCCACCCGCGTGGCGCAGCAGGGCACTTCCACGGTCGCGTCGGCGACGTCCACGCTGCACCACGGTGCCGGCGGCGTCTCCACCGGGGCGCAGCAGACCGCCCGGGCCGCGGGGCAGATCGACAACCTCTCCGGCCGCCTCGACAGGGCCGCGGCCGACCGCCTGCCCGGCGCCGCCGCTGCTCTGGTGACCACCGCCCGGCTGACCACCGACGGGCTGGACGCGGTGCACACCGCCACCAGCGCCACCCGTAAGGGCACTTCGCGTGCCGTGGCGGACCTCACCGATCTCGCCGATTCCCATCCCGAACTGCGCAACGACCCGGTCTACCGAACGGCCCTGAGCCACGCCCGTGACCTGGATACCACCGCCACCGACCTCGACGGCCGGGCCGCCGCCGCCGAGAACAACGCCCGGCGCTCCCTCGGTGACGCCGAGCGACTCCAGGGCGACATCGGCTCCATCAGGAGTGATGTGCTGGCCCTGCACACTCCGCTCCGCCTCGTCGACACCGGTTCCCACAGCGCCGCCGACGGCGCGCGCGGCCTGGTCGACGGGCTCGACACCTTGGAAAAGGGCTCCGGAGCCCTGCGCTCCGCCGCCGACCAGGCGCACGACGGCGCCTCCGACGTCTCCCGCACCGTGGACGAGGGACTGCACAAGATTCCCCGCACCAGCCCCGACCAGGTCGCCCACGCCGCCGAGGTACTGGGCACACCCGTCCACATCGATCGCGGCAACCTGCACCCGGCGGGGGTCTACGGACGCGGTCTGGCCCCGTTCTTCTTCGGCATCGCCCTGTGGGTGTTCGGCCTCTTCGCCTACCTGTTGCTGCGGCCGCTCAACGCCCGTGCCCTGGCCGGCCGGGTCGGTGCGTTCACCACCGCCGTCGCAGGGTGGCTGCCGGCGGCGGTGCTCGGCGCCGTGGGGGCGCTCGTGCTCTACGGCGTCGTCGACCTCACCCTCGGGCTCAGTCCGGTCCACCGCTTCGGGATGCTCGCGCTCCTGGTCACCGCGGCGGCGGCCTTCGTCGCCGTCGATCACTGCCTGCGCACCGTCTTCGGGGTGCCGGGCGACGTCCTGTCACTGGTCCTGCTCATCCTCCAGCTCACGGCCTCCGGCGGGCTCTATCCGCTGCCTACCGAGCCGGCCTTCTTCCAGGTGCTGAACCCCCTGCTCCCGATGACCTACCTCGTCGACGGATTGCGGGTCACCGTATCGGGCGGGCTCACCGCGAACCTGCTGCGGGATTTCGTCGTCCTCTTCCTCTTCACGGCCGGCTTCCTCGCCATGACCGCCCTCGCCGTACGACGCCAACGGGTGTGGACCGTCGGGCGCCTCCACCCCGACGTCTCCCTGTGAGTGGCGGGCCGTCGGCCGCCGCTTGGTGGGTCGGCGGCGGGAGGCGGTCGGAGAGCCCCACAGGGGAGGCATGGAGACGGCTGAAACCGCGCTGAAACCGCACAAGACCGTCCTCGACGGCGTCGACCTCCACGTCGCCGCGGGCACGGTCTTCTCCCTCCTCGGGCCGAACGGTGCCGGCAAGACGACCGCGGTGCAGATCCTCTCCACCCTCATCGCCGCTGACGACGGCGTGCTGCGGGTGGCCGGGCACGACCTTGCCGCCGAGCCCCAGGCGGTGCGTGCCGCAATCGGCGTCACCGGGCAGTTCTCCGCGGTGGACAGCATGATCACCGGCGAGGAGAACATGCTCCTCATGGCCGACCTGCACCATCTCCCCCGCCGTGAAGGCCGCCGGGCCGCAGCCGAGTTGCTGGAGCGTTTCGATCTGGCCGGGGCCGCGAGGAAGCCCGCTGCCACCTACTCCGGCGGTATGCGCCGCCGTCTCGACCTCGCCATGACGCTGGTCGGCAGGCCGCGGATCGTCTTCCTCGACGAGCCGACCACCGGCCTCGACCCGCGCAGCCGGCACACCATGTGGAACATCCTTCGTGAGCTCGTCGCCGGGGGCGTCACCGTCTTCCTCACCACCCAGTATCTGGAGGAGGCCGACCAACTCGCCGACCGCATCGCGGTCCTCAACCGCGGGCGGATCGTCGCCCAGGGCACCGCCGGGGAGCTCAAACGGCTCGTCCCGGGTGGGCATGTCCGCCTCCGGTTCGCGGAGCCTCAGGCGTACGAGCACGCGGCCGACGCCTTGCGCGACGCCACCCTCCCCCGCGCTCTCGGCGTCGCTCGAGCAGGGGGTGCCCCCATCGAGGAAGCGCTCTCCTTGACCCTCCCCAGCGGCGGCAGCCAACGCGAGCTCCGCGCCCTCCTCGACCGGCTCGACGCGGCCGGTATCGAGGCCGACGAACTGACCGTGCACACCCCCGACCTCGACGACGTGTTCTTCGCCCTGACCGGCGACCAACCCGCCACGTCCGGCACGTCCACCAGTTCCGGCCCGTCCGCCACGTCCACCAGTTCCGGCCCGTCCGCCACGTCCACCAGTTCCGGCCCGTCCGGCACGTCCGCCGCCCAGGAGACCGTCCGATGAGCCCCCTGTCCCTCACCGTGCGCGACTCGTCCACGATGCTGCGGCGCAACCTCCTGCACGCGCTGCGCTACCCCTCCCTCACCCTCAACGTCCTGCTGACGCCGATCGTCCTGCTGCTGCTCTTCGTGTACGTCTTCGGCGACGTGATGAGCGCCGGCATCACGGGCGGCGGCGCCGACCGCTCCGCGTACATCGCCTATCTGGTCCCCGGCATCCTGCTGATGACCATCGGCGGGCACTCCGTCGGAACCGCCGTGTCGGTCTGCGTCGACATGACCGAGGGCATCATCGCCCGCTTCCGCACCATGGCGATCTCCCGTTCCTCCGTGCTGATCGGCCATGTCGTGGGAAGCGTGGTGCAGACGCTGGCGGCCCTGGTGCTGGTGCTGGGCATCGCGCTTGCGATCGGGTTCCGCCCGCAGGCCACCGTGGTGGAGTGGATCGCGGCGGCCGGCCTGCTGACGCTCGTCAGCCTGGCGCTGACCTGGATCGCCGTCGGCGTCGGCCTGGCCAGCCCCACGCCCGAGGGGGCGGGCAACAACGGGACGCCGCTGATGATGCTGCCATTCCTGTCCAGCGCGTTCGTGCTGGTGGACGCCATGCCGGGCTGGTTCCGCTGGTTCGCCGAGTACCAGCCCTTCACCCCCGCCATCGAGACCCTGCGCGGCCTGCTGCTCGGCAGCGCGATCGGCCGCAACGGGTGGCTCGCCGTCGTCTGGTGCCTGGGCCTGACCCTGCTCGGCTACTTCTGGTCGAAGGCGCGGTTCCATCGGGACCCGGCGACGCGCTGATCGCGCACAGCGCCGCCGCCCGCAACTCGGCGCTCCCCAGGGCGGCGTACTCCGACACCGCGTCGGCGTACGCCGCCCGGACCGCGTCCCCGGCGGCCCCGACGGCTTCCCGGGCCCGGGCGGCGGACAGGGTCGGGAATTGCCGCAGTACACGCATCCGTTCCGCCAACGCCATCAGCCGTACGGCCGAGGTGTCGCCCTGGCAGAGACCGGCCAGGCCCAGCGCCCGCAGAACCGTGCCGTACACCGGAAGCTGCTCGGGGGGTCCCACCACGGGCCGACCGGCCAGCAACTTCCGCAGCTGTTCCCGGAGTTGTCCGGACAACCCGTCGAGCGCCTCCAGACTGCCGTACCGGGCATGCGCGGCCAGTGCCGCCGACCGCACCTCCAGCGACCACGGATCCACGAACGATGCGGTGGCCTGGGGCGGGCGCCCCTCCCGCATCCGGGCCACCGCCTGCCGCCACAGTTCGAGCCCGGTCGCGCACGTCGGGCGTGGCGCACAGTACGACGGCCAGGGCCCGTTGCAGGGTGTCCGGCGGAGCGGGCGGCAGCCGGCGCAGCGTGACGAGCTGGCGCACGGCGTGCGGTCCGTAGTTCATGATGAGGGCCGCCGCGCTGCTGACCGGGGCGGCGTTCCTGACCAACTTCCTTCCCTACGACACCTTCAACACGCTCTCCTCCGGGGGCACCGTCCCCCTGCTGAACGCGGCCATCGGCGTGGAGGTGGCGTGCGGGGTGGTCGTGCTGCTGGCCCGTTTCCTGGACCAGGCCGTGGAGATCGAGAGCGAAGACCTGGACGACGAAACGGAGGGCAGAACATGAGTCTGCTGCCGTACGTGATCGCGGCATGGCTGTTTCTGATCGGCTGTTACGGGCTGGCCACCAGCCGCAACCTGATCCACGCCGTGGGCTGCCTCGCGGTCTGCCAGTCCTCGACCTATGTCCTGCTGCTCGCCATCGGGTATCGGGAAGGCGGCACCGCCCCGGTGTTCTCCGACATCGCGCCGGGCTCGCGCCCCGTCGTCGATCCCGTCGTCCAGGCCCTCACCCTCACGGACATCGTCATCGGGGCGACCGTCACCGCGCTGCTGCTGTCCCTGGTGATCCAGGTCGCCAAACGGCACCGGACCGTGGACCCGGACGAACTCTCGGAGCTGCGGGGGTGACCGTCGCACAGACCCTGCCGCTGATCGTGGCCACTCCGCTGTTCGGCGCGGCGCTGCTGGTCGGAGCGGGCCGCCGGCTGCCCCGGTATGCGGCGGAGATGCTGGGATGCCTCTTCGCCGCGGGCACCGTGGCGCTTGCGCTGTGCGCATCGGCCGCCACGCAGTCGTCCACCGAGCGGCCCGTGGAATGGCTGGGCGGGTGGCGGCCGCACGGCGGGGCAAGTGTGGGCATCGTGCTGGTCGGTGACCGCATCGGTCTCGGCCTGGCGGCGCTGGTCTCGCTGCTGGCGCTGGCCGCCTTCGCCTATGCCTGGCGGTACTTCGACGAGCCGCCACGGGGCCATGCGGGCTCCTTCCCCGCCCTGGTGCTGCTCTTCCAGGCGGGCATGTGCGGCTTCTCGCTCACCGGGGGCCTCTTCAACGCCTTCGTCTTCTTCGAGCTGATGGGTGTCGTCGCCTATGCGCTGACCGGCCACCGCGTCGAGGAGGCCCGCGCCGTCCAGGGGGCGCTGGTGTTCGGCATCGTCAACTCCCTCGGCGCCTATGCCACCTTGCTGGGCATCGGTCTGCTGTACGCCCGCACCGGCGAACTCGGCTTCGCCCAGATCGGCCGCGCCCTCGATGCGCACCCCGGCGGGCCGGACGCGCTGGTGATCGCCGCCTTCGTCCTCGTCGCCACGGGTCTGCTGGTCAAGGCGGCGGCGGTGCCGTTCCACTTCTGGCTCGCCGATGCGCATGCGGTGGCGCCGACGCCGGTGTGCATGCTGCTGTCGGGGGTCATGGTCGAGCTGGGCGTGTACGGCACGGCCCGCGTCTACTGGACGGTCTTCGCGGGCCCCGGCGGCATCCCGGTGCCCGACGCGCACCGGGCGCTGCTGGCCCTTGGCGTGCTGACCGCGGTCCCGGGTGCGGTGATGTGCTGGCAGCAGCGCCATGTCAAGCGATTGCTCGCCTACTCCACCGTCGCGCACGCCGGACTGTTCCTCGTCGGCCTCGCGGTGTTCACCCCGGAAGGGCTCGGTGGCGTCGCCCTGTACGTGCTGGCGCATGCCGGGGTGAAGGCCGCGCTCTTCGCCTGCGTGGGCATCCTCCTGGACCGGTTCGGCAGCGTCGACGAGCTCCAGTTGCACGGCAGGGGGCGTGAACTCCCTTGGGTGGCGGGGCTGTTCGGCACCGGCGGACTGGCACTCGCCGGGCTGCCTCCGTTCGGCACCGCGCTGGGCAAGGCCGTCGTCGAAGAGGCGGCGGGCGGCTGGGCGACGGCGCTGTGCGTCCTGGTGTCGGCGGCCACCGGGGGCGCGGTGCTACGGGCCGGGGCGCGGGTGTTCCTGGGGCGGGGACCGGTTCCGGAGAGGGCGGCCCCGGAGCCCCGCCCGGACGGCGCCGCCGAGGAGACGACCGGGATGGAGGAGGAGCCGGAGACCCGTGGTGGGCGGCTCTCCCGGATCCCGGACAGCATGCTCGTCGTGCCCACGGCACTGCTTGCCGGGGCGCTGGCGGTGGGGCCGGTCCCGGCCCTGCGCACAGGCATCGGCCGAGCCGCCGACGCCTTCACCGACCACGCCGGTTACCTCGCGGCCGTCCTGTAAGGGCGAGCGGCGGAGCCCGCGCACACTCCCCCGCCGCACTGGGCCACAGCCGGTGTGCTGTGGGACGTGCTGGCCACCGCGCTGGCCGTGGCGCTCGCCCTCCTGGCCGTGCGGCGGCCCGCACTCCGCGAACCGCCGCGCTGGGCCACACTGCTGCGCCGGCTGCACTCCGGTCACGTGGGCGACTATGTCGCCTGGTTCCTGGCGGGTGTCACGCTGCTGGCGACGCTGGTCGTGTGACGGAGACGCCGGACGGGTGGGGCCCGGACACTCACCCCTCCGGGCGGCATCGCGTCGCGGACGTTCACCTTCAGGGATACCGGTGCGGCGGTTGATTCTCCGCTGGTGTCCGGGGCGGGTGAAGTGCCGGAGGACGATGCCGAGCGCTGCCGGTGGGACTGGCCTCCGCTGCCGATGTCGCCGTGGGCACATCTGGCATGACTGGTGCGGGAGTTGGGGTTCCTGTCGTCGTTCAGGGAGTACGGCCCGGAGGGCGGCCCAGTGCTGCGCGGGCTGAACGCGCCGTCACGGGAGTGGGCGGATGTGCTGGTGGAACATCGGGGGCGGCAGTGGTGGGTTCGGGTGGCGCTGGAGGGCCGCGCGGAGCCGATCGGGTTCCCGGGCATGGTGATCGGCGAACTGTTCGGCGAGGGTGAGCATCGGAAGATGGCCGTGGGGGGAACCGGACCTGGTGGACCCGGGGATCTGAGGCGGCGTCCCAGGGGGCGATCGTTCGTCGGGCCGTTCTTTCGGCACTCAGCTTCGTCCGTTTCTTCATCTATGGGTAGATTTGCCCATCGTGATGGATCACGCGCGTGCACCGGCAGACGGCATGAGGCAAGAGACGCACCACGATGCACCCGCCGCCGCAGGCGGTTCGCGGGCACGTCGTGATCTGCGGATTGCCGCGGCACTGGCGGGGGGTTCCGCGTGCGGGGACTCGCTGGCCAAGAGCGCCCTGGTGCTGCGGGTTCATGATGTGTCCCACGCCCCGTGGAGCGTCACGGCGTTGCTGCTCGCGGGGGCGCTTCCGGTGGCCGCCTGCGCGCCGGGCGCCGGCCTCCTCGCCGACCGGGTCGACAGCCGCACGCTCATGATCTGCGCCAACGCCGCTTCGGCGCTGTGCTGCCTGTGGCTGACAGCCGTCCCGTCGTTCGGCGGACTGCTTCTCGTGGTGACGCTACTGGGTGTGACCGCCCTGACCGGGGCCACCGCGCTCAACGCGCTGCTGCCCTCGCTGGCGGAGCCGGGCCGGCTGGTCGACGCGACGGCACGGCAGCGCGGTGCCACGCTGCTGGGCGGCGCGGTGGGGTTGTCGTCCGGGGGCGTGCTGGCCGAGTGGGCGGGGACGGGGGCGGCCCTGGCGCTGGACGCCGCAAGCTTCGTCCTGCTCGGCCTCGGGTGCGCGGCGATCCGCACCAGGCGCGGCCCCGGCGGCGGGTCGGCCGGGGCGAGGCGGGCCGGTCGTCGCACGGGGCGGCCGAGGCGGTCGCCCGTACCGCCGCTGCTGCTGGCGGTCTCGGCGGGCTCCGGCGTCGTCGCGCTGTTCGCGGCGACGACCAATGTGGTGCAGGTGTTCTTCGTCAAGGACGTGCTCGGCGTCGGCGACGCCGGTTACGGCCTGATCGCGGCCTGTTGGACCGGCGGCATGCTCGCGTGCGTGCCGTTGGCGCGGCAGCTGCCGGACCGGGTGTCCGTGCTGGTCGGCGCGACGGTGTGCGGCGAGGCAGTCACCGGGCTCGCGGTGCTGGGATGCGGTCTGCTGGCCACCGTCCCCGCGACCGCGCTGTGTTACGTGGTGGCGGGCCTGGCCGCGAGTGGGATGCTGATCGCCCGGGGAGCGCTGGTGCAGCTGCTCACGCCGGAGTCGGCGCGCGGCCGGGTGCAGGCCGCCGTGGGGGCGGTGCGGCAGGCGTCCACCGCTGCCGCACTCGGCCTCGGTGCGGCGCTGGTGGAGTGGGGCGGCCCGCGGATCGCGTTCATCGTCGCCGGCGCGGGAAGCCTGGCCGTCTCGCTCGCCTGCGGGCTCTGGCTGTGCATCGCGGTGCGCCGGCCGGCCGGTGCACGCGCCCTGGCGGGGCCGCTCTCCGAGCCCGTACGCTGAGCCGGTCAGCGACTCTCCGCACGGGGTGGCGATTCGGGGGTGGCCGTGCCTTCGCCGGTGTGTGCGTACGACCTTGACGATCTGACGGCACCGCTGGGTACGCGAGCGTTCCACCGCGGCGTCTACGGCCGGGCGTTCCACCTTTTCACCGGGGCACCGGACGACCGATTCGACGCGCTCTTCGGCTGGCAGGACCTCAACGAGATCCTTTCGCGACACCGATTGACGCCTCGTCAGTTACGGGTGGTGCAGGACGGCCGTCTCGTCTCCTCCGATGCGTATACGGTCCCCGAGCTGTCCCGGCGGCGGATCCCCTGGCACCGGTTGGTGCCGACCGCCCTCACCGAGAGGTTGCGGAGCGGCGGGACCCTGGCGCTGAGTGAGGTGGACGTCTTCCACTCGCGGGTGGGGAGGCTGGCCGCGGCGGTCGAGCGGCGGCTGCGCGAACGCGTCGAGGTGACCGCGTACGCCGCCTGGCCCGGGGCGGAGGGCTTCGGGCCGCACCGCGACGACCACGACGTCTTCGTCCTCCAAGTCGCCGGGCACAAGCGGTGGCACCTCCACGGGCGGGCCGCGGGACCGGTCGGCGCGGCGCTGGCCGACCGCAGCGGCCGAGCGGGACAGGAGTGCCCCGGGCCCCTGGAGGCGGACGTCCTGCTGGAGCCGGGGCAGGTGCTGTACGTACCGCGCGGCTGGTGGCACGGCACGCGCACCGAGACGGCGCCCTCACTCCATCTGACGCTCGGCGTCTGGCGCCCCACCCCGGCCGACCTGCTGGGCTGGCTCGGCGCGGCGCTGCCCGACGATCCGGCGCTGGACGTGAGCCTGCTACGCGGCAAAGGGCCTGCCGCGTCGTCCGACGCGCTCTCGCAGCTGCGTTCCGCCCTCGCCGAGCGGCTCGATGACCCCGCCGTGCTGGAGGCGTTCTTCGCGGCGCGGGACGCCGCCCGCCCCTCCCGCGAGTCCTTCTCCTTGCCGAACGGGTCCTCCTCATGGACGTGACCGACGGCCGCCTGCCGGTGGCCCTCGACCTGTCCGCCGGGCGCATCGCCCTGCGCCCGCTGGCCCTGAGCGGATTCCACGAGCCCTGGTACGACGTCGCGTACCCGACCGACGACGAACGCCTCCTGGTGTGGCGGCCGTTGGAGGACCTGCTCGCCTGGGCGGACACCGACGGAGCGTGCCACTCCCCGCCCCGGGCGCTTCGCCTGATCGCGCACACCAGCCGCTGCGGCTCGACCATGCTCGCCAACCAACTGTCCCTGCGTCAGGGGACGCTCGTGCTCAAGGAACCGCTGTTCCTGATGGACGCCGCCCTGCACGCGATGCGGGCCCGGAACGACGCCGAACGACGGTCAGCGCACGCCGTGGTGCGGGCGCTGCTGGCCTATTGCGACGCGGCGGCGCAGGCCCACGGCCGCCGTCTGGTGGTCAAACTGACCAGCTGGACCTCGCTGGTGGTGCTCGACGTGCTGGGCGGCCTGGCCGGGCCCGCGCGCTGGCTGCTGGTCTGGCGCGATCCGGCGGAGGTCGTGGCGTCGCTCACGTCGTCACCACCGAGCTGGCAGGCGCTGCGGCATGATCCGGCGCTGCGCGCGCTACTGGACCTGGCAGCGCCGGGCGCCGCATCCGAAGCCGAAGCCGAAGCCGACACGGCGTTCTACGCCCACCTGTGGCGGGCGCTGGTGGAACCGTTCGCCGCTCCCGAACCGCGATCCGGTGGCGAAGAGCGGGTGCGGTTTCTCGACTACGCGACGTTCACCGCCGATCGGGCGGGCGCGCTGCGCGCCGCCGAGCGCTGGCTCCGGCTCGGTGCGCCCGACGACCTGCCCGACGGTTTCGCCGCCGCGTGCGGCCGCTACGCCAAGTCCCTGGGCGGCGAACCCTTCGACCCGGCCGGCGCCCACCACCGTGCGACCCTCACGGCGGCCGGGCGGTCCATGGTGCGCCGGATCACCGTCCCGGCATCGTCCCTGCTGGGGAACGCCGTTCCCTCGGTGACGGCGGAGGGCGGTCACAGCAGCGGGTGAGAGGTGGCGAGGACCAGCAGCCCGAACGCGAGTGCCGAGAACGGGACGATTCGGCGCGGGCTGACGGCCGTGAAGGCCAGGTGCGAGGGCACCGCCAGGGCCAGGGTCGAAGCGGCCGGAACGACTCCCAGAGCGCCCAGGCCCAGCGCTAGTTCGCCGGCCGCGGTGAGGACGGCGGCCGCGCGGCAAGCAGCGGGGAAGGCGGGTCCGGCCAGGAGCGCGGTCAGTCGGCGCGGGCCGGGTACGGGCAGGAAGTCGCGGCTGCCGGTCGCGGCCTGGCACGCGTTGTAGGCCGCGTTGTCTACCAGGACCCGGCCGGACATGAAGTGGCGCGAGCGCAGCTTGCGCGCTCCCGCGACCAGGTACAGCTGGGCGGCGAAGAAGGAGGCGAATCCGCCGGTGACCTGCGCGGACCGGGGCACACGCAGCAGTACCAGGGCCGCGCCGAGGGCCACCGCGGCGGCGAGGACGAGCAGGCACACGGTGGTGTAGCGGGCCTGCCGCAGGCGCCCGTACCCGAGCGTCGGCCAAAGCGCGGCCGAACAGCACAGCAGGGTGGCCGCGGCTCCCCAGCAACGCCCCGGCGGCAGGAACGCGGCGCAGGGCAGCGCCACGCCCAGCAGCAGTCCGGACGCCGCCCGACGGCACTCGGCCGCGAGCGCGTCCGGGCCGGTCCATCCCCGGCCGGGGCGGTAGGCGCCGGCGCGGGCGTAGTCGCGCCGGACGCTCCGCGCGTCGGACAGGACGAGTCCGGCCCGCCAGACGAGGGCGAGAGCCAGCGCGCAGACCGCGACCGCCATCGGCGTCCAACCGGCCGTGAACGAGCCGTTCATCCCAGCCGTCGCAGCGACCGCACGAGCCGGTCGAGCTCCTGGCCCTCGGGCACCCGGGCGGCCTTGAGGACGCCGCTCTTCCCGTCGTACTGCACCCGCCAGCCACCCTGGGACCCGATGATCAGCCCCTCGAAGGACAGCGGCGGGCGGGTGGCCGTCAGCAGCCGGTGCAGCTCGGGGACGTTCATGAAGTGCGCCTCCGGGGAGAGCCCCAGCTCGCGGTGGCCCACGAGGCGGGGCGGTCCGCCTTCGTCGCCGTCCCGGGTCCACAGGAAGCCCTTGGACGACCCGGAGTACATGCCCCACGAGAACGGTCGGTGGGGGTCGGTCCTGGTGCCCCACACCACGAAGCACGCCAGCAGTACGGCGGCCAGGACGACGATGACGGCATGTGCGGGCACCGAGGGCATGAGTGTCCTTCGCGGCTGGGGGTCCGGGGAGCTCGAGTCAGCCGAGGGGGTGCGGCGCGGGGTCGCGCGCACCGGTCGGCGGAGAGCCCAGGCGTTCGCGGGCGGGCAGCCTGCGCGCACCGGGAGCGACGACGCGTACGACGTCCCGGTCCCCGGCGGCCTCCACGGAGCGCGGCGCCCGGGTCCCGACCAGCACCACGTCCTCGCCGGTGTGCTCGGCGAGGATCCGGCCGGCCGAACCGGGCGCGACCGGTCCGCGCGGCGGAGCCGCTCTCCCGGCCGGACGGTCGTGCGGCGCGGCGCCACCGTCCAGGAGCCGGGCGAGGCCGTCCTGCCGGTGGAAGGCGTAGAGGGCATGCGCCAACGGCCCGTCGACTTCGCGCCACCCGTCCCGTAGCAGCCGGCGCAGAGCCGCTTCGGCAGCCGGGGTCCGCAGGCTCCACCGCACCATCAGCGCCTCCAGTACCGCAGCTCGTACGGCGGTTGCCGGCGCGACGGGGCCGCTGTCGTACGCCGCCGTGCTCGCCGTCCCCGGCTCCGGCTTCGACTGCGGCTGCGACTGCGACTGCGGTTCCGGCTGCGACTGCGGTTCCGGCTGCGCGAACGACGCGCGCGCCCCGAAGCTCTGCGCGGCTCCGCTGCCGTCGTGCAGGCACGCGACCACACACACCGTGCCGCCGGGGCCCGGCAGCAGCAGAACCGCGGCGGTCAGACCGAGGGCGGCGAGCCCTTCGCGCAGTGGTGCGCCGTACTCCGGGAACGGCACGACGGCCCGGCGGCCGTCGCCGTACCAGGCCCGCCACAGAAGGTCGCGCTCCAGGACCTCCAGCGCCGCGTGCTCCGTCGCTGCGGCCCTCGTGCGGTGTGCGGCCACGCCGGTGGAACCGGGCCGCAGGGGCGCGGCGCAGCCGGGCGGCGGACGGTGGGCGAGATGGACCGCACACGCCGGGACGAACACCTCCCCGCCACCGGTCAGCGACTCGCCCGGCACCCAGAGCAGCCGAGCGTCCCGGGCCGGCTCCGGTCGGGCCGCCAGTTCCGGCCAGCACAGCGGGTCGAGCGCGGGCACTCCCCTGCGGCGCAGCTCGGAGTACGACGCGACGAGGGCAGTGGGATCCGATTCCGCGGCCCGTCCTGCGAGGGTGTTGTGCACGCGCTCGGCGAGCTCGCCGAGCGCCCGTGCCGTGACGTCGGCCTCGGCCACGGCGTCGGCCTCGGCCGTTCCCGCCGCGGATCCGATCAGCACCCGCTGCCCGCCCGCCGCGTCGTTCGCGGGGAAGGCGGCCGATCGCACGGCGCAGCGCCCGAACAGCAGGCGGGGGAAGGACGGATAGGGCGTGAGGAGGTGTACAGGACACGCCTCCGTCATCCGCTCACCGTCCTTGGTCCTTCGGCGTTCCTCGGTCAGCCGCGCGGCGCGGGGCTGTTGCGTGATGCTCGCGGTGCGCGCGACAGCGGGGCCGGGAGCTGACGCCCGACCCCGCTGGTGCGCTGGGCCGACCCGGCTCAGTCGGGGAGGTCGATCATCAGCGCGAAGTCGGGAAGTTCCTGCTCCCCCACCGGTTCCAGAGCCTCGACTTCGGAATCACGAATCTCTTCCATGGAGTCTCCCTGTACTCAGGACGATGCGGTCCCATGACGGGAGCACACCGGCGTACCGGACAACGTCGACCAGCGTGCCGCCGTCGGAATCGCCGTGCCAGAGGTCTTCCGGTCAGATGCCGGCGCACCACTCTCCCCTTCGGCAACCGGCGTCCCCTCGCCCCGCAGCCCTCCCGGGCGTTCGCCCCGGCCGCTCCCGGGTGACCGCACTCCAGGCGTCCGCCCCCGGACGTGAGCCTCGCAGCCGGGTGCCCCCTGCCGTTGCCCGTAGGCGCCCCGACCGGCATCTCGGCCAGTCACTCGGGTAGCTCGTACACCGATACGTGGTAGGAGCTGGCACCGGTGAAGCGGTCACCGGACCAGCTGCCCCACCGCTCCCGCAGCCGCAGCCCGGCGGCGGCGGCCATCAGGTCGAGCTCGCCGAGGCCCGTGTACCGGAACCGCACCCGCAAGTGGCGCGAACTGCCCATGGAGGTGATGACGTAGTCAGAGGTGTAGCGCTGTACGGAGGGGTCGAGGCTGCGGTGGCAGACGACAAGGGAGCCGTCGGCCCCGTCCGTCACCTGCGGGCCGCGTCCCGCCGCGAGGGCCAGCGCCTCCGGGACGTACGCGTCGAGCACGAAGAGGCCACCCGGCCGCAGCCGCCGGGCTGCCGCCATGAAACAGTCCGACTGCCGTTGCTGGGAGGGGAGTTCGGCGAAGGTCCCGCCGGCCAGGTAGACCATCGAGAAGGGGCCGTCCACCGGGACATCCGCGAAATCCCCGAAGACGACGGGCATCTCGTCGCCACCGGGCTTCGTCCGCAGCTGCGCCACCATCTCGCGTGAGCCGTCGACGCCGTGCACGTCGTATCCGCGCGCCCGGAGCGGCAGCGCGACGCGGCCGGTGCCCACCCCCAGCTCCAGCACCGGCCCCGGATCCGGGCTGCACGCTGCGAGGTCGCCGAGGAGCCCGGCGAGCGAGTCGACGGTGGGGCCGGTGACGGCGGGCTTGCCGAACCAGGTGTCATACAACGCGGCGAAGTTCTCCGCATATCCGCCGCTGTCGGGCCGGAGCGATGTGCTGGTCAAGGCGGTGGGGTCCTGTTCTCTCAGCGGGACGGGACAGCGCTCATCGGGACGGGACCGGCCAGCCGTTGCCCGCGGCCACCACCGAAGCGCGGTCCGTCACGACTGCCAGGCAACGCTACGAATCCGCCGCACGGCAGCACCAGACGGCGAACGGGATTGGCCGAAAGCGGGCCGACGCGCCCCGCAACGGCGGAACGGCAACGGCCCGCGGAACCGCCCTACTGGCGTGCCGCGCCGAGCCTCTTCCGCACAGGGCGCTCGGCCGGGATGCTCTCCTCACCCTCGGCCCACAGCGAGCGCACATGGCCGAGGTGGCGGGTCATGCACTCCTCGGCGCCCCTGACGTCTCCGGCCACCATCAGGTCCAGGAGTTCGAGGTGCTCCTCGGCGGAGGGGACGAGCTGGTCCCGCTCGTCCAGCCCCGTCAGGCCGTACAGGCGGGAGCGCTTGCGCAGGTCGCCGACGGTCTCGACGAGCCGGTCATTGCCGCCGAGCGCGAGCAGCGTCAGGTGGAACTGCCGGTCCGCGTCCAGGTAGCCGATCAGGTCGTGCTCGCGTGCGGCGCGCACGATCCCCTCGGCGATGGGGCGCAGCGCCTCCAGGTCGGCGCGGTCCGCGCTGCGGGTGATGCGCCCGATCATGGGGACCTCGATCAGCAGGCGGATCTCGGTGTACTGGTCGAGGTCGCGCTCGTTGACCTCGGTGATCCGAAATCCCTTGTTGCGCAGGGGTTCGACGAGCCCTTCGCGGGCGAGATCCAGCATCGCCTCGCGCACCGGCGTGGCGGAGACGCCGAAGTCCTCCGCCAGTCCGGGCGCCGAGTAGACCTCGCCGGGCCGCAGTTCACCGGAGATGAGAGCGGCGCGCAGTGCATGGGCGACCTGGTCGCGCAGCCGCTCTCGGGCGGTGATCAGGGTGCGTTGCTTCAGGTGGCCCATGCTGTTCCCTCCGGTGCTGCCGCGGTGGCCCACCGTACAATGTCACGTTGTTCCCGCTGGTGACAGGGTGTCGGCCCGGCTTGTGACAGTGAACTCCGAGGAGACGCGGCCCTGTTCGCGTGGGTCGTCGCGGGATGACCTCGGCACCGCCGACGGGCGGACGGACGGACGGGCCGGCGGACAGGCGGGCGGACAGGCACTCGGGCGGACGTGGACGCCGAGTGGCGGGGGCGTTGGTGCGGATCAGGCCGGTGTCGTCGAGCCGGCGGCGGAGACCACGGGGGCAGGCGTGCCGGTCACAGCAGGAACCCTTGGGGGAAGGGGTCGTCCGGGTCGAGGAAGTACTGGGCGGTGCCGGTGATCCAGGCGCGGCCGGTGATGGTGGGGACCACGGCGGGCAGGCCGCCCACGGTCGTTTCCTCCACGAGACGGCCCGTGAACTCCGTACCGATGAAGGACTCGTTGACGAAGTCGCGGGACAGGGGCAGGAGGCCGCGCGCGTGCAGCTGGGCCATGCGGGCGCTGGTGCCCGTGCCGCAGGGCGAGCGGTCGAACCAGCCGGGGTGGATGGCCATCGCGTGCCGCGAGCGGTGCGCGTCGGAGCCGGGAGCGGCGAGGTAGACGTGCTTGAGCCCGGCGATCTCGGGCTGTTCGGGGTGGACGGGGCGGTGGGCGGATGCGTTGATCGCGTCCATGAGGGCGAGTCCGGCGGCGAGCAGGTCGTCCTTGCGGGAGCGGTCGAACGGCAGGCCCAGCGCGTCGAGTTCGACGACGGCGTAGAAGTTTCCGCCGAAGGCGAGGTCGTAGGTCACCGTTCCGAAGCCGGGCACGTCCGCCTTGCGGTCGAGGGCGACGCAGAAGGCGGGCACGTTGGTGAAGGTGACCGCGACGGCCGCCCCGTCCCGGACCTGGACATCGACGCTCACCAGGCCCGCCGGGGTGTCCAGACGCACGGTGGTGACGGGCTCGACGACAGGCACCATCCCGGTCTCCACCAGGACGGTGGCCACCCCGATGGTGCCGTGGCCGCACATCGGCAGCAGGCCGGAAACCTCGACGTAGAGCACGCCGTAGTCGGCGTCCGGCCGGGTCGGCGGCTGCAGGACGGCTCCGCTCATGGCGGAGTGGCCGCGCGGCTCGTACATCAACAGGGTGCGCAGGGAGTCCATGTGGTCCATGAAGTACAGGCGCCGTTCGGCCATGGTGGCTCCGGGGATCACCCCCACGCCACCGGTGATGACCCGCGTGGGCATGCCCTCGGTGTGCGAGTCGACGGCGTGGAAGACGTGGCGCGTACGCATGAGGGGTCCTCTTTCTCTCGCAGCGGCTCTTGGGCGGGCGTGGTCCTCCTGCCGACGCTCAGCGGTGCCCGTCGGCGACGGCCTTTCCGGTCGCCTCACGCACGGCGGCCGCGGCCGCGCCGGTCAGGGGGGAACGGGGCGGGCGCACGGGGCCGCCGTGGCGGCCGACCAGGTCCATGGACACCTTGATGGCCTGCACGAACTCGGTCTTGGAGTCCCAGCGCAGGAGCGGGTGCAGGGAGCGGTACAGCGGCAGCGCGGTGGCCAGGTCGCCGGCGACGGCGGCGTGGTAGAGCTCGGCGCAGCTCGCCGGGAAGGCGTTGGGGTACCCGGCGATCCAGCCGACGGCACCGGCCAGGGCGAGTTCGAGAAGGACGTCGTCGGCGCCGACCAACAGGTCGAGATCCGGGGCGAGTTCGGCGATCTCAAAGGCGCGACGCACATCGCCGCTGAACTCCTTGACCGCCACGATGCCTGCCTCGCGGTGCAGTTCGGCGAGCAGGGTGGGCGTGAGGTCGACCTTGGTGTCGATCGGGTTGTTGTACGCGACCACCGGCAGCCCGACCGCGCCCACCTCGGCGTAGTGGGCGCGCACGGCCGCCGCGTCGGCCCGATAGGCGTTGGGGGGCAGGAGCAGGACGCTGCCGCAACCGGCTTCGGCGGCCTGCTCGGCCCAGCGGCGGGCTTCTCCGCTGCCGTACGCGGACACGCCCGGCATGACCCGGGCACCGTCCCCGGCGGCCGCGACGGCGGTGTGGACCACCTGGGCCCGTTCGGCATCGGTGAGCGTCTGGTATTCGCCGAGGGAGCCGTTCGGTACCACGCCGTCGCAGCCGTGGTCGAGGAGCCGTCGCACGTGCGCCGCATACGCGTCGTGGTCGACACTCAGGTCCGAGCGCAGCGGGAGCGCGGTGGCGACCATGATGCCGCGCCAGGGGCGCTCGGCGGTCCAAGGGAAGTCGTTCATTCGGAGGGGCCGTCCTTCTGTGGTGGGTGTCCTTCGTGGGGTGCGTGTCCTTCGTGGGGTGCGTGTCCTTCGTGGGGTGCGTGTCCTTCGTGGGGTGCGTGTCCTTCGCGCGGTGGGCGTCCTTCGCGCGGTGGGCGTCCTTCGCGCGGTGGAGCGGGGGCGGGTGGCTGCGTGACCCGGCCGGCCGGCGGTCGGCCGCGATGGCCGGGGCCGGATCGCGGTAGTGCGTCGGGGTCAGGTCCCGTGACCGACTCGCGGTCCTCCGGGACTTGTTCGGTGAGTCGGGCGAGGGCCGCGAGCGGGACGGGGACAGCGAAGGGACGGCGCTCGGGTGCGGGCGGCACCCGGTCGCCCTGGGCTGCGAGGCAGGCCACGGCCGTGCCGCACAGACGGCCCTGGCACCAGCCCATCCCCGCCCGGGTGAGCAGCTTGACGCTGCGCGCGTCGCGGGCCCCCAGCTCGGCGACGGCCTCGCGGATGCGCCCGGCGGTGACCTCCTCGCAGCGGCACACGTCCGTGCCGTCGTCGAGCCAGTGCGGCCAGCCGGATCCCGGCGCATGGGCGGTGGCCATGGCCTCGGCGAAGGCCCGCAGGCGGGTGCGACGACGGCGCAGTGCGCGCACCCGGGCACCGTCGGCGAGGGCGGGCCGCCCGCGCAGCCGGGCAGCGAGGGCGCGGGCGGCCAACTCCCCTTCCGTACGGGCCAGTCGCACCCCTCCGATGCCGCCGGTCTCGCCCGCCGCCCACAGCCCGGGCACGGAGGTCTCCTGCAGCGCGTCCAGGAGCAGGGCGTGCGTGCCGTCCGGGGTGCGCCGGGTGGCGCAGCCGAGCTGGGTGGCGAGCTCGATCTGCGGGGCGAGGCCGTGCCCCACTGCCAGCGCGTCGCAGGGGATGCGGTGCTCGGTGCCCGGCCGTGGCCGCCAGCCGCGGTCGAGGCGGCAGACGCTGACCGCCTCCACACGGTCGGTGCCGTGCACCCGGGTGATGGCGCTGCGGGTGCGCACCCGTACCCGGTGCCGTAGCAGCGCCCAGCCGTAGGCCAGGGATTCCGTCAGCTTGTCCGGGTTGGCGGCGAGGGTGCGGGGGTGGCGTGCGTAGCTCCCGTATCCCGATGCCTCGACGAGCGCCGGGACGCGCGCCCCGGCGGCGGCGAGTGAGGCGGCCACCGCGAGCAGCAGGGGGCCGCTGCCCGCCACGACGATGCGCCTGCCCGGCAGGACCAGGTGGGACTTGAGCATGGCCTGCGCGCCCCCGGCACCCACGACGCCGGGCACCGTCCAGCCGGGGAAGGGCAGTTGACGTTCGGTGGCGCCCGTGGCCAACAGGACCGCGCGAGCTCGTACGCACACCGGTCGCTCCTCCCCCGGGTCGACGTCCGGGCCGGTGAGCGCGTGGACGCTCCAGATACCGCCACCGCCACCGCCACCGCCGCCCTCGCCGTCGCTGTCGTCGCCGTCACGGGTCACCCCCCATACCTGGTGACCGGCGAGGTGCGTGAGGCCGGCAGCCGCGACACGGCGCCGCAGGTCGGCGAAGGTGGACCAGTCGTGGTGCAGCGCCTGGGGGCGGGCGGCGCCGAGCCCCGGGCCCGGGTGCCGGTAGAACTGGCCGCCCCATCGCGCAGAGGCGTCCAGCAGGGCGACGGACAGGCCCAGTTCGTCGGCGGTGACGGCACCCGCGAGTCCGGCGGCGCCCGCGCCGATCACCGCGAGGTCGAAGACGCGATCAGATACCGAGTGCGGCATGGCCGTGCCCCTCCTGGGTGGTGATCGCGTCGCCGGGCTGCGCAGCGACCAGGCAGGCCCGCTGGTTGGGGCGGCCGTTGATGGTGGTCAGGCAGTCGTGGCAGTGGCCGATGCCGCAGAAGGCGCCGCGGGGGCGGCCGGCGCGCCTGGTGGTGCGCCAGGCGAGGATGCCGGCCGCCCAGAGCGCGGCGGCGACGGACTGCCCCGGCAGAGCGGTCAGGGGGCGCCCGTCGAAGGAGATCTCGAAGGGGGGATCGGGCTGCGCCCCGACCAGGTCGGCGGGGGTACGGGCCATGGGGTGGCCTCCTTTCGTGGCGGGCGGCCCGGGCGCGCGGGCGTCCTGCGCGGTGGGGCGCGGCGGCCGGTCGGAACGCGGCATCGAGGACGGTTCAGGTGGTCTGCGCGAAGCGTTCGGGTCTGAACGGGCGTGGATCCAGGGGCGGTTCGGCACCCGTGATGCGGCGTGCGATGAGCAGTCCGGTTGCCGGGGCGAGTCCGATGCCCGCGCCCTCGTGCCCGCAGGCGTGCAGCAGCCCGGGCAGGCGCGGATCAGGCCCGATCGCGGGCAGATGGTCGGGCAGATAGGGGCGGAATCCGGCGTAGGTCCGCATCGCGCGCACCTGGGCGAGGGCCGGGAAGAGCCGGGTGGCCTGGGCGGCGAGGCGGCGCAGCGCGGCGGTGGAAAGCGTCCGGTCGAAGCCGACGCGCTCCCGGCTGGCGCCGATGAGGACGGGGCCCGCGGGAGTTCCCTCGACGACGGCGGAGGTCTGCAGCGCGGCCAAGTCGCTGGCGACGTCGGCGACGTAGTCCGCGGCGTACACCTTGTGGCGCACCATGCGCGGCAGTGGCTCGGTGACGAGGACGAAGCCTCTGCGCGGCCGCACGGGCAGCTCCACGCCCGCACGGCGCGCGAGTTCGCCACCCCAGGTGCCGGCGGCGTTCACGACCTGCGGCGCGCGCAGCTCACCCGCCGCCGTGCGCACACCGCGCACCCGGCCGTCCGCGCCGGTGAGCAGCGCGGTGACTTCCTCGCCCAGGAGCAGCCGCAGCTTCGGGCCCGCGGCCCGCAGCAGGTGCGCCGCGGCGAGAGCGGGCTGCACCTGGGCGTCCTGCGGGTAGTGGAAGCCGCCCGCCAGGCCCGGGGCCAGGTGGGGTTCCGCCTCGCCCAGCCGGTCGGCCGGGACCTCCTGGACGACGACGCCTGCCCTGCCCTGCGCGGCGGCGAAGTCGCGCAGGGCGTCCATCCCGGTGTCGTCGGATGCCACGACCAGGCCGCCCTTTTCCTCGTACTCGATGCGGGACGGCAGTACGTCGGCCAGTTCACGCCACAACCGGCAGGACAGCAGGGCGAGTTCGAGCTCGGGGCCGAGCGGCTTGTCGGATACCAGCAGATTCCCCTCTCCGGATCCGGTGGTGCCGCCGGCGACGGGGCCGCGGTCGATCACGGTGACGGACAGACCGGCCTGTGCCGCGTAGTAGGCACAGGCGGCACCGATCACACCGGCGCCTACGACGATCACGTCCGAGGAGTCTCTCGTCAGCACGGCAGTAACATTTCACATTGCACTTGCCTTGCCAAGACCCCCAACACCCCTGCCACGGAAGCCTTTCGGGTCAGCCCTCCGCCATCGCTCCCATCCACTCCTCGATCGCCGCCGCGGTACGTGGCAGCGCATCCGACATCAGCCGTGCGCCCTCGGCCGTGATGACCAGGTCGTCTTCGATGCGCACGCCGATGCCGCGCAGTTCGCGCGGCAGGGTCTCGTCGTCGGGCTGCAGATACAGACCGGGCTCGACGGTCAGCACCTGCCCCTCTTCCAGGACGCCGTCCAAGTAGGCCTTCGCGCGCGCCTGCGCACAGTCGTGCACGTCGAGGCCGAGCATGTGGCCGCTGCTGCACAGGGTGTAGCGGCGATGCAGGTCGCCCTCCCGGCTCTTCAACACCCCCCAGTCCGCGAGACCTTCGGCAATCACCCGCATCGCGGCGCGGTGGAAGTCCCGGAAGCGGGCCCCGGGCTTCAGTGCCGCGATGCCCGCCTCCTGGGCGGCGAGCACGAGGTCGTACACCTGCCGCTGGACCGGCGAGAACCTGCCGGACAGGGGCAGGGTGCGGGTGATGTCGGCGGTGTAGAGACCGTCCGTTTCCACACCGGCGTCCAGGAGCAGCAGGTCGCGCGGGTCGAGTGGCCCGTCGTTGCGGGTCCAGTGCAGTACGCAGGCGTGGGCGCCGGCAGCGGCGATGGTCTCGTACCCCGTGCCGTTTCCCTCGGCGCGGGCGCGCAGGTCGAAGACGCCCTCGATCCAGCGCTCGCCGCGCGGGTGGGCCAGGGCCCGCGGCAGGGCGCGCACGACGTCCTCGAACCCGGTGGTGGTGTGGTCGACGGCGCGCTGCAGCTCGTCGATTTCCCAGGCGTCCTTGACGAGCCTCAACTCGCTCAGCACGGCGGCGAGTTCGGAGTCCGTCGTGGCGCCGCGGCCCGGCGGCAACGGCGCCTCGGTGCCCAGGGGGGTGCAGCGGATGCCGGTCAGGGACTCGACCTCGGCCGGTTCGGGGCGGCGGCCGACCCAGAACTCGCCGTGGCGTCGGTCCCGGTAGAAGCCGCTGCCCGTACGCGGTGAGCGGGGACGCAGGTGCAGCACCGCTTCGTGGCCGTGCGGCCCGTCGGGCTCCAGGACCAGGGCGTGCCCGGCCTGGTCCGCCCCGGTCAGTCCGGTCAGCCAGGCGTAGGCACTGTGGGGACGGAAGCGGTGGTCACAGTCGTTGGAGCGGACGCTCAGCACTCCGGCGGGGACGACGAGCCGCTCGCCGGGGAAGCGGGCCGAGAGCCGGGCGCGGCGGGCCGCGGTGAGGGCGGCTGCGGGCACGCGGAGGTCGGTGGGCGGTGGGCTCGCGGCCCAGCCGCGCGTCATGAACGTCTCGAGTTCCGGGGTGGGGGGCAGGTCGTGGCCGGCCGTGCGCGGGGCGGCGTTCTCTGATTCGTGCATGCGGGCCCTCCAAGCGCTCAACGCGCGGTAGTGGGGCGGAGAAAGACGCGACAGACACCTTGCCAGTGCAATATCACATTACTACCTTACACATCACATGGTGCCGCAGCGCATCCCCAACTGCCCTTCTTCGCACCACTGTTGGTGATCCTGCGGTCCGTCCGGTCGCACACCGTGCCGAGCGCTTCCCCCACACCTCACACAGGAGTCTTCGGTGTTCCCTTCGACCACCCCCCGCAGAGCCCCACGGACATCGCTGCTGTCTCTGCGCAGATACCTGCTCGCCTCCGCGACGGCGGTCGCCCTGTGCGTCACCGCCGTCCCCAGCGGCGCCGCACTCGCGGCCGACGCGAAGACCGCACCGCCCGCGGCGGCCGCACCCGCATCGGTGGTCCATCGCGGCGATCCGCAGGACCACGTCGAGCACCGCGCCAAGGCCCCCAACCCGGCCGCCCGGACGCTCCCCGCACCCGGCGGGCTGACCCGCGCCCGTATTCCCGGGGCCCTTACGCCCGCACCGCGCACGGCGAAAGCGCCCGCGCCCCGCGCCACCGTGGGCCGGACCTCCGTACCGTGCACCCTCGACGGCATTACGGGCCTGAGCCCCGAGGAGTTCGCCGACTTCCTCGCCGACCCCGCCGTCACCGCCGAGGGCTGTCTGCGCGACCTGATCTGGACCTGGGACCCACGGCTCGCCCCGGTCCTGTCGGACCAGCACGTCCAGGCCGTCTCCCGCCGCATCACCCAGCTGGCCCCGGCCCACGACGGCAAGAACGGCGGCCACCTCCTGGAGATGTTCACCTATCTCCACGCCGCCGTCTTCCACGACTTCTCGCACGACGAGATCGACCTCACCGACCCACCCACCGTGGACGCCATGCGCCAGGCGGTGGACGCCGTCGGCACGGCCGCCCACACCTTCGACGCCACCGACACCAACGGCGACACGCTGCGCGAAGCCCTCATCGCGGCCGGCGCGCCGGGCCTGCGCCAGTACCAGCTCCCGCTCATCAAGAGGGTGCTGGCCACCATGGACGCGGCTCACCCCGACACCGCCCGGAGCCCCGCCTGGGGCGGCGCCGCGTTCGGCGCGCTCACCGTGAACTTCCTGGGCATCTCCCCGGGCAACAACGACACCGCCTTCCGGTCGGCGGTGACCGCCGACCCCGCCTACCGGGCCTCGCTCAAGGACTTCGCCGGGCACACCCACCTCAAGGACGGGCCCAACGCCTGGGTGGTGCGGGATGCCCTGCTGGAGTACGGCCGCATCGGCCAGATCGACGCCGTGCACTCCGAGATCGTCTCCGCCCTCGGCCCGCTCCTGGACACCACCGCCCGCAACTTCGGCGAGCTGAGCGCCCCGTGGGCCAAGGTTGCCACCTGGCTGAACGAGTTCGACGCCTGCGCGCCGTACCAGGTCTGCAAGGCGGACATCGAGCGCCGCCTCTTCCCGGACACCTACACGTACGACGTGCGGGGCACCGACGGCATCACCGTGCGCACCGCGCTCGACCGGGACACCGTCGACCAGCTCTACTACGCGAGCAAGCAGGTCAGGACGCAGTTCCACCGGGTCGTCGGCACGCGGGAGCCACTGGCCGGAGACACCAACACCACGCTCACCACGATGCTTTACGCCTCGCGCGCCGACTACGAGAACTTCCAGCCGCTGCTGACCGGCCTCAGCACCGACAACGGCGGCATGTACATCGAGCAGGGCGCCACCTTCTACACCTACCAGCGGCGCGTACCGCAGGACTCCACGCTCACCCTCGAGGAACTCTTCCGCCACGAGTACACGCACTACCTCAACGGCCGCTGGGCGGTACCCGGCCTCTTCGGTGAGGGCCCCTGGTACGAGGGCGACCGCACCACCGCGATGGACGAGGGCACCGCTGAGTTCTTCGACGGCGGCACCCGCGACGACGGCATCAAGGTCCGCAAGTCCCTCGTCAAGGGCATCATCGCGGACACGGCGAACGGCGGGCCGCGCATGACCGTGGACCGGCTGCTGCACGCCACCTACGACGGCGACGGCTTCCGCTTCTACGACTACGCGGGCACGTTCTTCGAGTTCCTGTGGAACGCACACCCGTCGCTGCTCCGGGAGATGTACCGCCATCTCCGCGACAACGACCCCGCGGCCTTCGACGCGTGGCGCGACCGTCTCGGCAAGGACGCCGGACTGCAGCGCGCCTATGACGCCTTCCTCGACGAGCAGATCGCCCACGTCGACGACCTGTTCGTGCCCGACACCACGTTCACGGCCCTCCCCGACCTCCGGGCCGCCACTGCCGACGAGATCCGCTCCTCGTTCACCGAGACGACGGGCATCACCCCCGAATGCCGGGCCACCGGCGCGACCGAACGACGCCGCTTCGCCTGCACCGGACGGATCACCACGGAGCTGACCGACGGGGGCAGCGCGGACGCCGTCTTCAAGGACATGTCCAAGACCGTCGACGACGCCGTCCTGGAGCGCGCCTCGAAGGGCGTGAACAACCTCACCGACATGAACTGCTCCTTCGGCGAGGTGACCGTCGGGTCCGACGGGCGTACGGGCACGGCCGACTACCAGTGCGAAGGCCCGCTGCGCAACTGACCGGCACCGCGGCGCCGCGGCGCCCGGCCCGCTCCCCCACCCGCCTGCGTCGGGACTCCCCCACGTACCGCCTCGGCGCAGGCCCACCCGCCCCGCCGCACCGCGCTGCCCGAAGAGCGCCGAGTCAGGCGCGGGGCAGCAACGAGCCCAGCGGCCCGAGGTCGAGGTTCAGGTCCTCCAGGCGGAGGCCGTGCTGGTCGCAGAGTTCGGTCATCCGCTCTTCGAGGTGCATGAGTGTCTCGCCGATCCGGTCCACCTGTGCGTCGCTCAGGTCGCCCTGGTCCACCCGCCGGATCGCCTGTCGTTCCATCAACTGCCGTAGCAGTTCCACGATGGTCAGCACCAGAGCGACCAGATCGCGGCCCACTTCGTCGCGGTCGATGTCGAAGCGGCTCTCCGCCCGTGCGCCCTGGTCCGTCACAAGGGGCCTCCGTCCGACCATGGGGCGGGGACACGCTCGCTGACCGAGGACAACAGCGCGTGAAGTGAGAGACGTACCAGGGGAACCTCGGCGATGGCGATGACGAGGTCGCCACTGATGACGACACCTGTGGCCAGAAGGCGGTCCAGCAGGTCCACCAGCGGGACACCGACGGGACCGGCAAGGGGGCCGGGTGTCTCCCAGGGGACAGGCTCATGGGACGACGCCGGCACGGCTCACACCTCCCCGACGAAGGAGTACGGCACCCACGGCCCGGACATCTCGATGTGCGCCCCGGTGCGACGCCGCAGGTCTCCCACCGCGGTGTGGAGTTCTCCGTCCGTCGTGGCCGGGACCAGGTACGTGGCGTTGAGGATCTGCAGCCGATGCCTCTCCCCCGTCGCCTCCTGGCCGTGCAGGCCGAGCCGTCGGGAGGCCGTCGCCAGACCGGACAGCACGGCATCGACGTCCTCGGCGATCCGCAGCGTGCGGTCGTGGTGCTGCTCTCGCGCCTGGTGCAGCCCGCGCTTGCGCTGCAGGTAGGCGCGGCCGGCACCGGCGCCCGCATCGGACTCGTTCCGCGGCGACGCGGCAGGTCCGCCTCCGCACGGCTCGGTGGGCGTAGCCGACACATAGACCTTGACCCCCCACTCGGCCCGGCCGTCGATGCGGTCCAGCGCCGTGCCGAAGCGGTCCGCGTCCCGGCCGAGGGCTTCTTTCGCGCGTTCTTCGCCGTGGTAGAGGGTGGCCAGCGCGAGGGGCGCCGTCGGCCCGCAGGAGGCCGCCGCGGTGACCACCTCATGGTGGGCTCGTGCGCAGCGCTCCAGTTCTCGGCGGTCGCCGAGGCGTCGGTGCCACGCCTCTTCCGTGAACTCAGCGGCCGGTACGTCCTGGACGACCGCCGTGAGCGAGCCGAACGGCAGCGCGCGCACCGGGGGGCCGTCGGCGAGCCCGGGGACTCCGGTCAGGGCCGCGGGGTCGAGTCGGCGGCACACGGCGAAGACGTAGACGGCGGTCTCGGCCCTCGCGTGGTCGGACGATCCCGCGCTCGCAGGGCGCGTCATACCGGTGGGTGCCTGCGTCGTCATGCCTCCGCCCCGCTCTTCTTCCGAGGGGCGGCCGATGCCTCGTCGCCGGCGGACTCCAGGGCTTCGACGCGTTCGCGCAGCCGGCGGTTCTCGTCACGGAGTGCGCTGCGGGCCGCCTTCGAGCTGAGCGCCGGATCCGTCTCCCACCAGTCGATGCCGGCTTTCCTCGCGGTATCGACCGAAGCGACGAACAACCTCAGCCGGATCGTGAGCAGCTCGATGTCCAGGAGGTCGATCTTGATGTCCCCGGCGATGACGATGCCCTTGTCGAGGACACGTTCGAGAATGTCGGCGAGGCTGGCCGTACTGGGACCGGACGCGGGAGCGGCGCCTGGCCGGTAATCGACATCTGTCATGTAGTCACCTATTCCTCCCGTTCCCCTTTTCTACCGGCGTTGCGTCCCCCTGGCGGCCCTGGCCCCTCCCCCACCGCCCGTCCCCGTACTCCCCGTGGCCTCCGCGTCCCGCCCGTCTTCGCCCTCGCCGCGAAGCACCGGAACAGCCCGAACGGCCCACCCGCCGCCGCGCCGTCGCACGTACCGGGTCAGCACCCGTGCAACAGGTCGAGCAGCCGGTCCTCCTCGCGTTCGAACGCCTCGGTGGACAGATGGCCGTTCTCGTACTCCTGGTTCAGGGCGGCGAGCCGGACGCGGATCAGTGCCGGATCGTGGAGCTCACGATCGGCGGCCTCAGCGAGTTGGCCGGCGACCCAGGTCACGCCCCGCACGGGGGCGAGCGGCAGGGTGAGCAGTCCGCTGATCAGCCCCATGTCATGCGCCGATTCGTTCGGCGACGTGCTCGGGCTCCAGGAAGCTGTAGCACGGGAGAGGGCCGGCGACCTTCAGTTCCATCCGGTCGCGATGGCGCTGGGCCAGCCGCTGCACCTCCTCGGTGAAGCCGGCGCAGTCATCCCGGCCGACCAGGAACGATACGTTCACCACGCACCCGGAGACCTCCGGTCCGGCAGCGACCGCATGAGCCGCACGGCGCAGCTCCTGTACGGCATCGCGCCCCGCTTCGGCGGCCCGGCGGGACAACGCCGCCGCCACGGCCGATCCCAGGCGGACGTTCGCCTCGTAGCTCGGCCGGCGGCGCACCGCCTCGCGCAGCTCGCGGACGGTGCGGTCGTCCTTGACGACGGCTACGAGGGAGTCCTTGGCCGGCATCGCCTTGACGTTGACCTCGACCCGGTCCGCGACCCGGTCCAGGACTGCCAGGTGGCGATCCTCGGCATCCGCCAGCTGCCGGCGTACGGCCGTCGCGTCGGGCGCGACCATTCCGAATCGCATGGGGAGAAGCGGCCCCTGCTCGGCCAGCGTCAGCAGCAGCTCCTGGTGTGCCAGAAGGTCACGGCGGCGGGCGCGCAGCTGCGGTGGGGCGGGGCTGACGACCGCGGCGATCCGCCCTGCGCCGATCGTCGTCACCGCTCCGGGCGGGTTGCCCACCCCGTGCAGAACCGTGGGCACCGGATGCGCCGCACGGACGATCCCGTAAACGTAGACGCCGTCGTCCGTCACCGGTCAGTCCTCCCCGGATGTGCGCCGGCGGGAAGCCGCTCCGGACCGGGCGGGGGCGCGCCGGCGCCTCGGCTGCGCTTCCTCCTCGGAATCCTCATCCGAGTCGTCGCCCGCTCCCACCGCGGTGCGCACGGTGTCGCCGACGGATTTGGCAGCCTTCTTGACCTTGCTCTTCCCGATGCTCTTTGCGGCTTGGCCGCTGAACAGTTCGGGAACGGTGACACTTCCCGAATCCCGCTCCAGGTCGAGTCGATTGCACGCTTCAGCGAAACGCAGATAGGTGTCGACGCTGGCGACGACGATGCGGGCATCGATCTTGAGGATCTCGATACCGACCAGCGACACGCGGATGAACACGTCGATGACCATGCCGCGGTCCAGGATGAGCTCCAGCACGTCGTACAACGTGCCCGCTCTGGGCGGGCACGGGACGACCTCGCCGGCGAAGCCGGAATATGTGCTCGTGGCGGCCATCTACTGACGTCCTTTCATCGCGTGAGCACCGTGCGCTCACTCGTCGGCCGAGCCTCGGCGATAGCGGCGGGTACGGAAGTACTCGAGCAGCTCGCCCTGCTCGTCGAGCTTCACCTCGTAGGTGGCGAGCAGGCTCGTGGTGTCAGGGATGCGTGCCAGCTCGAGGACCTCCACCTCGACACACCAGCCACCCTCGATGCGCCGAACGGCCGACACCCCCTCGGCACGATGGCTGATCAGGCTCTGCAGCAACTCGGCCGCACCACGCGCCGCGGCCCCGGGCCCGATCGCCGGCGCCTTCTGTTTTCGGGTGGCCGTCGACGAAGTCCGTGTCCGCGATCGCTCTGCCATGTACCAAGTCTCATCGCCACCCTGGCCCTCGCACCCTGGGCAGGTCCGAACGGCGTCCCGTCCGGCACCCGAGCCGGCCGCGTCCGGCGCCCGGCGCCTCGGGTCCGGGTGTCACGGCACCTCTCGGGGCAGCACTCCCCGCAGCTTCAGCAGGAGGATGAGGACGTCGTTACGCGGGAGTCGGCCTGCGGTGACGTGGTGGTCCGGGAGTTGGGGGCGATCAGCAGCCGGGCGTGGACTCTGGGGCCCAGGACGGTCACGATGACGGCGATGGCGGCGGCGGTGAGCACCTGGGCGTCGGCCACATAGGGATCGATCAGCATCTGGGCCAGCAGTGCGGCGGCGACGAGCCCCAGCTTGGCGCAGATGACCCGGGGTGCCGACAGGGTGGGGCGGGCCGAGGGGTGCACACCCCCGGCCCGGGCGCGGTGTGCGGCGCGGATCTGCAACGGGACGGTCAGCAGGACGCAGAGCACCCGGATGCCGAGCGCTGTGATGTCCTGGGCGGCGTGCGGGTCCATCAGCCGGCCGAGGAGGGCACCGGCGGCAAGGGCCGTGGAGACGATGAGGAGCCGGGCGGTGATCAGCCGGGCGAGCGCCCGGCCGGGGCGCGCGGACTCGTAGAACGCGGCGGTGAGGCGGCGGTCGGTCCGCAGGAGCAGGGGCGGTATGAGCAGCAGGAGGAAGGCGGCGCGCACCGCGTGGGCCCAGGCCGGCTCGTCGGCCTCCCCCAGCCACATGAAGGCGAGGACCGCGCCGGCCACGGCATAGCCCCTGCGGATGCCCCGGGCGGCTGATCGCCGTGGCAGGTGCGGGTTCATGAATGCGGCTCCTTGCGGGAGGAGTTGCGGGCGATCGGGGGCCGGCCGTGGAAACGGCGTGCGCGGGATGGCCCGGGATGCCCGCCGTCGGCGGCGGGCCGCGGGGCGATCCGGGAAGCCGTACCGGTCAGTCCTGGTCTGCGGGGCGGGCCGCTGCGGGGTCCGCGTTGATGCCGCTGAACAGCCATCGCAGGGCCTGGCCGAAGAGCTCTTCGGGAACGTCGTCCGGATCGACGCGCCGCAGGCGCACCAGCCCCTGGAACAGCGCCACCACCACCGTGGCCACGGAGTCGGTCGGGACTTCGGAGGGTGCGCCCTGCTCCGCGAGCCAGGTGCCGATCAAGCCTTCCAGCGCCTGGCGCGGTTCGCGCAGGGCGCCGGCCATCGTGTCGAGGACGTGGGGGTTGCGTACCGCGTAGAGCCAGAACTCGGCCTGGAGCGGTGCGAAGTCGGTGTCCTTGTCGGCGACGTGCACCAACAGGCGTCCCAGCTCGGCGGCGGCCTCCCCGGTGCCCGCCTCGTGGCGGTCGAGGGTCTGGGCGGCCTCGGCGACGCGGCCCAGACCGCGTTCGGCCATCAGCTCCAGGAAGAGAGCTTCCTTGCCGCTGAAGTTGGAGTACAGCGCACCGATGGAGAAGCCCGCGGACTCCGCGATCTCCTCCACCGAGGCGCCGGCGAAGCCCTTGCGGGCGAAGACCCGCGCCGCCGCATCCAGCAGCAGTCGCCGGGTGCGGGCCTTGGCCTCCGCACGGGTGAGCCGCTGTCGCGCGGGTTCGTCCTGCTCGGTACTCATGTCGCGAAGGCTATTCGAATAGTGAACACTATGTCAATGCGCCGATAGCGTGTACAGTCCGAATAGTGCTCGCTATTCAAATGGTGGATGCGATCGACGTTGCAGGCGGTCCCGATGCGCCCCACACGAGTCCGGGACGAGCCGTCGAACCCCCGCTGAACTGGGAGGAGAGCGAAAATGCCCACCGATTCGCCACCCGCTGAGCTCCGGCTCATCGTGGATCTGAACCGATGCCAGAGCTACGGACAGTGCGTCTACGCGGCACCGGCCGTCTTCCGGTTCCACGGCGAGGAGGCGGTGGAATACGACTACGCGCCCGATCCACGGATGCGCCGAGAGGTCGAACGGGCCGCCGCGGCATGTCCCGTCCAGGCCATCACCCTGGGCCGGGCCACCGAGCCCGCACCCCTGACCGCGGAGAGTGCGCGATGAACGGCCCCGAGCGCGCCGTCGTGGTCGGAGCCTCCTTGGCCGGGCTGCGTGCCGCCGAGGCGCTGCGCGACGAAGGGTTCACCGGTGAGCTCACGCTCATCGGCGACGAACCGCACGCGCCCTACGACCGTCCGCCGCTGTCGAAAGCGGTCCTGTCCGGCTGGCTGCCCACCGACCACACCGTGCTGCCCCGGGTGCGCAACATCAACGCCCGCTGGCTGCTCGGCACCCCCGCAAAAGGCGCTGACCTGCGCGAACGTCAGGTGGCGCTGGCCGATGGGCGGGAGGTGCCCTACGACCGGCTGCTGATCGCCACCGGCACCCGGGCCCGGCGCTGGCCCCAGCAGCAGGGCGGTGCCCTGCACGGGGTGCATGTGCTGCGATCCCGCGACGACGCCGACCGGCTGCGTGCGGCGCTGGCCGCCAAGCCGTCCCGGGTGCTGGTGATCGGCGCCGGCTTCACCGGCGGCGAGGTCGCCTCGGTCTGCCGCGACGCGGGCCTCGAAGTGACCGTGACCCAGCGCGGCGGCACCCCGTTGAAGAGCGCGCTGGGCGGCGTCATCGGCCGCGCCGTGTCGCACTGGTACCGCGACGCAGGGGTGGACCTGCGGCTCAGCACCACGGTCCGGGCCCTGGAGGGCGATGCCCGCGGCAGGTTGCGGCGCGCGGCCTTGTCCGACGGCACCGTAGTGGAGGCCGAGGTGGCCGTGGTCGCCACCGGCGCCCTCGCCAACACCGAGTGGCTGACCGGCTCCGGGCTGGCCGCCGACGTCCGCGGAGTGGTGTGCGACGACGCCTGCCGGGCCCTGGCCGACGACGGAACACCGGTGGCGGACGTCTTCGTCGCCGGTGACATCGCCCGCTGGCCGCACCCCCTCTACCCCGGGCAGCTCCTGCGCCTGGACCACTGGGGCAACGCCGTCGCGCAGGCCCGTACCGCCGCGCACAACATGACCCACAAGGCGCGGACGCCTCGTACCCACCGCCCCCTGCCGGCGTTCTGGTCCAACCAGTTCGGGGTCAACCTCAAGTGCCTGGGACTGCCCGCGCCGGCCGATCAGGTCGTCCTCACCCAGGGATCGCTCGACCAGCGGCGCTTCGTGGTCGCCTACGGTCGGTCCGGCCGCCTGGTCGCCGCCGTCGCGGCGGACTCCCCCCGTGTGCTGGACGGATACGCCCCCCTCATCGAGGCCGGAGCCCCCTTCCCGCCGGAGCTCAACGCCGCTGACGGGCCGGGCCGGCTCGTCCCGCTCGACGCAGAGTTCCCCCGGCCCACCACCCCCGCACCGGGTCGTGGGTGCATCCCGTCCTTCCCGTCCACCCCTTCCGTCCTGGCCGGACACGAGTGAGGGAGCTCCACCATGACCTCAACCACCCACCAGCACACGGCCTCGGAGCTGTTCGCCCAGGCCCTCCGCCACGAGCACCGCGCGAACCCCTACCCCTACTACGAGCAGTTGCTCCGGCAGCCGATCGTGCGCATGGACGACGGGACCTGGCTGGCCGCCGGTCACCGCGAGATCAACCAGCTGCTGCGCGACCCGCGTATCAGCGCCGACCGGCTCCCCCCGGAACACCAGCGGCCGATCCGCAAGAGCCTGCTGGTCGAGGACCCGCCCCGCCATGACCAGCTGCGCCGCCTGGTCACCCAGCAGTTCGTTCCCCGCGTCCTGGGCATGCGCGACCACATCGACGCACTCGTCACCGGGCTGCTCGACGCGCACACCAGCGAGCGGCCGGGACAGCTGGACGTCGTCGCCGACCTGGCCTATCCCCTGCCGGTCACCGTCATCTGTGAGCTGCTCGGCGTGCCACGCGAGGACGAATCCCTCTTCGGCGGCCTCGCCCGCCGGCTCACCCGGGGCCTGGACCCCATCGACACCCAGACCGAGGACGAGATCCGCGAACTCCAGCAGGCGCGGGCCGAGTTGCAGCAGTACCTCGAAGGGCTCATCGCACGGTGCGGCGCCGCCCCCGGCGACGACCTGCTCTCCGGCCTGATGTACGGCCAGGACACCGGTGGCCCGATGGACCCCGTGGACCTCCGCGTCACGCTCGGCCTGCTGCTGATCGCCGGCCACGAGACCACCGTCAACCTCATCGCCAACGGCACCCTCGCTCTGCTGCGCCACCCCGACGCCCTCGCCCGGTTGCGCGCCGACCCCGACCTCGCCACTCCGCTCGTGGAGGAGGTACTGCGCTACGACCCGCCGGTGCAGATGTCCGGACGCAGCACCCTGGCAGACGTCGACATCTCCGGCACCACCATCCCCAAGGGTTCACGCGTCCGTCTGCTCCTCACCGCCGGCAACCGCGATCCGCAGCGCTTCGCGGACCCGGGCCGGTTCGTACCCGACCGCCCCGACAACGCCCACCTCGGGTTCGGCGGCGGCATCCACTACTGCATCGGCGCCACCCTTGCCCGGGCCGAAGCGCAGATCGCCCTGACGGCACTCGCCCGCCGTCTGGAGTCCCCCCGCCTGGTCGCCGACCCCCCGCCCTACCGGGAGAACGCCATCCTGCGCGGCCCGGAGAGCCTCCCGGTCTCCTTCACCCGCCTCGTACCCGATGCCGGCGGGGCCTGATCGGTCGGCTCAGGGCCCCTCCCCGGGCGAAGCGGCCGCAGACGGCGACCGCGCCACGTTCGTGACGCCGGTCAGGCGAAGTGGTCCCTTGCCAGCCATGCGGCGATGTCCTCGGCGATGGGCTGGTCGGTGGCGAGCTGGATGAACGCGAACTGGCCGCCCTGGTTGCATTCGAGGAACCACCAGGTCCCGTTGCGGTCCTCGGCGAAGTCGAATGCTCCGTAGGCAAGTTGAGCGGTGTCCATATAGGCGGCCACCGACCGGCGGACGTGGTCGGGGACTTCGGCGGGTTTCCAGGCGCCGCTCTCCGTGAAGCGGCCGTCCACCTCCTCGCAGTCGGCTTCCTTACGGGCGGCGAAGAGGTGACCGCCGACACAGGTCAGCCGGATGTCGGCCTGCTTGCGGACGTGCTGCTGGAGCAGGGTCGGGCCGGCCGCGACCGAGGTGAAGTCCGCGTCAGGGCTGATACGCGTGGTGGGCAGCACCATCGGAGGGTCGTCAGGATGCTTCCCGGAGACCGACTTGACCACGAGGTCCTGATAGGTGGCGGCGAACTGCCGCGCGACCTCGGGAAAGGAGGTGATCAGCGTCGCGGGCACAGTGAAGCCGCTCTGCTGGGCGACATGGAGCTGCCACGGCTTGTGACGGGCCTGTCCGGCCGCCGCCGGATGGTTCATCCAGCGCGCCCGGGTAGAGGTGAGCATGCCGTAGAGCGCCTGCTCGGACTCCGCGGTGAGCCAGGTCGACCGTTCCTCTGCGAGGGCACCCGGTGTGCCGGGCCGGCGGACCCACACCGAACGCAGGCTGCTCAGGCTCACCATCCGCTCGTCCGTCCTGAGGTAGCCGTGAAAGCCGTTACTGGCGTAGTCCGCCGAGAGGTCGACCCGTCCGGGCAGGTCGGCGGGGTCGAAGCGGACGAGCGGCGCGCCGAGGTCGTGCAAGGCCGCGACGACCATGTCCGCGGTCAAGTCTTCCTCGCAGGTAAGGACCAAAACGGTCATGGGCGTTCAGTCGTCGAAGTGGGTCTTGGAGCCGGCGGTGGACGCGGTGGTGCCGGTGGCCAGCAGGACCGCCCGACTGCTGGTGGCGGGTCGGCCGTCGGGCAGGACGTTGAGTTGCCGCGTGGCGTCGTAGTTGTACGGGGTGGCGGCCACCGACTTCACCACCGGCCGGGCGTAGTTCAACGCAAACGGACGCATACCTTCTCCTTTAAGACCGCGTACTCCGCCTCCAAGCCACGGTCAGGGACGGGCATCGCACAGGACAACTCTGAACAGATGACGCAACAACTCGCTCAAGAGTTGCCATCTTTGCTCGTTTTCCGCGATTCACTTGACGGAGCTCACACTCGAATGCGTTCAGGAAGTGACACCTTCGCCGGAGGGTGAGAACTTGGCGACTGCCGTGGAGGGGGCAGCGGGGCAGGACGGTAGTTGCCGGAGACGGCGAGGTTCGCACCCAGGGTCAGGTTTCGCCCCCTTGGCGGTGGGTGTGAAGTCGGCGAAGAGTCGATAGGCGCCGGCCGCCGGACGTTCGGCGTCGACACTCCACGTGCCGTCCGACGACCGCGTCGGGTGCAGGTGCCGGCGGGTGCCCAAGTCCCGCGAGGCGAGGACCAGATGGAGTTCCCTGTCGTGCTCGCGCTGGTAGGCCGTGACCTTCCGACCGGCGTCGTCACGGATGACGAAGCGGAGCTTGGACTTCTCTGCCGCAGGAACGCGCGGGGTCCTGAGGTCGAGGCGGTAACCGCTCTCCGACCTGCAACCCGCCCGGCGGCATGTCGCGACCGCCTCCCGTCTGCTCCCCTTCCTCCCCTTCCCTTCCTCCTCCGGGGCATCGGTGCGGTCGTGCCCTGCGTGGGTCGCGGGTTCGGCTGCGCCACCGATCGGGGCCACGGCATCACCCACCCCGTAAGCGGCGCCGCATGCGGCGGCCAGCACGGCGGCGAAGGCGGTGATCCTCAAAGGGGCGTTCATCGAATTCTCCGCCGGCGACACAGGGTGAGGGTATTCATGACGGAGAATCTATACCCCCAAGGGGTATAGATTAAGTCCAGGAGAAGTCCAGGACTCCTCAGAAGGACCCATGTCCGACTGCTGTACGCCCGAAGGAAGTTGCGCGAGCGGCTCGACGATGAACACTGCGACCACGCAGAACGCTCGGCGCGATCCGGTCGAACCTCTTCTGGGCCTTCCTCTGCAACGTGACCGCCCTGCCGCTGGCCGCGGCCGGCTTGCTGAACCCGATGATCGCCGGTGCCGCGATGGCGTTCTCGTCGATCTCCGTGGTCGGCAACTCGCTGCGGCTGCGGGGCTTTTCCCCCCAGGCATGAAGCTCCCCGTTCACGAAGGCGGTCGCCATGGGGGTGATGAGCGCGGTCCAAGGGCCGTCCCGCAGTCCCCGGCGGGTCATCCCTTGGACCGCGCCGTCGGATGCGGTGCAGGGCTCGTACGTGAGCCGACAGCCGGGCCGCGGTGATGTCGTCCGGGCCGGCAACGGGGCGGTCGAGGCCGGCGGAGGTGTCGGCTGTCTCGGCGGTAGCCGGGTTCAGGTCAGCAGTCGGATGGCCGGAGACCGGGCGTCGGTGGCGAGCGGGGCCGCGCAGTGGGCACAGACCTCGTTCACCGGGCGGACCTGGTTGCTCTGAATGCTGAAGGACCCTGTCTCGTGCGACTGGAGGCAGTCGTATCCCGCAGAGATACGGACCCACGGAGCGCGTGTCAGCGCGGTTGCCGGCCGGTCCCGCTCGGTGTCATGGAAGGGGGCCCACCAGTAGTCGACGACGGTCCGGAGTATCAGCCGGTCCCGCCTGCTGGTGACGTCGAAGCCGGCGATGCGGGCCGCGGTGGGGTGTGGCGACCTCTTGTCACCCGTGCAGACGGCCAGTTCCGCGCCGTGTTCGAAGCGAGTGATGCGCCCGGTGCGCCCGCAGATGAAGCAGTCCAGGTTCAGCTCGAGCTTCTTCTGCCAGTGAAGGTTGTGGGAGCGCTCGCTATGGAGCGGCAATGCCAGTTCGGCGGTGATCTCAACGGTTCGCAGCACCCCTTGATCCTCCCAGCACGGCAACCGCTCCCCTTGCCCCTCCGTCTCAGGGCGGGTTGAGCCCCACCAGTCGCAGCACGGCGTCCAGTCCTCGGTTCGAGCCGGGAGCCGCCCCCGCGGGCAGTACGTACGAGCGCAGGCCCGCACCGGCCGCGTCGCCGTCCTTCGCCGGATGGTCGCCCACCATCAGGGTCGTGGCCGGTTCGGCGTCCAGTTCACGGCACGCGTGCCGGAACAGCACGGGATCCGGCTTCTCCGTGCGGTGTTCGTAGGAGTGCACCCAGGAGGAGAAGAAGCGGTCCAGGCCGTGGTGCGCGAAGGTGGCCCGCAGATCCCACCCGACATCACTCACCACACCCAATGCCAGCCCCTCGGCGGCGAGTTGACACACGGTGGACTCGGCGTCGGCATAGGGCACCCAGTGCTCCGGCGACATCAACTGGGTGTAGAGCGCGTCGGCGACCGGCGCCAGCTCGGGGACCGAGGCGTACCACGTCGTGAAGGCGTGACGATGAGCGGTCGACGACACATCACGGGCGCGCTGGGCCGCCACTACGTCAGGATCGAGGAGCCCGGCTTCCAGCCCGCTCAGCAGGCGGTCCATCGTGGTCTCGTCCACCGGCCGGGACAGCGCCGCGCGGATCCGGTCCGCGTAGGTCCCGATCTGGAACAGCGTTCCGGAGAAGTCGAAGAGCACCGCCCGGACGGCGGCTCGGGGGCCGTCCGGTTCGGCGGAGGCGCGGATGGGCCCTTCCGGACCGCAGACGGGGATGCGACGCATCCGATCTTCCTACCGCAGTCCCGGCGGCCGGACCAGCCCGCGCAGGGCCCGGATCGCCCACCGCCGGGCCGAAGTCCGCGGGCTCCGCCCGGGGCGCAACGCCACAGGCGCGGCACCGCCGGCGGCTCCCCGTGGACGCCCGGGCGGTGCCACACTCGCGGAGACGCGCGGCCTCAGCGGCCGAGGGCTTCGCGCAGTTGCTGCTTGTTCATCGAGGAGCGCCCCTCGACGTGCTTCTTCCTGGCCTCTTCGTACAACTGGTCCTTGGTGGGGCCCTGCGGGCCGCTGTGGGAGCGTTCGCCACCACGCTGAGGGGCGGATTTCGGGTCGCGGGTCGAGACCTTGCCGGGCGATTCCGCCTCGCCCGCGCGGGCCCGTTCCTTGTTCACGGTGCGTGCGGCGACCTCCTCGGCCCGCTTCTCCGAGACGCCGTGCTCCAAGGCGTTCTCCTTGATGTGCTCGTACTGCCGCTGACGCTTTCCGCTGGCTCCTGCCGGCATGATCCCTCCTCGTTGTCCTCGTAGTCCTCGCTGGCCTTGCTGGCCTTGCTGGCCTTGCTGGCCTTGTTTCGCAGACCTGGTGCGTGCGGTTCCAGGGCGCGTTCCCGCATCCGGCACCGTTACGGCCGCAGGGGACGCTCCTACCACTTCACGCCGAAATGCCGCCGTCCGCGACACCGACGAATCCGACCGGCCCCTCTCCTCCGGCCGGCCGGGAAGGCCGCACCGGTACCAGTTGCCGTCCCTCGCTTGGCAGATCAGAGTGAGAGAAGAGCGGTTTTGCGAGATGCCGGCACGCATCACGAGCGTTCTCGGCACGCTCGAACGGGGACCGGGACGGCTGTTCCTCGCCGATCCTGATGCTCCCTCGGCGACAGCTAGCGGAGGACCCGATGTCGACTGGGACTCTTATCGTGATCATCGTGCTTGTCGTGGTCGTACTGCTGGCCTGCGCGCTGGCGGCGTGGTGGGTCAGGCGCCGCCGCCATCTGCAACAGCAGTTCGGCCCTGAGTACGAGCGGACGGTAGCGGCCAAGGACAGCCGTCAGGAGGCCGAGCGGGATCTGCGGGGGCGCGAGGAGCGCCACGACGCGCTGGACATCAAACCGCTGTCCGCAACCACCCGCGACCGGTACACCCACGAATGGGACGGCGTGCAGGAACGGTTCGTGGATCAGCCGGACACCGCGGTGCAGGAAGCAGACCGGCTGGTGACGGCGCTCATGAGCGAGCGCGGCTACCCCACCGAGGGCTACGAGCAGCAGCTCAAGGACCTTTCGGTCGAGCACGGGCGGACACTGGAGCACTACCGCGCCGCCCACGAGGTCAACGGCCGCAGCAACCGGCAGGAAGCCACGACGGAGGAGCTGCGGGGGGCGATGGTGCACTACCGCGCGCTGTTCGTCGAGTTGCTGCACAACGGCGAGCGACCGCACGACCGGTCGTGATCCAGCGGGCAGAGGCCCGGGAGGGCTTGTCCGGACAGAAAGGAAGGCGGAGCGATGGCGCGCAGAGAGGTACCCGAGCCCGGGGCGGGCGGCCTGTCCACAGACGACCTCGCCGGTGCACGGCAGGATACCGGCGCGGTGGCGGGCGAGCCCGAGACCGAGCCCGTGACGCAGGTGCCCCCCACTTTTCCAGGGGAGGCCACGGACACCGGCCGACGCGCTCCGGAGGAGAGCGAGGGGCGAGCGGATCCGCTCACCCGGGGAGGAGCCGAGCAGACCGAAGAGCCGCTGCTCGGGCCCGAACAGTCCGAGTTCCGTACCAGGTGGCAGCGGATCCAGAGCGAATTCGTCGACGACCCGCGCAACGCCGTGGGCGCGGCCGACACCCTGGTCGCCGAAGTCATGCAGGCGCTTGCCACGACCTTCTCCGAGCACAAGTCGGGTCTCGAAAGCCAGTGGCACCGCGGTGAGGAAGTGGCGACGGAGGATCTGCGCGTCGCGCTCCAGCGCTACCGATCCTTCTTCAACCGGCTGCTCAACACCTGAGACCGTCCCGTCGCCATGCATGGTCCGTGCCACGCCCGGCCCCCGGCACGGATGAGGCGGCCCTCCGGCCGACCATGTGCCGGGGGCCGCGTCTGCGGTGACTGGCTGCACCGACCACGCACGGGGCGGAGTCCTAGGCTGATGGCGGGGGCCGGCAATCGGTGAGGCGGTACGAACCCATGGCGGTACGGCACCAGCTGATCACAACTCCGCCCGAGGTGGTCTGGGCGGTACTGGCGGACGGCACGCGCTACGAGGACTGGGTGGTGGGCACCGAGGATTCGCGCCCCAAGGACGGCAGCTGGCCGCAGGTGGGTTCCGCGATCGTGTACACGGTGCGCCTGGGGCCCTGGAGTCTCGAGGGCCACACTGTCGTCCGCCGCAGCATCCCGCCCCGCGAACTCGAGCTGGAAGTGGACAGCGGTCGCCTGGGTACCGTACGCGTCGCCATCGACGTGCGCCCATGGGGCGCGCACACGCTGGTCGTCCTCGACGAGCACCCGCTGGCGGGGCCGGCCGGTCGCCTGCACAATGCGGCGTTCGACGCCCTCCTCCAGCTGCGCCACCGCGGCATGCTCAAAAGGCTCGCCGAGGTGGCCGAGAGCGCCGGGGGGAGAGCCCCGGCAGGCGGGGCGGTGCCGTAGCCGGACACGACCGGTGGCGGCCGGTGCGGGGCGAAGATGCGGATGCCGCGGCTGGCCCTCAGCCTGGGAGTACAGGAGTCTCCGCCACCGGGACGGCAGGGTCGGTCAGGCCCGGGCCCGGTGCGCGTCGAGGGGCTCCGCGCCTGGCGGGGACGGCACCGCTGCCCGTCCGGGGCTTCGTGAGCGCCCGGTCTCCGCAGGCGAGGCTCGACACAGGGAGCAGACGTGACCAGACACCGGAAGTCCTCGCACCCGAGGATGGGCGAGGGCCCGAGCACGCACAAGGGAACCGAGCAGCACGGCTGGGCATCCGACGTGGACCAGACCGAGCAGCAGGAGAACGAGAGTGCGCATCGGTCGTTCCACCCCGAGCGGTACGCGCCCAAGAAGGGCAGCGGTGACGAGAAGGACAGCACCAAGGAGAGCGGCGGGCGGGAGAAGGTGCCGCCGGCGAGCGAGGTCAAGAGCGAGACGCGCAGCGGCGAGCGGCGCGCCGCCGAGAAGGACGAGAAGGGCACGCGGGACATGGGGGCGAAAGGCCCCTCACGCCGGCCCAGCGGCGGCAGGGACGCGGAGTCCCACACCGGTGTCGACCCGCAGAACCCCTGATCCCCTGGCATGCCGTGCCACCGGGCGCGGCCGGGGCGGGCGCGCACCGCGTCGCCCCCGATGCGTCACCGGGGGCTCACGCCGCGCCCCGGCCCACGGCCGGGGCGCACTGCCCGGCCGCCCCGGCCGAGGAACGGTTCCGCCGCCTACGGGGTGTCGGGCCGCAGCCCTCCCACTCCGCCGCCGCCGTCCAGCGGCGGGATGCGCCGCTGTGCGGCGAGTGCGGCGGCCGGGTAGCGCGGATCGGGTCGCAGGGCGTACTCGCGCAGACATGCCTCGGTGAACTTGATGACATGCTCATCACCGTGTTCGGCCGCTCGTCCCCCGAGTTCCACCATCGACGGCGGCGCATCCGGCAGTTGTGACCGCCACACCGACGTCCCCTCGTCGCGCCGGTCGACGGTGAACGCCAGCAGGAACGCGGCCTGCACCTGCCAGAGTTGGGCCACCGTCTGCGCATGCACCTCGTGCGGCAGATGCGGAAGCACCAGGCGTACGGCGGCAGGTGCGGTGACGCCGTGGATCAGCGGTACCGGGTAGACCTCGGGGTGGCCGAGGTAGACGTCGGCGAACTGGACGGTCATCTCGCTCAACAGCCGGGGCGCCTGCTCGGGGGCCAGCCACTCCAGTGCCTCGTGATAGCCGGGGAGCCGCCCGAGGCCGTCCAGGCGCTCGCGGGCCGTTCCCGGCGCCAGGCCGCCCTCGTGGGGCACCCGGGGCAGCGCGGCGACCGCGGCGGACAGTGCGTACCGGCCGCGCAGCCGCGGTCGGCCGGGCAGCTCGGTGTAGCGGGCCGCCCAGTAGGCCAACCCCCTTGCCAGTTCCTTCAGTTGGAACCCGGTCGGCTCCCCGCCCGCCGCGTACAGGCCGCGTACGGCGTGGGCGGTGCGGATGAGGCCGTGGGTCAGCCCGGCGAACAGCCCCGGGATCAGCCGCGGCCACCAACGGGCGAGGACGTCCCGCCAGTGCGCCTCGGCCAGCTCGCGCCCGAAGAGACGCTCCCAGTCGCCGGCGCGACCGACGTCCCCGAGCGCGGAGCGCCAGCAGGACTCGTCCGCGGGGTCCAGGGCGAAGCGGGCGGCGGGCGGTTCGTGGTGCTCCATCGCGCGCCGGTAGCGGCCCACCCACCGGGCCACCTCGTCCTCCTGTCCGAGCACGGCGAGCGCCTCGGCGCCCATCGGGCCGTGGTTGGCGAGATCGACCCCCTGCCCGCGTTCGTATCCGAGGTCGTCCATCCGTTCCAGCGCGTCGTTGACCGCGTCGCGGTAGCTGATCGACGGCACAGGTCCCTCATCTCCTCAATATTCGGTTATCCGAACAGTTTGGATTTCCAAAGCATCTACACTCGGAGTATGCACCACACCCACGAGGCCGGGGAAGCTCCCCGGATGCCGACCCCACAGGACGTCCAAGTCGTCGGCCTCGTCCCCCTGTTGGAGCCGCACTTCCGGGGTGCGGTGGTACGGGCGCTCATGCCGGACCAGCTGCGCGAGGCGATGGAGTCCCACGGGCTGACGCCTCGCCACGGCGCCGTACTCCCCCAACTCCTGGCCGCGCAGCCGCTGACCGTCGGCGAGATCGCCCGGCGGCTGCAGGTCTCCCTGCCCACCGCCAGCGAACTGGTCGGCGGGCTGAGCCGAGCCGGCATCGTGGAACGCACGGAGGACCCGACGAACCGCCGCCGGACCCTGGTGTCGCTGTCCGAGACGTACCGCGCGCCCCTGGAAACCTTCGTCGCCCGACGGGGTGAGCCCCTGCTGCGCGCGCTGGACGGGCTGTCGGCCGACGAGCGTGCGGGGTTCCTGGCCGGACTCCGGGCCTGGGTACGAGAGGTGCAGGACTGACCCCGAACTCTTCGCGGGCACCCGCACGTCACCCCGCCCGCCGGACGGGCAGCGGCAGCGGCAGGCCGACCGTCGGGCCCGTAGGACAGGATGGCCGCATGACACGCACCCCAAGGGCCTTACCCCTGCCCGCACTGCCCGCGCTGTCCCTGCTGTCCGTACTGTCCTGCGTGCTGATGACCGGTTGCGGAACGGAACGCGCAACGGTCCCCGGACAAGGCGCCGAAGAAGCCCGCGGACCGGACGTCGGCCGGCGTGAACTGGCAGGTCGTGCACGCGCGTTGGGTACCGAGCTGGACATGGTGTACGTCACCGAGGTGCCCGGCTACCGGCTGGCGGCCCAGTCCGTCGGCGTACACGGCGACCACGGCTTCGAGGGAACGTACGTCGCGTCGAAGAACGGCGGGATGATCCGGCTGGTCGTGGATGCCGGAGCCGTCGACGGCACACACTGCACCACGCCCGAGATACCCGGCTCCGCAGGCCAGAAGGTGTCCTGCGCGTCCGATCACGGGCTCTGGTACCGCACGTCGTTGTCGGCCCACGAATACGCCTTCCAGGACGGCACCCGGGTCATCAGGCTCAGCGCCGACCGCGCCACCGTCAAGGACGAGACGCTCCGCCAGGCGGCTCACAGCGCCCATCGCGCCGGCAACGCCGAACTGGACGCGGTACTGCCGAAGACGAAGGGCGACGTCAGCGGGCACGACGGCAACGGGCACGGCGGGAGCCAGGGCGCGACCGAGCGCGGCGATCTGCCGACGACCGGAGACGGAGCCCCGCAGGACCCGCCGGGTCTGACCGAGGGGACGAGCGGCTGACTCCCGAGCCGGACCGGATCACGGGGCCCGGCCCGCGCGAACGGAGCGCCCCGAGGCGGGGGCGACCGTTCGGATCACGGGACCGAGTTTGACCCCTGCCAAAGGGGGGAGGCGCCGAGCCGGACGAAGAGAGGTGGTAATGCCGTGATCTCCCCCGGCCCGGGCAACGGGCATTGGGTACGAACCCGAACAGCGGAAGACCGAGCCGCTTTCCTGTCGGAGCAGCGTGCCGAACAGGAGCGGATGTCGCGTCCGGGCACGGGTGCCCTGATCGGCCTTGTCGCAGCGGGGTGCCTGCTGGTCGCCTGGCTGCTGTGGGCGATTCTGTGACTCCTTGATCGGCAGCAGGGCCCCTGCCTCCTTGATGCGCAGCAGGGCCCCTGCCTCCTGCCGGTGCTTCCTGGCGGTGCCTCCTGCTCCTGCCTCCCGCTGATCGGTCAGCAGCTGCGGCAAGGCCCGGAGTCATCGCGCCGGTTGAGGTGGTATCGGCTGCTCCCCGTGTCCTGCTCTGTCTGTCCATGGGGGCAGCCGTACTCGACGCACCGGCCTCACCGTCGGCACGGCCCGCGCCCTCCGCCGAGGTCGTGATAGCCCAGTCGGCCGCACGGGCTGTTGTTGCCGGGGCAGGTCGGGGTACCTCGCCATCGACCGCGAACCGCACCCGGGAACACAAGAACCCAGGATTCAGGGAACCGAAGGAGCCGTCGTGAAGTTCGGTGCAGCGACCTTCATCACCGACCAGGGCATCGCGCCGACGGCGCTGGGCCCCGCGGTGGAGGAGCGGGGGCTCGACTCCCTGCTCATCGCCGAGCACACCCACATCCCGGTGGACCGCCGCTCGCCGTATCCGGGCGGCGGCGAGCTGCCCGAGATCTACTACCGCACCCTCGACCCGTTCGTCGCACTCAGCGCCGCCGCCGCAGTAACCGAACGGATCCTGCTGGGCACGGGCATCGCCCTGGTGGCCCAGCGCGATCCGATCGTCACGGCCAAGGAGGTGGCGTCGTTGGACCTGGTCTCCGGCGGGCGGGCGGTCTTCGGCGTCGGTGTCGGCTGGAACCGGGAGGAGATGGAGAACCACGGCACGAACCCGCGCACCAGGGGCCGCCTCGTGGACGAGCGGCTACAGGCCATTCGTGAACTGTGGACGAAGGACAAGGCCGAATTCCACGGGGAGTTCGTCGACTTCGCCCCCGTCTACTCCTGGCCGAAGCCGGTGCAGCGCCCCCACCCGCCGATCTACGTGGGTGGCGGCGAGGGCGCCTTCAGCCGGGTGGCCGCCTTCGGCGACGCCTGGCTGGCCAACAGCGTGCCACCCGAGGAACTGGGACCGCAGATCGACCGGATGCGGAGCATGGCGGGCCGTGAGGTGCCGGTGACCGTCTACGCGGTGGAGAAGGACCCGAAGGTCATCGAGCAGTACACACGGCTCGATGTGGAGCGGCTGCTGTTCTATCTGCCGACGATGCCGGAGAGCGAGACGCTGGCGTATCTCGATGAGGTCGCGGGCGTCGCGGCACGCTTCCGGTGAGCCGTCCGGGGCCGCAGTGCCGGGGATGACGGGCGGACAGGCCCGGGAGCGCTTCGCCCGGGCACGGATCGCCCGGCTCGCGACCATCGACGCGGCCGGCCGCCCGCACCTGGTCCCCATGGTGTTCGCCCTCACCGGTGACACCGTGGCCTTCGCCGTGGACCACAAGCCGAAGCGGTCCGCGCGGCTGAAGCGGCTGGCCAACATCCGTACCCACCCCGAGGTCTGTCTCCTCGTCGACGGATACGACGAGGACTGGGACCGCCTGTGGTGGGCGCGCGCGGACGGCACGGCCGTCGTACTGCCACCGGCCCCCACGTCGGAGGCGTCCGCCCGGTACGTACGCCTCCTGTCGGAGAAGTACCGGCAGCAGTACGCGGGGCGCCCCCCTGAAGGCCCCGTGGTGGAGATTTCGGTGTCCCGCTGGTCCGGCTGGCACGCCACCTGAGGGCCCGGCCCCGCCGGGCGCCCTCGGTCCGGGGTGCAGGGTGCGGGGTGCGGCGTAGGCCACGAGGTCGAGCGCCGCCACGGCGCGAGCCAAAACGCTGCGGGGACTTCCTTTTCACGGCGGCGTAGGCGGGTAGACGCTACGTCACGCCAGCCACACCGAAGTCTCCTGACGGGGTGAAGCACATGCCACACCCGCATACGTTCGAAGGACGCTCCAGTCGGCCCGGCACGCCGGCGCCGGCCGGCCGCGGAAGGCGGATGTCGCCGGGCGAGGGAGTCCCCCGCCGCCCTGCCCCCCGGCCCGCCCGTGCCCGGCGCACGGCACCCGCCCGTGGCGGCACGGCCGGTCCGGCCGCCGGTATCGGCTGGTCCACCGCTCGCGTGGGGGCACTCTCCCCGGCGCAGCACATGGACGACGCGAACGAGGTGAGCACCGTGAGAACCGCCAGGACCGCGCAGACGGTCACGGCGCCGACAACACTGCACGTCGCACTGGAATGCCGTCCCGAAACACCGCGCACCGCACGGCATTTGGCGGGCGCCTTTCTGCACGGCCTGGACCCCGCCCTGGACCAGGACGCCGCCGAGGTGGTGGTACTGGTCATCTCGGAACTGGTCACCAATGCCGTACGGCACTCCGGCGGACGGGCCTGTGCGCTGCGTCTGTCGGCCTGCTCCGAGGCCATAGCCGTGGCTGTCAGCGACGAGAGCCACGTCCTGCCCCGCCCACGCGAGGCGGACATCGCGGGCGAAGGCGGCGGCTTCGGCTGGTCGATGGTCTGCCGGATGGCGACAGCCGTCGCCGTCACCGAGGAGCCCGAGGGCAAGACCATCAACGCCGTCATCCCCCGGCAGCCCCTGAACTGAGCATCGCAAAGAGGCAGCCGGAGACCAGACCCCGTACGCCTGGAGCGTCGTGTTCCACTCCGGCGACGGCAGTCCGGGCCGCCCGCGCCCCACCGAACCGGTCGGTGGAGCGGTGCGAGACGCCCCTTCAGAGGCTGAACTCCCAGATGAGGGTGATGACACCGGCGATCCCGAGGGCGCCGAGGATGGTTCCGGCGGTGGCGATCCACAGGCGGCCGATGCCGTGGCGGGCGTAGTGGATACCCGACAAGCCGAAGGTGACGGCGAGGGCTCCGGCGATGATCGTCCACGGAAACGCGAGCACGAGCGGGGGTACCCATGCGCCTGTGGAGAGGACGCCGAGGGTGAGTGCGGTGGGGCCCAGGGCGACGGCGGGTGTGTCGGTTCGGTCGCGCACGATCGGTTCAGGCATGACCTGCCCCCTCTTTTTGAACTCGTTCAAATTATGTGCCGATCATACCCACCGGGAGGCGTGGCAGGCCGGCCGGGGTCGGGTATGGGCCGGCGAGACACCGCCGGGCCGCCACAACACGCCCCAGTCGTGCCCGAGTTGTCGTACGAACCGTTGCTGCCAGGGGGTTGCCACCGCGCGACGGTGATAGTGCCGGTCGTTCGGGAGCCAGAAGTCGGGCCGGCGCAGCCATCCGGCCTCCCACGTGGTCGCCGGCGGCTGCCTACCGACAGGGACACGGCGAAGGTCGGCTCCGGCCGCGGCGGCAGCGCGTGCCGCAGGGCCCGGCCGCGCACCAGGCCAGGGCTCCAGGGCTCCAGGGCTCCAGGGCTCCAGGGCTCCAGGGCTCCAGGGCTCCAGGATCACGATGGCCGGGGCCGCTGCTCTGCGCGTCGCGTCACCGGGCCCGGATCAGGGGACGCGCCGGATCCGGGCGGCGAGGGCATGGCCGAGGACGACGTAGACCACGGCGGGGAGCCCGTAGTTCAGCACGGTCCGCACCCAGTCGGTGCTCATCGTGAACAGGTTGTACGACCAGCCGGCGAGCCAGCCCGCGGCGGCGTGCACCCAGCCGACCAGGTTGTTGGCGCGGTTCGCGTCGAGAAGGGAGAACAGGATCCAGAGCCCCAGGATCACCGCGGTGAGGTCCGCGATGACGACGATGACCTTCGCTGCTTCGCTCTTGCCGTTTCGAGTGTGTCTGGACATGACAAACAGGTTGCCGCTATCACCCCGTCGAAACCCGGCCTCACGCCCGTCCACCGGGACCCGTGCCCGATCCGGCCCTGATCCGCCCCTGAACCGCCCCCGATCCGTCCCCGATCCGCCCGCAGAGCTGCGGCGGTACGCACGCCGGTGGCACCTGCCCTTACGCGCGACCGGATACCGCCGACGAACTGTCGTGCCACCATCCCGGCCCCGCTCGGGGCTCAGCTCACGAGAGCGCGTCGTGCAGGGCGGCCCAGCCCAGCAACGCGCAGGTGATGCGCGCGGGGTGGCACGCGACCTCGCGGAACGCCGCGGCGTGCCCGAGCCGGGGCGGCCAGGCATCGGTCTCCGTCACGCGCCCGCGCAGCAGTGCCGCGAACTCCGCGTTCAGTTCGTCGGCCTCTTGCACGGAGCGACCCACGACCAACCCGGCCATCACCGAGGCCGACGCCTGGCTGATCGAGCAGCCCTGCACGTCGTACGAGAGGTTGGCGACCACCGCGGCCGCCCCCGATCCGGACACCCTGGTGCGGAGGGTGAGTTCGTCACCGCACGGCGGGTTGTAGCGCCGGACCTCGGTGTCGTACGGCTCCCGCAGACCCCTGAGGTACGGGGCACGGTAGTGGGCGAGAATGACCGCTTGGTTCGCCGCCGTCAACCGCATGCCGCGGCCTCCGCTTCGCCTCCGGTGGCGAAGGGCGCCTGGGCCGTCTCGATGCCCGCCGCCAACTCTTCGATCCCGGTTCGGTCGTCGGAGAGGGAGAAGCCGGCGCACATCGGGAAGTCCGTACGGATCAGGGCGGGGTCGAGGGCGGCTCCCCCGGGCGGGGTCGGCCGGGCGGAGTCCGAGGAGGGCGGCGGCGCGGTCAGGCCGGGACACCGGTGGTGCCGGCCGCCCCGCCGGCCGCACCGACTTCCGTGAGCACCTTGCTGGTGGTCTCCGGGCACGGCCCGGGCGCACACACGGTCATGCGGTCGCCGTCGCCCTCGTCCGCCCGGCCCGGGGTCTTCGGGCCGGAGCTCTCGATGTGCTTGGTGCGCACACCCGTGGCGAAACGGCTCGGTCTCCGATGGCGCAATGCCGTCGGAGTGACGTCGGGCGAATTCCAACGGCGACATGCTGATCGGCATGCTGGTCGGCGTGCTGATCACCTGGCGATGCGTGGGGTGGGTGTCCGCCCGGCACGTTCTCGTTAAGGCACTTAAGCCTTTGCCGGTGGGCGCCAGGACGGTGCACGGGAATACCGGCCGGCACAGCGTGCCCGGCGCCAGGCATTCAACAGGCGCGGCCGGGCCGCGGGAACGAAAACCGGTCAGTTTTCCGTCGAGTTCGGACTCGGCGTAGAACTTGGCCATACGAGCTCATCTCCTGGATTTCAATAGATCAATCAGGAACGTAATAAATCGGCCAGAACGCTGTCAACCATTGCTTCTGGACACTCACGGCAAGGCGTCGGGCCGGGTGGCCACATGCTTTGACGAGGGTGCGGGACGCCCCAACTGCCCGAATCGGCAGCCATCGCGCATGGTGCTGAAGTCCGGCGCGGCGGCGGCAGCGGCCGCATCAAGGATTCGTTAAGGATTGGGGAAAACGGCATGCGGGGCGACCTCGGGGAAGTGCTCGACTTCATCGCTTTCAGCGCCCGACTGCGAGAAGTTGAACGCCACAACAATGCCACCGCCGACCGCAAGGAGAGCGTGGCGGAACATTCCTGGCACCTGGCAATCATCAGCTGGCTGCTCCACCAGCGGTTCGAGCAGGAACTCGACCATGCACTGGACCTGGAGAAGATGCTCAAGATGTGCCTCATGCACGACCTCGTGGAAATCGAGGCGGGCGACCCCTCCGCCTGGACCACCCAGCACAGCGCCGAGCGCACCCGCAGCAAGGCCCAGGTCGAGGAAGAGGTCGCCGTGCGCCGCTTCACTTCCCTCCCGGGCCCGCTCGGCACGGAATTTCTCGACCTGTGGCACGAATACGAGGAGGGCCGCACACCGGAGGCCCGGCTGGTCCGGGGCGTGGACCGCCTCAACCCCGCCCTGATGCGCCTTCTCACCGGCCAGGGGTGGCAGGACGTCGGCGCGGACACCGCGGCCCTCGACCGCCTCCAACTCCCGCGTGTGCAGGTCAGCGCGACGCTCACCGCACTCTACGAAGAGGTCCGGGACGCGGCGGTGAAGCAGGGGCTGCTCCCCGCCGCGTCCTGACCACCGGGGCCGGCCCGGCGGCGCGCCCTCTCCACCGCCGGCCGGCAGCGGTCGCGGGGCCACCGAGGACGGGTCAGCGGTGACGCAGCAGGGCCGTGGCGATGGCCACCTGCGCCGGCTCCAGTGCGGTCCTGCCGTCTTCGACGTCCCACAGTGCGTTCTGCAGCACGCGGCCGAGTGTCCAGCCCGTGGCCCGCTGCCGGTCGAGGCCGAGGACTTCCGTCAGCAGGTCGAACCGGCGGAGCACCGTGCGCGTGATATCGCCGGTGGCCACCACCTCGGCCCAGCGGTTGTCGAGCGCCGGCAGCAGCTCGAATCCGGGATCGCCGGCCAGCGGTTCGGGGTCGATGGCCAGCCAGGGTTCCCGCTCCGCGGCGAGGACGTTGTCGTAGTGCAGGTCCCAGTGCAGCAGGCGATCGCCCGGTTCGCCGACCAGTTCGGCCGTGGCGGACGCGCAGGTGTGCACCAGCTGTCGTTCGGTGGGGTCACGCAGCGCCGGTGCGGCCTGCGGCGCCTGGTCGAGCATGGCGGCGGCGACGTCGGACAGCCGACGCAGGCCGTTCGGGGCGGGCACCGAGGTCAGGCGGGCCAGCAGCTCGGCCAGAATCCGCAGGGCGGCGTGGTCGTCGGCCACCGAGGACAGCGTCCGGGTCGCGTCCAGCCGCTCCAGCAACTGCGTGCCGCTGTCGTCGTCGTGATCGAGCAGGCGCACCATGCCGTCGCCCCGCCACGCCCGCAGACCGGCCGCGGCGCCGGCGGTCTCGTCCCGGAGCTGCTGGAGCTTGAGGACGGCGGGCACGCCGTCGGCGCGCAGCACGGGCAGGACGAGCGAGGCCATGCCGTGGGCGGCCGGCCCGTCGAGCCGCAGCTCCCAGCGCCCCAGGAAGTCGCCGCCGAGGCGCGGCAGTTCGGCGATCCAGGCGCGTGCCGCGGCGCCGTTCTCGCGGTAGGACGCGGCGAACGCGTCGGGGACATCGATGACGGTCGACGTGGTCATGAAAAAGGTCTCCTTCGTGACGTACGGAGTCGGGAGGCGACATACGAAGGAGATCGCGGGGGTGCCCGGGTTCTGGGCCGGCATCACAGCACAACTTCACCTTAGCCACACCCGATCACGTTCGATCACGGTCGATCGGAGATCGCCCCGGAAGGGAAGGGCCGCGTCACGGGACGGGTAGGCAACTGTCCTTCGTCCGCGTGGTCTCTCGGCGAGTCGTTTGGACAACCACCCGTCCTCGGACAACTTGAGACCGTGCGCCCATTTGGTCTTCTCGCCGTCGTGGTGGCGGCGCTCCTCACCACCACCAGTTGTGTATCCGTCCCGACCGGACGATCCAGTCGCCCGGCCCGCTTCGCTCCCGACGGGCGGACAATCGCCCCGGCCCGTCCCGCGACGCCGATCCCGCCCACGCAGGGGCCGCCACGTGAAGAACTGACGATGGTGCACGGCACCCCGTCGCAGCACCACCGCGGGGCGAAGGCCCGTAAGGCGCGGCATGGCCGGCACGCCGCGCCGCCGCACCGACCGAAGCCGTCGGTTGCCCGGCCCGTGCCGCGCCCCCACGCCGGCCACCCCTCGGTGCGGCGGCCGGCGCCTGTGCACAAGCGGCGGCCGGTGCACGCGCACCGGCCGCCGCGCCACCGGGCACCCGCCGCGCCGCGCCCGCAGCGGACGATCAGCGGCACGGTGGTGTGCCAGATGGCCTCCGGGCGCGTTCGGCCGGATCTGCTGCGCATCTGCCGCGGGGTGTACGGGCGTTGACCGGTGGGGCCCGTGGGCACCTCGGGGAGGGCGTGGAGGCCCGCATCCGCCACCGGGTCCCTACGTCGCCGCCCGAGGCGCGGCGCCGCTCCGCGCCACCTCTGCCTCGAGGACCTGGACGGCGTTGCCCACCCCGTCCTGGGCCCGGGTCTGCTCACCGAACCGTGCTGCCCGCCGGCTCAGGTCGGGGGTGGACACGGACCGCCGGATGGCGGCTGCCAGTCCGTCGACGGTGAGCCGAAGCTGCGGCAGGGGTGGCGGTGCGACGCCGCATGCGTGCATGCGCTGGGCCCAGAACGGCTGGTCGAAGGCGAACGGACAGACGACCTGCGGCCGCCCGGCCAGCAGCGCGGCGGCAGTGGTACCGGCGCCACTGTGGTGGACGATCGAGGACATCCGGGGGAACAGCCGGTCGTGGGGCGCCTGATCCACGAAGAAGACATCATCGGCTCCTCCTGGGCCGGCGCCCTCCTGCTCGGTGGTGCCGCCCCACCCGGTGGCGACCACAGCACGGACCCCCGCCTTGCGGATCGCCGCCATCACGGTCCGGGTGGTCTGTCCGGGGTCGCGTCCGGCCAGACTGCCGAAGCCGACGTACACCGGAGGCGGCCCGTCGTCGAGAAACGCGCGAAGCGACGGTGGCATCCGCCAGTCGGCCGGTCCGGGAAGGTGCCAGAAACCCGTGGTGTGGGCGGTCGCCGGATAGCGCGGTGTACCGGGGAGCACATGACGGCCGAACGCCTGGAGGACGGTGGCCGGTTGGCGGTCCGGACGCAGCAGCACGTTGTGCCGTCCACGGCGACGCGGCAACCGCAGATCCTTCCGCGTCCGCTCCACCGCGGGCCCGTACAGCAGCCGAGTGATCATCGGCGCGAAGGTGTACGAGACGGTGTTCCACGCGCGGGGGACCCGGGCCGGCATCAGCGGATTGGGGAAGTCGGGTGTGGGCACCCAGCCGGGCTGCAGACACACGGGTACCGCCGGCACGCCCAGGCTCTCGGAGAGGTGGTGCGCCGGCAGCCACGACTGGAAGACCACGACATCGGGACGGCCCGCAGCGGTGACCGCTTTGACCAGATCCGCCAGGACGTCCACATAACGCGGCCGGTTCCGTAGGAACCACCGCATGGCCAGCACCTGACCCCGGAGCCCGCGCCCCTGCGCCTGGTTGGCCTCGATAATGACGGGGTCGTTCAACAGTTCCAGCGGCCCGTCCGTGATGGGCAGGTAGGGGACGCCGGCGGAGCACGCCACTTCGGCCGTGGCGCGGGGACCGACCAGCGACACCTCATGGCCTGCGGCCGTCAGACCGCAGGCCAGGGCGACGAAGGGCTGGACGTCGCCCCGGGAACCGTGGGTCAGGAGCAGTGCTTTCAACGGAGCTCACTTTTCGCGGAAGGTCGGGCACGAGGAGAGCTCCAGGAAGCCTCGCGGGCTCCCCCCGATGGTTCGTCTCCCTCACCCATCGGCACATCGCCCGCCGCTCTCCACCGTTGATCGCCCGTTTCGTCGCCCCTCCCGCGCTCCGGCCGGTTCGCCACCGGGGGAATTTGGCGCTTCCTGCCACGTGATCTAGGGTCCATGCCCATGACATTCACAGCGGGGGACATCGGATACCACATCCTGGCAAGGGGCCATCACCACTCGGGTGGCACCTACGACGCCGGCAGCAGCGGCCCCATGGAGTGGTGGATGTGGCCGATACTGGCCGTCGGCGTGGTCGCCGTCATCTGGAGCCTGATCAAGAAGTTCACCGCAAGCTGACGCCGCTCCGTGGGAACGGAAGGCCTCGTCGTACCGCGACGGGGTCTTCGCACGCCCACCCGGCCTCCGTCAGCAGCCGATGGACGGCGGCCAGTGGTCGGCTACCCACGCACAGTGATCACCTCTCCCCGATGCGCACCCTTCGCCCGACTTGCCAGTTTCGCGAAGAGTCGGCGATATCGACCGGCCGGATGGTGGGGCCTCGTGTGCTCGCAGGGGGGTGGGGATGTGAGGATGCATCCATGAACAACGTCTTTTTCGATATCACCATCAACGACGAGCCCGCCGGGCAGATCGTCTTCAAGCTGTACGACGACGTCGTGCCCCAGACCGCCAGGAACTTCCGTGAACTCGCCACGGGCGAGCACGGCTTCGGCTACGAGGGCTCCGGCTTCCACCGCGTCATCCCCAACTTCATGCTCCAGGGCGGCGACTTCACCCGGGGTGACGGCACCGGCGGCAAGAGCATCTACGGCGAGAAGTTCGCCGACGAGAACTTCCAGCTGAAGCACACCAAGCCGGGCCTGCTGTCCATGGCCAACGCCGGGCGGAACACCAACGGCTCGCAGTTCTTCATCACCACCATCGTCACCGACTGGCTGGACGGCAAGCACGTCGTCTTCGGCGAGGTCGTCTCGGGCATGGACCTCGTGAAGAAGATCGAGGGCGAGGGCTCGGGCAGCGGCAAGACCCGGTCGACGATCAAGATCGCCAAGTCCGGCGTCGTCGCGTAACCACCGCGTCACCGCGTAACCATCGCGTCACCGCACCGGATCCTCCGTCGCGCCCCGGCCCGGCGGAGGATCCGGGAGAACGGAAAACTGACGCCCTCTCACATCTGGGGGCCGAGCCGGCCCCACTTGCCGCTCACCGACGACATATCCGCACCGGACGCCGCGCTGTCCGGTGCTCTCTCCGTGCGAGCTACCGGGCTCTGGTCAGTTGATCGACGCGGTTCTGGTAGGCGACGACCTCGTCGTGGGTGAGCGCGAGGCGGCCGGGGCCGGGCCGGTGGTCGGGTTCCTGGGTCGCCTGCACCATGGCGTCGTAGAGCGGGCCGGGCAGGTTGAGCAGCAGCTGGCCCTGTTCGGCGGTCTCGATCACCATCCAGGAGCCCGGGTCGGTGCCGTCGTGGGCGTCGGTGACCTCGACGGTGCTGACAGCGGTCACGGTCAGAACAGGAGGTAGGGAACTCATCCCCCCTCCCTATCAGCCCAGGCGCCAGAAGCCGAATGCGGCACTGACCGGGTCCTTACGGAGCGCGTCGAGGCCCCTGCCCTGCCGGCGGCAGCCCCCGTCCCGCTGGGCGTCGGAGAAGGCGACGAGCGCCGCCCCGCCCCGCCCGGCCCGCCACCGACTCACCGATCCGGTCCGGCCCCTCACGGCTCGCCCGCGGAGCGTCCCGGACGTGCCGCCCTCCAAGGCTCTTCACGTGCGAGTACAGGCTCGCGCCCGTGACACCGAACCGCCGAGGGCGGCTCTCCTCCGCCGCCATCGATGCGACGTCCCCACAGGCCGCAATCACCGTGGACGTCGAGGGCGATCGAGGGCGTGGGTGCGGGTGTGGGCATGGATGGGGGCGTGGACGTGGGCATGGGCGTCGGTATCGGCACTGCCAGTGGATGTTCACAGGAAGTCCATAACGGCGTACAACCATTCACATTCTTCCGAGGTCTGTTGTGCGGAGTCAGCGGACTCCAGACCGATCCGGCCCCGCCCGACCGTGTGTCATGGCACCGCGGGGCCCCCTTCCCTTTCGAGGAACACATGCGCATTCGTGCCACTGCCGCCGCACTGTCCGGCGCCCTGGCCCTTTCCGCCCTCGTCGTCCCGGCCGCCCAGGCCGCGGACGCCCCGGGCGCCGGTGCCGCCAAGGCGCAGCGCGCGCCGTTCGTCGCCGGTGCCGCGACGGACAAGACGCAGGGCGACACCAAGATCACGAACGTCACCGTCAACGGCGGCAAGGACATCGTGGTCGGCACCAGCCTCAAGAAGTCGTTCACCGTCTCGGTGACCGCCACCGACCCGGCCGGCATATACGACGGCTACGCGTTCCTGTGGCACGGCACCGATCTGGACGCCAAGAAGGGTGTCGACGGCGCTCTGACCCCGAGCGCGGACCACGGCACGTGCAAGAAGGTCAACGCCACGACCTCCACCTGCTCGGTCACCCTCGTCGCCGACCCGAAGTCGACCATCTACGGCAACGTCCTCGCCGGCCGGTGGCACGTCTACGCGGCCGCGGTGGGCAATGACGGCGACCTCTCCATCAAGAACACCTACAAGTCCGCCTGGGTCAAGCGCGCCTCGCGACTGACCACGAACGCTTCGCCCGAGCCCGTGAAGAAGGGCAAGACCCTCACGGTCACCGGCTCCCTGACGCGGGCCAACTGGGACACCCTCAAGTACGGGGGCTACACCCAGCAGCCCGTGAAGCTGCAGTTCCTCAAGAAGGGTGCCAGCAGCTACAGCACGATCAAGACCGTCACCTCGGACAGCCGGGGCAACCTGAAGACGACCGTGAAGGCCGCCACCGACGGCTACTGGCGCTATGCCTTCGCCGGTACGCCGACCACCCAGGTGATGACGTCCACCAGCGACTTCGTCGACGTCCAGTAAGTCGCGTACGCGGGGGCGACCGCCACCCGTGACGACACCGGCCGCCCGGTCCGGACCGACAGCCGGTCCGCCGGGCGGCCGGCGTCACGACGCCGGGTTCCGGTGCCGGGCCCGGTCGGCGAAGGCGCGGTGACGGTCCGCCGGGTGCGGACGGATTCGGCCCAGGCGTACGCGTGGGAGGCGAAGCCGCAGGGCCGCCGGATCGCGCGGATCACACCGAACGTGCTGACCCAGCGGCTGCGCCGGCTGTCCGAGGTGACGGTCTCGTCCGCACGTACCCCGCAGTGATTCCCCCTCCCGGGCGGCGGCGTTCCGGTGCGGGACGCCGCGATACGGTCGCGGCATGGCTGAGTTCCGGTTGACCACGCCCTCGTTCCTCGTGCTCGGCATCATCGACAAGTTGGGCGAGGCCAGCCCGTACGACGTGAAGGTCGAGGCCGCACGCACGGTGGCGCCGTTCTGGTCGATGCCGCACGCCCAGGTGTACGCGCAGTGCGACCGCCTGGTGGAGGCGGGGCTGCTGTCGGAGGTCCGGCAGACGGGCGGGCGCAACCGGCGGCTGATGAAGCTGACCGCCCGGGGCGGGGCGGCCTTGGCCGAGTGGCTCGGCGACCCGGCGTTCGTGCCGGTCGAGGCGCGCGAACGCGGCATCCTGAAGCTCTGGTTCGGGGCCCGGCCGGAGGTGCTCGCCCCGGTGCAGCTCGACGAGCACCGCCGGGGGCTCGCCGGTTACGAGGAACTCGCGGAGGGCGTGGGCGATGCGCTGTCGCGCGGACAGCGCGAGGCGCTCGAGTTCGGGATCCGTTATGAGCGGATGATGGTCGAATTCTGGCAGTGGGTGCAGCAGCGCGATGCGTGATGCCGCTGTCCGTGCCGTTGACCACTACGGCGGATCGCCCTTACCTTCCCCATAGTCCAGACAGGACTATCGAGGGCAGCGACCGAGGGAGCCACCGTGAACCGTCTCAGGAAGGTCGCCTGGCGCCGCGTGGCCGGGCTGACGGTGGTGGTCGTCTGCGTGGTCTACGCGCCGGTCGCGATAACCGAGTTGTGGCCCTACGCGCGCCCCGGCGCACCGGCCTTCGGGGAGTGGTTCCTGACCCGTGCGGTGTCACCGCGGTACGTCGCCGACGCCGTCGCGACCCGCATCGGGCCCTACCGACACAGCCTGGCGGCGATGATCGTCCACTCGGTGCTGGGTGGGACACTCATGCTGCTCGGGCCGGTCCAACTGCTCTCGGCGGTACGGCGCCGCATCCGGCTGCACCGTGCCATGGGCGTGGTGTTCGCGATCACCGTCTATGTCTCGATGGCCGGTGCCGCGGTCTATCTGGTGCGCACCGCGCCCGGCGACGCGTTCAGCGGAGCGGCCTTCTGGATCGTGCTCGCCACCATCCTGGTCGGCACGGTGATGAGCGTGACGTGGGGCATCTTCGCCGCCGTCGGGAACTTCCCCGACCTGCATCAGCGGTGGATGCTGCTGTGCTACGGCTACCTGATGACCGCGCCGCTGCTGCGACTCGAGTGGGGCATGCTCCCGTGGTTCTTCCCGGGCCTGTCCATGGCCGACATCAACCGCATCGCGATCATGCATCTCGGCTCCGTGGTCGTGTTCGGCGCGCTGGCCGCCTCCCGTGCGATGGACCGGCGCACGACGGTTTCCGGGGTGACCGGGACCTGGGTGCCGTGGCCCGTCCTCGCCGTGGCGCATCTCGCCGGCGCGATCGCCCTGGTGTGGATCACCGGGTCCGCCCTGGGGTGGGGTGCCCAAGGCCGACGGCTGTTGCTCGCGTACCTGATCCCCTACGCCGCGACGTACGCCGTCATGTTCGTCCGCCAGCGGCGCGCGGGCCGGGACGGACGGAACTGGGCCCGTGAGGAGTGGCGCCTGCATGTGGCCGGGCTGTGCCTGGCTCCCGTGCTCTCGGCGGCAGCGGCGCTGCTGTTCGAGCGGTACCTGGGGCTCGACCCGCGGACTGCGCTGTCCGCGGGAGTCGCCATCGGCTGCGGCATGTTGGCGTTCGCGGCGACCACCGTGGTCAGCCTGCGTGTCATGTACGGCCGCGAGCTGGTCAAGCGGGAGCGGCCGGGCGCCACCCGGCGCGCGCCGCAGGTCTCGTCGACGAGCGCGTAGCCGGCACAACGGGCCCGCTGCCGGGCCATCCGAGGAACGGCCGGGAGAGGGAGCAGGGATGAGTGACGGAGCGCAGACGGGCGAGGAGACAGAGGAGTCCGGCGGCACCGGAGGCAGTATCGGGCCGTCCGTGGCCGCCGGTGGCCGCGAACTGACGCCGGGGGTGGCGATGCTGGCCACCGCCGTCGCGGTGATCAGCATCGTGGTCGGCGCGCTCCTGGCCGGTGTGAGCCTCACGGGCCATGTGTTCGGGGCCTGGAAGTCGCCCGGACCGCTGAGCACCGGGCTGGTGGGTGCGGCCATGCTGGGCGTTTCGCCCGGCCTGCTCATGATCGGCCGGGCCCGTGTCTGGGAAGAGGTCCGGACCCTCGTCCTCCCGCTCGCCATCGTGCTCGTGGGCCTGCTGACCGTCACGCTGCTCAACGCCGGAACGCTCCAGGCGGCCCAGGGCGGCTCGCTGGTCCTCGTGATGTTCAGCCTCGGCTGGATCGCCGTCCTCGGGGTGCTGGGCGTGTTCGCGGTCGTGTGCGTAGCCTGGCAGTACCTCAGGCCGGCCGTGCCTCTCCAGGGCCGGACCGCCCCGCTGCCCGGCTGGACGAAGCCGCTCCTGGCCGTGCTGGGATCGGCGTGGTTCGGCATCGGGGCGGGCCTGCTGGCCGTACCGCGCTTCTGGGCCGGCTTCGTGCCCTGGAGCCTCAACCGTCCCGACGCCCAGGCGCTGGGCGTATGGGCGGTCGCACTCGGCGTCGGCGTCCTCGGTGCACTGGCCGAGGACGACCTCAGCCGGATCCGTCCGGCCCTGCTCGCCCTGCCCGGCGCCGCGATCGGCGTGGCCGTCGTGCTGGGCGTCCGCGCCGCCGACGTCGACTGGACGTCCGGCCCCGGCCTGTCCCTGATCACGATGGTCGGCGGGCTGCTGCTGGCCGGCGTGACCGGCCGCCGACTCGCGTCCCGGCGCCCCGCCCTCCGGCCCTGAGCGCCGTCCCGAACCGCGACGCCGCCCACCGCGGCCCGCCGGATACCGGCCGGACCCAAACCGCGCCGGACGGCCCGCTCCCCGGAGACTCCCGTGCGGGACGATCCGGTGGCGCTCGCACCCATCCGGGGCGCGAGCGCCGACGCATGACGAAGACGGCGGGCGGAGCGCGCAACGGCGTTTCGACGCCCGGCTCCGCCCGCCGACCCCTACCCGATGGGATGCACGATGGCAGCACTGCACAACGGCATGACCGCACCGGACTTCACCCTGCCCGGCGGGGTGCTCACCGGCGGAACCTTCGAGCGCCGTGACCACACCCTCGCGCAGCGACGCGGCCGGCCACTCCTCCTGGCCTTCTACCCCGGCGACGACACCAGCGTGTGCACCAAGCAGCTGTGCTCGTACTCCTCGGGGCTGGAACGGATCCAGGAGCAGGACGCCGAGGTCTGGGCGATCAGCCCCCAAGGTCTCGACAGCCACGAGTCGTTCGCCCGCAAGTACGACCTGCGCATGCCGCTGCTGGCCGACACGGACCGCCAGGTCGCCCGCGCCTACGGCGTCGCCGCGCCCGGAATCGGCGTGCGCCGGGCGGTGTTTCTGATCGGCGCCGACGGCACCCTGCGCTGGAAGCATGTGGCGCTGCTCGGCGCGACGTTCCAACAGCTGGACGTACTCGCCGACCGCGTCGCCGAGCTCGACTCCGCCTGACCGTACGGTCTCACCGCGCCTGCGGCCACGGGAAGCCCAGCTGCTCGGCGTACTCGCGGCTGCCGCCCCTGACCTCCGCGTAGGTCTTGGGGTCGGCCGTGGCGAGGCGGCGCAGCGCGGCGGTGGCCCGTTCCTCGGGAGGGGTGCCGTCGTCCGGAAGGCTCCAGAGGAACTGGAGCCACGGGCCGTCCTTCCGCTTCCGTCCGGCGGCGAGTCCCGGCCAGAAGGTGAAGGAGACCACGGTGGTGTCCGGGTCGGTGAAATCGGTGCCGATCCAGCCCTGTTGGGCGTCCCACCGAGCGAGGAGATCCGGCCGCTCGCGCAGCCCCGCGGCGATGCGGCGCGCGGTGCACCGGGCCGGCCACGACCACGAGGTGTCCTGCTCGGCCCGCGCGACCTCGGCGTCGTAGGCGGCCGCGTCGAAGCGGTACTCGGACAGCCGGAGCGGCGGCTGCGGGGCCTTGGGCGGGGAGGGGCAGCGCCAGTCGCGCCAGACGACCTCCCCGCCCTCGCGGCAGATGGTGACGTAGAGCGCGCCGCAGCAGCCCTCGGTGCAGTACGCCTCGGCGAGCTGCACCTGCCGCGGCTCGGCGGTGGCCCGCAGTCGGCCGCTGTCGAGCAGGTACTCGGGGCAGTTGCCCGGTCCCCGGCCGAATGCCTCCGGCACCAGGGGGCGCCCGTCGATCAGGATGCGGGTCTCGACGGTCTCCGCGTCCGCGGGGTCTCGCACCGTCACCGTAATCCGGAGCCCGGCCGAGGACGCGGGCCGGCGGAAGGGCTGTCGTGCGGTGCGCCGTATCCAGTGGGCCCTGCGGCGTGCAAGGGGGTCGGTGGGTTCGCGGTCCGGCACGGCCGCCCAGGACGGCGTCCCCAGGAGCGACTCCAGCGCTTCCAGCAGCATCTCTCGCTGTCCGGGCCGCCAGTCGAGGAGCGCGCTGGGACCGCTGTGCAGATCGAGGGCGAGGGAGAGCAGGGTCGCGTAGTGGTCGAGGGTCGGGGGCAGTTGCGCGGCGAGCGGGATGAGGGCGTCGTACGCGGCGACGGCCTGCCCGTAGTTCAGGATTTCGGCCAGGTAGTCGCGCTGGCTCGTCATCCGTGACAACAGCCGGCCCGCCTGGGCCACGACCCGGGAACCGGCCGGTTCCTCCCGAAGGAGGTCGGCGAGCCCGACGGCCTCGGCGATCCGGCGGGCGGTCCCGGGCGGTGTGGCACGGGCGTCGAGAGGGATCTCCGCCAGCCGAGTGCGGGCGGCCCGGTCGTCCCCGGCGGCCAGAGCCTCCACCAGACGACGCAGCTCTCGGCCCTCGGCGCGGTCGGTGAGCCACACCAGGGCCGCAGCGGGGCGGTCGAGGGCCGTGAGCACCGCCACGACCGCGCGAGTGAAGCCACGCAGCAGCCCCAGAACCCTCAGGTACGGGACGTCTTCCGGTTCGCCGACGCGGGCCAGGAGCGCGAGGCCGGCGTTCACGGCGGCGGTGCTGGTGCCCTCACGCGTCAGACGGCGGCCGAGGGCACGGGCCGCGGTCTCGTCCACAAGGGGCACCGTCGCCATGGCGTTGCGGATGTGTCGGTCCCACACGCTCAGTTCGTGCAGGCGCAGATGGACCTCCGCGGCGGCCCGCTCGGTGTCCGGGGCGGTCAGCAGGGGGACGAGGGCGTCCCGTACCGCCACCAGGGATTCCGCCTGGTCGAGGGCGCCGGTTCGCTCCGGCTGTTCCGGGAGGGGGTAGCCGCGCCGGGGAAGGTGGCCGTCGGGCTCCGCGCGGTGCAGGCGCAGGGCGTGGGCATAGAGGGAGGGCCGGGAGATGAGCGCGCTGCGCTCTTCCTGGGCGCTCACCGTGCGGGGTGGGTCTCGATTCCGTAGATCATGCGGGGATGTTGGCATGCCGGCCCGGCTCCGCGCCAGCGATTTACCGCCGCTCGCGCCGCTCGCGCCACTCGCGCCGCCCGCCACGGAGCGGGCGCACCCTCAACTCGCATGAGGAGGGCCGGAGTTGCGGTGGTGCGACCGTGTGCCCAAGCCAGTGGGCCGCCCCTCCCGATGGAGGTGGCGGCCCACACCGCTGTTCTGGCGACCGGTCAGGGGGCTGACGGGCCCCGTTCGAGAGAAGCAACGGGTCCGACGGGTCCGCCTCGGCTTCAGGTCCTGGGCGATGCGGGGCGGGTCAGTCGCGGTCCACTCCGGCGGCGGCACGGCGAGCCTCGCGCCGGCCTGCGTAGCGTTCCTTGCGGTTCCTGGTCCTGGCCATTCCCTGGCGCTCCTTGATGCAGCCACGCACGCTGCATCCCGAGCAGCAGGTGCGGCCGAACAGCAGCATGCCAGGGTGTTCCCACCGGCAGCGGGCCTCGGCGTCCTCCCCCGTCGGGCTCGGCGGCAGATCGCAGGCGCCGTAGCGGTGATCGTGGACCGGCCGGGGGTCGTGTTCCGCGGAGCGCACCCACAACGGCTTCGTCCTGTCCGTACGGGACATCTCGTTCCTTCCGGAACCGCCGCCCGAGCTCCCGGACCTTCCAGGCGGGCGGCTGGGTTCGCCACTTCACGGCGACACGCTCCTTCCTTCGTCCAGGGCGACCGCGCCGTCCAGGCTCCGGCGCGGACGGCACTTCGGGACACCATCCACGGGAGTGGAAAGCCTTTCAGGATATCAACCCGCCGGCTTCCTCAGCTTCCTCGGCTTCCCCGGCTTCCCCGGCTTCCCCAGTCCTTCAGGGCGAGTGGGTTGTCCGTCGGTTCGATGTCCACGGCGGTCACGAACGACTGTCGTCCGTCGGTCACATCCCTCCGTCGCGCTCCGTCAGGTCAGTGACAGCAACATGAAGGCCCGAAGGAGACGGTGATGGAAACACGTTCGACGGCGGAGGTCCCGATGGTTCCGCGGATGGCCGAGGACCCCGCGGAGCTCGTACCCGAGCTGGCGGCGGTGTCGGCGGCGCTGTTCAAGGTCACCGGCAACGGTTCGGTACCGCGCTCCACGATCGGCCTGGTCCAGCTGCGTGCGGGCCAGATCGTCGGCAGCACCTACCTGACCGTGCTGCACACGGGCTTCCTGCACAGGGCCGGGGTGCCGGAGGAGCGCATCATGTCGGTGGCCTCCTGGCAGGACTCGCCGTACTTCACCGGTGCCGAGCGTGCCGCGCTGGCACTCGTGGAAGCCGTCCTTCAGCCGTCCGCCCACGGCGAGAGGGTCTCCGACGAGCTGTACGCCCAGGCAGCAGCACACTATGAGGCCAAGGCGCTCGCCACCCTGATGTTCGCGATCGGCCAGGTCAACTTCTTCATCGCCGTGGCACTCATCGCCAAGCCGGTGCCCGGTCGGTCGTTCACCGACCCGTGGAAGTGAGGTCGCCCCGGCAGGGGTTGGCCGTTCGGGTCCCCCGCAGGATCCGAACGGCCAACCCGCAGACGCATCGGCAGCCGGCCGCGTCACCGACGTCCCGGGACAGCACACATAGAGCCTGTCGTTCGGATCAGGCCCTAGGGCAGATGGGCGGCCAACGCGTCAAAGCCCCTGGCCAGATCCTCTTTGAGGTCGTCGAGGGCTTCGAAGCCGGCATGGATGCGCAGCAGAGGTCCGCGGCCGGCCCAGGTGCCCGGGAGGCGGTGGGTGACCGGATCGGCCGGGACGATCAGGCTCTCGTAGCCGCCGTAGCTGTGGCCGAGGCCGAACAGCCGCACTTCTCCCAGCAGGGCGTCCACGGCGGACCTGCCTGTGCCGGGTTCGAGTTCGAGGCCGAAGAGGCCCGCGGCGCCGGTGAAGTCGCGGCGCCACAGGTCGTGGCCGGGGTCGCCGGGCAGCGCCGGGTAGAGCACGCTGCGGACCCCGTTCTGCTCCCGTACCCAGGACGCGAGGCCGACGGCCTGCCGCTGGTGCTGCCACAGCCGGACCCCCAGCGTGCGCAACCCCCGCAGCCCCATGTAGACATCGTCCGCGCCGGCGCACTGTCCCAGTCTGATGGCCGTGCCACGCACCGCGGCGAAGGTGTCCTCGGTGCAGACGATGGCACCGAGGATGCTGTCGGCGTGGCCCGTCAGATACTTCGTCGCCGAGTGCACGACGACGTCCGCGCCGAGCTCCAGGGGGCGGTGGAAGGCGGGTGTGGCCCAGGTGTTGTCGATGACGGTGACGACCTCGTGCGCACGGCACACACTCGTCACCGCCGGTACGTCCTGCACCTCGAAGGTCGTCGAGCCGGGCGACTCCAGGTAGACGAGGCGGGTGTGGGGCCGCAGCAGGTCCACGATGTCCTTGTCCGCGCGGGGGTCGTAGTACTCGGTCTCCACCCCCAGGCCGGCCAGGGAGTCGCAGAACCTCCGGGTGGGCAGATAGACGGAGTCGCTGACGAGGATGTGGTCGCCGGACCGGACGAACGAGAGGATGGCCGTGGTGATCGCCGCGAGTCCCGAGCAGGTGGCGACGGCGTCGTGGCCGCCCTCCAGATCCGTCAGCGCCGCCTCGAAGGCGCGGCCGGTGGGCGTGCCGAAGCGGCCGTAGACCGGCATGCTCCGTTTGAGGGGGTCGGCCTGCGAGGCGTCCATCGCCGCCACGTCCTCGTAGAGCACGGTCGAGGCGCGGTGGATGGGCGGATTGACGTAGCCGTGCTGCTTCTGGGGGTCCGATCCGGCGTGGACGAGCCGGGTTTCGAGGGAGTGTTCGGCGGTCATGACACCACTTCCAGTTCCGCATCCGTGGCCGGTGCCGCCCGCCCCGCGGACCTGCGGCCGCCGAGTACCAGAGCGATGAGCGTCGCGACGGCGCACTGGACGGCGACGACGGCCCAGAACATGCCCAGTTCGTGTGCGTCCTCGTAGTGGGCGAAGAGGAAGCCGCCCACGACGCCGGCGAGGAGACCGCCGACCCCGGCTGTCAGCCGCTGGACGCCGAAGGCGAAGGCCGGGTTACCGGGTATCCGGTCGACCATCTCCAGGTCGCAGCGCAGGAAGAGAAAGACCTCACCGAGGCTGAACAGCACCGTCCCGCCCAGCAGGGCGGCGGTGTGGCCCAGGGACATGACCGCCGTCCCGCCTGCCATCAGGGCGAACGATCCGGCCACCAGCCGGCGGTAGTCGGCCCGCGCGATCCAGCCCGACAGGGGTGGCTGGAGCGCCACCATCATGGTGCAGTTGACGAGCATGGCCCAGCCGAGCACCTGGATGTGGTGCACGCCGGCGGCGTACAGGCCCAGGAAGCTCTGGAAGAAGAAGTAGAGGTAGAAGGCCAGCGCCGTGAAGAGCACCGGACGCAACGCACCGCGCAGCGCCCGGCGCTTTGCCGCGGGTGCGGGCGTGGTGGTCGCCGTGCCCCCAGGGGCGGGGGCGGGGCGTTCGAGGGGTTGCATGCTGAGCTGGTGCGCCACGGTGATCAGGCCGAACAGTGCCGCGGCGCCGATGAGCAGCACCACCGGATCCGCGTCGATCAGCACGGCGGCCAGCAGGGGCCCCAGCCCCATTCCGGCGTTGAGGGCCGCGCTGCTGACCCCGAGGAACAACGGCCGCAGGTCGTCCGCGACGCAGGTGACGATGTACGCCTTGTTCGCCGGGAGGTAGAGCGCCGGCCCGGCGGCGACGAAGAGCACCGCCGGGTAGGCGACCCACGGCACCTTGACGGCCAGCCCCAGCAGGAGGAGGCCCACGGTGCGCAGGGCGAGGGAGCACACCATCGTCCGTTTGAGGCCGAGCCGGTCCACGACCAGGCCGCCCAGGATGCTGCCGCCGAACTGGACGAACGTCGCCACGGCCACCAGCACACCGGCCAGGCGGACGTCCAGGCCCACGCCGTCGACCATGAGGACGCCGATGAACGGGGTGACCATATAACTGCCCAGGGCCACCACGAAGGACAGCACGATGAGGGCCTTGAGGCTCGGCGACAGTCCTGTGAACGTGCGCCACTTGGCAAGGAGCGGGGCCATCACGACAACGGGCCTCCGCTCCCCGGGCCGGTGGCCACCGGCCGGTCGGAGGGCAGGCCCCATTCGCTCCAGGACCCGTCGTACACCGCGAGTTCGTCGTACCCCGCCAGCGCGGCCCCCAGCGCCAGGATGCACGCCGTGACGCCTGAGCCGCAGCTGAGGACCAGCCGCCGGCGGTCCCCGGCGAGCGGGGAGAACGCGGCGCGCAGCTGCGCGGGCGGGCGCATCCGGCCGTGCTGCTGGATGTCGCCGAAGGGCAGGTTGACCGCTCCGGGCATATGGCCGCCGCGCAGCCCCGGGCGGGGCTCGGCGGCCGTGCCGGAGAAGCGGTCGCGGGAGCGGGCGTCGAGGACGGCGGACGCCGGGTCGGCCAGGGCCGCCGTCACCGCGTCGCTGCCGACGATCAGACCGGGCCGTGGCCGTGCGGTGAAGTCGCCGGGCCGCTGCACGGGCACCGGCCCGCCCTTCTCCAGCGGCAGCCCGGCGGACCGCCAGGCGGGCAGGCCGCCGTCGAGCACGGCCGCCCGGTCGAAGCCCATGGCGCGCAGCATCCACCATGCGCGGGCGCTGGAGTAGATGCCCGCCGCGTCGTAGACGACGACGGTGTCGCCGTCGTTCACGCCGAGCGCGCGCATCTCGCGGCCGAAGTGCCGGGCGTCCGGCATGGTGTGCGGCAGCGGGCCGGCGTGGTCCGACAGCGCGCCGTCGATGTCGAAGGGCCGTGCTCCCGGAATCCGTTCGTCGGCGTCCCGGTGGGCGCCGATCGAGGCGTCGAGGACGACCAGGCCCGCGGTGCCCAGCCGTGGCGCCACCCAGTCGGTGCCGACGAGCGGGCCGGGCAGCGGACCGCGCCGGTGCCCGTTCACCGCGCGCCTCCCTCGGGTGCGGTGGGTCGCCATTCGACCTGGTCCGTGAACCAGGCCGCGACCTTCTCGAGGTGGGCCGCCACCTCCTCCTCGGTGTCGCCGTCGACGACGTAACCGGCCAGGAACAGGCCGGACTTCACTCCCCCGTGGAACTCCTGCCCGGCCGCGCCGGTCAGCGCGACCTCCTTGACGCACTGCGGCTCGTCGCCGGAGGGCAGACGGGTCAGCACACCGTTCGACGGCGGGATGCACAGGGCGCCGGCGGGCCGGTAGGAGGGGGTGCCGAGGGTGAGGGGGAGGCCGCACTCGGCGTACAGCCACTCCTTGTCCAGATCGATGCCGAATGCGTGCCGGACCATGCCGCTGATCATCCCGCCGCCGGTCCGGCTGGCGATCTCGCAGAAGACCGTCCGGTCGTCGGGGGTGATCCACAGTTCGGCGTGGAAGGCGGTCTGCGGCGGCGTGGGAAGCTCCGCGAGGACCGCCTTGGTCGCCTTGATGAGCCGGTCGTGGACGGGGTCCTGCGGGGTGAGCGGAACGTTGGCCACCCAGTCGTTGGCGCGGAACGACAGGCAGTCGTTGAGGTAGCGGAAGGGGTGCAGGAACACCACTTCGCCGCCGGCGACCAGACCGTCGACGTGGTACATCTGCCCGGGGACGAACGCCTCGATCTCGCTGGCGCCGCGCCAGGGGTGGGCGAGATAGGCGTCCAGCTCCGCTTCGTCGTGGATGATGTGCGCCCCCAGGGAACCGGACTCCGACACCGGTTTGATGACCACCGGGTAGCCGTGCTCGGCGACGAACTCGACGGCGGTGTACGCCGAGTCCAGCGGGCGGTAGGCGGGGATCTCCACCGGCCCGCCGGCGAGGTGGTCCTTCATGACGACCTTGTCGCGGAACGCCAGTGCGCTCGCGGTCCGCTGACCGGGCAGGTCCAGCAGGTCACGCAGCTGGGCGGCGCGGACCACGTCCGCCTCGGCGCGGGCGAAGACCGCCCGCACCGCGTGGTCGCGGGCCAGTCGCAGGGCCGTCTTCTCGACCAGCTGGTTGGTGTCGTAGTCGTCGAAGGCGTACACGTGGGGCAGATGGGCGTAGCCCGCGGCGAAGTCGGTGGTGGTGAGGATGACCGGTGCGATTCCGGTGCCGGCCAGCCAGCGGTCGTACGGGGTCTTGGCGTGGGCCGTCTTGGCGAAGACGAGGACGTGCTGCATGTGCGTTCTCTCCCTCAACCCGTCGTCTCGACGAGGGGAAGCCGGCGGCGCGCGGGGACCCGTGAGATCAGTCCCTGCTCCTGGGAGAGTTCTCTGGCGAAGCATCCGTCCTTGTAGACGCCCGAGAGCCGCTTGTTGGTGAACGCCTCGATCTCCGCGTGGTCGAACTCCAGGTCGTAGCGCACGTCCTGGCCTCCGTCGGCGACGGTGCGGACGAGGATGCCCAGGTGCGGCTCGAAGGTGTTGACGCAGCCGACGATGTCGCCGATCTTCTCGCGGCGCTCGCCGTCGGACTCCGACAGGACCTTCTCCTCCGTGGGGATGGCGGCGAACAGCTGCCGGCCCGCCCGGCACCAGCCGACGTGGCCGGGGAACCCCATCGCCTTGATCCCGAAGGTCCCGAAGTCCTCGCTCACGCCGAGCTGGAAGGCGAGCTCGACGTTCTCGTGCAGCCACTTGAAGTCGCGGTACGCCTGCTCGATCTCCTCGTGGTCGAGCTGGAGTTCGGGGTGGCGGCCGCCGTGGTCGGAGAAGTTGTTGAAGCGGACCGTGTCGACGCCCAGCGTGTTGAAGTAGTGGGCGTAGCGCTCCAGGGACTGGCGGCCGTGGTTGTGGCGGCCGACGGTGACGCCGATGTTGACCCGGAAGGCGTCCGGCTCCTCGGTGCCTGCGGGCAGGCCCGCGCGGTGGTGCGCGTTGTAGCGGTCGATCCGGCGCAGCACCTCCTCGGTGTTCGCGCCGCTGAAGACTCCCTTGATGGGGTAGCTGCCGTCGTCGATGACGTGGAGGTTCTCGTCGATGACGCCGTGGTAGGTGATGGAGATGGTGCCGTAGCCGTTCACCCGGGCGAGGTCGAGGAGCTCCATGTAGTTGTCGGCGAGCAGCGGGCGGCCGCTGGTCCACGCGTCGCCCTTTTCCATCGTCTCGGTGGGCTTGTGGTCGGACTCCTGCCGGAACTCGCGGTTGTTGGCGGGCCCGTAGATGCGCATGAACTCACCGTCGTACGCGAAGCTGTCCACGTAGCGCGGGTAGACGTGGTAGCCGTGCGACTGGAGGCCGGACAGGATCCGCGGCCCCTCCTCCATCGCGAACGACTTGTCGTAGACCTTCTCGTAGTTGACGAACCAACAGTGCGTACATTTCTGGCCGCAGGTGTTCTTTCCCACCTTGGTGTCCAGGTCGAGGTAGATGTGGATCTCCTCGGGCCTGAGCTCCTGGAACGGCGTCGTGAACGGCGCGTCTCCATGGAAATCGTAGGAAATCGGCGTGTTGTCGACGGACATGGTCCCCCCAGGGAGTGGTCAGGTGAGGCGGATGAGGAGATGAGAGGTGAGGTGAGGTGAGGCTGCGCTCGACCCTTCGGGGCGCGGTCTTCCACGGGGTGACCGGCCCGGACCGAAGGGTGTGGGGTGATGCGGTGGTGCGTGGGGCTGTGCGTGGGGCGGTGCGTGCTGTCCGGTTATCCGGCGGGCGCGGGCTGTGGGGCGCCGTGCGGCAGGGCCGTGGTGCCCGGCCGCGCGACGCCGTAGGGCTGTGTGGTGACGACGGGCAGGGCCGTCAGTTCCGCCACCGCCGCCACGCACGCCTGCGTATCGGTGGCGGTGAGGACGGCGGCCCCCAGGCGGTCGGTGGACGACCGCAGCGGCCGGACCTCGTCACCCGGCTCCACCGTGACGTCCCACTCCACGACCGTGCCGTGGACCAGGGACGGCTGCGGTGCGACGGCCGTGACCTCGCCGGGCGGGGCCGTGAAGAAGACCGTCGCGGCCGCGGTGGCTGCGGCCCGCGCGGACGGCAGCCCCGCGCCGACCGCCCACCCGAGGGCGGCGCGACGCCAGTCGATGCCGGTCGTGAGCCGCACCAGGTCGGCGATGCCGTCGCCGCCGAGGCGGTTGTGCGTCTCGATCACGACGACACGGTCGCCGTCGACCTTGACCTCGGTGTGGCTCGGCCCGTCCGTCAGCCCGACGGCGTCCAGCAACTGCCCGACGGCCTCGGTCACCAGCGCGCGCCGGCGGGCGTCCAGCGACGGCGGCGGCATCATGTGGCTGACCTCGACGAAGCCACCCGTCGTCCCCTTCTGGGCGATGCCCACGACGGTGTGCCGGCCGCCGGTTGACAGCGTCTCGACGCTGAACTCCAGCCCTGCGACGAAGGCTTCGAGCAAGGTGCCGGCAGTCCGGCGGTCCGGCGTCAGGTCCGCGGACGAGTGCAGCAGCGCCACGGCGTTGCTACCGACGCCGTTGACGGGCTTCGCCACCACCGGGCCGTGCGCGGCGAACAGCCGCGCCACCGCGTCCGCGTCGTCACCGGACGCGAAGGCCGGGTTCAGGTGTCCCGCCCTTCGCGCGAGGACGCGTCGCATCTCCAGCTTGTCGCGGGTGCGCCGGACGACCTCGGGAGCGACGCCGCGGGCACCCAGGCGGGCCGCGGCCGCGGCCGCAGGCTCCAGGCCGAGCTCGGTGAGCGAGACGACGGCGGTGGGCGACAGCGGCTCGAGCACCTCGTCGACGAACGCGAGGAAGGCCGGTCCGTCCTGGAAATCGGCGGTGTACACCTGCCGCACTCCCGAAGTCCGTTCACGCCACCGGTGGAGCGCCGGGGCTCCGGGCAGCTGTACGTGGACGAGGTCACCGGGCAACGCTTCGGCCGCACGGGCGACCGTCGGATTGGCGCCGATGACCACCAGGGTCACGACAAGGTCTTTCTGATGTGCATCCTGCGGTACATGGTTGCCCCCCGTTTTCTTCCAGGTCCGGGTGGACGTCCGCCGACGTCACCGGGGCCACTCGTGCCAGGCCGTCACCACGGCGCCGCGGCGGGACGACCGACCGTTCGAGTGGTGAGGGCGATGAAAAGGTCGCAGTGCCACTCCGTCGCTGTCAACAGACTTACGAAAAGCTTGACTTATCCGGAAAGAGGGTCTGACCTGCACCAGGGTCTACCGAATGCAGATCTGTCCGAAAGTACGCGCCACCCGACCGATATTCGCCCCGGATGCATTCCGGCCGATTTCCTCGACACCCCGGCCTCCCCCTCAGGCCCCGAGGCTCCACGTCATCGGCCTTACGACACCCGGCCGACACAGCGAACGCCCGGCCGACACAGCGAGCGCGCACGACAATCGCCGGTCCGCCCGGCTCGGCTTTCGGCCAACCCTGAGGGACACACTTGACGACTGGGACCCGGCCTTCCTCCGGTGACCCCAGCGCCGCGCGATGAGCCCCCCGCGCCCGCCCGGACGGTCATGGCCGATTCCGGGCAAGTGTCGGGCCCGTGTGGAACCCGGCGGTCCGGGCGGTGCGCGGCAGTGAAATAATCCTGCCGCGGCTCGCCCCGCGCTGTGGTGCGTGAGGACGGCACAGGAACCGTCCCGCGTCGTCCCGTGCGGGCCGGTCCCGCGTCGGTTCACGAAGCCGGGACGAGGCTGCGTATCAGCGCACCACCCCTCGACACGGTGCACGGAAGACTCATCGGACCCCTTGCCGCGCCCCGCCCCACACCCGCATAAGGACGACTCCTCCTGTGAAGAAGAGCGCGATAGCCGGCGTCAGCATCCTCGGCCTCCTCGTGATCGCCGGCGCCTACGAAGGCAGCGCCCTCACCAGCGACCCGCTGACCCTGGCCGAGTTCCAGAGAATCAAGGCCGGGAGCCGCCAGAAGGCGCTGTTGAAGTTCGCCAGCACCTGCCAGAAGGAGAGCGAGACCGGCCCCGCCGACGGCTACCCCACCACCTGGACCTGCTACGGCGCCGACGGCAGCAGCAGTGCGGTGTTCTTCTACTCGGAGGGCGTGCTCTTCAGCAAGGCGGAGACGGGGCTCCAATAGGCTCCCCGCCGACCGTCCGCCGTCGGCGGCCGGCCGCTTCGTCTGCCGGCTCGCCGCATGCCACCGCGCTCCGCCCCTCTCCCCCGGGGCTCCGGCCTCTCCCTCCCCCGCCCCACCTGCATCGTCACTCGCCGCCCCCACCCCCCGGAGGTAACCTGAAGACAGCGATCCCGCCCCCAGCGCCGGGGAGGTCACATGACCGACCGCGAGAGCCTCCGCCCCAGCAGGGCGGACGCGCCCCGCTACACCCCCATCGCCGAGCACGGGCTGATCGGCGATATGCGCACGGCCGCGCTCGTCGGGACGAACGGCACCATCGACTGGTACTGCTGCACGCGGTTCGACGCCCCCAGCGTCTTCGCGGCGCTGCTCGACGCGGACCGGGGCGGTGCCTTCGAGCTGTCCGCCGCCGTGCCCGCGCGCACGAAGCAGTTCTACTTCCCCGACACCAACATCCTGATCACCCGGTTCTTCGCCGACAACGGCGTCGGCGAGGTCCAGGACTTCATGCCCATCGTCGACGACTCGCGCGAGGCGGGCCGGCACCGGCTGATCCGGCGGGTGCTGTGCGTACGCGGATCGCTGCCGTTCACCGCCCGCGTGGCGCCCCGTTTCGACTACGGCCGGAGCACACACACGGTCAGCACCCGGGACTGCCAGACGATCTTCGAATCCCCCGATCTCTCCCTCGCCCTGACATCCAGCGTTCCGGTCGACATCGACGGTCCGGACGCCCGCTCCTCCTTCACGCTGGACGAGGGCGAGTCCGCCGTCTTCGCCCTCGACCGGCTCGGCGAAGACATCGAACCGCGGCACTGCGCGCTGACCGAGGCGGAGGAGCTGTTCGCCGCCACGGTCCGGTACTGGCGCACCTGGCTTTCCCAGTCCCGCTACCGGGGACGCTGGCGGGAGATGGTGCACCGCTCCGCGCTCACCCTCAAACTCCTGACCTACGCCCCGACCGGCGCCATCGTCGCCGCTCCCACGACGAGCCTCCCCGAGCAGATCGGCGGCGAGCGCAACTGGGACTACCGCTATGTGTGGGTCCGCGACGCCGCGTTCTGCATCTACGCGCTGCTCCGGCTCGGCTTCACCGACGAGGCCAAGGCATTCGTTCATTTCCTGTCCGCGAACACCTGCCAGGACGGCACCTCCCGCGGGCCGCTCCAGATCATGTACGGAATCGACGGACGCAGCGAGCTCCCGGAGCAAGAACTCCCGCACCTCGAAGGGCACCTCGGTTCAGCGCCCGTCCGGGTCGGCAACAACGCCGTCAATCAGCTCCAACTCGACATCTACGGCGCCCTGATCGACTCCCTCTACCTCTACGACAAGTGGGGTGAGCCGCTCTCCAGCGCGCACTGGGACACAATCGGACAGCTGGTGGACTGGGTCTGCACCAACTGGGACCAGCCTGACGAGGGCATCTGGGAGACCCGCGGCAAAATCCAGAACTTCCTGTACTCACAGCTGATGTGCTGGGTGGCGATCGAGCGGGCGATGCGGATCGCCTCGCATCGCGGCCTGCCGGCGGACATGGTGCGCTGGGCGGGGACACGCGACGCCATCTACCGGCGGATCATGCAGCGCGGCTGGTCCGCCGAGCGGAAGGCGTTCGTCCAGCACGAGGGCGACGAAGTCCTGGACGCCTCGGTGCTGATGATGCCGCTGGCCAAGTTCATCTCCCCCACCGACCCGAAATGGCTCTCCACACTGGACGTGTTGGGCGAGGACCTGGTCTCCGACTCCCTGGTCTACCGCTACGACCCCCGGAGCAGCCCGGACGGCCTGCGGGGAGCGGAAGGCACCTTCTCCATCTGCTCGTTCTGGTACGTCGAAGCGCTCTCCCGCGCCGGCCGCGTCGACGAGGCCCGGCTCGCCTTCGAGAAGATGCTCACCTACGGCAATCACCTCGGTCTCTTCGCCGAGGAGATAGCCCACACCGGCGAGCAGATCGGCAATTTCCCGCAGGCGTTCACCCATCTCGCCCTCATCAGCGCCGCGTTCAACCTCGACCGGAAGCTGGGCTGAGCGGCGGCGCAGCGGCACCGTCCACCGACAGGTGCGGCGCCGGCACTCGGCGTGTGACGCGGCGGACTCACTCGGGGGAGAGCTGGTGGTATCCCTCGGTCAGAGGTTGTTCGGTCCAGATGATCTTTCCTTGCGGGGTGTAGCGGGTGCCCCAGCGCTGTGCGAGGTGGGCGACGAGGTAGAGGCCCCGTCCGCCCTCGTCGGTCGTCTCCGCGTAGCGCAGGTGCGGGGAGGTGCTGCTGGTGTCGGAGACCTCGCAGGTCAGGACGCGATCACGCAGCAGCCTGACGGTGACCGGTGGGGTGCCGTATCGGATGGCGTTGGTGATCAGTTCGCTCAGGATGAGTTCGGTGGTGAACGCGATGTCGTCGAGGTTCCATTGGGCGAGTTGCCGGGTGACGGCCGCCCGGACGGGAGCGACCGCGGCGGGATCGTGACGGACGGTCCAGTGTGCGACCTGGGTGGCGGGGAGCCGGTTGGTGCGGGCGACGAGCAGGGCGACGTCGTCTTCGGGAGCACGGGGCAGCAGTGCTCGGCACAGGTCGTCGCAGGTCTGCTCGGGGGTCTGGCCGACCCGGGTGAGGGCGTGGCGCAGGACGTCGAGGCTGTCGTCGATGTGCCGCTCGCGGCTGTGGATGAGCCCGTTGGTGTACAGGACGAGTCGGCTGCCTTCGGGGAGCAGGTGTTCGCTGGCTTCGAAGGGCAGCTGGCCCACCCCGAGCGGCGGTCCGGCCGGCACCTCCAAGAACGCCACGGTGCCGTCGGGGTGGACGGCGGCGGGTGGCGGGTGCCCTGCCCTGGCCACCGTGCACTCGCCGGAGACCGAATCGTAGACGGCGTACAGGGCCGTGGCGCCGGTGACGGTCGTCTCCTGGCCGGCGGCGGTCTCGTCGCGGTCGATCTGGACCACCAACTCGTCCAGGTGGCTGAGGAGTTCATCGGGGGGCAGATCGAGGCTGGAGAAGTTGTGGATGGCGGTGCGCAGTCGGCCCATGGTGGCTGCGGCGTGCAGCCCGTGCCCCGCGACGTCGCCGACCACCAGTGCCACCCGCGCGCCGGGGAGCGGGATGACGTCGAACCAGTCTCCGCCCACGCCGGCGCGGGCCGGCAGATAACGGTGGGCGACCTGGAGGGCACTCTGCTCGGGCAGGCCACGCGGGAGCAGGCTGCGCTGGAGAGTCACCGCCATGGTGTGCTCGCGGGTGTAGCGGCGGGCGTTGTCGATGCAGAGTGCCGCCCGGGCGACGAGCTCCTCGGCGGCGGACAGGTCGTCCGTCTCGAACGGGGCGGACTCCTTGGTGCGCCAGAAGTGGACGACGCCCAGTTCGTAGGTGCCCACACGAATGGGGACGGCGATCAGTGAGCGCAGCCCGCGCTCGACAAGCTCCTGGGCGCGCTGCGGGCCGGCGGTCCGCCCTCCGCCGCCGGTGCCGAGGTCGGACACCAGTACCGCTCGGCTGACGGGGCCTGGCTGCGTCTGCGGCGAGGCGGGCGGAACGACGGTGGGCTCGTCCGGCACCCGCGGACTGCCCGGCGCGTGTGCCGCGGCGGCGCGGCTCATCCCTGCGCCCGCTGCCGGGTCTTCGCCGCGCAGGACCCACTCCAGGAGGTCGACGGTCGCGGCGTCGGCGAGTCGCGGGACGGCCACCCCCGTCAGCTCTTGGGCGGTGCGGGTGACATCCAGCGTGGTGCCGATGAGCAGACTGGCGTCGTGGAGCAGCTGGAGCCGTTGATGGGCCACCTCGGCGCGCCCGGTGAGCGCACGCAGCTCCGTGGTGTCGCGCAGCGTGGCGACGATTCCGCCCATGGGGCCGGCAGGGCGGCAGCTGACGGCCAGCAGCCGGTCGTGCACCCGGTGGACCTCGTCCGTGGCCTCGCGGCACGAGGCCAGCATCTCGGCGAAACCCGGGTCGAGACCAAGATCACGAACATCGCGCCGCTCGGCGACCGAAGGCAGCTCCAGCAGTCTCCTCGCCTCGTCGTTGGCCAGCGTCAGCCGCTGGTCGCCGCCGATGATGAGGACGCCTTCCCGCACGGCGTGCAGCACCGCATCGTGATGCTCGTACATGCGGGTCACCTCCGCCGGCCCCAGCCCGCGGGTCTGGTGTCCCAGCCGGCGACTCACCAGCGCCGCGCCGCCCAGGGCCAGAACGAGGGCCGCCACCCCCGCGCCGAGGAGGAGACGCAGCTCCTGCCACACCGTGCCCGAGACGGTGGTGATCTGGACACCCGAGGTGACCACGCCGACGACCTTGCCTTGGGCGTCGGTGACCGGAACCACCGCCCGGATCGCCTCGGTGGGTGCTCCGGTGAACTTCTCCGTGAACGACTCACCGCTCAACGCCCGGCGCCAGTCGCCGGATGCCGGACGACCGATCAGGCCGGGGGCGGGATCGGTGTAGCGGATGCCCGAACGGCTGAGAACGGAGACGAAATCCACCCCGGAGCCTCGCCGTGCCTCCTCCGCCAGGGGCTGTAGCTCGGCTGTGGGGTCGGCGGACTGCACTGCCCGCGCCATCCCGGGCGCATGGGCGAAACCTTCCGCCACGCTGAGCGAACGGATGCGCGCAGCGCTCTCACTGTCGTGACGTGCGTGCACGACCTCCGCGACGCCCGCGGCCGTGACGAGCACCAGCACGATGACCGACTGCAGCAGAAAGACCTGGCCGGCGATGCTCCGCAGCCCGCGCCAGTCACGACGCGGCGTCGCGTCGCCCGCAACGGGGTCGGCGCCATGGGGTGCGGAGGCGGGCGCCCCCTCCTGGTGGCGACACGCGTGGGTGTCGGCCGCTGCTCGGGCAGCCCGCCGTCGGCGGAGCAGCGCACCAAAACGACCCGATTTACGCCACATGTCGATACTTGTAACACGCCGCGGCTCCCGTCACGTCCAACAAGCCGGAGCGTGGCCCCTGCGGCGACGACAGCGACGACAGCCGGCCCGGCGACCTGGACCGGGCGCCGCCACCGGACCATTCACCGGGAGGCGCCGCTCCCGGCAGACCGACGGGCAGCCGGCTCACGAACCGGGCGGGCACCCGGCAACGACGGGCACCCTGCCACGGCCGCCGGCGTCGAGGACCGGATCACGCCACGGCCGCCCCGCGCACGGTGGCCGTCCGGGCGGGTGGGCTCGTCGGCAGGCGATGCTCCGATGACGGACGGCCGCGACCTCGTCGAGGAGTCGGGACGTCCCCGAACTCGGCTCACGGGCACAGCGTTTGGGGTCGATGACGGGGCGTGCGACAGGGGCCTGCCCGCGAGCAGGTGCCACCCGGCGGAGCGGCGGCGCTCCGCCGGGTGGGCGCGGTGGCACTCGACCGGTTCGGGGAACTGGACCGTTTCGGGGTGGCTCTGGGCCTGTCGGGCAAGGCGAGCACACGACTGACGCCGGTATCTCCTTCCGCGACAGGCACGTTGAGCCCCCGGTGTGGTGGGCTCGCCGGCGTCGACGACCGCCGGATCGGGCTGCGCGGGTGTGGACAGGGCGTCGCGGAGGCAGGTTCGGGTCACCACCAGTAGGCGGGGTAGCGGTGGGTGGTGCGCCTGGCGCGCGCGGCCAGCATGCCGGACGAGACCACCACGACCGTCGCCAGGCCCAGCAGTGCGGTGAACCGCCCGAGCGGTGGGGACTGCATGACCACGATCACGGCGGTCGCCACCGCGGGTGAGTGCGGGGTGCGGGTGAGCATCATGACGCCGAGCGCGAGGCCACCGGCCAGGGCCGCCGCCCACGGCGAGGAGCCCCACGCGGCCAGCACCCCGGAGCCGGTGAGGGCGGAGAGCAGATGGCCGCCGACCACACTGCGCGGCTGGGCGAGTGGCAGCGACGGAGTGCTGTGCACCAGCGCGGCACTGGCCGCCACCGGCGGAATGAGCATCGGTTCGTGCAGCACGGCCCCGGCCGCGACCACCAGCAACAGGACCGATATCGACCACGCGGTGGTGCGCAGCAGCGCCCTCGGTGCCGGAGGGGCCGGAGCGCGCCCGACGAGTCGTCTCGTGGGGGCAGGGCGACGCGTGGCGTACTCGGTGCTCAAGCTTTCGGACTCCGGAACGTGCCGGACACGACGGTGTCGGCGGTGGGCGGGCGGGGTGGAGCGGCTCGGCACTGTCGGCGGTTTCCGACAGCGCGCCCACGTGTTCGACGGAAGGGCGGCCTTGCGCACGTCTCCGGGTACGGGCGGCACAGTCCGGCACTCAATCTACCCGCATCACCCCTCTCACCAGGAGCCGGGCCCGCCCCGTCCACGCCGGGCCGGCGCGTTGCTCCCGCGCGGCTGCCGGATCCATCGCCCTCGCCGCCACCCTGCGCACCGGGTGCGGACCACCCGTCGGCTTCTCCGGTGGGCGCTGGAACAGATCGAGCAGCGTCTCGTCCGCCGCGACTCTCCGGTCAGCCGGCGAGCCGTACGCGGATGTCGCGCAGCGCCTCCTCCAGGGTGTCCGCGACCTTGTCGTGGCCGGTGAATCCGTCGTCCTCGGCGGGGTCGATGCTGTAGGCCCAGCCGGTGTCGGGGTGTCCGTCGACGGTGGCGGAGTGCAGGCTGCCGGTGATGGCGAGTGACAGGTTGCCGCCCGGGAATCCGGTCACCTCGGCATGGATCCGGGCGCCGAAGACGGCGTGCACGAGCTCTCGGGCCTGCTGGGCATTCATGGGCTGCTCCTGGCGGTGCGGGCGAGGGGCCGGGCCGGGCCGGGCCGCAGCAGGACGGCGGCGAGGGGGCACCGTACGGGCCGGGCGGGCCACGGTCGGTGCCCTTGCCGTTGCGGGAGGGGCCCACGCTGCCGGGAGTTCTCCGTCTTCCGGCCGGACGGCGACACGAGCGGACCGCGGCGAGCTGCCCGGCTCTGCGCGGTGCGGCGCCTGCCTCCCTGACGTGGCCGACGCGCGCGTGAGCGCAACACAGTCCCCGGTGGTCCACCTCGTCGCCATCTGTCTCAGTCGTCGCTGAGTCTCCGGCGCCGGGGACCTCCGGGGGCCTGGCCAGGGCCACGTCAAGGGTCGCCTGCCAACAAACGTCTCTGTCGACGGTGGGGCTCTCCGGCTGTCTGGTGTAATAACCAGTTTCCTCCCTGCTCAGGCAGAGTCAAGAGGAAATACGAAGCAAGGGAGGGAATGCCCCATCCGGGAATTCCTTGTTCCCGGCGACAGCGGCGACAGCGGCGACAGCGGCGGCAGCGGAGCGCGGCGCAGGGGATACGGCGGCCCGGCGGGAGGCGGTGTAGTGGCCCGAGCATCCGGCTACCCGCCGGCGCCGCCTCGAGCGTTCCCGCTCACCGCCCTGCGCGGATCATCCGCGGGAACGGGCCGTCGGCCCGGGCCGTCAGGCCGCCGCACCGCCGAGGGTTCCGGCGTAGTGCGCGGCGATCTCGTCGCTGGTCGTCAGCCAGACGCCGGGATGGTTCGCGATGTACGCGAGCGCCTGGTCCAAGTACTTGTGCCGGAACGGCTGGTTGATGACGAACGGGTGCAGGACCAGCGACATCACCCGGCCGCTGTCGGCCGCATCCTCGTAGAGCTGGTCCAGCTGGTCCTTGACGATCCGGACGAAGTCGGGCCCGCTGAGGCTCTTGCCGACGAACAGGCTGATGTCATTGACCTCGATGGAATACGGGACGCTCAGCATGCCGGGCACGTTCAGGCGGTACGGCTGGTCGTCGTTGGACCAGTCCATCACATAGCTCAGCCCCAACTCGGCGAGCAGTTCGGGCGTCCGGAAGGTCTCGGTGAGCGCCGGGCCCAGCCAGCCGCGCGGCGCCCGCCCGGTGGCCTTCTCGATCGTGTGGACGACGTCGGCCAGATAGGCGCGTTCCTCGTCGGGTGTCATGTCGGCCTGGAAGACGGAGTTGTTCCTGCCGTGTGCGGCCCATGCCCAGTTGCGTTCGCGGCCCGCCCGGATGATCTGCGGGTAGCGTTCGGCGACGTCGGAGTTGAGCATCACGCTCGCGCGCAGCCCGTGCCGGTCGAGGCTCTCGATCAGCCGCCAGATGCCGACCCGGGGGCCGTAGTCGCGCCAGCCGTAGTTCAACGGGTCCGGTGCCAGCTCCGCGGTGCCGGGGAAGATGCTCGTCGAGGGGCGGTCGACCTGGTAGTGCTCGACGTTCACCGCGACGTAGAAGGCCAGCCGGGCGCCACCCGGCCACCGGATCGGCTCCCGCTCGACGATCGGGCTGTAGTCGAAGAGCTGATTGTCCATCAGAGCTCACCTCGTGTCTGCAGTGTGCGGCGGTTTCGCTTGATGGCCATGCTCGAACCTTCACATTGATGTGAAGGTCAATACGGGGGAATGTGACGCCGGCCACTCGCGGGCCGCGGGGGTGCCGGGTCCCCCGTTCCTGCGATTCCGTTCTCGCCCGCCTCCGACGCTGCGCCCGGCAGCGCCGTCCGAGGGGCTGTCGGGTGCTGCTCCCGGTGCCTCGGCCACCGCACCCGCACCGGTCACCACGCGGCCGCGCACGAGGGGGCCCTGGCCCGCCCCGCCGGGGTCATCGCCCCCGCCCGGCCGCAGCCCGGTGCGCTCCGGCCGGACCAGTCGCCCGGCCCCGGTCGCCCAGTGCGTCCCGGGCCGGGCGACCGCCGGGAGCCGGGCGCTTCTCGCGTGTCGTGGGCGGTCGTCGGCGGTGCTGAGCGGATGCCCGAGCCGACCGCTGAAGCCCTGGTCAGAGCGGTGCGGGTGCCGGAAGCGGACGGGGTGCTCCGTTCCTGGCTTGACGAAACGGCCACGTCCGATCTTGACTGCCGTGGTCCCCACCACGGGTGGTTTCCCTCTGACCAAAGGTATCGCGAACATGACGGTTGACGTCTCCGCCGCCACTGAAGTCGGGCAGTTCCTGCTCGGCGACTCGTTCCCTTGCCTGGCCGGCCGTTCGGCATGGCGGCAGGGCGGCATAGCCCACCACCATTACACGTGGTTCGGCGATGACGGAGCCGCCCAGCAGATGGCGGCCGACCTGCAGGCGTACGTGGCCGCGGTGGACTGGAGCGCCAAGCCCTTCACCAGCTTCGTCGCCACGTTCTCCGGTCCGCTGATGGTCTCGGAGGTCGAGTTCGAACAGCTGATGTGGCGGCAGCTGCAGGCAGTGCACGATCATGACAGCCGCACGCACTCCTGGGCCGACGGTTACGACCCCGACCCGTCCTCCGGTGCGTTCGCCTACAGCGTGGCCGGCCACCCGTTCTTCGTGATCGGACTGCACGAGACCCACAGCCGGATCGGCCGCCGCCCGCCCTTCCCGATGCTGGCCTTCAACTCCCACGCCCAGTTCGACCGGATCAAGGCCGCGGGCCTGTGGGAGCGGCTGCAGGAGAAGATCCGCAAGCAGGACATCGAGCTGCAGGGTGACATCAACCCCAACCTCGTGGAGTACGAAATGCTCTCCGAGGCCCGGCGGTACTCGGGCCGCCGCAAGCCCGCCGACTGGGCCTGCCCCTTCTCGGCCCGGGTCTGAACCCGGCCTCGGCCCGGGCCCGAACCCACATCGGCCCGCCCCGAACCCGGCGCTACCGCGACGAGCCGCACACGGCCTCCGCGGTGGCGCCGACGCTTGTCGGCGGGGAATGCCGACGGGTGATGGGTGCGGCGCGTTCCGGTGCCGTTCAGGTGCCGGTCCCCTTCGCCACCAAGGCTTTCGGAAGGAGATGTTCCGCTTGGTGACACCGCTGTGACCGGTACGCCGGTCACCGCACGGAGGGCCACATGGCCGGTAGCGAGACCACCACCAACCGTCGTCGATTCCTTCTCACCTCAGGCGCAGCCGTCGCCGGGGCCGGGGCCGCCTGGGCCCTGCCGGGCCGGCGCACGGACAGCGCGTCCGCCGACACCCCGCCGCCCACGGCGTCCGCTCCCCCGGCGCCACCGGCCGTCCGGCGAGCGGCACCGTACGGCACCACCACCCTGGAGACCACGGCGCGTCTCGCCGGTCACGGCGGCTACCGCCGTATCGTCTCCGGCCCCGGCTGGCCGGTGGTGGTCCGGCCCGAGCTCGCCACCGCCCGCGGCGGACGCGCGGACCGGCGGACACCGCTGGCGTGCTTCGTACAGTTCACCGACCTTCACGTGGCCGACGTCCAGAACCCGTTGCGCACCGAGTTCCTGCGTGCCCGGTCGGCGGGGTCCTGGCGGGCGCAGGAGGCGCTGTCGGTGGCCGGCTGCGTCTCCCTGGTGGAGCAGGTCAACGCGCTCGGCGGCGGGCCCCATACCGGCCGGCCGCCGGCGTTCGTGATGTCCACCGGGGACAACATCGACAACCACTCCGCGGTGGAGCTGGAGTGGTTCCTCACGGTCATGAGCGGGGGCCGCGTCACGCCCAACACCGGGGACCCGAGGTCGTACGAAGGGGTGCAGAACTCCGGCCTCCCGCTGTACTGGCATCCGGAAAGCGGCCTGCGCGACCAGGACAAACGACGCGGTCTGCCCGAGATACCCGGCTATCTGGACGCCGCGCTGCGCCCGGTGGTCAGCCCCGGACTGCACATCCCCTGGTACTCCACGCCCGGCAACCACGACGATCTGCCGGGCGGCTGCCTGTCGCCGCACGATCCCGTACTGCGGGACCATGTCACCGGGGCACGCAAGGTGTTCTCCCTGCCGGATGCCGACGTGGCCGCCGTCGCCCGCGCGTTGAAGACCGGCGGAGACCCCAAGAGCACCGTCCTCAAGGACATGCTGCGCCGCAACGCCTCCCGGGCGCAGACCGTGACGCCCGACGAGCGCCGGCGCATGATCACGCCGCAGGAGTATCTGCGCGCGCACCTGGACCCGGCCTTCGCGGGGGCGGGGCCCGCCGGACACGGATACAGCGAGAACCACCTGGACGGCGAGCGGATGTACTACTCCTTCGACGTCGCGGACGGTGTCATCGGCATCAGCATCGACACCACCTACCGCAGCGGCCACTACGAGGGATCGCTGGGCAGCGAACAACTCGCCTGGCTGGAGCGGACGTTGGTCGCACACAGCGCCCGCTACCACGACGCGGACGGGCGGCCGGCGCGCAATGCGGGGGCCGATGACGCGCACATCCTCGTCTTCAGCCACCACCACAGCCCCAGCATGACGCGGCGCCCCGACGCGGCGCGCACGGAGGAGAAGCGGCACGACGGCGACGAGGTGATCGCGCTGCTCGGGCGGTTCCCGAACGTGGTGGCCTGGATCAACGGCCACAGCCACATCAACCGCATCACACCGCACCCCCACCCCACGGCCTCCCGCTCCTTCTGGGAGGTCAACACCGCCTCGCACGTGGACTATCCGCACCACGCGAGACTCTTCGAACTCGCCGACAACCATGACGGGACGGTGTCGCTGTTCACCACCCTCATCGAGTCCGCCGCACCGCACCGCACGGACCTCCACGACCTGTCGGCCGTCGGGCTGGCCTCCCTCTACCGCGAGCTGTCGTACAACGCTCCGGGCCTCGGCGCCGGCCTGTCCGGGGGCGTGCGGGAGTCGATGGCGGGAGCGGCGACGGACCGGAACACGGAGCTGGTCGTCCGCCGGGCGTGACGCACGGGCGGAGCGCGGCCGGATGCGGGGCGGTGCGGCCGGATCCCGCACGCCCCGGCCGCACTTCGGTTATCACCCTGTGCACATCGGGTATCACCCGGGGTAATTCACCTCGGCGCCCCCGGGAGCTGCTCATGAAGCACACCCATCCCCTGCCCGGCGACATCGGACTCACCCAAATATCCGGTGTCACCGGACAGTTGATCCGCCTCGGGCAGTGGATCAACAAGGACGGCTTCGCCGACTACGAACACGCCTTCGTGGTCCTGCCCGGCGACCGGCTGCTGGAAGCCGAGCCGGGCGGGGCCCGCATCAGCCCCCTCGACCGGTACAGCGACGCCGATGTGCTCTACGTCTGCCCCGAGGGGCTCACCGAGCAGCAACGCACCGCCATCTGCGAAGCGGCCACCCGGTACGTCGGAGTGCCGTACAGCTTCCTCGACTACGCGGCGATCGCCGCGCACCGCTTCCATCTGCCCGTGCCGGGTCTGCGCCGCTACGTCGCCAGCACCCGCCACATGATCTGCTCACAACTCGCCGACCAGTGCTATCAGGATGCCGGGGTGCATCTCTTCGCCGACCACCGCTGGCCCGGCTATGTGACCCCGATGGCGCTGTACAACCTGCTCGCGCGCTGATCCGCCGGCCCCATCCCCTCCGGCCCCGCCCGTCCCGATCTGCTCGGGCGGGGCCGGCGTTCCACCCGGGATCCTTCGCGGTAACGTTTCGGGTGCCGGCGCCGGCAGCACATCGAAGGGGGACGGCCCGTGCGGAAACAACCCGTACTCGTCTACGACGGAGACTGCGCCTTCTGTACATCCTCGGTGCGGTTCGCCGAGCGGCGTCTGCGGCCGCGCTGCACGGCGACGCCGTGGCAGTTCACCGATCTCGACGCGCTCGGCATCAGCGGGCAGCGGGCCGAGCACGAAGTGCTGTGGGTGACGCCCGCCGGGGACGTGTACGGCGGCGCCCAGGCCGTCGCGAAGCTTCTCCTCAGTGCACCCGGCGGCTGGCCGCTGGTGGGCGCGGTGCTCACCCTCCCGCCGGCGCGCTGGGCCGCGCACGGCGTCTACCGGCTGATCGCGCGCAACCGCCACCGGTTGCCGGGCGGCACGGCCGCCTGTGCCCTGCCCGCCGCCTCACGCACCACCCGGCATCCGGCATAGCCGGGCGCTGTTCCGCCGTGCCCGACCGGTGGACGGGCACGGCGGAGCCGTCGGACGGCTCAGGTGCCGGACTTGCGGCCGTAGACGTGAACGTCGTCGCCGTTCCTGAGCAGGGACCAGTACTTCTTCGCGTCCTTGTCGCGCATATTGACGCAGCCGTGCGAGCCGGGCGCCGACCAGACGCTGCCGCTGATGGAGTGGAACGCCTGGCCGCCGTCGAAGAACTGGCTGTACGGCATGGCGACGTCGTAGAGCGTCGACACATGGTGCAGATGGCGCCAGTAGATCTTCTTGGCGCCGGTGCGGGTCTCGTAGCCGTCACGGCCGGTGCGGACCGGCACGGGGCCGAACACCAGCTTCGAGCCGTCCTGGATCCAGCTGATCTGGCGGGTCAGGTCGACGCAGGCCGTGCGCCCCTTGTTCGTCGGGCACTTGTGGGCCTTGTTCGGGGTGCGCCCGGCGGCCTGCTGCTGCGCGACGAGGCGCATCACGCCCCACGTGACGGGGCCGGCGTAGCCGATGTTGGGGCTGATGCCGTGGCCGGTCTGGAAGGCCCGGATCGCCCGGCAGTCGGACGCCGACTGCCGCCCGTCCACCCGGAGCCCGAGGAACTTCTCGGCCTGCTGCTGATACGGACCGCGCAGGGCGTTGCACGGGGACGCGGCGGCGGAGGCGGGAGAGCTCAGGGCCACCGTCAGCGGCACCGTCAGCGCCGCGACGGCAAGCGCCGCACCGGCGCGGCGGCCGGTGCCCCACCGCCGTCCACGAAGGTTCAGTAGTCGGTTCATGTCAGGTATGACTATTTGCCCGACGTGCCGGTTGCAGGCGGACCCACCCGGAATATTGGATACGTCGCACTTCGGCCATCCGGTCCGGCGGCCGGACCGGACTGCCCGGCCACCACTGGGGTGCGGCCGGGCGGCCCGAGGCGGCGCGGCGGTTCACCAGGTGTGCGCGACGTCCACGATCAGCTCATGACCGGACCGGGACACCCGGAACGGCAACTTGGCCCGGGTGCCCAGGCCGACCTGGGTCTGGCCCTCGAAGCTCGCCCCGAACCTGGTGTCCCGGAAGGTCCGGTACCCGGCGAGGTGCACGCCCGGCAGCGGCTTCCCGGCCTGGGCGGCGTAGGTCTGCTTGCCGCTGGACGGGTCGTGGCTGGGCGCGGACACGAAGATCTGCAGGATGGCGCCGCCCTTGACCGGTATCCGCTCGCCGGAGCCGTCCTGGTGGAAGGCGCTGACATAGCCGACGTGGTAGCCGGCCTTGCCGCTCGCCCCGCCGATGTCGAAGACCATGCGGTCGTAGCAGGCGTTCCGGCTGGTCCTGATGTTCGTCAGCGGCGCGGCGTATGCGTCCGTGGCCGACTTGTCGCCGCTGCCCCAGGCCGTCGCGCACGCCCCGGTCCGGCCGGCCCCGCCCACCGGGCCGGTCGCGGCGGCGGCCGCCCCGGCCGTGGTCGCCAGCCCGGCGGCAGCCAGTACGAGTGCCGCGGCTGCTGTTCCCCACCGTCGCAAGAGGTACCTCCACAGAAGAATTGCCTACAGGTGCATGCGGGAGGACGGGCGAGGTGACGGCGGCGTTGCACACCGGCCGGGTTTCGGCCAGCACATGGGCTAAGTTGTCGCGAAATCAGGGCAGTTGCTCGATATCAGGGCGGTTGCTCGGTCGATGGTCGGCGGGGAGCTGCCGGGCGGTGGGACGTCCCGCCCGGGGAACCGCCTCGCCCGTCATCCCGCCCTGGAATCAGGTCCCGACCGGAAGGGGATGGTCCGCCAGGGGCCGGCCAGGTCCTCGGTGAGGATGCGGTGCGGCGTCAGCGCGGAGCTGTACATGTGGCCGAAGGACTCCTCGTCGAAGCGGAGGGCGCGGCCGAGGATGTAGCCCGCCGAGAACTCCTCCCATGTCGCGTAGTGCTCCTGGCAGAGTTCGCCGGCGCGGATCACGGCCTTCTCGGTCTCGGGCTCGTCGGTGAAGCGGGCGCCCAGGCCCCAGCGGGCGAAGCTGACCGCGCGCCCGAAGTCGTAGCCGAGGGCCGAGGTGACCCAGCCGTCCGGAGGCAGGATGCCGTCGGCACGGAAGCGGGATTCGTAGCGGATGATCCGGCCGATGAGCGCCGTGGCCTCGGTGACCGTCTCGTCGTCCGCACCGCGTTCACGGAGGTTGACGGCGGTCACCCGGCGCCATACCTGCGGGTCGGTGTGCGCACCGGGCTGACGGCGCGCGAGCTCACGACGGACCATCAGCGCGAACTCCGGGAGGGGCGGGCTGTTGCGCCCCTCCAGCAGGTACGTGAGCTGGTCGAGCCACCGCTCGCGGTCCTCGACGTCCCAGGAGTCGCGCAGTGTGGAAACGTCACGGAGGTAGTCGCCGCACACGTCGCCCAGGTCGTTCCACACCACCTGGTTGTGCACGGCCAGGTGTGCGCCGCAGGCCAGGCCGTGTGCGAGCGGGCCCTGGAGCGGGCCGGAGTACTTGGTGATCAGCTCATCGTCGTCGTGCCCGCGCTCCGGCACGTCGTCCACGAGCGCCTGCCAGTCGGCGTCCTGACCGTGGTAGCCGGGGAAGAACGCCCCTTCGGGGGCCCCGGGGTTGACGAGCAGTCCGGGGAGCCGGCCGTCCTCGTCCACCTCGTCCGTCTCGGACACCGGTGGCAGATGGATCGTGCACAGCACGAGCTTCGGATGGTGGTCCGGCATCCGGCCGCGGGTGTGGACGACGAAGCAACGCCCGCCGTCGGGGGCCTTGAACAGCAGCATCGACGCCTTGCCGCCGACCTCGTCGACCTCCTCCTTGTCCGCGTAGGTGAAGGTGTCGGCGGCCAGCAGGATGCGCTTGTAGGCGTCCCAGTCCTCGCACGACTTCGCTTCGTACAGGTCGAGTTCGACATCCGTCGGCGGTATCCAACCGTTTGCCATGTTCCCCGTTTCCCCCTGATCGCTCTGCAAGAGCCGGTGAATCCGATTGCACTGGTGTTCGTGTGTCGTGTGGGACTGAGAAGCCTAGAGGAGTGCGGCCGAAGTCCCGGCGTCCGCCCGGAGGGCGTCAGACGCCGGCCACGGCCGCCGCCATCCGCCGTACCGCCTCGGTGATCAGTTCCGGTGAGGTCGCCAGATTGAGCCGCACATGCCCCGCTCCCCCGGTCCCGAAGGCCGTGCCGGAACTCAGCGCCAGCCGCCCGCGTCCCAGGAAGACGGCCGCGGGATCGTCGCCGAGGCCGAGTGCGCGGCAGTCGAGCCAGGCGAGGAAGGTGGCTTCCCCGGGCCGGTGGCGGACTGCCGGCAGGTGCTCGGCCAGCAGGCCGCTCAGCAGGCGGCGGTTGTCGTCGAGGCCGGGCAGCAGGGCGTCGAGCCAGGGGACGCCGTCGCCCAGGGCGGCGGTGTGGGCGATGACCCCGACGTGGCTGGGGCCGTGGGAGACCTCTTCCGGCAGGCGCGCCAGGTCCTCGGCCGCGGCCGGACCGGCGAGGGCGAGGGCGGCCTTGAGCCCGGCGAGGTTCCATGCCTTCGACGCCGACATCAGCGACAGGCCCCGCTCCCCGCCGGGCACGCTCAAGTACGGCACGAACGCCACCCCGGAGGCCACGAGCGGGGCGTGGACCTCGTCCGCCACCACCCGCACGCCGTGGTGGTCGGCCAGTGCGGCGACGGCAGCCAGTTCGTCGGCGGTGTGGCAGGTACCGGTCGGATTGTGCGGGCTGCACAGCAGATACGCGGCGCGCCGCCCGCCCGTGACGGCGCGCCGGAAGGCGGTGTCCAGCGCGGCGAGGTCGATCCGCTGATCCCCGCCCAGCGGCGCCTCGACCACACTCCGGTCCATGTGCGTGACGAACTGGTAGAACGGCGGGTAGACCGGGCAGTTGACCACCACCGGGTCGCCGGGGCCGGTGACCAGTTTCAGCATCTCGACGGCGCCCTGCATCACATCGGGCACGATCGCCGTCCGCGCGACGGCGACCCCGTCCCACCCCCAGCGCGTCCGCGCGAACTCCGCCAGCGCCTCGGCGTACGCAGACCCTTCCGGGTAGCCGGTGTCGCCGAGCTCCATCGCGTCGGCGACCGCCCGTACCACCGGCCGGGCCAGCGGGACGTCCATCTCGGCCACCCACAGCGGCAGCACGTCCGGCGGGTATCTGCGCCATTTCATGCTGGTCCGCCGCCGGAGCCGGTCGAGGGAGAGGAGGCGCAGGGGGTTCGTCTCTTCGGGCGTCGCGCGCGAGATGCGGTCCATGAAGGCACAAGATAGGCGCGAGGGAGCGGGATACCTGTGCGACCGGCTCCTACGGTTGGCGTCATGTTCCTTCACACAGATCGCCGACCGGGACGACACCTGGGGTATCTCGCGGCCGCGGGGGTGTTCGCCATCGGTATGGCGGGCACCACCCTGCCCACACCGCTGTACGGGCTCTACCGCCAGGAGCTCGGGTTCTCCGAGCTGATGGTCACCGTGGTCTTCGCCGCGTACGCGCTCGGGGTGATCGCCGTGCTGCTGTTCGCGGGCAATGTCTCCGACCAGATCGGCCGGCGGCCGGTACTGCTGTGTGCCCTCGGGCTGTCCGCGGCCAGCGCCCTGTGCTTCCTCTTCGAAGGCGGGCTGCCGGCGCTGTTCGCCGGGCGGGTGCTCTCCGGGTTCGCCGCGGGCCTGTTCAGCGGCGCGGCGACCGCCACGGTGCTGGAACTGGCGAAACCCGGGCAGGAGGAGCGTGCGGGATTCGCCGCCACGGCGGCGAACATGGGCGGCCTGGGATGTGGTCCGCTGCTCGCGGGCGCCTTGGCCCAGTACGCGCCGTGGCCGCTGGCGCTGCCGTTCCTGACGCATCTGCTGCTGGTGGCGGTGGCCGCGGTCCTCACCTGGTTCCTGCCGGAGACCGTCCGCCGCCGGCAGCGGCCCGCGCGGCTGCGGCCGGCGGGGCTGCACCTGCCGGCCGAGGTACGAGGGGTGTTCACGCCCTCCGCGGTCGCGGCGTTCGCCGGGTTCTCGTTGTTGGGACTGTTCACCGCCGTCGCCCCCAGCTTCGAGAGCCAGACCCTTGACGTGCACAACCTGGCCGTGTCCGGGGCGACCGTCTTCACCGTCTTCCTGGGCTCGACCCTCGGCCAGTTGCTGGCGGGCCGGCTGGGGGTGCGGCGGGCACTGCCGGGCGGCTGCCTGGTGCTGGTGGTGGGCCTGGTGCTGGTCGGTACGTCCCTGGCGGTGCAGTCGCTGCCGGTGCTGGTGATCGGAGCGGTGTGCGGCGGCACCGGCCAGGGTCTCGCCTTCCGCGCGGGCCTGACCGCCGTCGGCGCGGCGGCGCCCCCCGAGCACCGGGGCGGCACCATCTCGGCCTTCTTCCTCGTCGCCTACCTGGGCATCTCGCTGCCGGTCGTGGGCGTCGGAGCGCTCTCGCAGGCACTGGGCCTGCGCGATGCCGGTCTGGTGTTCGCCGGCTGCGTCATCGTGCTCGCGGTGTGTGTCGGCGTCTATGTGCTGCGGCGGCCGCCGGCCGACGGGTGAATGCGACGGAGGAATGCGACGGGTGAACGTGACCGGGGGGCCGGGTCCTCCACGCAGCGAAATGGTAGGAAGGAGGGGAAGCGCCCTCATCGAGAAAGGAGCCGGCATGTCCTCCAAGCGACGCCGCAAGAAGAAGGCCCGCCGCAAGAACGGCGCCAACCACGGCAAGCGGCCCCAGTCCTGACCCCCGGGCCGGTCCGGCCCCGGGCTCCCCGCGCACCAGAAGGCGGGGAGCCCCAGGGGCCGGTCAGGCCGTCTCGTGGCCGACACCTCCGGTGATCTTCTCGATCGCCTGGCGTGCCTGCTCCCCCGGCGACCGACCGGGCAGCGTCGACACGGCCGCCGGCTGCGCGACGGCCGCGGGTTGCGCCACGGCGGGCTGGGAGCGCTCCGGCGCCGCGGGTTTGGCGTGGCCTCCCATGGGCCGCCCGCGCAGCCGGTGGCTGGCGGCCTCGTCCAGACTCACCGGCCGCCGCAACCGCGCGGCCAGCCGCCCCGCCTCCTGGCCGAGCGCGGCGACGTCCTCCCACTGCAGCCGGAGCACCACACGGAGTTCGGCCTCTCCGTCGGGCAGCGCGGCCAGCGATGGCGTGGTGGGCTCGTTCATGTGCCCCTCCTCAGACGATGAGTGATGAGGGGTAGTACGGACCGAGCGGCGCCGGTGTTCAGTTCCGGCCGGATCCGCTCCGCCCGCCCGCTCCCCCGGCACGGCCTTCGCGCCGGCTCGTGCGTGTGCGGCGCCCTTCACTCTCCCGCCGGCACCCGCTCAGTCCCCCGCCAGCACCTGCCGCAGCACGTCCAGCACGGCCTCGTCCGGGAAGCGCTCGCGGGCGGCCGTCTCCGCGCCGGCCAGGACCTCGGCGAGTGAGTCGGGCGGCGCGGCGGCCATCAGGGACCGGATCCAGGGGGCCAGGTCGTCGACCCGGTCCGGCACACCGGGCGGCAACGGGCCCTCGAACGGGGCCGGTTCGTGGATGCTGCGCCGCTTCGAGCGCCGGGCCCGTCGCTCCAACAGCGCCCGTACGGGGGCCGGATCGGGCTCGCGGGGCGGTGCCGGGGCGGGAGCCGGAGCCGCCACCGGCTCAGCGGTCTCGGGCAGCTCCGGCAGCCGGCCCTCGGAACGGTAGGCGCCCGCCGCCAGGCCGACCTTCCCGGGATGGACGCACGCCGGCACCCGCGTCACGCGGTGGTAGCGGAATCCGTCGGCGGCATCGAACGGATAGTCCCGGCTCGGTGCCGCCAGCACGTCGAAGCCGCCCGCGGGCAGCCGCAGGGACGGGCAGAACCAGCAGACCTGGTGCTCGGCGGCGGCATCGATGAACGGCTCGGCATGATCCATACCGGGGCACGATAGCGGGCGGCACGGCCGGGCCGGGCGGCAACCGACCACCTGCGCCGGGCCATTGGTCCGACCGGCCGCCGATCCGCCCGCGGCGGGCCCTGCACGGCCGGCCGCCGATTCACCTGACGTGGGGTCACCAGGCCGCGGGGGCGTAGTCCTTCAGGAAGCAGCCGTGGATGTCCTCGCCCAGCTCGCCGCGGACGATCGGGTCGTAGACGCGGGCCGCGCCGTCGACCAGGTCGAGCGGGGCGTGGAAGCCCTCGTCGGCCAGCCGCATCTTGTCGGGGTGCGGGCGCTCATCGGTGATCCAGCCGGTGTCCACGGCGGTCATCAGAATGCCGTCGGTCTCCAGCATCTCGCGGGCGCTGGTGCGGGTGAGCATGTTCAGGGCCGCCTTGGCCATGTTGGTGTGCGGGTGCCCGGCGCCCTTGTAGCCGCGGCTGAACTGGCCCTCCATCGCGGAGACGTTCACCACGTACTTACGGCGCGCGGTGGCGGCGGCCATCGCCGGGCGCAACTTGCTCACCAGGAGGAAGGGCGCGGTCATGTTGCACAGCTGGACCTCCAGGAGCTCGACCGGGTCGACCTCGTCCACCTTCTGGATCCAGCTGTTGCTCGCGTGGAGGTCGGGTACGAGACCACCGGCGTCGATCGCGGTGCCCGCCTCGATCCGGGCCGGCGAGGCGGAACCGCTGGTCAGGGCGAGGGCGGTGAGGTGCTCGGCGGTCAGGCCGCCGTGCTCGGCGCCGGCCGCGGGCAGGGCGGGGGCGCCGCTGCCGAAGTGGCCGAGGACGAGGGAGGCGGGCAGCTCGCCGGCCGGCAGCGGGGCGGACTCGGCGGTGACCAGCTGCCCGTACGCCTCGGGGGAACGGCGGACGGTCTGCGCGGCGTTGTTGATCAGGATGTCGAGGGGTCCCTCGGCGCTCACCTCGTCGGCGAGGGCGATCACCTGCGCCGGGTCGCGCAGATCGATGCCGACGATCTTCAGCCGGTGCAGCCACTCCGCGCTGTCCGGCATCGCCGTGAAACGCCGGATCGCGTCGTTGGGGAAGCGGGTGGTGATCGTGGTGTGCGCGCCGTCGCGGAGCAGGCGGAGCGCGATGTACATGCCGATCTTCGCGCGGCCGCCGGTGAGCAGGGCCCGCCTGCCGGTCAGGTCCGTACGGGCGTCGCGGCGCGACCGGTTCTCGGCGGCGCAGGCGCGGCACAGCTGGTGGTAGAAGGCGTCGACCTCGACATAGCGGCTCTTGCAGACGTAGCAGGACCGGGGCCGCTGGAGGATGCCGGCGATCTCGCTCGTGACGGAGCTGGCCAGTGCCAGGCCCTGGGTCTCGTCGTCGATGCGGTCGGGCGCTCCGGTCGCGGTGGCGGCGGTGACCGCGTGGTCGTTGGCGGTCTTGGCGGACCGGCGCTCCTGCCGGCGGCGCTGCTTGACCTTGCGGTAGATGCCCGCGGTGGCGCGCCGTATGGCGATCGCGTCGGGGTGGTCGAGCGGCAGCGCGTCGAGCTCTTCGAGCACGCTCAGGCAGACCGCCATCCGCTCCAGATCGATACCCGCGCCGTCGGCCCGGCCTTCCTCGGTCACCGTCATCGCCGCTGCGCCGCTTTCCTGGGATTGTGTGTTCTGTTCACGCTTCGGCGGAACTGTACGTAGCCGGGGGCCGGTCCGCCAAACCCGGTCTGCGCTCCGGGCTCCGCGGTGCGCGGGCGGGCCGGACGGCCAATAGTGGAGTGGTGGAGCGCGGCGGACCTGGACTGTGGGGGCACCGGGCCGTGGTGAGCAATGCGGCCCGCGTGACGGTTGCCGCCTGCGTCGCCTTCTACCTGTGCCGTTACGGGCTCGGCGCGTCGGTCATGGCCCTCTACGCCGCTTTTGCGGTGGTGGCGCTGGGCGCGCTCGCCGCCATCCCGGGCTCCGGACGGCAGCGCGCCGCCACCACGCTCATGGCGATCCCCGCGGGGACGGCGCTGGTCACGCTGGGTACGCTGCTCGCCGTCCGCACCTGGGCGGCCGTCCTGGGCATGCTCGTCATCGGCTTCATGGTCGCCTACGCCGGGATCGCGGGCCCCCGGATCGCCGGAGCGGCCCCGGGGATGCAACTGCTGTACATCCTGCCGTGCTTCCCGCCGTATGAGCCGAACACCCTGGACCAGCGGGTTTACGGGTTCCTACTGGGTGCGGTGCTGTTGGCGGCGGCGCAGCGGTTCGTCCTGCCGGAGCCCGGAACGCCGTCCTTCCGCTCGCTGCTGGCCGATGCCGCCGACGCGGCCGGGGCCCTGGCGGAACACCACGGCGGGCCCGCTCCGGAGGAGGCCCTCGCACGGGCGCGCACGGCCGCGGACCGGCTGCGTCCGTCCCGGGTGCCGCCCGCCGACCTCCCCGGCTCACCCACCGTGACGCACAAGGCCATGGCGCATGCCGCCGAGGCGGTCCGCACGCTGCTGGCGCAGCTGGCGGCACTGCACGGCGGGGGCGGGGCCAGTCCGCACGGGACGTACCGGCCGGAGACGGTGGCGCTGCTGCAGGCCATCGATGACGCCGTACGGCAGACGGCAGCCGCGCTGCGGGAGGGCCGACGGCCGGGGCCCTCCGCGGTGGCGCTGCAGGCCGAGCTGGCTCCCGAACGCACCCGGCGGGCGGTGGCCGCGCTGGAGCGGCTGGAGGCCGACGAACGGCTGGAGTATCTGCGGCGGCGGGCGGTGGCGGTGCAGGCGGGCGACTCGGCGGTGGTGCTGGTGCTGGCGACCCGGCTGCTGCTCGGGGACCGCGACGTCGGCGTGGACCCTGCCGGACACGCCTTCGCCTACGCGCGGGCGCACCCGTGGGAGCTGTGGAAGCGGCGGCTGACCACGCACTTCACCCCGCGTTCGGTGATCTTCCAGAACGCCTGCCGGTTCGCCCTGGGGCTGGCCGCGGCGCGGGCCATCGCCGGGATGCTCGACCTGTCCCACGGCTTCTGGGTGCTGCTCGCGACACTGACGCTCACCCGGACGACCAGCCTCGAGACCCGTACCGTGGTCCGGCAGGCGCTCGTGGGGACGCTGGTCGGCGCGGTGGCGGCCGGGGTGCTGCTCGCGCTGGTGGAGCACCGCACCGCGGTGTACGTGATCGTGCTGCCGGTGGTGATGATCTCGGCGTTCACCGTGGGGCCGCTGCGCGGGCCGGCCTGGGCACAGGGCGGTTTCACGCTGGTGGTGGCGACGCTGTTCGCGCAGGTCGCACCCGTGACGTGGCAGCTGGCTCCGACCCGCTTCGCGGATGTGCTCACCGGGAGTGTGATCGGGCTGGCGTGCGGGCTGCTGGCCTGGCCGAAGGGTGCGGGTCACGAGGTGCGCCGGAGCATGGCGGGGGTCTGCTCGGCGGTCGCCGATGCCGTGGGGCGGACCACGACGCGGGTCCTGGAGAGGGCCGGAACGGACACGGACGACGCGGGCGTCATCGCCGTCAACCGCGCGATGATCCTCGCCGAGGAGAGCCTGGCCCAGTATCAGAGCGAGCCGCGGGAGGATTCGTCCCGGCAGCCGGACTGGCCGAAGGTGCTGGCCGCCGGGACACACGCCCGGCGCGGCGAACGGCTGCTGCCCGGCCGCCCGGGGCGGATCACCGATCGGGCGGTGGGCGGCTGGCTGCGGCACGCGGCCGAGCAGACCGCGGCGGAGTACCGCGGCCTCGCCGCGCAGCTGCGTACGAGCGACGGCGGTGGTGCCGCGCCCGGCCCCCCTCAACCTCTCGACATCCGCGGGCTGTTGGCGGTCGCCCAGCCGCCGCCCGCGGATGCGCGGTCGGACGCGGACGTGCGCGCCGTGTCCGCCGCACTGCTCGTCGACTCGGTGATCTGGCTGGACACCCTCACGGCCGACCTGCGCCGGATCCGTACCGAGCTGTCCGTTCCGGAGCGGCGGGGCGACCGACCGCAACGGTGACGCCGGGCCCGGGCCCGGGCCCGGCGTCACCGTCACGCCCGGTGTTCTCCTTCGGCAGGCGCCGGCTCCTTCGGCGGTGCGGGAGCCTGGGTCTCGTCCAGCAGGGTGCGCAGGGCGGTGCCGGCCAGGGCGCATATCGCGTCCGGGTCGGCGCTCGCCAGTGGTTGCTTTCCGACAACCACCCGCATCAAGCCAATTCCGAGCAGCCAGGAAAGCGCCAGATCGGCCCGCAGGTCGCCGTTTTCGGCGGAGGAGAGGGTCGCCAGCACTTCCGCGTACTCGTCCCCCAGCCCCCGCAGCGCCTCCGCGATCTCGTCGCTGCCGCCGATCGAGCGCAGACAGACCTCCAGCGAACGGTCCTTGGCCGAGCCGTCGGTGGCGAGCATGCCGCGCAGGGCGACCTCGAAGAGCCGGTCCGGCGCTGTGGTGCGCAGCTGCTCCTGGCCTCCGCGTGCCATCACCTCTCCGAACAGGGCCTTCTTGGAGCCGAAGTAGCGGAAGAGGAGGGCCTGGTTGGCGTCGGCGCGGGCGGCGATGTCGCGGACGGTCGCACGTTCGTAGCCGCGTTCGGCGAACAGTTCCCACGCGGCGTCGAGCAGCCGCAGCCGGGTGCCGTGCGCGTCCCGGCGGCGCTCCTTCGCCGCACCGGTGCTCTCGTGCGGGGTGCGCCCCATTGCCACGCTCCTCTCCGGCGGCACGTCACCATGACGGCCACAATGCGTCGTTGACCGCCCCGGAGGGAGCGGCCTACCTTGTGTAAGCAGGTGCTTACATGAGGGAGGTCACCATGACCACGGCCGACACAGCACCACTCTCCTACCCCTTCAACACGCCCGAGAGCCTTGAGCTCGCCGACGACTACGAGCGGGCGCGCAACCGCCCCGGCCTGCTCAGAGTACAAATGGCCTACGGGGAGCCGGCCTGGCTCGTCACGCGGTACGCCGAGGCTCGGCTGGTTCTCGGCGATCAGCGGTTCAGCCGGGCCGAGGGCGCGCTGCACGACGAGCCGCGGGCATCCGAAGGGCGTCGCAACAGCGGCATCCTCGGCATGGATCCGCCCGACCACACCCGGCTGCGCTCCCTGGTCGCCAAGGCTTTCACCGTCCGTCAGGTCGAGAAGCTGCGGCCGCAGGTCAAGGAGCTCACGCGGGAGCTGCTGGACGAGCTGGAGGCTGCCGGGCCGCCCGCCGACCTGGTCGACCGGTATGCGCTGCCCATTCCCGTCGCGGTGATCTGCCGGCTGCTCGGGGTGCCGGCCGAGGACCGGCCGAGGTTTCGGGTGTGGAGCGACGCGGCGCTGTCGACCAGCTCGCTGACGGCGGCGGAGTTCGACGCCAACATCGAGGAACTCCGCGCCTATATGGGCCAGTTGATCGAAGAGCATCGGCAGTCGCCGCGCGACGACCTGATGACGGCGCTGATCGACGCCCGGGACGTCGGCGACCGGCTCTCCGAGCTGGAACTCGTCGACCTCTGTGTCGGGATCCTCGTCGCGGGCCATGAGACCACCGCCACCCAGATCCCCAACTTCGTGCTCGCGCTGCTGGATCATCCGGCGGAGCTCGCCCTGCTGCGGGAGCGGCCGGAGCTGATCGGCGGGGCCGTCGAGGAACTGCTGCGGTTCGTCCCGCTGGGCAGTGGCGCGGGCCAGCCGCGCTACGCGAAGGAGGACATCGATGTCGGCGGGACGCTGGTCCGCGCCGGATCGCCCGTCCTCGTCGCCGTGGGTGCCGCCAACCGGGACGCGCTGCGGTTCAGTGCGCCGGGCACGCTGGACATCTCCCGGGACGGCAACCAGCACCTGGGCTTCGGCCACGGGGTGCACCACTGCCTGGGCGCGCCGCTCGCGCGGCTGGAGCTCCAGGAAGCCCTCAGCGCCCTCATCACGCGCTTCCCCGCTCTGCGTCTGGCCGGCGATGTGGAGTGGAAGAGCCAGATGCTGGTGCGCGGTCCGCGGGTCATGCCGGTGGGGTGGTGAGTGCGGTGACCTGGAAAGTGGCGGTCGACCCGCGGCAGTGCATGGCATCGGGGATGTGCGCCAACATCGCGCCGGAGCTCTTCGTCCTCGGCGCCAGCCACTCGCGCCCGGTCAGTGACGCGATCGAGGAGGACGAGCGGGCGCTGGACGCCGCCGATGTGTGTCCGGCCATGGCCATCAGCGTGTGGGACGACGCCCACAACGAGATCGGCCCCCGACCGTAGTGTGGGTGCCCGGCGCCGGAGGGAATCCGGCGCCGGGCACCCGGCGGTGACGGGCGGGCCCGCGTTCAGTCGGCCCGGAGCGCCTCCGCGATGTGGTTGACCGCGGCCCAACCGAAGGTCATGGCGGGGCCGATCGTCGCCCCCGGCCCCGGATAGGTCTCCCCCATGGGCGCGGCGGAGACATTGCCGGAGGCGTAGAGCCCCGCGATCGGGCCGCCGTCCTCCCGGAGCACGCGGGCGTCGGCGTCGGTGAGCAGACCGCCCTTGGTGCCGATGTCTCCGGGGTGTACGGGGATGGCGTAGTAGGGGGGCTTGGACAGCGGGGCGAGGTTGGGGTTGGGCAGGGTGGGGTCGCCGTAGTAGCGGTCGTAGACGCTCTCGCCGCGCCGGAAGTCGTCGTCGCGGCCCGCGCGCGCGAAGCCGTTGAAGCGGTCGACGGTGGCGTTCAGGCGCCGGGGCGGGGCGCCGATGAGGGCGGCCAGTTCGGTGGGCGAGTCCGCCTTCTTGATGAAGCCGTCGGCCAGCCACTTCCTGGGGAACGGCTGGCCGGGGAAGAGCCCCAGGAAGAGATAGCGGGACTTGGCGCGCGCGTCGAGGATCAGCCAGGACGGGACGGTGGACGCCTCGGGGGTGTGGTGGGCGTACATCTCGTCGACGAACCGGTGGTAGGGCGCCGCCTCGTTGGCGTAGCGCTCCCCCGCCTGGTTGACGATGACCATACCGGGGATGCCGCGGTCGGCGACCAGGAAGAAGGGGCGCTCGCCGGGGGGTACGACGGAGGGGGCGCCCCAGACCTTGTCCAGGAGGTCGGTGGCGGCGCCCGCCTCGATGCCCAGTTCCAGTGCGTCGCCGGTCTGGCCCTCCGAGGCGGAGGACCAGACGGACGAGGTGGGGGCCGGCAGGTGCTTCTCGCGCAGCCGCTGGTTGTGGGAGAAGCCACCGGAGGCCAGGACGACGCCGCCGCGCGCGCCGACGGTGACCTCCTTGCCGTCGCGCCGGACGCGTACGCCGGTGATCCGGCCGTCCTCCTCCACCAGTGCCGTCAGGGGTGCCGACAGCCACAGGCCGCCGCCCAGGCGGTCGAGAGAGTGCCGCATCCGAGCGATCAGCGCTTCGCCCAGGGAGAGCGGTTTGCTGCCGGTGACCAGCGCCTTGGCGGCCCGCAGGCCGACCTTGGCGGAGGTGCGGCGGCCGGCCCAGGTGCGGGCCACCATGTTGAGGTAGCGGAAGTCGTGGCTGGTGATGGTCAGCCCGTACGTGGGCAGGCCGGCCCGGCGCATGGTGCGGCGCTGTTCGGGGCGGAGCGTGCGGAAGTCGAAGATGGCCGGCTCGACGGACCGGCCCTGGGGGTAGCCGCCGAGGCTTTCGGGGAAGTAGTCGCAGTAGCCGGGGGTGTAGACGAATTTCACGTCGGTGCGGTCGTGGAACTCGCGGACCATGCGCGGGCCGTTGCTGAGGTAGGCGTCCTTGAGGGCGTCCGGTACGCGGTCGCCGACGGTGGCGTCGAGGTAGGCGCGGGCCTTCTCCCGGGTGTCGCCCAGGCCCGCCGCGTCCAGGTGGAAGTTGGTCGGCACCCAGACGGCGCCGCCGGACAGGGCGGTGGATCCACCGTAGAATCCGGTCTTCTCCACGACCAGGGCGCTCAGCCCCCGCAGCCGGGCGGTGAGGGCGGCGGCGAGACCGGCCGCACCGGACCCGATGACCACGACGTCGTAGGTGTGGTCCCAACTCTTGCTCATCAGGGCTCCGTTCGGATGGTGACACCTGCTTCGGTCAGTACCGGTGCCTCGTCCCGGTCCGCCGCGCTCGCCCGGAACACGAAGCCGTCGGCGTGCCGCCAGACGTGCAGCCGCAGGGTCTCTCCGGGGAGGAACACCCCGGCGAACCGGGTGCGGCAGGCCGTGACCCGGGTGGGGTCGCTGTGCAGCAGCCGGTCGGTGAGAGCCTTGACGGCCATGCCGAAGGTGCACAGGCCGTGCAGGACGGGGCGGTCGTAGCCGGCCGCGCGGGCCGTGGCCGGGTCGGCGTGCAGCGGGTTCCAGTCGCCGGTCAGGCGGTAGAGCAGGGCCTGTTGGCGCAGCGTGGGCACGTCGAAGACATGGTCGGGGGCCCGGTCGGGGACGGGGGTGCGGAGGGCGGGGCCGCGGTCGCCGCCGAAGCCGCCGGCGCCGTGCACGAAGATCTGGTTGCGCTGGGTCAGCAGGGGGTGGTCGTCCTCGTCGTACAGGGTGGATTCCTGGACGATGACGGCGGCCTTGCCCTTGTCGTACACGGCGGGAACGTGGGTGACGGCCGTGGCACGGGCGGCGGCGGGCAGCGGGCGGTGCACGGTGATCTCCTGCCCGCCGTGCAGCGCCTGGGCGAGGTCGATGTCGGCTCCGGGCAGGTCGAAGACCTGGAACCCGATGCCGCCGGTGGCGCCTGCGACCGTGCCGAAGGTGGGCAGGACGGCCAGGCCGCGGGCGTGCCGCTCGTAGACGTAGGCCAGTTCGCGCTCGTCGGTCTCGGGGACGCCCGCACCGAGGGCGAGGTGGTAGAGCCGCACTTCACGGTCGTCCCAGCACACTTGGGTACGGACGGGCGGCGCGGCGGTGAGCTTCGCGGCGTCGAGGGGCATCAGAAGGCTCCGGCCGCGTAGGCGCCGCGGAAGTACAGCAGCGGCGATCCGCCGTCGCGGGCGGCGAGTTCCCGCACCCGCGCCGTGACGACGAGGTGATCGCCCGCCTCGTGGACGGCCTCCGGTACGCAGTCCACGGTGGCCAGGGCGCCGGCGATGTGCACGGTGCCGTGTGCGGAGGGGCGCCAGTCGACGGTGGCGAACTTGTCCGGGCCGGGCCGTCCGAGCGCGGCGCAGACGTCCTGTTGCTCCTCGGCGAGGATGGAGACGGCGAACCGTCCCGCGGCCTCGATCCTGGGCCAGCTCGTCGAGGACTTCCCGACGCAGAGCATGACCAGCGGCGGGTCGAGGGAGAGCGAGGCGAAGGACTGGCAGGCCAGGCCGGCCGGTTCGCCGTCGTCGCCGAGGGTGGCGACGACGGTGATGCCGCTGGCGAAGCGCCCGACGGTGTCGCGGAATGCCGCGGGGTCGATCAGCCGTTCCACTGGTGGCCCCAGAAGCTGTCGGCGGTGATCTCCTTCGCCGTCCAGAGGGCCGGGTCGACGATCAGGCCGTCCCAGCCGTACTCGACCTGGAAGCCGCCGGGGGCCTGGGCGTAGAACGACACCATGTGGTCGTTGGAGTGCCGGCCGAGCGAGGAGGCGATCGGGATGCCCGCCCGGTGCATCCGGTCGAGGCAGAAGCCGACGTCGTCGAGGGTCTCCACTTCGACCATGAAGTGGACGATGCCGGGCGGGAGTGCGCCCGGGTAGAGGCCGAGGCTGTGGTGGCGGGCGTTGGGGCTGAGGAAGTTCATCCAGTGGAAGTCGCGGCCCGGTTCGCCGGTCGGGACGGCGGCGGGCGGCAGCTTCATCCGGTCGCGCAGCTGGAAGCCGAGCAGGTTCTCGTAGAAGTCGACGGCCGCGTCCATGTCGGGTGCGGGCAGCACGACATGGCCGAGGCCGAGGTGGTCGCCGGTCACGAAGCGGTTGCCGAACGGGGTGCCGAGCGGGGTGTGGTCCTGTGCCTGGCCCCAGTAGAGCTCCAGGGGGTTGCCGGCCGGGTCCGCGCAGTGGATCAGGCCCTGTACCCGCCGTTCGGCGAGGGTGGCGTCGTCGGCGTGCTCGACGGCGACGCCGGCGGCTTCGAGTTCGGCGGCGGCGTCGGCCAGCGCCCGGGCGTTCGCGACCTCGAAACCGGCGCCGATCAGCCGGTCCTGCGATCCGGCGACGAAGGAGAAGCGGCGGATGCGGTCGTCGATCCGGACGTGGAGCACCTCGTCCGTGGTGTTTTCGGCCTCGGACATCCCGAGGATGTCGAGGACGTAGGTACGCCACTCGGCGAGTGTGGCGGTCTCGAGGCGCAGATAGCCCAGCGAGCGAATGTCCATGGTGAAGTCCCTCGGAGGTTCTCGGTGGCGCTCAGTGCGAGAAGAAGTCAATGGCGAGGCGGTTGAACTCGTCGAACCGCTCCGTCTGCGCCCAGTGGCCGCAGTGCGGGAAGACGTGCAGGCGCGCGTCGGGGATGGTCTTGAGGGCGACCAGCGCCCCGTCGAGCGGGTTGGTGCGGTCCTCGCGGCCCCAGGTGATCAGCGTGGGGCAGGCGATGCGGTGGGCCTCGCGCCACAGCATGGTGTCCTGCGGCCACTTGGCGAAGGAGGCACCCATCCGCGCGGTGCCCAGCCTGGCCTCGGGGTCGGCGGCCTGCGCGTAGCGCTCCTCGACGAACTCGTCCGTGACGATCGCCGGGTCGTACGCCATGGTCAGCAGGAAGTCCCGCATCATCTCGCGGGTCGGCGCGGCCGTCGTGTTGAAGGCGAAGAGCTTCTTGATGCCTTCGGTCGGGTCGGGCGAGAAGAGGTTGACGGAGATGCCGCCGGGGCCCATCAGGAGGAGCTTGTCGACCTTGCCGGGGTGGTCGAGTGCCATCCGGGTGGCGGTGCCGCCGCCGAGCGAGTTGCCGATGAAGTGGGCCTTCTCCAGGCCGAGACGGTCCATCAGGGCGGCCACGGCACCGGCCGCGAAGGAGAAGAAGTCCCGGTCCGGCTCGGGTTTGTCGGAGGCGCCGTAGCAGGGCTGGTCGATGAGCAGCGTGCGGAACCGCTTGGCGAAGACGGGCAGGTTGCGGCCGAAGTTCGACCAGCCGGAGGCGCCGGGGCCGCCGCCGTGCAGCATGATCACCACCGGCGCGTCCTGGGGCCCCGCTTCGTTGTAGTGCAGGGTCAGGCCGTCGGTCTTCGCGGTCTTCGAGGTGTTCGCGTAGGTGATCACAGCATCGTGTCCTGGATGTCGATGCCGAGCGCGCCCTGGCCGAAGAGGACGAGCGCCCGCTCGGGGTCGTTGGCCGCGTGGCCGCGGCCGGTGTGCACATCGCGCCAGGCGCGCTGGACGGCGTTCGGTCCGGTGCGCATGGCGCCGCCGCCGGCGTTCTCCATGAGCAGGTCGACGGCGCCGACCGCGCGTTCGGTGGCGAGGACCTGGTCGCGGCGGGTGCGGGTGCGCAGCGCCATCGGCAGCGACTCACCGCGCACTGCGAGCTCGTACAACTCGCTTATGTTCCGGCTCAGTTGGAGCCACGCGGCGTCGATGTCACTGGCCGCGCGGGCGATCCGCAGCTGCGCGAAGGGGTCCTCGGCGACCTGCTGGCCGAAGGAGACCCGGAATCGCTCGCGGGTGGCGGCGACATGACCGTCGTAGGCGCCTTCGGCGATGCCGACGATCGGGGTGGCGATGGTGGTGGTGAAGACGGCGGCGTACGGCAGCCGGTAGAGCGGGTCGGAGTGCACCTGGTGCCCGGGGCAGTCGAGGGCGCTGACCGGGCCGAAGCCGAGGGCGCGGTGCTCGGGGACGAAGACGTCGTCCATCACGATGTCGTTGCTGCCGGTGCCGCGCAGGCCGACGGTGTCCCAGACGTCGACGATGCGGTAGTCGGTGCGCGGCACCAGGAAGGTGTAGACCTCTATCGGCTTGCCGTCGTCGTCGGTGACCAGGCCGCCGAGCAGCGCCCAGTCGGTGTGGTCGCAGCCGGAGGAGAAGTGCCAGCGCCCGGATACCCGGAAGCCTCCGTTGACGGGCGTGACCTGGCTGGTGGGGGCGTACGAGGAGGAGATCCGGGCGTGCGGGTCGTCGCCCCACACCTCGTCCTGGGCTCGGCGGTCGTAGAGCGCCACGTGCCAGGGGTGGACGCCGACGACGGAGGCGACCCAGCCGGTCGAACCGCAGGCCCTGGCTATCTCCTTGACGCATCGGTAGAAGACGAGCGGGTCGGCGGCCAGTCCGCCGTAGGCGCGGGGCTGGAGCAGCCGGAAGAAGCCGGCCTCCTGAAGGTCCTTGATGGACGTGTCGGGCACTCTGCGGAGCGTCTCGGCCTCCGCGGCGCGCTCACGCAGGGTGGGGGCGAGTTCGCGGACCGCTGCGAGTACGTCGTCGTCGCGCATGCGCATCCCCTCTCGGGTCGTACGGATGGGCCCCCTGCCGCTCCGTCCCGCGACAGGGGGTGGGAGGAACGTACGCTTTACTATTCCGAAACGAAATACCCTCTTCCCACTCAGCGGGAGGGCTGGCAGTCTCCCCGCAACCCCGGAAAAAACCTGGTCACGACCCTTCCCCGGTCCGTACCAACGGTGCGCCGCCGGGGTGTTGGCCGTTCTGTGGGGTTCCTTGGGAGGTATGCCGATGACGCAGCAGTCCCTGGAGGGCGACTGCCCGCCGCTGTCGTTGCTGGAGAAGGCCGCGCGGGTGATGAGCGCGTTCAGCAGCACGGATCCCCGGCTCACGCTGACCGAGGTGGTGGAGCGCTCGGGGGTGCCCAGATCCTCCGCGCACCGCATCCTCGACCAGCTGATGCAACTGCGTTGGCTGGAGCGGGAGGGCCGCGACTATCGCCTGGGCATGGGCATGCTGGAGCTCGGGGCGCTGGCCTCCCACCACCACCGGCTGCGCCGGGCGGCCCTGCCGCATCTGCACGATCTGCACGAGTCCACCGGCCATCTGGTGCATCTGTCGGTGCTCGACGACGCCGAGGTGGTCGTGGTGGAGCGGATCGGCGGGGCGATGGACACCGCGGTGCCCTCGCGGGTCGGCGGCCGGCTGCCCGCGTACTGCACCGCGGCCGGCAAGGCGATCCTGGCGTTCAGCGACGACGCGCTCGTGGAGCAGGTGATCCGGCGTGGGCTGCGGGCCCGGACGCCCCGCACGGTCAGCCGCCCGCAGGGGCTGCGCAGCGAGCTGCTCGCGGCGCGGGACCGGGGCGCGGCCTTCGACCGCGAGGAGTCCTACCGGGGCGTGTCCTGTGTCGCCGTCCCGCTGCGCGGGGCGGGCCGGGCCATCGCCGCGGTCTCGCTGTCCGGCAATGGCACGCACCGCGAACTGGACCGGCTGGTTCCGGCGGTGGCGGACTGTGCGCGGGCGGTGTGGCAGTCGCTGTTCGGGCCGGGGCGGCGGTCCGGCCGTCCGGCCCGGCCGCCGCGGGCCGCCGCCCCCACGGGGCCGAGGCTGTCGGCGGCCGCGATGGACAACACCCTGGCCTGGATCCGCGACAGCGAATGGCTGTGAGTGCGGGACACCGCCTTCCTGAAGCGGGTGTCATCACTCAGCGGCGCGCGCTCCCCGGGGCCGTGGAAGGGTGCTCAAGGATGACCAACGCTGACAGCTCAGCAGCCGGTCAGAGCGTTGACCGAATGCGGAGCCAGAGGCAGCAGCCACACGCGTTGAGTTGTGGGACATCTGGCCGGCGTGCCTACGCGGCGCGAGGGCCGGCGGGTGGAAGCAATGGTTCGTGTTTGTGCCAGATGAGGTAGCGGTCCTCGCGTCGTAGCTCTGCGGCGCCCCATTCAACGCGCATGACGCCTCGCTCCATGGAGCAGGCGTACGCAACGGTGATCAACCGAAACTCCGGTGGGAGGAGCGCGATGTCGGGGTGCACCTCCGGTTCATCGAGTTCATCGAGGCCCAGGTCAAGCGCCTGCTGCCTGGGTTCAGGCCCGTGGCGCCTGATCAGGTCAGCGCGGAAGCCGACGGCTCTACGCAATCGCGCCGAGGTGACAGGGACATCCTTCTTCGCGTACCGGATGGGGTAGATGAGGTTGTCGCCAATGACCATCACCGTGCGGCCCTGTAGTCGCATGGCCGTTGCACCTTCGAAGGGCGTCAAGCCAGCTGCCAGCGCCTCGTACTGCACCGCGTGCAGCCCGTGACCGTACGCTTCCAGTGTCTGAGTGTTGACGCCTTCATGGCCATGGCGGGCTCTGTCGTGGGCCTGCACGAGGCAGGCCGGGATGGCTTCGGCCAGCTGGCCGGCCAGACTGCCGAATGTCTCACTCGCCCACGGAGTTACTGAGTCCACACCGCACCGCCCTCCCCTTGGGGCGTAACAACGCCGAGCAGTTTTCACTCAAACAATGCGATGGGCCTGCAAGGTGCACAAGAGGGCATGGGCGCACGAACGGCGCACGTTCTTCGGGCAACGCATCAGCACCATTCATCGCTTCGGCCCAGCCGCGTATACACGGCTTGGCCGGCGAAAGGTTCTCGGCTCGTTTGGCAACAGCCGGGACGTAGCGCCTCTGCTCTCCGGCCGGTACACCGAGTCGGTTGGACACCCCCTGTTCCCGACCGTTGCCGAAGCCACCCTGCTGGCTGGTTGGATGTCGTACGACGCTTGTCAGCACGGGCTGGCACAGCGGTACCTTCTCCAGGCACTCAGACTCGCCCAAGACGGCAACGATCGGCGCCTGGCCGGCAGCATCCTGTCCGCGATGAGCCACCAGGCCACGTTCCTGGGCCAGTTCACTCATGGTGCCACCCTCGCTCGCGCGGCCCTGATGGGTATCTCCGCTGTTGCCACTCCGACCCTGCGGGCGCAGTTCCACGCGATGGAGGCTCGGGCGCTGGCGCGCACCGGTGACCGGCACGCGTGCGAAAGTGCGCTCGCCGCAGCCGCCAAGGCGCTGGAGAGCGGCAACACGGAAGACGAGCCTGAGTGGATCACCTACTTCGACGCTGCCGAACTGGCGGCGGAGGCCGCCCATTGCTTCCGCGACGTACGCAGCGCTCGTCAGGCCGTCTCATACGCGGAGAACGCAATGAGCGGCAGTCACGTCCGCACCGACTTCTTCGCCACCATGGTCCTGGCCGACGCCCACCTCCACGCCGGGGACGCAGAGGAAGCCTGCAACGTAGCCTTGGACGCCCTTGATCTCGAAGAACAGCTTCGGTCCGCCCGATGCGTCGCCTACCTTGCCGAGTTCCGCCAACACCTCGCGGTGTCAGGGCCTACCGCGGCCGCCCGCGATTTCCACGAGCAGGCCGCGGAACACCGTTTGTGGATCGCAAGCGGGCAAGCGCTGACGACTTTGTACCGGTCAGGTCAGAAGGGGCTCCAGTCCCGGCGGCTGCCCCCGGTACGGAGCGCATGCATCCGGCGGCTGAACTCGGCGGCAGACTTCTCGCTGCTGCCGACCTGCCGGCGTCGCCGTGGATCAGGCCGTACGGCAGCACGAAGTCCAGCCGGTCGTACTCCTTGCCCAGTCGCCGAGCCCGCTGCTCCAGGAAGGCCATGTCGTCCGCCGAGACGCCATCGAGTGCCTCGAACGAGGACCACACCTTGGCGAACGGATCGAAGTACGGCAGACGCAACGATTCAGGCTGCTCAAGCCAGTGCAGCCGCCGCAGCAGGTCTGCCGGCTCGGTCACCGTCGCGTACTCCTCGCGGTCCTGGGCGCTCTCCCAGAACGTGACGACTCTGCCGCCGGCCGACAGCGGCTGACACACGCCGGGCAGCACTCTCGTTGCCGGGTAATCCTGCGACTCAAGCCAGCGGGCGACCTGAACAGCCCGTTCCATCTCCATCGCCGCATTTGGATCTCGCGCAATGCGGACGATCACCGGAGCGGACGGCAGCCGGTAGACGGCGTTCGATCCGAGTCGCAGCAGCTCCGCCCCGGACGCATCGATCCGGGCCACTTCGCACGCCTCGCGGAGCACGGCTTCCATGCCCTCTGCCGTGAAATCCCGCGGTGCGTCTGGACTCGTGACGGGGTCCGAGATCATGCGATCGACCGTACCCGGCGGTGCCGGATCCGTGCCAGATGGCAGGAGCACGATCGGAAAGCTGCGGACTACAGCGGGGCGACTTGGGGAACCAGCAGGCTGGGCCCGGCCCAGGTCAGGCCGTGACCACCAGAGCATCCTCACGAGTAGGTGATCTCGACCCGTTCGGTCAGGGGCACGCTCTGGCAGGCCAGGACGTAGCCTTCGGCGAGGTCGGTGTCGTCCAGCACCTCGTTGCGCGCCATCGACACCTCGCCGTCCACCACCCGGCAGGTGCAGGCGGCGCAGGCGCCCTCCCGGCAGGAGTACGGGGCGTCGACGCCGGCGGCGAGCAGCGCGTCCAGCAGCGGGGTGCGGGACGGCCAGTCGATGCGGTGGACGACTCCGTCGAGGGTGACCTCCGCGGTGGTCGTCCGCTCGTCGGCGGCGGGCGCGGCGGGCACCTCCGGCACGGCGGGAGCCGCGAACACCTCGCCGGAGAGCGAGAAGAACCGTTCGCGGTGCAGCCGGTCCCGGGTCGCGCCGAGGGAGCGCAGGGCGTCCTCGGTGGCGTCCATCAGGGGCTGCGGGCCGCACAGATAGGCGGCCCGCTCCGCGTACGGGGCGAGCTGCGCGGCCAGTCCGGCGACCGCGGGCAGGCCCTGGACACTCTCCAGCCAGTGCAGCACCAGCAGCCGGTCCGGGTACTCCTCGGCCAGCTCCCGCAGTTCGTCGCGGAAGATGACCGAGGTCTCGCCGCGGTTGGCGTAGAGGAGGGTGAGCCGTCCGCGGCCCCGGGTGAGCACCGACTTGAGGATCGACATCACCGGGGTGATGCCACTGCCGCCCGCGACGAGCAGCAGATCGGCATCGAGTCCGGGCGGGGTGAAGGTGCCGGCGGGCGGCAGGACCTCCACTTCGGTGCCCGGTACGGCGTGATCGCACAGCCAGTTGGAGCCGAGGCCACCGGGGACGCGTTTGACCGTGACCTTCGGCGGCTCGCCGGTGTGCGGCGAGCTGGCGAGGGAGTAGCAGCGAGCCGTCTCCGCGCCCGGGTCCGCCCCGGGAAGCCGGAAGGTGAGGAACTGACCTGGTCGGTAAGGGAGTTGGCTTGCGCTCTCGAACACCAGGGAGCGGGCGTCGGCGGTCTCCTCGATCACTTCGGCGATCCGCAGCCGATGGATGCGCGGTTCAGCCATGGGGCACCACCGGGGTGTCGCGGGTACCGTCCCCGGCCGGGAGCCCGAACCCGGGCGAGGTCCCGCCGTCGGGCCGGGTCCCGTCCTGGGGCAGGGCCCCCTCCTCGACGGCGCGGGCGATGGCGGCGCGCAGCGCCTCGCAGGAGCGCACGGTGGCGCTCGGCTCCCCCGCCGCCACCCGGGCGCGGATCCGCGGGCAGCTCTCGGCCGCGTCGCCGGTCCACTGCACCTGGGTGTGGGCGGGGCTGAACTTCTCGCACAGGACCTGGTTCCCGCAGGCCCCGCACGCCACGGGCCGCATCTCAGGCTCCGGCCGCGCGTCGGGCGAGATTGTCGGCCACCTCGGCCTGCCAGGCCGCGTTGGCCCGGGTGGTGTCGATCTCGAACTCGAAGCGGCGCACCATCTCGTCCTCGACCTCGGCGGCATCGACGTAGAACTGCTGGTACCAGCGCCGGAGCTGGTAGACGGGGCCGTCCTCCTCGGTGAGGAGCGGATTGTCGATGCGGGCCTTGTGCTGCCAGATCTCGACGTCCTGCTCGAAGCCGACCTTGAGCCCCTCGGAGGCGAGCCGGGCGGCCTCGGCGGCCTGGTCGTCGCTCATGCCGGGGAGCTTCTTGACGCTCGCGCCGTACATCAGCACGAAGCTGTTCTCGTCGATCGGATAGTGGCAGTTGATGAGGACGGACTCCATCTCGCCCGCGTCGCCGGCATCGGTCCACAGTTTGTCGATCATGTAGGAGGGGCCGTGGTAGGAGGCGTCGGAGCGCAGCGCCCCGGTGGAGGAGAGGGTGCCGAGGTCGATGTCGCCGCGCGGGGTGGACTCCATGTACTGGGTGGCGACATGGCCGTCGAAGACGTTCTTGAAGTACGTCGGGAACGAGTGGTGGATGTAGTAGAAGTGCGCCATGTCCACGACGTTGTCGACGATTTCGCGGCAGTTGGAGTTCTCGACGCGCAGGGCGTTCCAGGACCAGTCGGACCACTCGTCGCCGCCGACCCCCTCGATCTCGGGGATGGTGACCCCGGGCGGCGGCGGGTTGCCCTGGGGGTCGTGCCAGACGTAGAGCTGCTGGTTGCGTTCGAGGGTGGTCCAGGCGCGGGTGCGGGCGCGGGGCGGGACGCGACGGGCGTAGGGGATGGCGGCGCAGCGGCCGTTGCCCGACCAGCGCCAGTCGTGGAAGGGGCAAGCGACGGTGTCGCCCTTGATGCTGCCGCGGGCCAGGTTGCCGCCCATGTGCGGGCAGTAGGCGTTGAGAACGTGCAGTGCGCCGTCGTCCTCGCCCTGGAAGACGACGAGTTCGGTGCCGAACGCCTCGATCCCGTGCGGCGTACCGTCCTTGAAGGTGGCCGCGAGGCCGAGGCAGTGCCAGCCCCGGGCGAACCGGGTGGGCGGCGCGGCCGCCTCGATGACACGGGCCTCTTCGTTGAGTGCGGTCATCGCGTTCTCCCTACTGCTTCTGTGCCGCGAGTTCGACGGCGATGTCGATGAGTTGGTCCTCCTGGCCGCCGACGAGACGGCGTTCGCCCGCCCGCAGCAGGATGTCGGCGCCGGAGACGCCGTAGCGTTCGGCCTGCCGGTAGGCGTGCTTGAGGAAGCTGGAATAGACGCCGGCATGGCCCATCAGCAGTGCGAGCCGGTCGAGTTGGCACTCTTCGTCCATCACAGGGCGGACCACGTCCTCGGCCGCGTCGATGATCCGAAGGACGTCGATGCCGGTGCGGATGCCCATCTTGGCGCAGACCGCGACCAGCGCTTCGACGGGAGTGTTGCCGGCACCCGCGCCCAGACGCCGGGTGGAGCCGTCGATCTGGAGGGCGCCGGCCCTGATGGCGGCGATGGAGTTGCCGGTGCCCAGTGCGAGGTTCTCGTGGCCGTGGAAGCCGACCTGGGCGTCGTCGCCGAGCTCGGTCACCAGGGCGGTGACCCGGTCGGCGACGTCGTCCATGACCATGGCGCCGGCCGAGTCGACGACGTAGACGCACTGGCAGCCCGCGTCGGCCATGATGCGGCCCTGCCGGGCGAGCTGCTCGGGGGTGGTGGAATGCGCCATCATCAGGAACCCGACGGTCTCCAGGCCCATGTCGCGGGCGAGCCCGAAGTGCTGGACGGAGATGTCCGCCTCGGTGCAGTGGGTGGCGATCCGGCAGATGCGTGCGCCGTTGCCGTGGGCGGCCCGGATGTCGTCCTTGACGCCGAGGCCGGGCAGCATGAGGAAGGCGATCCTCGCCCGCTGTGCGGTATCGACCGCGATCTTGATGAGTTCCTGTTCGGGGGCGCGGGAGAAGCCGTAGGTGAAGGACGAGCCGCCGAGCCCGTCGCCGTGGGTGACCTCGATGACCGGTACGCCCGCGCCGTCGAGGGCCGCGACGACGGACCGTACGTCCTCGCCGGTGAACTGGTGCCGCTTGGCGTGCGATCCGTCGCGCAGGGAGGAGTCGGTGACGCGGATGTCCAGCGTGTCGGAGTAGGTCCTGGGAGTCGTCATGCCTGCATGCCCTTCGCGAACTCCTCGCCGGCCTTGGTGGCGGCGGCGGTCATGATGTCGAGGTTGCCGGCGTAGGGCGGCAGGAAGTCGCCGGCGCCTTCGACCTCCAGGAAGATCGCGACCCTGGCCATACCGCCGCTGACCGGCGTCGGATCGTCGAACTGGGGCTCGGTGCGCAGCCGGTAGCCGGGTACGTAGGTGGCGACCTGTTCGGCGGTCTCCTTGATGGACTGCGCGATGGCGGCCCGGTCGGCGTCCTCGGGAAGGGCGCAGAAGACGGTGTCGCGCATGATGACCGGTGGCTCGGCGGGGTTGAGGATGATGATCGCCTTGCCGTGCCCCGCGCCGCCGATGGTCTCGATGCCGCGTGCGGTGGTGCGGGTGAACTCGTCGATGTTGGCGCGGGTGCCGGGCCCGGCGGAGACGGAGGCCACCGAGGCCACGATCTCGGCGTACGGGACGGGGACCACCCGGGAGACGGCGTACACCATGGGGATGGTGGCCTGCCCGCCGCAGGTGATCATGTTGACGTTGGGGGCGTCGAGGTGCTCGCGGAGGTTGGCGGGCGGAACGACGGCGGGGCCGACGGCGGCCGGGGTCAGGTCGACGGCCTTGATGCCGAGCTCCGCGTAGCGCGGGGCGTTGGCGCGGTGGACGGGGGCCGAGGTGGCCTCGAAGACGATGTCGGGCCGGTCGTCCTGGGCGAGGAGCCAGTCGACGCCTTCGTGGCTGGCTTCCAGGCCGGCGCCGCGGGCGCGGGCGAGCCCTTCGCTCCCGGGGTCGACGCCGATCATCCAGCGGGGTTCGATGTACGGGGAGCGGCGCAGTTTGTAGAGCAGGTCGGTGCCGATGTTGCCGGATCCGACGATCGCGGCGGTCGCCTTGGACGGGACCGGTGGCACGGTCCCGTCCGGCGTCGTGGTCTTGCTGGTCATCATCACCTCAGGTGAAGGAGAGGGAGACCGGGCCGAGCCCGGTGAAGTCGGCGGTGAAGGTCGCTCCGGCCGTCACCTCGACGGCGCGGGTGCAGGAACCGGGCAGCACCAGGTGCCCCTTCTTGAGGGGCACCCCGAAGCGGGCGACGGTACGGGCGAGCCAGGCGACGGCGATGGCCGGATCGCCGAGGACGGCGTCGCTGCGGCCCGCGGCGAGCTGCCGGGTGCCGTCGGTGAGCACCGCGTCGATCGCCCTGAGGTCCAGTTCGCGCGGGTCGCGACCGTCGCCGATGACATATCCGGCGGAGGAGGCGTTGTCGGCGATGGTGTCGGGCAGGGCGATGTGCCAGTCGCGGATCCGACTGTCGATCAACTCCAGTGCGGGCACGACCCGTTCGGTGGCGGCGAGCACATCGGCCACCTCGCACCGTTCGCCCGGCAGGTCGTCGCCGAGGACGAACCCGACCTCGACCTCGATGCGCGGGGCACAGTAGCGGCTCACGGGCACGGGCCGGTCCTGGTGCAGTTCCATGCCGTCGAGGAGGTGGCCGTAGTCGGGTTCGTCGACGCCCATCATCTGCTGCATGACCGGGGACGACAGTCCGACCTTGTGGCCGGTGACGGCGGCGCCGGCCGCGCACCGCTCCCGGATGTTGATCAGCTGGATCTCGTAGGCGTCCTCGGCGTCGATGCCCGGGAACACGTCGATCAGAGGGGCGACGGGGGCGCCGGTGCGCTCGGCGTCGCGGAGCAGTTCTGCCGCGAGGTGCCGTTGGCGGTCCGTGAGCATGGGGTGGTCCTCCGCGGGGCGGTCGGTTCGTCCGGGGAGGCTAAGCGGGGTGGGCTGCGGGCGGGGAGGGTGTGTTCCCGCTGAGCGGGAATTCGGCGCCGTGCGGGATTTTCCGTCGGCGCCGTGCGGGATTTTCCGTCGGTGGCCGCCGCTCGGGCGGGCGGCTCCGGGCGGAGGGCCGCGCGCCCGGGGCCGTCAGCGCGCCCCGTACACCGGCTGCGGCGGCTCGGCGGCGGCCAGCAGCTCGCGGGCGGTGTCGCCGGCCTCGGCCGGGGTCCAGCGGGCGCCCTTGTCGACGGTCGGGCCGGGGCGCCAGCCCTCCATCACGGTGATCCGGCCGGCCTCGGCCTCGAAGACCCGGCCGGTGACCTGGTCGCTGGCGGCGGAGCACAGCCAGACCACCAGGGGCGAGACGTTCTCCGGTGCCATCGCGTCGAACTCCCCTGCGCCGGGCGCGGCCATGGCCTCGGCGAAGGTCTGCTCGGTCATCCGGGTGCGGGCGGAGGGGGCGAGGGCGTTGACCTGGACGCCGTAGCGGCCCATCTCGGCGGCGGCGACGAGGGTGAGGCCGAGGATGCCGGCCTTGGCGGCGGCGTAGTTGCCCTGGCCGACGCTGCCGAGCAGGCCGGCGCCGGAGCTGGTGTTGACGACCCGCGCGTCGGGTGTGCGGCCGGCCTTGGCCTCGCTGCGCCAGTGCGCGGCGGCGTGCTTCAGCGGCAGGAAGTGACCTTTGAGGTGGACCCGCAGGACGGCGTCCCAGTCGTCCTCGCCGAGGTTGACGAGCATCCGGTCGCGCAGGAATCCGGCGTTGTTGACGAGGGCGTCGAGGCGGCCGAAGGTGTCGAGCGCGGTCGCGACCAGCGAGGCGGCGCCGTCGGTGGTGGTGATGTCGCCGGTGTGGGCGACGGCCTTGCCGCCGAGGGCGCGGATCTCGTCGACGACCAGCTGGGCGGGCCCCGCGCTGGCCCCGGCGCCGTCGGCCGCCACGCCGAGGTCGTTGACCACGACGTGTGCGCCTTCGGCGGCCAGGGCCAGCGCGTGCGCGCGGCCCAGCCCCCGGCCGGCTCCGGTGACGGCGGCGACGCGTCCGCTGCAGATTCCGGTCATGTCACTTCTCCTTGCGGTCTTCGGGGTGGTTGGCGGTGGCGGCGTCCAGGAAGGCGGGGCGTTCCCCGCCGCCGTGGACGAGCAGGCTGGCGCCGCTGACGTACGCGGCGCGGTCGGAGGCGAGGAAGACGCAGGCGTCGCCGATCTCGGCGGGCTCGGCGAGCCGGCCCAGCGGGACGGTGGCGCCGACGGCCGCGAGACCCGTCTCGTCCCCGTAGTGGAGGGCGGAGAGTTCGGTGCGCACCATGCCCAGGACGAGGGTGTTGACGCGGACGGCGGGGGCCCATTCGACGGCCATGGAGCGGGCGAGGTTGTCCAGGCCCGCCTTGGCGGCGCCATAGGCGGCGGTGCCGGGCGAGGGGCGGGTGCCGCTGACGCTGCCGATCATGATGACCGAACCGCCGCCGTGCTGGGTGCGCATGACGTCGTACGCGGCGAGTGAGGCGGTCATCGGGGCGGTGAGGTTGAGTTCGACGACCCTGGCGTGGCGGGCGGCGTCGGTTTCGCCGAGGAGGCGGTAGGGGGTGCCTCCGGCGTTGTTGACGAGGCAGTCCAGGCGGCCGTGCTCGGCCGCGACGTCGGCGAAGAAGTCCCGTACGGCGGCCGGGTCGCGGAGGTCGACGGAGCGGAAATGTGCGGTGCGGCCGCCGGCCTCGACGGGGGTGTCGGGGGGTCTGCGGGCGCAGACCACGACCTCCGCCCCGGCCTGCAGGAATGTGCGGGCGATGCCCGCTCCGACGCCTCTGGTGCCGCCGGTGACCACCGCCACCCGGCCGGCCAGGTCGAGGGTCAGGCTCATGGGACACCCCTCCCGCAGCGAGCGATCCGCTGCTAACTTCGCTACCTAACAAACGCTTGGTGGAAAGGTAGCTGATCTGCTCATGGGTGTCTCCACCTCCGGTCCGGACCGGGGCATCGCGGTCGTGACCGTCGATTTCCCGCCGGTCAACGCCCTTCCCGTCCAGGGCTGGTACGACCTCGCGGACGCCGTCCGCGCGGCCGGCCGCGACCCGGCGGTGCGCTGCGTGGTACTCGCCGCCGAGGGGCGCGGCTTCAATGCGGGCGTCGACATCAAGGAGATGCAGCGGGACACCGAGGCCGGCGGCCACGGCGCGCTGATCGGCGCCAACCACGGCTGTGCGGCGGCGTTCTCGGCGGTCTACGCGTGCGAGGTGCCGGTCGTCGCCGCGGTGCACGGCTTCTGCCTGGGCGGCGGCGTCGGGCTCGCCGGGAACGCGGACGCGATCGTGGCGAGCGAGGACGCCACCTTCGGCCTGCCGGAGCTGGACCGCGGGGCGCTCGGCGCGGCCACCCACCTGGCCCGGCTCGTCCCCCAGCACCTGATGCGGACGCTCTACTACACCTCGCGCACCGCCACTGCCGCCGAACTGCACGCCCACGGCTCCGTCTGGAAGGTGGTCCCACGCGCTCATCTGATGGACGCGGCACGGGAGTTGGCGCGCGAGATCGCCCGGAAGGACGGCACTCTCCTGCGCCTCGCCAAGGCCGCCATCAACGGCATCGACCCCGTCGACGTCCACCGCAGTTACCGCTTCGAGCAGGGCTTCACCTTCGAGGCGAACCTCAGCGGAGTCGCCGACCGCGTCCGCGACACCTTCGGCACGGACAACAAGGAGGGCTGACCCTTGACCGACAAGACCATGACACCCGAGGACGTCGTCGCCCGGCTCGACAGCGGCATGACCGTCGGGATCGGCGGCTGGGGCGCACGCCGCAAGCCGATGGCGCTCGTGCGGGCGCTGCTCCGCTCCGAGATCACCGATCTCACCGTCGTCTCCTACGGCGGCCCCGATGTCGGCCTGCTCGCGGCGGCCGGGAAGATCGCCACCCTCGTCGCCCCGTTCGCGACGCTGGACTCCATCCCCCTCGAACCGCACTTCCGCGCGGCCCGCCAGCGGGGCGCGTTCACGCTGCGGGAGGTCGACGAGGCGATGTTCATGTGGGGCCTGCACGCCGCCGCGAACCGTCTGCCCTTCCTCCCCGTACGCGCGGGCCTCGGCTCCGACGTCATGCGCGTCAACCCCGACCTCAGGACGGTGACCTCTCCGTACGAGGACGGCGAGACCTTCGTCGCGATGCCGGCCCTGCGCCTGGACGCGGCACTGGTGCACGTCAACCGCGCCGACCGGCTCGGCAACGGCCAGTACCTGGGCCCCGACCCGTACTTCGACGACCTGTTCTGCGAGGCCGCGGACAGCGCGTACGTCTCCTGCGAGCGGCTGGTGGACACCTTCGCCGATGCCGCCCCGCAGAGCCTGCTCGTCAAGCGCCACACGGTCACCGGGGTCGTCGAGACCCCGCACGGCGCGCACTTCACCTCCTGTGTCCCCGACTACGACCGTGACGAGCCCTTCCAGAAGCTGTACGCCACCACCCCCTGGCCGGAGTTCGCCGAGCGGTTCCTGCACGGGGACGAGAAGACCTACCAGTCCGCGGTCCACGCCTGGCACGAGGAGCAGAAGTGAGGACGACGACAACGACCCGGGCCGAGTACTCCGTGGTCGCCTGCGCCGACGCCTGGCGCGACAACGGTGAGGTGCTCGCCAGCCCGATGGGCACGATCCCCGCCATCGGCGCCCGGCTCGCCAAACGCACCTTCTCCCCCGACCTGCTCCTCACCGACGGCGAGGCGATGATCGTCGGCCTCGACGGCGAGGTCGAGGGGTGGCTGCCGTACCGCCAGCACCTGGCCATGGTCACCGGCGGCAAACGCCACGTGATGATGGGCGCCAGCCAGCTCGACCGGTTCGGCAACCAGAACATCTCCTGCATCGGCGACTGGCGGCAGCCCGCCCGCCAACTCCTCGGCGTCCGCGGCGCACCCGTCAACACCCTCAACAATCCCGTCAGTTACTGGGTCCCCCGGCACTCGACCCGGGTCTTCGTCGAGAAGGTCGACATGATCAGCGGCGTCGGATACGACAGCGCCGCCGGGGCCGGGCCGTCGGCGACCCGCTACCACCGCATCCCGCGGGTCGTCACCAACCTCGGCGTCCTCGACTTCGAGACCCCCGAGCGCACCATGCGGCTGGCGTCCGTGCACCCCGGCGTGACGCCGGAAGAGCTCCAGGAGGCCACCGGCTTCCCGCTGTCCCGGCCCGACGAGGTCCCCTGCACCCGTGAGCCCACCGCCGAGGAACTGCGCCTGATCCGCGAGGTCATCGACCCGAAGGGCCTGCGCGACCGCGAGGTGCCCTCGTGAGCATCTCGACGCCGCTGACGAAGCTGGTCGGTGTGCGGCATCCGATCGTGCAGACCGGCATGGGATGGGTGGCCGGGCCGCGGCTGGTCTCGGCCGCCGCGAACGCGGGCGCCCTGGGCGTCCTCGCCTCGGCCACCATGACCCCCGCGCAACTGCGGGACTCGATCCGCGAGGTCAGGTCCCGGACGGACGAGCCGTTCGGGGTCAATCTCCGCGCGGACGCGGGGGATGCCGGGGACCGCGTGCGGATCATCGTGGAGGAGGGGGTGCGGGTCGCCTCGTTCGCGCTGGCGCCCTCCCGTGAGCTGATCGCCCGGCTCAAGGACGCGGGGGTCGTCGTCATTCCGTCCGTCGGCGCCCGCCGGCACGCCGAGAAGGTCGCGGCCTGGGGTGCGGACGCGGTCGTCGTCCAGGGCGGCGAGGGCGGCGGTCACACCGGGAACGTCGCCACCACGGTGTTGCTCCCCCAAGTCGTGGACGCCGTCGACATCCCGGTGATCGCCGCCGGCGGCTTCTTCGACGGGCGCGGCCTGGTCGCCGCGCTGGCATACGGCGCGGCCGGGGTCGCCATGGGAACCCGCTTCCTGCTGACCTCCGACAGCACCGTGCCGCAGGCCGTCCAGGCCCGCTATCTGGAGGCATCGGTCAAGGACATCACCGTCACCACGAAGGTGGACGGCCTGCCGCACCGGATGCTGCGCAGCGAGCTGGTCGCGGCGCTGGAGCGGTCCGGGCGCACGGCCGCGCTGGTCAAGGCGGTGCGGCACGCGGCCTCGTTCAAGAAGCTGTCGGGACTGAGCTGGGCGCAGCTGGTCCGCGACGGCCTGGCGATGAAACACGGCAAAGAACTGACGTGGAGCCAGGTCCTGTTGGCGGCCAACACCCCGATGCTGCTGAAAGCCTCGATGGTGGACGGCCGTACCGACCTGGGCGTGATGGCCTCCGGCCAGATCGCCGGGCTGATCGACGATCTGCCCTCCTGCGCCGTACTCGTCGACCGGATCATGGCCGAGGCGGACGCGACCCTCGCCGCCCTGCCACGCTGACCCACTCTCCTGGCACACCTCTCCACTCCGCAGCGCCGGGCCGGCGGCGACACCTTCCGCCGGTCCGGCGGGCCCCTCTTCTCCTTCCTCCCGTCCCCTCCCCTCCCACACCCGGAGCCGCCGCGTGTCTCCCACCCGTCGCCGCGCCACCGCCCTCCTCCTCGGTTCCGCCCTCGGCGTCGGCGGACTCACCGCCTGCGGATCCGACAAGCCCGAGAAGTCCGACGGAGAGCCCGCATCCGCGCGGCACACCCCGGCCGCCGGGACGACCCACGTGCACCGCGTCGAGCTCCGGGGCGCGGTCAACGTCCGGGACCTCGGCGGCTACCGCACCGCCGACGGCCGCGTGGTCCGCCACGGCCGGGTCTTCCGCGCCGGTTCGCTCGCCAAGCTGACCCCGGCCGACCTGCGGACGCTGGCCGCTCTCCAGCTGCACACCGTCGTGGACCTGCGCGTCCCGGCGGAGCTGCGGTTCGACGGTGCGGACCGGCTGCCGCACGGCCTCACGGTGACCTCGCGTCCCGTCGACGACACCGGCCTGTTCCAGGCGATGCAGTCCGCCGTCGCCACCAGGAACCCTGCGGAGCAGCGCAAACGGCTCGGCGACGGCAAGGCGGAACACCGGATGCGGGAGATCTACCCGGGGTTCGTCGCCAACGCCCGCAACCGTGCCCACTTCAAGGCCGTCCTGGCGGACATCGCGCACGACGGGCGGCTCCCGCTGCTCTTCCACTGCACCTCGGGCAAGGACCGCACCGGCTGGCTGAGCTATCTCCTGCTGCGCCTGCTCGGTGTCCCGCACTCCGCCGCCGTGCAGGACTACCTGCTCTCCAACACCCTCCGGCGGCCGGCCGACGCCAAGGTCAACGCCGGGCTCAGGAAGGCCGGGATGATGCGGGACACGGATCTGCTGCGGCCGCTCCAGGACGTGCGGACGAGCTACCTGGAAGCGGGCCTGTCGGCGTTGCGCAAGGAGTACGGCGGCATTCAGGGCTATCTCACCAAGGGTCTGGGGCTGGACGAGGCGACCCTGGGCCGGATCCGCGCCCGCCTGCTGCGCTGACCGGCCCGGGGCCGCCGCCCGTTCAGCGGGCGGCGTGCGCCCCGGCACGGCGTCCGGAGAACACCGCGTCGGCGATAGACAGGCCGCTGACATAGCTGTGGGAGCAGACCCCGACGGCGCTGCGGCCCGCCGCGTACAGCCCGTCGATGACGGAGTCGTCCGCGCGCCGCACCAGCCCGGAGTCGTCGTGCACCCGCAGGCCACCGAGTGTGAGCACCGGGCAGGGGTAGAAGAGCGAACTGCCCAGCGAGCAGTCCAGGACGTAGTACGGGCCCCGGTCCAGCGCCTGGACGTGGTCCGCGGGCTTGCCCAGCGGATCCGGGCGGCCCGCGCGGGCCGACGCGTTGTAGGCAGCGAGAGTGCGGGTCAGGCCCTCCGGGTCGATTCCGGCGCGGGTCGCGGCGGCCGCGGGGGTGGCGGCCCGGTGGCGGCCCAGCGCGAACAGGTAGCCCATCTGCGCCTTCTGGAAGAACACCGTCTGGGTGCGCAGCTCCTTCCTCGCCCGCTCCCAGACCGCATGGTCGACCACCAGGTACGCCCGTCCTCCGTGGTGGGTCACCATGCGGTCGCCGATCTCGGCGCCGTAGAGCAGCTCGTTGCAGATGCGCCGGCCCGCGCGGTCGACCAGCAGTCCGCGACCGAGCGAAGCCGGCGGGGAGAAGAAGCGCCAGGCGGACACCCGGTCCAGATGCGCGGTCGCGCCGCCCGCCGAAGTCCCGAGCCGGATACCGGCGCCGTCGTCACCGATGGTGCCGAGTGGACGGCCGGCCAGGTACTGCGGGGCGTGCTCGGCCATCATCCGCGGGTCGAAGGCGAAGCCGCCCGCCGCGATCACCACCCCACGCCGGGCCCGTACGGTGAAGGTCGCGGCGCCCTGCTCCAGCCGGCGCACGGCACGGGCGAGGGCGCGCACGCCCTGCGGGTAGTAGTTGCCGCCCTTGCCCAAGGGCGCGGACAGCGCCCGGTGTGCCCGGGCCGCGGCACCGGTCAGCCGGCTGTACTCCACGCCCACGACGCGGTCCCCGTCCAGGAGGAGCCGCCGCGCGCGGGCCCGGGGGGCCAGGGTGACGCCACGGGCCCGTGCCGCCGACGCGAGATGGCCGAAGAGCACCTTGCCCGAAGCGAGCCCCCGGGCCTTGTTGCGATGGCCGCGGGGTGCGGGCGGCGCGAGGTCGCTGTAGGGCGGGAACTGCTCGTTGCCCGAGTGGTAGAGGAGGTGGTCGTCCGTGGGATAAGAGGTCTTGAACGGGCAGAGGGTGCCCTCGAAGACGGCCCCCTTCTCCTGGAGCCAGGCCAGGTTGGCGGCGCTGTCCGCGCAGAACCTGCGCAGTACCGCATCGCTCACCACGCCTTGGGTCTCGGCCTGGAGGTAGGCGTACATGGCGTCCGGGGTGTCGCTCACTCCGGCCGCGCGCTGCTGGGGGGTGCCGCCTCCGGCGTAGACGACGCCGCCGCTCAGCGCCGTGGCGCCGCCCCCGCCGAAGCGGTCCAGGGCCAGGACCTCGGCGCCCGCGTCCGCCGCCTCGATGGCCGCGGACGCTCCGGCGGCGCCGAATCCCACGACGCACAGGTCGGTCTCGGCGTCCCAGCGCATCACAGGCGCTCGATGATGGTCACATTGGCCTGGCCGCCGCCCTCGCACATGGTCTGGAGCCCGAACCGGCCGCCGGTGCGCTCCAGTTCGTGCAGCAGGGTCGTCATCAGCCGGACCCCGGTCGCGCCGAGCGGGTGCCCCAGCGCGATGGCGCCGCCGTTGACGTTCACCCGGTCCGGGTCGGCGCCGGTCTCCTTCAGCCAGGCCAGCACCACCGGGGCGAACGCCTCGTTGATCTCGACCAGGTCGATGTCGCCGATCGCCATGCCGGCCTTCTTCAGCGCATACGCGGTGGCGGGGATCGGGGCGGAGAGCATCCGGATCGGGTCCTCGCCGCGCACCGAGAGGTGGTGGATACGGGCCCGCGGGGTCAGGCCGTGTTCGGCCACCGCCCGCTCCGAGGCCAGCAACATGGCGGCGGCGCCGTCGGAGACCTGTGAGGAGACCGCCGCGGTCAGCCGGCCGCCCTCGACGACGGGCGCCAGCGCGGCCATCTTCTCCCGCGAGGTGGTGCGGCGCGGTCCCTCGTCGACGGTGACGTCGCCGTAGGCGACGATCTCCCGCTCGAAGCGGCCCTCGTCGATGGCGCGGACGGCCCGCCGGTGGGAGCGGAGCGCGAACTCCTCCATGTCCGCACGGGAGATGCCCCACTTGGTGGCGATCAGTTCGGCGCCGTGGAACTGGTTGACGGGGGCGTCCGCGTAACGGGCCCGCCAGCCACGCGAGCCGGCGTACGGGCCGTCGATCAGGCCGAGCGGTTCGGCGGCCTGACGGCTGGCGAAGGCGATCGGGACCTGCGACATGTTCTGGACGCCGCCCGCGACGACCAGGTCCTGGGTGCCGGAGAGGACTCCCTGGGCCGCGAAGTGGACGGCCTGCTGCGAGGAGCCGCACTGCCGGTCGACGGTGACGCCGGGCACCTCCTCGGGGAGGCCGGCGGCCAGCCAACAGGTCCGGGCGATGTCCCCGGCCTGCGGCCCGACCGTGTCCAGGCAGCCGAAGACGACGTCCTCGACGGCGGCCGGATCGGCACCGGTCCGTGCCATCAGCGCCCTCAGTACGTGGGCTCCGAGGTCGGCGGGGTGGGCGGCGGCCAGCCCACCGCCCTTCTTGCCGACGGGTGTGCGCAGCGCATCGACGATGTACGCCTCGGTCATGCGGTTCTCTCCTCAGTCGGATGGTGCGGATGTGCCGGTCGGTTTCCGTGCGGCGATGCCGTCCAGGACCATCGCGAGGTACTGGCGGGCGATCTCCTCGGGGCTGTGCTCCGCGCCGGGCCGGTACCAGGAGGCGGCGACCCAGACGGTGTCGCGGACGAAGCGGTAGGTGAGCCGGAGGTCGAGATCGGCCCGGAAGTCGGTGGCGGCCACGCCGCGCTCCAGCGTGCCGAGCCAGGCCCGTTCGAAGTGGCGCTGGGCGTCGGCGAGATAGCCGAAGCGGGGCTGCTGGGCGGCCAGGTGCTTGGCCTCCTTCTGGTAGATGGCGACGGCGGCGCGGTGCCGGTCGATCTCCCGGAAGGACTCGGTGACCAGGGCCTCGATGGTGGTGCGCGGGCGGAGGCCGGCGGCGAGCACCGCGTCGTAGCCGGCCCGCAGTTCGTCCAGGAAGGTGGCGAGAATCTCGTCGAGCATCGACTCCTTGGAGTCGAAGTGGTAGTAGAGGCTGCCCGCGAGCAGGCCGGCCGCGTCCGCGATCTGCCGGACGGTGGTCGCGTTGTAGCCCTGGGCGGCGAACACCTCCGCGGCGGTGGCGAGGAGTTGGCGCCGGCGGGTCTCAGGCATGCTGGGAGCTGACGGACACGGTCTCCCCGGTCATGTACGAGGCGTAGTCGCCGGCCAGGAAGACGATGACGTTGGCGACCTCCCAGGGTTCGGCGTAGCGGCCGAACGCCTCCTTCTCGGTGAGTTCGGCCAGCAACTCGGGGGTGGTGACCTTGACCAGGTGCGGGTGCATGGCGAGGCTGGGCGAGACCGCGTTGATCCGTACGCCGTACTCCGCGGCTTCCATCGCGGCGCAGCGGGTCAGGGCCATCACGCCGGCCTTGGCGGCGGCGTAGTGGGCCTGGCCGCGCTGGGCGCGCCAGCCGACGACGGAGGCGTTGTTGACGATCACGCCGCCGTTGCCCGCGGCCCGCATCCGGCGCAGGGCGGCCCGGGTGGCGCGGAAGGTGCCGTTGAGGGTGACGTCGATGACCTTGTCCCACTGCTCGTCGGTCATCTCGACGAGGTCGGCGGTGCCGCCGAGCCCGGCGTTGTTGACCACGATGTCGAGGCGGCCGTGGCGCTCCACCGCGAGGCCGAGGAGGGCTTCGACCTGCGCCTCGTCGGTGACGTCGCAGGGCAGGCCGGCCACCCTGTCCGTGCCGAACTCCGCGGCGAGCGCGGCCACGCTCTCCGTCAGCCGCCGCGCGTGCGCGTCGCCGACGACGATCCGGGCGCCCTCTTCGAGGAGGCGGCGGGCGGTGGCGCCGCCGATCCCGGCGCCGGCCGCGGCGGTGACGACGGCGGTCCGGCCGGCGAGCAGGTCATGACCGGGCACGTAGGCGGGCGGGGGTGCGGAGCTCATGCGCGGGCCTCCTTGGGCAGGCCGAGCACGCGCTCGGCGATGATGTTGCGCTGGATCTCGTTGGAGCCGGCGTAGAGGGTGTCCGCGCGGGAGAACAGGAACAGCCGCTGCCAGTCGTCCAGTTCGTAGGGCGCGCCGGCGGCCAGCGTGCCGCCCGCGCCGCAGATGTCCATGGCGAGTTCGCCCAGGTCGCGGTGCCAGGTGGCCCAGAAGATCTTCCCGATGGACGCCTCGGGTCCGGGGGCGCCGGCGGCGGCGCCGTCGAGCATCCGCAGGGCGTTGAAACGAATGGTCTCCAGGCCGATCCATGCCTGGGCCAGCCGGTCGCGGATCAGCGGGTCGTCGGCCGCGCCGTTGCGGCGGGCCAAGTCGATCAGGCTCTCCAGTTCGCGGCGGAAGGCGACCTGCTGGCCGAGGGTGGAGACCCCGCGCTCGAAGCCGAGGGTGGCCATGGCCACCTGCCAGCCGTCGCCGGGGGCGCCCACGATGTGCTCGGCGGGCGTCCGGGCCCCGTCGAAGAACACCTCGTTGAATTCGGAGGTGCCGGTCAGCTGGACGATGGGCCGGACGTCGACGCCGCGCTGGTCGAGGGGGACCAGGAGGTAGGACAGGCCGCGGTGGCGGGCCGAGCCCGGCTCGGTCCGCGCCAGGACGAAGCACCACTGCGACTCGTGGGCCAGTGACGTCCAGATCTTCTGCCCGTCGACGATCCAGTCGCCGCCGGGCCCGTCGCGTACCGCGCGGGTGCGGACGTTCGCCAGGTCGGAGCCCGCGTCCGGCTCGCTGTATCCCTGGCACCACAGTTCTTCCACGGCGACGATCGACGGCAGGAAGCGGGCGCGCTGCTCGGGGGTGCCGAAGGCGATGAGGGTGGGGCCGAGCAGTTGCTCGCCGATGTGGTTGACCCGCGCCGGGGCGTCGGCGAGGGCGTATTCCTCGTGGTAGGCGACCTGTTGTTCCAGGGTCGCACCGCGGCCGCCGTACTCCACCGGCCAGCCGACGCAGGTCCAGCCGGCGGCCGCCATGTGCCGCTCCCAGGCGAGGCGTTCGGCGAACGCCTCGTGCTCCCGGCCGGGGCCGCCGCGGCCGCGCAGCGAGGCGAACTCGCCGGTGAGGTGGGCCCGCAGCCAGGTGCGGAATGCGGTGCGGAAGCTCTCGACGGTGGATGGGGCCTCGACGCTGCTCATGGCGGTACGTTAACCTACCAAACACTTGTTAGGGAAGCTGCCTGTGAGGGAAGGAGGGGCGGAGAATGACCGCTGCCCACGACGACGAGCCCGTGCGCTATGCCCGGCAAGGGCCGATCGCGACCGTCACCATGAACCGGCCGGACTACCGCAACGCCCAGAATTCCGCGATGACCTACGCCCTGGACCGCGCCTTCTACCGCGCCGCGGACGACAGCGAGGTCAAGGTCGTCGTGCTGGCCGGCGAGGGCCGGCACTTCTCCGCGGGCCACGACATCGGCACCCCCGAGCGCGACGCGCACCTGCCCTTCGACCGGAAGGCGGGGCTGTGGTGGGACCACTCGGACAAGACGGGGGCCGAGAGCAGGTTCGCCCGCGAGTCCGAGGTCTATCTGGGCATGTGCCGCCGCTGGCGGGAACTGCCCAAGCCGGTCATCGCCTCCGTACAGGGCGCCTGCGTGGCGGGCGGGTTGATGCTCGCCTGGATCTGCGATCTGATCGTCGCCTCCGAGGACGCCTTCTTCGCGGACCCGGTCGTGCGGATGGGGATCCCCGGAGTCGAGTACTTCGCGCACCCGTGGGTGATGCCGCCGCGCATCGCCAAGGAGTTCCTCTACACCGGGGACCGGATGAGCGCCCGGCGGGCGTACGAGGTGGGCATGGTCAACCGCGTCGTACCGCCCGGCGAACTCGCCGCCCGCACCGAGGAACTGGCACTGCGCATCGCCGAGATGCCGCGCCTCGGCCTCGCCCTCACCAAGCGCGCCGTGAACCAGGCCGAGGACCTCCAGGGCCTGCACGGCGGCCTGGACTCCGTCTTCGGCCTGCACCACCTCGCGCATGCACACAACGCCGAGACGGCCCAGGACTCGCTCGGCGGCATGGACATCAAGGCGATGCGGCGGCATTCCGGGAACCGTCCCGCACAGCCCGGGAAGGCGGAAGCCTGATGGACCTCGACTTCACCCCCGACGAGAACGCCTTCCGCGCCGAGGCCCGCGCCTGGCTCGCCGCCCACGTACCCACCGATCCCCTCCCCTCGCTGGAGACCGAGGAGGGCTTCGCCGCCCACCGCGGGTGGGAGCGCACACTCTCCGCGGACCGCTGGTCGGCGGTCTCCTGGCCGCGGGAGTACGGCGGCCGGGGCGCCTCGCTCCTCGAGTGGCTGATCTTCGAGGAGGAGTACTACGCCGCGGGCGCGCCCGGCCGGGTCGGCCAGAACGGCATCAACCTCCTCGCCCCCACCCTCTTCGAGCACGGCACGGACGAACAGCGGGCCCGCGTCCTGGGCCCGATGGCGCGCGGCGAGGTCATCTGGGCGCAGGCGTGGTCGGAGCCGGAGTCGGGCTCCGACCTGGCATCGCTGCGCTCGACGGCCGTCCGGACCGACGGCGGCTGGCTGCTGAGCGGACAGAAGACCTGGTCGTCCCGGGCCGCCTTCGCCGACCGCGCCTTCGGACTCTTCCGGAGCGAACCGGGCACCCCCAAGCCGCACCAGGGACTCACCTACCTGATGTTCGCGCTGGACGCGCCGGGCGTGACGGTCCGTCCCATCGGCCGCCTCGACGGCAAGCCCGCCTTCGCCGAACTCTTCCTCGACGAGGTCTTCGTACCGGATACGGACGTCATCGGCGAGGCGGGCCTGGGCTGGCGGGTGGCGATGAGCACGGCCGGCAACGAACGCGGGCTCACCCTGCGCAGCCCCGGCCGCTTCACGGCGGCCGCCGACCGGCTGACCGGACTCTGGCGCGCGGGCGTGGCCCCCTCCGACACCGCGCTGCGCGACCGGGTCGCCGACGCCGTGATCGGCGCCCGCGCCTACCAGCTGTTCACCTACGCCAACGCCTCCCGGGTGGCCGACGGCGGCTCCCTCGGCGCCGAGTCGAGCCTCAACAAGGTCTTCTGGTCCGAGCTGGACATCGCCCTGCACGAGACCGCCCTCGATCTGCTCGGCCCGTACGGCACCCTGGCCGACGACGCCGCGGAAGCGCCCGATCACGGGAGTTGGGCCGAGGGGTACACCTTCTCCCTGGCCGGCCCGATCTACGCCGGCACCAACGAGATCCAGCGCGACATCATCGCCGAGCGACTGCTCGGCCTGCCGAAGGGACGCCGGTGATGCGGTTCCTCCTGACCGACGAACAACGGGCGTTCGGCCGGACCGTGGACGGCATGCTCGGCGCCTCGGGCACCCCGGCCGTCATCCGGGCCTGGGCGGCCGGCGACCACAAGCCGGGCCGCGAACTGTGGGCCCGGATCGCGGAAGCGGGGGTGTTCGGCCTCGCGGTGCCCGAGGCGTACGACGGGACGGGGCTGCTCCCCGTCGAACTCGTCGTGGCCGTCGAGGAGTTGGGGCGCCATGCGGTGCCGGGCCCCCTGGTGGAAACGGTGGCCGCGGCGGCCTTCCTGAACCACCTGGGAGAGAGCGGGGCGGCCCGGGAGTGGCTGCCGCGGATCGCCTCCGGTGAGGCCGTCGTCGGCCTCTGCGCACAGGCTCCGTTCGCCCTGGACGCGGACGCGACCGACGTCGTCCTCGTCCTCCAGGACGACACCGTACGGCTCGCCACGCACCACGGCCCCGTCCAGCCGTCCCTCGATCCCGCCCGCAGGCTCGCCCGTCCTCTCGACGGCGCCGTCCTCGCCCAGGGCCCGGCGGTGACCGCGGCCACCGCGCACGCCCTCGGCGTCGCACGGCTGGCCACCGCCGCGCAGTCGCTGGGCCTGGGCCGCGCCCTGCTCACGGGGACCGTCGCCCACGTCAAGCAGCGCACCCAGTTCAAGGTGCCCATCGGCTCCTTCCAGGCGGTCAAGCACCGGCTCGCCGACACCCTCGTCGGGCTGGAGTTCGCGCAGCCCCTGGTGCATGCGGCGGCGCTGGCCCTGGCGGCCGACGCCCCGTCCGCCGGCCGGGAGATCGCCGCGGCGAAGGTCGCGGCGGGCGAGGCCTGCCATGCCGCGGCGCGCGCCGCACTCCAGCTCCACGGCGCCCTCGGCTACACCGACGAGCTGGACCTCTCCCTGTGGATCCGCAAGGCCCGCGCCCTACGGGACGCCTGGGGGACGCCCGCCGAGTGCCGGACCCGGGTGCTGGCGGACTGATTCCCCGCCCGGCCCCCGGCGTCCTGGTACGGGAGACGCCGTGGGCCGGGGCGCGGGCCAGGCCCTCTCTCCCAGCAAGGCCATGGCGGCGGGCAGCAGCACGCCCCGCACCACGGTGGCGTCCAGCAGCACCGCCAGCGCCATGCCCAGGCCGAGCATCTTGTACTCGATGGCCGACAGCGTCACGAAGACCGCGAAGACACCGGTCATGATCAGCGCGGCGCTGCTGACCACCCCGGAGCTTGCGGCGACGCCGGAGACGACGGCGTCCCTGGGCGGGGCACCGCCGAGCCGGCGCTCCTTGATCCGGCTCAGGATGAAGATGTGGTAGTCCATGCTCAGCCCGAACAGGATGATGAACATGAACAGCGGCAGCCAGCTGACGACGCCTCCGTAGGACGTGAATCCGAGGAGGGATTCCAGGTTGCCGCCCTGGAACACCCATGCCAGCACTCCGTACGCGGCCCCGATGGACAGCGCGTTCAGCAGGATCGAGGCCAACGGGATGGTCCACGACCGGAACACCGCCGCCAGCAGGACGAACGCCAGGGCCAGGATGAAGGCGATGACCAGCGGAGTCCTGGCGTTCACCTGCTCGGCGAAGTCGTGCGGCATGGCGGTTCTTCCGGCGACGGCGTACCGCAGGCCCGGGACCGCCCCGACGGTGGCCGGCAGCGCCCGCTCGCGCAGCGTGGTCAGGGCGCGGTCGGCGGCCGGGTCGGTGACGGCGCCGCCCAGCGGCACCCGTACCACCAGGCCGTCGCCGACCGGCACCGCGGTGATGGGCTCGCGGAGCGCTCCCCCGCTTGCGGCCGCCTGTTCGTGCAGCCCCTTGAGGGCCTTGCGGACGGTGGGCCCGTCAGCCGCCGCCCCGTCCTTCCGGTCGAGGACCACCCGCGCCGCGGTCGCCGCGCCGGGGAATGCCCGCTGCATCTGCCGTGCGGCGTCCACCGCGGCCGAGGCGCCGGCCGGCAGGCTGGCGGTCACCGGCGCGTCCTGAAGGCGGAGCCCCAGCGCGGGCACCGCCAGGAGAACCAGCACGATCGCCGTCGAGCCGCCGGCCGCAACGGGCCGCCGAACGACCGCTCGTGTCACCCCGCCCCAGAACCTCGACTCCCTGGGCACCGTCATACGGCGGCCGAGCCACGGTATCCGCGCCTTGTCCACGCGGTCGCCGAGCGCGGAGAGCAGGGCGGGCAGGACCGTGACCGAGGCGAGCACCGCGAGGCCGACGACCAGCAGTGTGCCCACGGTCAGGCCCGTGAAGACGTCCACGCCGGTGAACAGCAGACCGAGCATGCAGATCATCACGGTCAGCCCGGACGCGACGACGGCACGGCCCGAGGTGGCCGCCGTGATCCGCAACGCCTCCCGCACCTCGTGCCCGGCGGCCCGTTCCTCCCGTACGCGCCGCAGCGAGAACAGCGAGTAGTCGATGCCGACGGCCATGCCGATCAGCAGCACGATCGCGGAGGCCGCGCTGTTGAACGGCACCCATCGGCCGACCAGTTGCAGCAGGCCGAAGGTGGCGGCCACGGTGGTCGCCGCGACCAGCAGGGGTATCCCGGCGGCGATCAGCGAGCCGAAGACGGCGAGCAGGACGAGGAGGGTGAGCGGGAGGGACGTCGTCTCGGCGTTCTTCAGGTCGCCCTTGATCCCGTCGTTCACGGCGGCGGAAAGGGAGCTGTCGCCCGCCTGGAGGAGGCGCACGCCGGGGTGGCGCTTCTGCACCACCGCCACCGCGTGCTCCGCGGCCGCGACGTGGCCGTCGAAGCTCTCGTCCGGGCCCCGGACTTCGAAGGTGACCAGCCCGGAGCGGCCGTCCCGGGAGATCCAGCGGGCGCCGTGGGCACCCAGGGGCGAGCCGACGTCGTGCACGGCCTGCGGTGACCGGCGTAACTCGGACACCAGGTCCTGTGCCGCCGATTCGAGGCGGGAATCACCGGAGAAGCCGGGGGCCCCGGATCTCCCGGCCGGTCGGATCAGGATGTTCTCCCGTACCGAGTCGTCCGCGTGCAGCGCGTCCACCCGCTGCTGGGCGCGCCCCGCCTCACCGGGGTCGACGGCATGTGCGCCCTCACCGCCGGCGAGTGCGCCGGCGAGGACGGCGAGGACGACCAGTGCCAGCCAGCCGCCGATCGCTGCCGCGCGATGCCGCGTCGACCAGCCGGCGAGTGCGGTGACCAGGCCGGGCCGGGCATCTGGTTCGGTTTCGGGCAGCATGAACTACCCTCCTGTTCCTGGTGGATCGGTTCGTGGGAACCCGCCTGTCGGCGAGGTGTTCCGGCCGCCGTTACGGGGCCGTCGAGTTGCCGCTCGACGGCCCTGCGGCCGTGTGATGGTCGGTGGGTACCGCGGTGCGGGGACCTATTCGACGTCCTTGAGGACCCGCTCGATCGCCTCCAGCCGCCGCTCGATGCGCTCCTGACCCGCCACCCCGTCCTCCACGAGCTTCTTGTACGCGGCCTCCCTGGTCAGCTGCGCCTTGGCCCGCTGAGTGATCGCGACCTGCCGGATGACGGTGACCACGGCGGCGGTGAGCAGGACAAAGATCCCGATGGTCGCTATGACTTCCTGCCACTGGTGGTAGTTCATCGCGGCGGTCCCTTCTCGATGGTCAGCGTCTCCACGGCAGTGGCGAGCCGCTCGGGCGTGAGATGAACCGAGAACGGGTTCACCTCGTAGAACTTCATGGCTTTTCCGTCGTCCGACACCTGGATCCGCGAGGAGACCAGACCGGCCGCCTCGAGTTTCTTCAGATGCACCTGAAGCAGCGCCCGGGAGATGCCCAGTTCGCGAGCCAGTTGGCTCACGTAGCGCGGCCCTTCCAGGAGGGCGGCGACGACGCGCACCCGGTGGGGGTTGGACAGCGTCGCCAGTATCCGGACGAGCTCGTCACCGGTCGGCGTGGGGTCTCTCATGACAGCCTCCAGCACATGCCAACTTACGTTAGCAGGTGCCTAGTTGCCATGGCAGGCAGTCGGCCGCACGTCCTTGTGTGCGGCGCCTTACGGGCAACCGGGCTGTCAGAGGCGGCGGTTCGACCCGTCGCATCCCGACTTCGACGACACGCAGCGCGGGGCCGTGCGGGGCCGTGCGGGTCCGGGAGCTGCGGACCGGCCGCAGGATCGGCAAGCCTCCGACCGGCCACGGCCTGGGCATCGGCTCGCTCACGACCGTCCCGTACGAGGGAGGGCCGCTCGCCGTCGGCAGCGGCGAGGAGGGTGTGAGCGCCGTGACCGGCAGCGCCGACCGCACCCATCGGGTGTGGACCTGGCGCTCGAGGTCAGCCCCGGCCCGCCGTCAGCCCCAGCTCCGCCGCGAGCCGTTCACGGTGCCGGGCGGGGGCACCGAAGAGCTGGCCGCAGCCGTGCGCCCGCTTGAAGTACCGGTGGGCATCGTGCTCCCAGGTGATCCCGATCCCGCCGTGCAGCTGCACCATCTCCCCCGCCACCGCCGAAAACGCCTCCGAGCAGGCGGACTTGGCGACGGCCGCGAAGCGGGACAGCTCCGCCGCCCCCTCGGCGGCCGCGAAGGCCGCGCCCCAGGCGGCCGACCGCGCCGCTTCGACCCGGACATACGCGTCCGCCAGCCGGTGCTTGACGGCCTGGAAGGAGCCGATGGGGCGGCCGAACTGGACCCGTTCCCGGGCGTAGGCCACGGTCAGTTCCAGGCATCGCTCGGCCGCGCCCACCTGCTCGGCGGCGAGGGCCACGCACCCGAGGTCCGTCACCCGGCGCAGCACGCGCGCGCCGTCGCCGTCCCTCCCGACCGGGCGCCCCACCGTGCCGTCGAGGACGATCCGCGCCTGCGGCCGGGTGGAGTCCATGGTCACCAGCCGCTCGCGCCGCAGCCCGCGGGCGTCCGGCGCCGTCTCGAACAGCGAGAGGCCCGCATCGGTACGGGCGGCCACGATCAGGAGACCGGCGTCCGCCCCGTCCAGGACATGCTCCTTGACCCCGGTCAGCCGCCATGCGCCGTCCACCCCGCGGCGGGCCTCGGTGCGTACCGCAGCCGGCTCCCAGGAGCCGTTCTCCGCCCAGGCCAGCGCGCCCACCACGCTCCCGTCGGCCAGCTCCGGCAACCGTGCCGGGTCGCCGCACGCGAGCAGAGCCTGGGTGGTCAGCACGGCGGAACCGAGGAAGGGTACGGGGGCCAGCGCGCGCCCCAGCTCCTCCATCACGACGTGGACCTCGAGGGCGCCGCAGCCGGCGCCGCCGTACTCCTCGGGCACCGCCAACCCCGCGGCGCCGATCTGCGCGGTCAGCGGACGCCAGGCCGAAGCGTCCGGTTGTCGGGCGAGCAACGCCCGTACGGCCGAGCGCAGTTCCTCGTGTTCACCGGTCGGCCTCATGCGCCGGACGCTCCCTTCCTCGCGGTGCGGCGCAGTTCGCCCTTGAGGATCTTGCCCCCGGCGTTGCGCGGTAGTTCCGGCAGCAGGTGATAGCGGCGCGGGACCTTGAAGTTGGCCAGCCGCTCGCGGGTCCAGGCGGTGAGCTCGCCGGGATCGGGGGCGGCGCCCCGCACGGGGACGACGAAGGCGACGCCGATCTCGCCGAGCCGTTCGTCGGGGGCGCCGACGACGGCGATGTCGGCGATGTCGGGGTGCCCGCGCAGCACCTGTTCCACCTCCGCCGGGTAGGTGTTGAAGCCGCCGACGACGTACATGTCCTTGATCCGGTCCGTGATGGCGAGAAAGCCGCGGTCGTCCAGGACGCCCACGTCGCCGGTGTGCAGCCAGCCGTCGGCGTCGACGGCCTGGGCGGTGGCGGCCGGGTCGTCGAGGTAGCCGCGCATGACGTGGTAGCCGCGGACGACCACCTCGCCGGGCTCACCGGTGCGCACCGGGTCGCCGGCCGGGTCGACGATGCGCAGTTCGGTGCCGGGCAGCGGGAGGCCGACCGTGTGCGCGAGGGTCCGGGCGTCGGCGCCGGTCGGGCAGACGGTGACCACTCCGCCCGATTCGGTCAGGCCGTACGCGGTGAAGACGTCCGGGGCGCCGAGTTCCTCGCGGATGTCCCGGACGAGCTCCGCGGGCACGCTCGCCGCTCCGGTGCCGGCGAGCCGGAGCGCGGTGAGCAGGTGGCGGTCGCGGTCCGGATGGTGGATCAGGCCGTGGAAGACGGTCGGCGGGCCCATCAGCACGCTGACCGATTCGGCCGCCATGCGCCGCAGGACGCGGTCGGTGTCGTAGACGGGTTCGGGCAGCATGGTGACGCCCCGCAGCAGGCAGGCGAGGATGCCGGCCTTGTAGCCGAAGGTGTGGAAGAACGGGTTGACGAGGAGGTAGCGGTCGCCTTCGCGCAGCGTCACCAGGCGGGACCAGGCGCCGAAGACGCGGAGGGTCTGGCCGTGGGTGGCCGGCACCCCCTTGGGGCGTCCGGTGGTCCCGGACGTGAAGAGGATGTCGGCGAGGTCGTCGGGGTCGACCGCTTCGGTCCGGGCGGCGAGTTCGGCGTCGGTGACCTCTCGGCCGGACGCCAGGTAGTCGCGGTAGGCCACGCTCGCCGGGTGGCCTGCTCCGGATCGTTCCGACGACGGCCCTCCGTCGTCCCGCAGGACGACCGTTCCGCTCAACCGCCCGAGATCTTCACCGGAGTCGAGCAGCATCGTGTCGTAGTCGCAGCCGAGGAAGCCGCGTGCGGCGAAGAGCCACCGCGCCCCGCTGCGCCGCACGATGTCGGCGGCCTCGGCCGCCTTGTAACGGGTGTTGAGAGGGACGAGCACGGCCCCGACGGAGACCGCGCCGAGCACCGCGGTGATCCACTGCCGGCTGTTGGGCGCCCATACCGCGATCCGATCACCGTGCCGCACACCGTGCGCGATCGCGGCCCGCGCCGCGGCGGCCGTCTCCTCGCCCAGCTCGGCGAAGGTCCAGCGGACCTCGTCGTCGACGAGGGCCTCCCGGTCGCCGTACTTCCGGGCGGCGTAGCGCGTGAGCTGCGCGATGGTGACCGGCTCCAACTGATCCGGCGGCCCTTGCTGGTTGACGTGTGCGCTGGTCATGGCCTCCCGCTCCCTTGCTCGGAGGTGGCGGCCGCGGTCCCGCGCGCTGCCGCCTACTTGACGTGCGGACGTGGCCGGTATCCAATCACAGTGTTTCGGTTAGACATATACCTAGTAGAAATAACTTCGGGAGGCAGCGTGCCCACCTTCACCCCCGACACCCCTCCGCCGCCCGCCCCACCGGTCCACCCCGCCGACGGCGCGGCGATGCGCGACACCCTCGCCAGCTTCTGCACCGGCGTCGCCGTGGTCGCCGCGCTCCGGCCCGACGGACGGCCGGCCGGCATGGCGGTGCAGTCCTTCGCCTCGGTGTCGCTCGATCCGCCCCTGGTCTGCTTCTGCCCGGCACAGACCTCCACCACCTGGCCGGAGATCAGCGCCGCCGGGCGGTTCGCGGTCAGCCTGCTCGCCGCCGACCAGCAGGCGCTGTGCCGCCAGTTCGCGGTCACCGGAGGGGACAAGTTCGCCGGGGTCGACTGGCGGCCCGGGCGGAACGGCGCGCCGCTGCTGACCGCCGCGCTCGCGACCGTCGAGTGCGACCTGGTGGACACGCTGCCGGGTGGCGACCACGTCATCGCACTGGGCAGGGTCACCGCCCTCGCCCCCGCCGGCCGGGTGCGGGACGCCGACCCGCTGCTCTACTTCCGCCGCACCTACGGGCGCTTGCGGTCCATCTCGTCCAGGTCGGCGAGCATCGCATCGGCCAGATCCCGCTCGGAGGCGTAGTAGCGCTCCGACCACTTCAGGACGAGCGACGGGTAGACCCACTCCTCCTTGTCCCGGGCGCCCGCCGCATCGACCTCGGCGCGCTGCCGCATGGTCTCCGCGTACTCCCGGTGCCGGCCGAGCACTTCACGCATCCGGTCACCCTCGAGCAGATGGCCGAGCCAGAGCCGCAGCATCACGCCGTGCTTGAGGACCGGGGGCTCCACCGACGCCTCACGGGCCCAGTGACGGACCGCGTCCAGCCCCTCGTCGGTGATCACATAGACCCGCTTGTCGCGGTTGCCGGTCTCCTGCGCGACCATCCGCGAGGTGACGTAGCCGACCTTCTCCAGGCGCTTGAGCTCGCCGTAGATCTGACTGAAGGACGGGCTCCAGTAGAAGAAGCGCAGCGACCAGTCCGACCACTTCTTCAGGTCGTAACCGGACAGTTCCTCGCCGAACGAGAGCAGCCCGAGGACCGCCCAGCTCGTCGCCGGCAGCGCCGGACGCTCGCCATCGCCGGCCTGGGCCCCGCTCGCCTTCTTCTCCGTCACGTTCCGCAGTCTACGGTCCACGCCCGGATCGCCCCGACCGGACATCACCGACCCCACTTCCTTCGCCCTCGTATTCCTGCTAGACATATTCCTATTCGAAATAACTATCCGGCGTCTCCAGGAGGCAGTTCCCCGTGAAGTTCTCGATGATCTTCGAGGCCCAGCTCGCCGATCCGACTCCCGAACACGAACGGCAGGTCATCCACGACTGCGTCGAACAGGCCGTGTACGCGGAGGACATGGGCTTCGACCGCATCTGGGCGGTGGAGCACCACGCGCTGACCCGGTACGCGCACATGAGCGCCTCCGAGATCTTCCTCACCTGGGTCGCCGCGCGGACGTCCCGCATCCGCATCGGTCACGGAGTGGTGACCATGCCGTTCGGCTACCAGCACCCCGTCCGGGTCGCCGAGCGCGCCGCCATGCTGGACGTGCTCTCCGGCGGCCGCGTCGACATCGGCGCGGGGCGCGGCGCCACCAAGCAGGAGATGTCCATGTACGGCGTCCGGCCCGAGGACACCTACCCGCAGATGGAAGAGGCGCTGCGGATCTTCGCCAACGCCTGGCGCACGGAGCAGTTCGAGTGGCACGGGTCGATCGACATCGGCCCCGGCGCGATCCTGCCCCGCCCCGTCCAGGGCCCGCACCCGCCGCTCTTCATGGCGTGCAGCAAGCACGACACTCTGAGGCTCGCCGCCGAACTGGGCATCGGCGCACTGGTGATGGGCTTCGCCGGGGCCGACGACGTCCGGGAGATGCGCAAGGTCTACGACGAGGCGATCGCCACCCGCGACGGCGACCGGCTGGTCTCCGGCGAGGTCAACGACCACTTCTCGGCGCTGTGCCCGACCGTCGTACTGGACGACGCCGCCGCCGCGTACCGGATCGGCACCCGCGGCCAGCGGTTCTTCGCCGAGTCCATCGCCCACTGGTACGGCAACGGCCCCGCGCCGACCGGCTACGACGAGGACATCGAAGCGGCGGACCACGTGGCGGCCATGGAACAGGGCCGCGAGCGGCTGGTCGCCAAGCTGCACGACGCGAACATCCCGGCACGCCCCAACGACACCGGGGCCTACAACGCGCAGCACGCCTACGGCACCGCGCAGGACGCCATCGCCTATGTCGAACAGCTCCGCGCGATCGGGGTGGACGAGGTGATGTGCCTGATCCAGATGGGCACCGTGCCGCAGGAGGCGTGCATGGAGACCATCCGGCAGTGGGGCGAGACGGTCATCCCGCACTTCCGGGCCCTCGAGCAGCGCGCATGAGCGCCGACGGACAGCGTCTGGACGGCAAGGTCGCCGTGGTCACCGGCGCCGGGCGGGGCCAGGGCGCGGCCGAGGCGCGGCTGTTCGCGGAAGCGGGCGCGCGCGTGGTGCTCACCGACGTACGCGAGGAGGAGGGCCGAGCCGTCGCCGACGGGCTGGGCGAAGCAGCCGTCTTCGTGCGGCACGACGTGACCGATGCCGAGGGGTGGGCGGCCGTCGCCGGCACCGCCCTCTCGTCCTTCGGCCGGCTCGACATCCTCGTCAACAACGCGGCCCTGTGGCACACCGCTCCCGTCGACACCGAGACCGCGGCCAACTTCGAGCTGCTGTTCCGGGTGAACCTGCTCGGCCCGTTCCTCGGCGTCCAGGCGGTCGTCCCGGCGCTGCGCAGGGCGGGCGGCGGCTCGATCGTCAACATCTCCTCCACGGCCGGCTTCAAGGGCCTGCCGCAGCACGCGGCGTACGGGGCGAGCAAGTTCGGGCTGCGCGGCCTGACCAGGTCGGCCGCCATCGACCTGGCCGGCGACCGGATCCGGGTCAACTCGGTGCACCCGGGAATGATCGACACCCCGATGGTGGCGGGCGCCCTGGGGCCCGAACGTGGCGAACAGGAGTATCCGCGGGCACCGTTGCGGCGCATCGGACGGCCGGAGGAAGTGGCCGAGTTGGTCCGCTTCCTGGCCTCGGACGCGTCCGCGTACATCACCGGCGCCGAATTCGCCGTGGACGGAGGGCTGACCACCTGATGACCGCAACCGCAGCCTCGTCTCCGGGCACCCCCTCCCCGGGCACCCCCTCCCCCGACCCGCTCTCCCCCGCCGCCCGCCGGATATGCGACGCGATGACGGCGGGCTTCCCCGACCCGAGGCACGGGCCGCTGGACGCGGCGTCCCTGCGCCGCGCCACGGGCACCGGTGCCGCACGTCCCGCTCGGGAGGGCGTCGCGGTCGAGGACCGGACCGTCCCGGGGCCGCCGGGAGCGCCCGGCATCCGCGTCCGTCTCTACCGCCCCGCCACCGGAGCCTGTGCTCCCCGCCCCCTCCTCGGCTACTTCCACGGCGGCGGTTGGGTGATGTGCGACCTCGACACGCACGACGGCCTGTGCCGTGAACTGGCGCTGCGCAGCGGTGCGTCGGTGATGTCGGTGGACTACCGGCGCGCACCGGAGGACCCGTTCCCGGCCGCCGCCGAGGACGCGTACACGGCCACCCAGTGGGCCCTCGCCCACGCCGCCGAGCTGGGCTGCGATCCGGCCCGGGTGGTCGTCGGCGGCGACTCCAGCGGGGGCGGGCTCGCCGCCGCCGTCACCCTGATGGCCCGCGACCGCGGCAGTCGGCGGCCGGCCGCCCAACTCCTGCTCTACCCGGCCCTGGATCACCGGTTGACCGGCGGTTCGGCGACCGCCTACGCGACCGGCTTCTTCCACACCACGGCTCATATGCGCTGGTACTGGGAGCAGTATCTGGGCCCCGGGGGCGACCCCGGGCACCCGTACGCCTCCCCCGGCCTCGCCCCGGACCTGACCGGCCTGCCGCCCGCCCTGCTGGTCCTGCCCGAGTGCGATCCGCTACGGGACGAGGGGCGCGCCTATGCCCTCGCCCTGCGCGCGGCGGGCGTCGAGGCCCGGGTCGACGAACACGGCGGCACCTTCCACGGCTTCCTGGGGGCGCTGGGGTTCCTGCCGGCGGCGGAGGCCGCCGTGGACGCGGCGAGCGAGTGGCTCGCGGGGGTGCCGGCCGGGTCCTCGGCGTGAGGGGAGCGCACCGGGCGGGCGCCGCGCCCCGGCTCGTCCGCTGACGAGGTGCGCCCACGTGGCGGCGGCCGTCCACCCGGTGCCGGTGCCGGCACCGGCGGCAGGCATCCGGCCCTCACCTCACTCCTGCCATCGGCTCCTTGGCCACGTGCGTCAGGAGAGCCCCCACGGTGGCCGGCGATCCCGGCATCGGCGGCCAGTGGGGGTCCTTGCGGGTCAGGGCGGCGAAGAGGCGCTGCCAGGCCGCCCGGTCGGTGCCCAGGTGCCGCGTGAGGAGGGCGGCGAGCTCCTCGGTGGCCGCTCGGGTGACGGACCGTACCGGCGTGGGCAGTTCCTGGCGGAGCGCGGTCTCGCCCAGGTAGTGCAGGACGCGGTTGGCGCCGTCGGTTCGGTGCAGGAGGTCGTCGGCGGTGAGGAGGCCCCGTTCGAGAAAGGCGTCCAGGAGGGCGGCGAATTCGGGGCGCTCGTCCTGCCCGACGGAATGGGCGAGGGCCGCGCGGGCCAGGCGGGCGCTGCCGTCGGCGAGGGCGCGGGCCGGGATGGGGGACCAGCGCACGACGGCATCCGCCGCGACGTCCTCGGGGGCGTCCGGGAGCCGGCCGAGCGCGTGCCAGGCGTTCAGCGGGAACGGCTGCTCTCGGTGGGCGCGGACCAGGACGTCCCAGTCGCGGACGTAGGGCAGATCGAGGAGCTCCTCGCTCTCGCGGCTGTACCCCGTGGCGGCCCGGAGCTTGGTGACGAGCCGCTGTGGGCTCAACTCCCGGTCGAGGCGGGCGGTCAGGACCGCGTCCCCGTCGGGCGCGGCCAGTGCCTTGGCGGCGACCTTGGCGGCGCCGACGCTCAGCAGCCCCCGGTCGATCAGCGAGCGCAGGTGGTCCGGCCCACCGTGGCGCAGGGCGTTGCGCGCGGCCAGGAGATGGTCCGGAAGCGGGACGTGCTTGCCCCAGGAGGTGAGTGCGTGCTCGACGATCTCGGCATCGGCCGCCTCGACCGCTACGCGGTACTCGTGCAGATAGTTCCGCCCGATGAAGGTGAAGTTCCCGAGCAGCCGCACCCGCAGCTGCGGTGCCAGGGGGAGGAGGCCGTCCGGGCCACCGGCGGCGCTCCCCTGCGGCCGGCGGGAGAGGATGATCCGCCGGATCTCGCTCGAGGAGCCCCCGTACAGCGCGTGGTTGACCGCGGGGTCGTCCAGGGTCAGCAGCCGCAGCCTGCGTATCCGGTCGCACTGCTTGCCCCCCGACCTGGCCAGGACCAGCAGCGCGGCCCGGTCGTCCGCGGCGAACAAGTGGTCCACGAGGGCGTCGGTCACGTGCCCGCGCTCGCACGCCTTCGTGGTGAGTGTGGTCGCCGCGTCCGGGTCCAGCCGGGGCAGCACCGCGGCGAGGGCATCGGTGTCCGCGTGCAGCAGGAGGCCTGCGGCGGCCGGGGTCAGGATCGGGGTCCACGGCGCGTCGGCGGCGGTGGGCGTGGCGGCGGCGTACTCCAGCAGGTCGCCGAACGGGCGCCCGGCCGCCGGGGTGTCCATGGCCGCGAGCGCGCGCAGCCATCGCACGGGATCGGCGCCGAGCCGGTCGGCGACGAGGTGGCGCGCGGCACGCAGCGGCACCGCGGCCTTGCCGCGGGAGAACCAGGACTTGGGCAGCGGGTCCAGCTCCTCGGCGCGCCGCCGGGCGACCATGGCGCTGGGTGCGATCCGTCCGTTCCGGCAGGCCGCCAGCGCGCTGACCGTAGTACCGGGATGGCCGTCGGGCCCCTGGCGCGTCCGTTCCGCCAGGAGCTCGAGGGTCTCGGGCGCGGCGTGCGCCCGGCACGCCGCGGCCAGCCAGTCCGGGTGGACGAGGCCGGGGATGTCGGAGGCATGGGTGCTCGCAAGGGACTTGAGCACGTCGGGGTCGGTGGGCACCGGCGCCTCGGGATCCAGGCTGCGCAGGAGGTCGACGGCACCCACCGCGGCACCGGTGTCGATGGCCTCGTCCAGGCGTCGCCGGTCGACGGGGTGCATCTGCGGCGCGGGCGGAGTCGGTGCGGGCTCCTGCGCCGCCGTGCGGGCGTCGGCAGCGTGCCGGCTCGCGTCGAGGCGGGCGAGTTCCCCCGCGTCGGGCCGGGGGCCGGCGACCTGCGCGGCGACGGTGATCAGCTCGGCGAGCGTGCCGGCGAAGGTCCCGAGCAACTGGAGCGCGACGGCCCAGGCGTCCGGGTGGCCCGCCAGGTGTTCCCGTGCGAGGTCGACGGCGGACCGGCGGGCCGCCGTGTGGACGTCCTCGTCGTCGCCGCCGGCCTGCTGGAGCGTCGTCAGGACCGGCAGCGCGGGGCGGGCGGTGTCGACCAGCCGTTCGGGGGCGAGCAGCCCGTGCCGCGCCGCGCGCGCGAACCAGGGGAAGCCGCGCGGCCCGTACGACGCGTCGCGCAGATACGCGATCGGCTCGGCGTCGGCACGACGGGCGGGCAGCCGCGGCGCGGTGAGGGCGAAGCGCACCGGCTCGTCGGCGTCCTCGTGGCGCAGCAGCTCCTCGACGGGTTCGGGCTGGAAGCCGTGTTCGTGGTGGGCGGCGATCAGGCACTCGAAGTCGTGGACATAGGGCTCGCGCACGATGGTCCGCATCAGCCGGCGGGTGGCGTTGCGTCCGCGCGGCGCAGCGAAGATCCCGGGCAGCGTCTCGGGGTCCTCGTACGGCTCCGCGGTGGCCCGGAGGTGGGCCACGCCGTCGGGGTGGTCGAGCGCGACGAGGGTGTCCGGGACGATCTGCGGCGGTACGTCGTACTCCGGGAGCAGCGTCAGCAGTTCGCGTACCGCGCCCGGGCCGCCGCGCTCCCAGACCCGGATGACCGCGTACCGCTGCGCGTCGCCGCTCAGGAACCGCCAGGCCCGGCGGACGAGGGGAGGGTCGCCGCTGGTGACGAGCGGCGCGCAGAGGTGTTCGTGGGAGTCGGTGCACAGTTCGGCGCGCAGCGCGGGGTCGAGCGGGACCGGTTCGGTGCGGCCGGGGGTACGCGGGGCGCCGGAGGCGATGGCCCGGCGCAGCGACAGGGTGGCCTTCTGGTTGCGGTAGACGGCGGCGTTGACCGTCGGCTCGTCGCCTTCGGTGAGGCGGCGCAGCTCGCGGACGTCGAGCGCGACGTTGTGTCCGACGGCGGCCCGCACGCGGGGGTCGGCCGCCGCGAGGGCGGTGGGCAGGGCGTGCGGTGGCAGCGAGCCCTTGGCGAGCAGGGCGTGCAGCAGCTCGCCGGGTATGTGCGGGAGCAGATCGCGCAGGTCGTCGGGGTCGGCGGCGAACAGCAGGAAGCGGTACGGCTTGGCCAGCGCGGGCATCGTGGCGGTGGGCGCGGGCTCGGGGACCGTACCGTCGGCGATGTCCGCCAGCAGAGCGGCGAGGGTGCCCCGGTAGCGGGACAGGGCGGCCCGCAGGGTGGCCCAGCGGCCCGGGTCGGCGCCGAGGTGACGGCGCAGCCGGGCGCGCAGGGGTCCGGCGGCGCCGGGGCCGAGTGCGGCGAGGGTGAGGGCCGCGGTGCGGGCGGGAGCGACGGCGTCGAGGACGGATGCGCCGGTCTCCTCGTCGGCGTTCCGCACGTCGGCCGCGAGCCGGGCGAGTTCGGGGTGGGCCGGCGTGCGGGCGGCGGCGCGCAGCACGGCGGGGCAGGGGCGGGCGGCGTCGGCCACGGCCGTGGGGTGCGTGCGGTAGAGGTCCACGAGCACCGGTTCGGGGCAGTCGGGGCGGGCGGCGAGGGCGCGCACGACCGGTTCCGGCAGCGGGTTCTCCTGATGCCCCGTCAACACGGTGTCCCAGTCGAGGTGCTGCCGCCAGAGCGGTTCTGCCTCGCCCGCCCGCAGACCGGCTGTCAACCCCTCGGCGCCCTCGGCGGCGGCGACGGCCGCGCGCAGTCGGCCGGCGCCGGCATCCGTGCCGTCGTCGAGTGCGGCGCGCGCGGCATCGGCGACAGCGGTGCGCAGCAGCGGTGCGGGGGCGCCGGCCGCGTCGTCCAGCAGGGTCCGCAGGCGGGCCGGGTGCGCGAAGAGCTGCAGCACACCGCGCAGTTGCTCGGCCGTGGTCAGCGCCGGGCCGCAGGTGCGCAGGGCGTGTTCGGTCACCTCCGGCACCTCGCTGACCACGGCGGCGCCGAGGTAGCGGGGCTGTCCGGGCGGGTCCTGGGTGGTCGCGCGGATCCGGGCCAGCAGGGGGGCCAGGGCGGTGGCGGGGTGCCTGCCGGGGGCGAGTACGCGGCGGCGCATCCAGGGCAGCGCCGCCGCGTGGCCGTAGACGGCTTGGTCGACGACGGGGTCGGGGCGCTCCAGCAGCGCGGCCAGGTCGTCCTCGGTGAGTCCGTTGGCCCGGACCAGTGCCCGCCGTACGCGCACGTCGGGGTCGCGGGCGGCGTGCGCGCGGGCCTCATCGCTCAGGGGCACCCAGGTGAGGAAGCGAGGCTCCTCCTCCCCCAGCCGGTGGCGCATCCGGCCCGCATCGCCGGGCACGGCCCCGCTGAGCAGCAGGGCGAGCAGCTGGGCGCCGGTACGGTCGTAGCGGGTGGTCGAGGCTGGTGTCACCGATGGCTTCCCTTGTGTCCGTTTGTGCGTGCGGGGCCCGAGTGGGCGTGCGCCGGGGGGCAGTTGTGGCCACGGCGTCGGGCAGCGCGTGAGGGTCACCCCATCACATGCGGGGCGGTGCGGCGGGACGAGGGTCCAGGGTCGAGACGACGCAACTGCCGCGTCACCGGGGCCCGGCCGTATCCGGTTGCGGGCAACGGCCCGCCGGCCCGGGGCGTTCGGAGGCGGTCGTCGGGGCGCCGGGGACAAGGACGAACGGGGACCGCACCGGACGCGCGGTCGGCGCGCTCCCCGGGCGGCGGCCTCAGCCCGCGGCCTCCCGCAGGGCCTTCTCGACGATCGCCTCCAGGCGGGAGTGGTGTGCCCCTCGCCAGTAGACGCGGCCGCAGGACGTGCACCGCGCGAAGACGTCGTAGGTGCGCTGGGTGCCGTGCTGCAACTGCTCCTGGACCGAGTCCTTGTCGGCCTCGGCGAGTTGGCCGTTGCAGGCGGTGCAGCGGGTCCAAGGGGCGAGGGTGGGGGCGAAGCGCCGCAGTACGTCCGTGACCTGCTCCTCGGGGCGGTCGCTGTAGACATAGGCGCCCGCCCAGATCTCACGGCGCCGGAGCAGTCCGCGGTCGCGGGTGAGCATGACCCGCCGTTCCTCGGCGGACAGCGAAGCCAGCGCGGCGTCACCCGGGTCCTCGTTGGTGTAGGCCGCGTCCACGCCGAGCAGCCGCAGCCGACGGGCCAGGGTGCCGAGGTGGACGTCGAGCAAGAAGCGCAGGGGCGCCCCGGGGACCCGCTGGGGGCGTTCGACGGCGCGCACCTCGACGTTCTCGCCCGCCTGCGGGACATGGGAGACGGGGACCTCGTGGCCGTCCACGAGGAGCCGGCCGACCTCGGTGAGCGGGACGCCCAGGGACTCGACGACATGGCCGAGGGTCGACGCCCCGTCGGTCACCACCCGGGTGCGGGCCGGGGTACGGCCGCCCGAGATGAAGAGATGCAGCTCAGGCGGGAAGTGCAGAGGGATTTCGGGTCCGTTCACGCCGCCAGCATGCCATTGGGCGCGGTCGGACAGCCATGCGATTAGGGTGCCGGGCGACAACGGGATCAAGCCCCGGTGGCGTCCGGATCCCGCGCGACCGGCTTGATTTGATCATGACAGTCAACATTTCGTTCATCAAAATGTTGAAGCACATTCCTGAGGGAGCATCAGATGCACGTACCGGCTGCGCGCCGGGCAAGCGCACCGGTGCGCAGGATCACCCACCGGAAGGGAGTCGCCCCATGGGCAGGGCCACGGCAGTGGACGGCGTGCTGGAGGTACCCGTCATCGACATCTCCGCCTGGCGGACCGGCACCGAGGCCGACCGCGCGGCCATCGCGGCGGCGGTGGACGAGGCCGCACGCACGGTCGGATTCATGCAGATCCGCGGACACGGCATCCCCGAGTCCACGGAGCGCGCCTTCGCGGACGGACTGGATGCCTTCTTCGCGCTCCCCCTGGCGGAGAAGAAGGCGCTGCGTGCGCCGTCCCCGGACATCAACCGCGGCTACACCCCGCCGCGTACCGAGAAACTCAGCCTGAGCCTGGGCGTACCGGCAGCCGTCGAGGACCTCTTCGAGGCGTTCAACGTCGGTTCGGAGGCCGGCTCCTTCCCCGAGCTGGAGCTGCCCGAGGAGCACTACCCCGCCAACCTCTGGCCCACCGTGCCCGGATTCCGCGCGGCGGTGGAGGACTGGTGCGCCCAGGCCGGCGCGCTCGCCGAGCGGCTGACGGACGTCTTCGCCCACGCGCTGGGGCTGGCGGAGGGCTACTTCGGCCCGTTCACCGACCACTCCCTCGACGTCCTGCGGATGATCCACTACATGCTCCCGGACGAGGAGACGGTGATCGACCGCGACCAGATGGGCATGGGCGCGCACACCGACTACGGAATCGTGACGGTGCTGTGGGCGGACCGCGTCCCCGGGCTGCAGATCCTCGACAGCGACGGCAGCTGGCACGACGTCCTGCCCGAGCCGGGCTGCCTGCTGGTCAACCTCGGTGACCTGCTGGCGCGTTGGACCAATGACCGTTGGCTGTCGACGATGCACCGGGTACTGCCACCGACCGACGAGCGCGGGCGGGTGGTGCGGCGGCGCTCCGCCGCGTACTTCCACGACGGGAACTGGGACGCGGAGATCAGCGCTCTGCCCGGCTGCGTCCCGGCGGACAGCGAGCCGCTCCACCCGCCGACGACGGTGGGCCGGCACCTCGCCGACAAGCTGGCGGGATCGCGGGCCGGCAGGCTCAACGAGAACTCTCCCCGCGAGTCCGCCCGGCTGCTGGCCGCCAGAGAGGACTGACGTCGCACCACCGCACCGCGAACGGCCGGGCCCCGCCACCCGGCCCGCCCGCGCCGCATCGCGCCCGTGCCCGTGCCCGAGAGGCCCTCATGCCGTTGAGAACGCGCCGCCCTCCGCCCCCGTCACCGCACGCCGGATCCCGTCCCCCAACAGGCCGTCGGACACCCGCAGTCGGCCGGTTGCTCGGTCTCGGGTTCCAGCATGCGCTGGTGATGTACGCGGGCGCGGTCGCCGTTCCGCTCCTCTTCGGCGCCGGAGCGGGACTCGATCGGGAGACGGTCGCCGTACTGATCAACGCGGACATGTTCGTGGCGGGAATCGTCACCGTCGTCCAGAGCCTGGGCCTGGGCCGCCTGCTCGGCGTCCGGCTACCGCTGGTCACCGGCGGCTCGTTCGTGTGCGTGACACCCATGATCATGATCGCGCGGCAGTACGGGATGCCCGCGGTGTACGGGTCGATGATGGCCGCGGGACTGTTCGGCATGCTCGTCGCCGTCCCGTTCGCGCGAGCGCTGCGACTCTTCCCGCCGCTGGTCAGCGGGGTGGTGATCACCGTCGTCGGCCTGGCGCTGATCGGCACCGCGCCGGGGATGATCGCCGGCCCGGACCCCTCGGCGAAGAGCTACGCGCCGGTCGGCCACCTGGCCCTGGCGGGCAGCGTGGTCCTCTTCCTCGTCCTGCTCAGGCGGTTCACCCACGGCCTGCTGGCGCAGGTGAGCGTGCTGGTCGCACTGGCCGCGGGAACGCTCGTGGCGATCCCGATGAGGTTGAGCGATTTCTCCGGCGTCGGCGACTCCGGCTGGCTGGGCATGGTGACGCCGCTGCGGTTCGGCGCACCGGAGTTCCCCGCGGCCGGCATCGTCTCGATGTGCGTGGTCGTGCTGGTCGTCTTCGCGGAGTCGACGGCACAGATGATCGCCGTCGCCGAGGTCGTCGAACAGCCGCTGACCGACCGGGCGTTGGGACGTGGGCTCGCCGCCGACGGGCTGTCGGGCATCCTCGGCGGCGCCCTGAACGCCTTCCCCGACACGGTCTTCTCCGGGAACGTCGGACTGACCCTCATGACCGGTATGCACAGCCGCGCCATCACCGCGGCCGCCGGGTGCATGATGATGTTCCTGGGCACGATCCCCCGGCTGGGCGCGCTGATCGCCGCGCTCCCCGGGCCCGTGGTCGGCGGCGCCTCCCTGATGTGCTTCGCCACCGTCGCCGCCGTCGGGATCGGCATCCTGCGCCGGGCGGGCCTGGACCGCGGCGACAACCTCCTGATCGTCGCGACCGCGGTCGGCACCGGCATGCTCCCCGTGGTCGCGCCGCGCCTGTACCACCGCTTCCCCGAGTGGTGGCAGCTGATCTTCGGCAGCCCGTCGACGGCCGCGCTGATCGTGGCGTTCGCCCTGAACCTGCTCTTCCACCACGGCCGGCGCCGGCTCAGGAAGCCGGCGGGCCGAGCGACGGCGCACCCTCCTCCCCCCGCACCTCCGCCACCAGGGGCTGCTCCGTCCAGATGACCTTCCCGTCGCCGGTGTAGCGGGTGCCCCAGCGGTCGGCCAGCTGCGCGATGAGGAAGAGGCCCCGGCCGCCCTCGTCGGTGATGGCGGCCTGCTTGAGGTGCGGGGAAGTGCTGCTGTGGTCGGAGACCTCGCAGATCAGGGAGCGGTCGCGGATGAGGCGTACGCGGATGGGGCCGGAGGCGTAGCGGATGGCGTTGGTGACCAGTTCGCTGAGGATCAGTTCGGCGGTGAAGGCCTCGTCGGCCAGGTCCCATTCGATCAGCTTGCGGACCGCGGCGGAGCGGACCTGGGCGACGGCCGACGGTTCGGCCGGGACCTCCCAGTCGGCCACGTGCGCGGTGTCCAGGACGCGGGTACGGGCGACGAGCAGTGCGATGTCGTCGGCGGGGCGGTCGGGCAGCAGCTCGTGGAGGGCGGCCTCGCAGGTCTCCTCCGGGCTCCGGTCGGGCCGGTCCGCCAGGATCCGTGCCAGCTGGGCCATCCCGGCGTCGATGTCGCGGTCGCGGTCCTCGACGAGGCCGTCGGTGTAGAGCACCAGGCGGCTGTCCTCGGGCAGCTGCACTTCCCAGTTCTCGAACGGCATTCCGCCCAGGCCGAGCGGCGGACCGCCGGGCACGTCGATGAACTCCGTACTGCCGTCCGGACGCAGCAGCAGCGGCTGGCAGTGCCCCGCGCGGGCGATGGTGCAGCGGCCGCACGCCGGGTCGTAGAGGGCGTAGAGGCAGGTGGCGCCGGTGACCCCGGCGGAGCCGTCGGCGGCCTCGTCCTGGTCGATACGGGTGACCAGCTCGTCCAGGTGCCACAGGAGCTCGTCGGGGGGCAGGTCGAGGTTGGCGAAGTTGTGGACGGCGGTGCGCAGCCGGCCCATGGTGGCGGCGGCGTGCAGACCGTGGCCGACGACATCGCCGACGATCAGGGCCACCCGGGCCCCGGGCAGCGGGATGATGTCGAACCAGTCCCCGCCGACCCCGCCGACGCCCCCGAGCCCGGCCTGCGCGGGAAGGTAGCGGTAGGCGGCCTCGACGGCGTTCTGTTCGGGCAGGCCGCGCGGCAGCAGGCTGCGCTGGAGGGTGACCGCCATCGCGTGTTCGCGGGTGTAGCGGCGAGCGTTGTCGACACTGACCGCGGCGCGGGCGACCAGCTCCTCGGCGACGGAGAGGTCCTCCTCGTCGAACGGCTCGGGTTCCTGCGCGCGCCAGAACATGGCGACGCCCAGGATGGCGCCGCGGGCGCGCAGCGGGACGGCGATCATCGAGTGGACGCCGTACTCGATGAGCCGTTCGGCCCGCTCGGGATCCTGCCGCTGCCAGCCGTCCCTCGCACGCAGGTCCGCTTCGAGGACGGGCTCGCCGTTGCCCAGGCCCTGTCCCATGGAGGTGTCCGGGTTGAAGCGGATCACCTTGCCCACCGGATAGAGCGCGGTGCTCTCGGCGTCCTCGCCGCTGACCGCCGTACGCCGCATCTCGGGACCCGCGCCGGACGGGGTCGGCTCCTCGCCCCGCAGCACGGCCCCGGCGAGGTCCACGGTGACGATGTCGGCGAACCGGGCGGCGGCGAATTCCGCCAGTTCCTCGCAGGTGCGGACCACGTCGAGGGTGGTGCCGATCTCGGTACCACCCTCGTAGAGCAGCTTCAGGCGGCCGCGCGCCATATCGGCGCGGCCGGTCAGCGCCTGGAGCTCGGTGGTGTCGCGCAGCGTCGTCACGCTGCCGGGCGGCCCGCCGGCCTGGCCGGTGGAGCGCTGGTTGACGGCGAGCAGCCGGTCCCCGACCGGATGCACCTCGTCGGTGGCGGTGCGGCCGGAGGCCAGCAGCGCCTCCGTCCGCGGATCCAGCCCCAGCTCGCGCACCTGTCGCCCCTCGACGTCGGCGGGGAGGCCGAGCAGCCGGCGCGCCTCGTCGTTGGCGAGCAGCACCCGGCCGCTGCCGCTGACGATGATCACGCCCTCGCGTACGGCGTGCAGCACCGCGTCGTGATGCTCGTACATCCGGGTCATCTCGGCCGGGCCCAGGCCATGGGTCTGCCGGCGCACCCGCCTGCTGACCAGCGCCGTGCCACCGGTGGTCAGGAGCAGGACGCCCGCGGCCACGCCGAACAGCAGCGGGAACTGATCGTCGACGACGCCGCTGACCCGGCTGATGGTGATGCCGGCGGACACCAGGCCGATGACCTTGCCGCTGCGGTCGGTGATCGGGACGACGGCCTGGATGAGGGGCCCTATGGTTCCGGTGATCTTCTCGGTGGAGATGCCGCCGGCCAGCGCGGGCGCCAGGTTCCCGACGAACTTCTTGCCGATGCGGTCGGGCAGGGGGTGGGTGTAGCGGATGCCGCGGGTGTTCATGATGACGATGAAGTCGACGCCGGAGCCCTTGCGGGCCGCCTCGGCTCGGGGCTGGAGCACCGCGGTGGGGTCGGCGCTGCGCAGCGCCTGCTCGATGCCGGGGGCATGGGCGACGGTCTCGGCCACGGCGACCGACCGGTTGCGGGCCTCGCGTTCCGAGTCCGTTCTGGACTGCAGCACGAGTGCCGCTATGGCTGCGGCGACGAGCAGCACCACGATCGCCACCTGCAGAAGAAAGACCTGGCCGGCGACAGTTCGCATCCTCAGAACCGAACGCGGGCGGCCGTAGCGTCCGGCCATGTCCTCTTTCTACACCTCCCGCATACGGTGGGCGAGCCGCGCGATGCGGAGCGCAGCCGCTCGGGGCGGCCCCGCGACGGCCGGGTGCGCGGACATCCCGGAGCTGGTCCGATGATCCCGCGCTCCTGGCCCGGGCACCAGAGGGCCAGTAAACCAGCGGGTATGTTTCCCGGCTATGCGGTTGCGGAGTTCTTTATCCGCAGATGCGCATTGTCGCGAACGAACCACTTCTTCGGGGCGAGGCGGCAACCTGCACCCGAAGTCCCACTCTTACCCTTATTGGGCATTTCGCTCTGCCGCGTACCGGAATGGAATCGCGTACGGCATTCGCTCCCATCACACTCCGCCACGTACCGGGAACTCCCTTGCGACGGCCCTTTACGCGGCATGTAACTCTTGCCACAGGTTTGGACGCCGGAATTCGGGTTTTCGGCCGGTCGGGTGAGTGCGGCTCCTTGCCCAATGTGCCTGGTCAGCGGGGATCGCCGGAAGATCGGCGGGGGCCGCCGGGCGGCGCGGACGGCCGGGCGGCGGCCCGGCGGGCCGACAATGCGGTATGAGACGTTCGTGAGCATGCATGTTGCTCAGGAGATCCGTGCCGAGGCGGTTGCGCTCATCGACCACCACGCGCTCGGTCTGTGGAAGCCCGATGACGCAGACCGGCGGGCCGCCGTCGCGTTGTTCCGCTTCCTCGAGACGGGCCTGCCGCTCAACGGCGAGCAGATCCGCTCCGCCCTCGCGCACGCGGAGCCGCCGGCCGGCGGCAGCGAGCGGCTGCTCGCGCTGCTGCGGGCGACCGCCGGCCTGCTCGACGAAACGGCAGCGGCCGACGGCCCCGCCGGGCGGGACGCCGTCGACCACGTGTGCCTGCTGCTGGATGCTCTCGCCCTCGCCCGGCCCGCCGGGCAGTAGCGGGCGGGCCGGGGGCGTACCGCGGGCTTTCTAGGCGCCCGTCGGGGAGACCACACCCTCCTCGGCGGGCGCCTGCTCGTCCTCGGGGACGGAGATCACCCAGTGCGTCTCCTGCCGCGGGCGCAGGTAGCAGGCCCAGTACGCGGCCGCCGCGACGACGATGCCGCCCGTCACCACCAGGCTCTCGACGCTCTGCTGGCACAGCACCCAGACCAGCACCAGCACCAGCAGCCCCGGGATCACCGGCCAGAACGGCATCCGCCAGGCCAGGCGGTGCTTGTGGTCCCCGCGGCGGGAGACCAGGGCACCCAGCGCGACGAAGACGTACATGGCGGCGACGGCCACGCCGGTGACCTCGCTGAGGGTGTCGAGGTTGACGAAGCACAGCGCCGCGCCGGGGACGCCGACGGCGAGGGTCGCCGCCCAGGGCGAGCCGAAGCGCTTGCCGACGTGCGAGAAGACGCGGTTGACCGGGGTGGGCCAGGCGGCGTCGCGGGCCGAGGAGAACACCACCCGGGAGTTCTGGATCACCATCACGATGGCGGCGTTGATGATCGCGAGGGCGATGCAGAGGCTGACGAAGGTGCCGACGCCGGAGTTGCTCCAGGACTGCACCATGCCGGCCACGTCGCCGGCGCCCAGGGTCTTGAGGTCCGGGGCGCCGAGGGTGATGGCGACGACCGGGATCAGGACGACGGCGGCGCCGATGCCGAGGGTCCACAGCACGGTGCGCGAGACGTTGCGGCGCGGGTTCTCCATCTCCTCCGCGAGGTACACGGCGGTGGAGAAGCCCTGCAGGATGAAGAGCGCGGTGGCGAGCCCGGCGACGATCAGCCCCGCGGTGACCGCCGTGCTGTGGCCGTGCCCGGCGTCCATGACCGGGTGGACGAGCACCGAGGCGGAGCGCCGGCTGTGGGTGAAGCCGAGGAAGGCGACGACGGCGCAGGCCACGACCTCGAGCACCAGGAAGATACCGGTGATCCAGGCGTTGGCGCGCAGGTCCAGCAGGCCCATGACGGTGGCCAGCAGCATCACGCCGGCCGCGGTGTACTGCGGGTCCAGATGCATGATCGGGGCCAGATAGTCGGCGGTGCCCAGCGCGATGATGGGCGGGACGATCATGACGACGATCAGTGAGAGTACGAAAACCAGCCATCCCGCGAGCCGCCCCATCAGGGTGCCGACCATCGCGTACTCCCCGCCGGAGCTCGGGATGAGCGTGCCCAGCTCGGAGTAGGTGAAGGCGACACCGATACACAGCAGGGCCGCGACGGCGATGGTGAGTGCGGTGCCCGTGCCCAGGGTGGCGAACGAGTCCGGCACGATCACGAAGAGCGAGGACGCGGGGGTCAGACAGGACAGGGTGAGCAGCGTGCCGCCCACGACACCGATCGAGCGGTTGAGCTTGGGCGCGCCCGCCGTATCACCACGGAGTTCTTCCGCCGTGCTGTGGTCTTCCCGGTCGGAAACTGCGGAGGCAACGGGCGAGTAGTGCATATCGGTCATCCGTGTCCCATCGGTGCTGTCTGCAGGAAGGGGGCACTCTTCGACGGAGAGGGCCGGTGAAGCGCGGGAATCCCGGCACACTGCGGGCGTCGCTTCGGTGACCGAATACAACCCCCGGCGACGATTCCCGTCAAGGTCTCGTTAATGCCCTCCGAACAACGAAATCCGTTGCCTGGCGGACCTTCTGCCCGTTGATCGAGCCCTCAGCGGCGATCCTCACACGGATTTCGTGGCGTCGACGGCCGTACGGATTCAGCCGTGGACGGGCACCGAACCGCTTGCCCGCGGCGGGAATTCGGCCCCCGCCGTCAGCTCGTGTCGCACGCGCGGGCCCGCGCGATGAGCAGCGCGACATCGTCGTGGTCGTGTCCGTGGCGCAACTCGCCCAGCAGCCGGTCGCAGAGCCCCTCCAGTGGGCGCTCGGGCTCCGCGAGCAGCTCGAGGAGGACGTCCAGACGGGCGTCGATGGGGTCCTCCCGGGTCTCGATGAGCCCGTCGGTGTAGAGGACGAGCTGGTCGCCCTCGGCCATCGGCACGGTGGTCTGCTCGAAGGGCACCCCTCCGACGCCGAGCGGGGCGCCGGTGGGCAGGTCCAGCAGCTCCGGCGGCTTTCCGGGGCGGACGAGGACCGGGGGCAGATGGCCCGCGACGGCGAGCCGGCACTCCTGGCGGTGCGGGTCGTAGACGGCGTACAGGCAGGTGGCGAAGGCCGGGTCGAGCCCCGCGGCGATGTGGTCGAGATGCCGCAGCACCTCGGCGGGGTCGAGGTCCAGATCGGCCAGGGCACGGGTGGTGGTCCGCAACTGGCCCATGGTGGCGGCGGCGTTGATGCCGCTGCCCATGACGTCCCCGACCACCAGGGCGGTCTTGTCGCCGGCCACCGGGATGGCGTCGAACCAGTCGCCGCCGACCTCGCTGGCCGCCTGCGCGGGCTGGTAGCGGTAGGCGATCTCCATGCCGATGGGCTGCGGCGGCCGGTGGTTCATCAGGTGGCGCTGGAGGGTGAGCGCGGTGCGGCGTTCGCTCTGGTAGGAGCGGGCGTTGTCGATGCAGACCGCGGCGCGGGCGGCCAGCTCGACGGCGAGCACGGCGTCGTCCTCGTCGAACGGCAGCTGATTGCGCACGCGGTAGAGCGACAGGGCGCCCAGGACCTCACCGCGGGCGATCAGCGGCACCGCGAGATAGGAGTGGAGTCCGGCCTTCCCCAGGAGTTCGGCGCCCTGGGCGTCGGGGGCGATCCGCGGCAGGTCCTCCTGCCCGACCCGGGGAACGAGCACCGGGCGGGCGTCGGTGACACAGCGGGTGATCAGCCGATCCGCGTCGTACGAGGCGATCTGGCCGGTGGGGTCGGCGGCGCGGGTGGCCTCGGTGGGGTAGGCCGCGGCCACCGCGAGCGCCCGGAAGCGGGCCGGTTCCCCAGGGGAGAGCGAGGTCGGGCGACGGCTGTTCAGGACGGCGTCCAGGACGTCCACCGCGGCCAGGTCGGCCAGCTCGGGCACGATCACTTCGGCGAGTTCATGAGCGGTCTGGTCGACGTCGAGGGTGGTGCCGACGGTGGCGGAGGCGTCGGCGATGACGGCGAGGCGGCGGCGGGCGCGGGCGGCCTCGGCGGCGGCCCGGTGCTGCTCGGTGACGTCCACGACGGAGGTCGCCAGGCCCAGCACCCTGCCGTTGGGGTCCTCCAGTCGGTAGTACGACACCGACCACGCCTGGTTGGCGTCCGGGTCGGCGGCGGTGCAGCCGACGGTGAACTGGTCGAGCAGCGGGATGCCGGTGGCGAGGACCTCACGCATCCGGGAGGCGATCACCGCGGTGTCCAGGAACGTCAGCGCCTCGTGCACGTCCCGGCCGATGTGCTCCTCGGCGGGCAGGTCGTTGATGCGTTCCAGCGCCGGGTTGACCATCACGAAGCGCAGGTCGGTGTCGAGCACCGCCAGCCCGATCGGCGACTGCGCCACCAGCCGCACGGACAGCGCCAGGTCGCGTTCGACCCGCCGCAGCACGGCCTGGTCGGTGGCGATCCCCAGGGCGTACGAGTCACCGCGCTCGTCCAGCAGACGCATGTTGCGGAATTCGACCAGTCGGGTGCCGCCGTCCCGGTGGCGGACCGGAAACACCCCGGCCCAGCTCTCGCCGCCCTCCATCACCTGGGAGAAGAGGGAGAGCGCCAGGTCGAAGTGCTCCGACCCGACAAGCAGCTGTGCCGCGAGCTCTCCGAGCGCTTCGTCGGCGGTCCAGCCGAAGAGGTCCTCGGCCTGCGGGCTCCACAGCGTGATCCGGCCGTTCGCATCCAGCATCACGGCGGCCACGCCCAGCACGTCGAGCAGGCCGCCGGGCCGGGACGTCCCTGCCTCCGGGGCCACACCCTCGGGGAACGCGCCGGTCGCACCCATCAAGGCACTCCTTCCGCCGGTCTCCGGGGACCGACAGCCGTGCGCTCCCCGCGCCCGGCCGCTATACGCCGTGCGTCCGCTGCCCTCCATCATCTCTCCAGACGGGACGGCACCGCAGGGAGAGCGAGATCTTCAAGTGAACGGTGTCCTGTGGGGAGCCAGCATTATGCGCCGTAGGAGGACGACGGGGCGACCTTGCCGCAGGATTTCCTTGGGGTGGCGCATAACAGCCGTGCGCCGCTCTCCGACTTGGCGATGTTGATCCATTGGGACTACCCTGGTTTTTAGTTGCCTCTAGCAACTAATTTACCCCGTGTACCCGCACCCTCGGAGTCAGGCCCGCCACTCCGGTCCCAGGAGAATCCCCACATGTCGATGGATGCCCAGAAGTTCCGTACCTACGTGGAGGAGAACCTCGATGCCCTTGACGCCGACCCGGGCCGCGAGGCCCTGATTCACCAGGGCCGGCGCGTCACGGCGGGGGAATTCCGTGACCTGGTCCACCGCATCGCGCGGGCGCTGCTCGCCCAGGGAGTCGACCGCGGACAGACCGTCACCCTGCTGAGCGGCAACCTGCCGGAGACCATCGCCGCCCGTTACGCGGCCAACCTGATCGGCGCCCGCGTCAACCACCTCTACAACAAGCTCTCCGCCGACACCCAGGCCGACATCGTGCGCGACGTCGAGACCCAGGCGCTCATCGTCGACCCGCGCCATGCCGAACGGGCCGCGGAGGTGACGGAGTCGGCACCCGTGCCGACCGTCCTCGCACTCGGCCCCGCGAAGGTCGGCACCGATCTGCTGGAGCTGGCGGCACAGCAGAGCGCCGAGCCGCTGGCCGGCCGCGCCCTGCCCGAGGACGTGTGCACCATCCGGCACACCGGTGGCACCACCGGCCACCCCAAGGGCATCTGCACCACCTTCGAACAGGCCCGCCGGTTCCGCGGCGTCCGGGACCCCGCCCGCCGCCAGCTGGTCTGCACCACCCTCGCGCACGCCGCCGGGATGGTCGCCGACACCATTCTGCACTTCGGCGGCACCGTGGTGCTGCTCGACGACTTCGACCCGGCAGCCGTGCTCGCCGCGATCGAGCGCGAGCGGATCACCGACATGTTCGTACTGCCGCCGCTGCTCTACCAGTTGATGGACCATCCGGACGCCGAGCACACCGACACCTCCAGCCTGCGCACGCTGACCTACGGCGGCTGCCAGGCGTCCCCGACCCGGATAGCCGACGCGGTACGCAGGTTCGGCCCGGTCCTCATACAGGGGTACGGGCAGAACGAAGCGGGCGGCATCAGCGTGCTCACCGCGGAGGACCACGACCCGGAGCGCCCGGACCGGCTGCGCTCCGCCGGGAAGGTGCTGCCCGATGTCGAGGTGGCGATCCGGGACGAGTCCGGCCGGGACCTGCCCCCCGGTGAACACGGCGAGGTCTGCGTCCGCTCCGCCGTGATCATGAAGGGCTACTGGAAGCAGCCCGAGCTGACCGCCGAGGTGCTGCGGGACGGCTGGCTGCACACCGGGGACATCGGATTCCTCGACGACGAGGGGTACTTGACCATCGTCGACCGCATCAAGGACATGATCGTCGTGGTCGGCGGTCATGTGTACACCACCGAGCTCGAGGACCTGCTGAACTCGCACCCGCAGGTCCTGCAGAGCGCCGTCTTCGGCGTCCGCGACGCGGACCGCATGGAGCGGGTGTACGCGGTGGTGGTCGCCGCACCGGGCAGCGACGTCGACGCGCAGCAGCTGCGCGCGATGGTGCGGGCGGAGCGCGGCGCGATGTACGAGCCGGCGCACATCGAGTTCGTCGACGCGCTGCCGCTCACCGACGCGGGCAAGCCGGACAAGAAGGAACTGCGCCGCCTGGCCGAGCAGGAGCTCCCGCTCGCCGGCTGAGACCGCCGTCAGCCGCCGTCCCAGGACTCCGGGCCGCCGCCCCGCCACTCGATCAGGTCGGTCTCCTCGACCTCGACGTCGTCGAGGCCGACATGCCGCAGGAACTTCACCAGGTCCTCGATCCGGTGGGCGACCCCCAGCCTGCGGTCGCCGGACGTCACCCGCCGCGCCCCGTCCGGATCCGGCGGGTGCACGGTCACCTGCGGTGGGTTCGGCTCCATGACACCAGGGTGCGGGCGGACGCGGCGGGGCGCACCCGTCGTGCGGCGTTCAGGGCGTCGGGGCGCTCAGAGGCGGACGATGACCAGGGCCGTGTCGTCGGTGGTCCCGCCCGGTGGCAGCAGCTCCGCCAGGATCGTGTCGGCGAGGCGCTCTACGGGGGTTCCCTGGTGGCGGGCGAGCGAGTCGGCCAGCCGGCCCAGGCCCACGTCGATGTCCTCGCGGCGGCGCTCGATCAGGCCGTCGGTGTACAGGACGAGGACGGTGCCCTCGGTGAAGGGGGTCCGCGCCTCGGGCCGGGCGACATGCTCCGGGCGCGCGCCCAGGGGCGGATCGGTCGCCCGGTCGAGGAATTCGACGCTGCCGTCCGGGTGCAGCAGCGCGGGCGGCAGGTGACCGGCGCTGCTGTAGACGACGGTGTGGGTGGTCCAGTCGATGACGACCTGCACCGCCGTGGTGGACTCGGCGCCCTCCACCGAGCGGGCGTACATGCCGAGCACCTCCAGCGCCTTCGCCGGGCCGTCGGCGACCAGGACGGCCGCGCTCAGGGCACTGCGCAGCTGGCCCATGACACCCGCCGCCTCGAGCCCGTTGCCGACGACGTCGCCGACGGCCACCGCCATCCGGTCCCCCGGCAGATCGGCCAGGTCGTACCAGTCGCCGCACACGTTGAGCGACCCGACGGCGGGCTGGTAGCGCACCGCCGCGCGATGGTGCCCCACCGGGCGCGGGGCGGGCAGCATCGCCTCCTGGAGGGCCAACACCACCTCGCGTTCCCTGGCGTGGGCCTGGCGCAGCCGTTCGTTGAGCTCCTGGAGCTCCCGGGCGCGGCTGTAGAGCTGGGCCTCCATCCGCTCCCGCGCCTCCCCTCCCTCCTTGCGGCGGGCCAGCATCAGCTCGGTGACCTCCTCGACCCGGTGCACCAGCAGCTCCACCTCCCCGTCGGGCCCCAGGACGGGGGCGTTGACGGTCGCCCAGTACCGCTCCTCGTACACGCCGGGCCGACCGGGCGCTTCCACGTCGTAGCGGTGCATCGGCAGGGCGTCGGGGGCCTTGGTGGCCAGCACCCGCCGCAGCGAGCCCGCCAGGCCGCTCGCGCCGGATGCGTCGGGGTCCTTGGGATTGTCGGGGAAGACGTCGAAGAGCGGGCGGCCGATCTGGCTGCTGCGCGACCGGCCGGAGAGCCGCAGATGGGCCTCGTTGACACCGACGATCACCAGGTCGGGAGTGAGCAGCAGCACCCCGCCGGGCAGGGCCTGGAAGACGGCCTCGTAGTCGATCCGGGGAGACATCGGCTCACGCCCCCGTGGACGGCGCCCGGGGCGCCCGAGGGCCCGGACGCGGCAGCGCGCCGCCGGCCACCACCGGCGGCACGGCAGCCGTCCCGCAGCGGCCCGCACGACGGCCGTCCGCGACGTCGCCGTGGGCCATGACGTCGTCCTCCTGCAGCATCCGGCCTGCGCGGCCGGCCGGCCCCTTCGTGTCGTACCCCACGGGCGGAATGATTCCCGCCGTACGGGGCCCGCGCATTCCGGGGCCGGGCGCCCGACGGCATTCGGGAGGCGTACGGCCGCAGGGAAGCCTCCCGGCGCGCGTCCGGCGGGTGCCGCCGTTCGGGTCGGCCGGGCGGAGCGCGGAGCCGGCCGGGGCGGCCATCCGGCGGGCGGGCCGGTCCTCAGTGCTTGCGGGCCCGGCTCGGCTGCACCCTGGGCGGCTCCCCCGGCATCTTCGGGTGGTCGGGCGGGTACGGCAGGTCGCCCACACCCTCGTCCCTTTCCTGACGGTCCGCCAGCTCCAGGACGGACTCCAGCCCGAAGGCGTGATCGGCCATGTCCGCGTGGACATCGCCGAGTTCGGCGAAGCGGGGCGGGACGGTCCGCAGATCGAAGTCCTCGGGCGTGGCATCGGAGAGCTCCTCCCAGCGCAGCGGGGTGGAGACCGTCGCCCGCGGCCGGGCCCGCAGCGAGTAGGCCGAGGCGATGGTCCGGTCGCGGGCCATCTGGTTGTAGTCCACGAAGACCTTCGCGCCGCGTTCCTCCTTCCACCAGGCAGCGGTCACCTGGTCGCCGCGGCGACGCTCCAGAGCCCGTGCCACGGCGATGGCAGCCCTTCTGACCTGGGTGAACGTCCACTCGGGGCGGATGGGGACATAGACGTGCACGCCCCGGCCGCCGGACGTCTTCGGCCAGCCGCGCAGCCCGTGCTCGGCCAGCAGCTCCCGCAGGTCGAGGGCGACGCGGACGGCGTCGGCGAAGTCCGTGCCGGGTTGCGGGTCGAGGTCGATGCGGAGCTCGTCGGGGTGCTCGGTGTCGCGGCGGCGTACCGGCCAGGGGTGGAAGGTCAGGCACCCCAGATTGGCCGCCCATACGACGGCTGCGGGCTCGGTCGGGCACATCTCGTCGGCGAACCGGCCGCTGGGGAAGGCGATCCGGGCGGTGGGCAGCCACTCCGGCAGCCCCTTGGGAGCCCGCTTCTGGTAGAAGAACTCGCCCTCGACGCCGTCCGGGAAGCGCTGCATGGTCGTCGGCCGGTCGCGCAGACCGCGCAGCACCCCGTCGGCGACCGCGAGGTAGTACTGCGCGACGTCCAGCTTGGTGAAACCACGCTCGGGGTAGTACGTCTTGTCGGGATGGGACACACGCACCGTGCGCCCGGCGACGTCCAGTTCCACAGCTCCTGCGGCCATGCCTCAACGCTAGGTTGCCCGGGGCGCCGCCGCGCGCCGGAGAGCGGTCCCCGGCGCGCGCGAGGGCGGCCCGGCCGTCAGGATCAAGACCATGGACCTGCCTGTGATGCCCCCGGTCTCCCCCATGCTCGCCAAGCTCGTGGCCGACATTCCCGCGGACATGCAGTACGAGGCCAAGTGGGACGGATTCCGCGTCATCGTCTTCCGGGACGGCGCCGACGTCGAGATCACCAGCCGCACGAAGAAGCCGCTCACCCGCTACTTCCCCGAGGTGGTCGCCGCGGTACGGGCGGAACTGCCCGACCGCTGCGTCGTCGACGGCGAGATCGTCATCGCCCACGACGGGCGGCTGCACTTCGAGGAGCTGCTGGAGCGCATCCACCCGGCCGACTCCCGGGTCCGCACGCTCGCCGAACGGACGCCCGCCTCCCTGGTCGCCTTCGACCTGCTGGCCCTGGGCTCCGCTTCCCTGCTGGACGAACCGCAGGAGGCGCGGCGGGAAGCGCTGGTGGAGGCGCTGCGGTCGGCCCGGCCACCGGTGTACACGGCGCCCGCGACGACCGACCGGGAGCTGGCGCGCACCTGGTTCACCCAGTTCGAGGGGGCGGGCCTGGACGGTGTGGTCGCCAAGCCGCTGCACCTGCCGTACCGGCCGGGCGACCGCGCGATGTTCAAGATCAAGCACGCTCGCACCGCCGACTGCGTCGTCGCGGGCTACCGGCTGCACAAGAGCGGTCCGGTGGTCGGGTCGCTGCTGCTGGGCCTGCACGACGATGCCGGGCGGCTGCAGCACGTCGGGGTGTGTGCGTCGTTCCCGATGGCGAAGCGGCGCAAGCTCATCGAGGAGCTCGCACCGCTGCGGCTGGACGATGTCGCGGCACACCCCTGGGGCGAGTGGGCCGACGAGGCGGCGCACGCGTCCCGGCGCATGCCCGGCGGGCCCAGCCGGTGGAGCGGGGGCAAGGATCTGTCGTGGGTGCCGCTGCGCCCGGAGTGGGTGTGCGAGGTCGCCTACGACCACATGGAGGGCAGCCGGTTCCGGCACACGGCGCAGTTCCGCACCTGGCGTCCGGACCGTACGCCGGAGAGCTGCACCTATGCGCAGTTGCAGGAGCCGGTCGGCTACGACCTGGGGGAACTGCTGAACGGCTGAGGGCGGCTCAGCGGCTCGTGCCGCCCGGCGGCCAGCGGCGCCGGCTCTCACCGGGCGCCAGACGGTCGACGACCACGGCCAGTTCCGAACAGGCCTGCTCGATCTTGCGACGGACGGCGTTCTGCTCGGTGATGATCGCCGACAGCAGCAGCGCGGTGAGGGCCGCCGACGCATTGAGGGCCTGGAGATTGACCATCGCCTCCAGCAGGCTCTGGCCCTCGAAGGGTCCGATGCGGCGGGTCGCCGCCGCGATCGCCACCACGGACACCAGCAGGACGCACGGCGCGGCGCCCGCCAGCTGGAAGCGCAGCGCCGCCCACACGATCAGCGGAAAGACCAGGAACAGCAGGGACAGCGGGCTCTTGACGGCGACGAGGGAGACGAGGACCGAGCAGGCCAGCAGGGCCGCCGCCTCGGCCCACCGGAAGAAGGGGATGTCCCGCGGCCGCCGGATGGTGCGGCAGGCCAGCACCAGCGGGGTGATCACGAGGATGCCCATGGCGTCCCCCACCCACCAGGCCACCCAGGTCCGCCAGAAGTCGCCGGCCGGCAGGTCCCCGGTGAGCACCTGCGTACCGCTGCCCAGCGTCGCGCTGATCAGCATGCTGGCGAAGGCGCCGAGGAGCACCAGGGCCACGCCGTCGCGCAGCCGGTCCAGCGCGGGGCGGAAGCCCACCCGCCGCAGCAGCAGGCAGGCGCACACCGGCGCCAGGGTGTTGCCCGCGATGACGCCGACCACGGTGACGTCGAGCGGGCTGATCGTCGCGACGACGGCGAGGGTGCCCAGGGCGATCGCCGGCCAGGTCCACAGGCCCAGCAGGAGCAGGGCGCTCAGGGCGACGCCGGTGGGCGGCCACAGGGGCGTGACCACGGTGTGCGTGATCACGACCTGCTCCAGCAGCCCGATCCGGGCGACCGCGTAGTAGACGGCGGCGAGCGCCACGATCGTCAGGGCACGGGGAGCGAGCCGCCGTAGTTGCTCGGTACGCACCACAGCTGCCATCAGACAGTGCCGGTGTCCCGGGGCCCGACGCGACACGCGCGCCCGCGGCGCTCTTCACCCGGCCCTGTTCGCCGGCCCGTCGAAGCTGAGCACCATCACCGCGGCGTCGTCGGTGTGCCCGGTGCAGTCGGCCATGTTCATCACCTCGGCGGCCACCGTGGCCGGGTCGGCCCCGGCCCGTGCGCCGACCAGCCGCGTCACCTGGGCCAGCCCCGTCTCGATCTCGAACGACGGTCCCTCGATGACGCCGTCGGTGAGCAGCACGAACGTCCCCGCCGTAGTGAGGAGCCGGCGGGTGACCGGGTAGCTCTCGCCGGGCTCGATGCCCAGGGGCAGGCCCCCGGGGTCCTCGGCCACGCCGTAGTCGCCGTCGGTGCTGGCCCAGACGCCGGGCACATGTCCCGCGCGAGCGCTGGAGAGTTCCCACGTAGCGGGGTCGAAGCGGAGGAAGGTGCAGGTGGCGAAGAGACCGGCCCCGACCGAGAGCAGCAGGTCATTGGCGCGGCTGAGGACCTCGCCCGGGTCGGCGGCGTGCGGGGCGACGGCGCGCAGTCCTATCCGGATCTGTCCCATGAAGGCGGCGGCCTCGACGTCGTGGCCCTGCACGTCGCCGATGCAGAACGCCAGGGACCCGTCGGGCAGGGTGAAGCCGTCGTACCAGTCGCCGCCGATGTCCAGGCCGTGCCGGGCGGGCGCGTAGGTCGCGGCGGCCCGCAGCCCCTTCACCTCCGGGAGGGTGGCCGGGAGCATCTCGCGCTGGAGCGCCTCGGCCAGCTCCACTCGCGCCTGCTGGAGCTCGGCACCTTCCCGCGCCTGGGCGGTCAGCTGCCCGAGCGTGGTCAGCAGGTCGTCGGCGCTCGCCGACCGCGGGGGACGACGCCGAAGCATGGACCGCTCCCAGGTGTCGGTGCATGGGCCACTGCGGGGTGCGATCCGCGCGGCTTCTCCGTTCCGGCCTCCTGACCTGGCGGGATCCGCAACTCCCGGGTTCATCATATTTCTGCGGGTCGGCTTGCGCGCGGCAGTGCCGGCGGGCGCGCGGGTCGGGGTGCCGTCAGGGCAGGTCGGTCGGGGCGGTGCGGGGCGCCGTCAGCTGCCCGACGCCGGACCGGACCGCCCAGAAGAACACCGCCAGCGCGACGGCCGCCACGGTGAGCGAGTCGTACGGAGCGGGCAGCCGGCCGGCTCCCTCGAAGGTGCCCTGCCAGGACAGCACGGTCAGCACTACGAGGTACACCACCAGCCAGGCCCCGGTGCGCAGTTCCGCCGCGAGCGGGCGGGCGGGGCCCTCGTGCGCGCCGCGACGGCGCATGGCCAGGAAGATCAGCAGTCCGCCGAGGACCAGCGGCAGCGCCAGCCGCAGATCGCCCCAGCCCGACCAGTACACGAACTCGGTCGACACGACGAAGCTGATCGGTGCGATGTAGCGAAGGCCCGGCACCCAGCCGGCCATCCGGCCGCCCGGTTCGGCGCGGAACACCGCGACCGCGACCGCCGAGGCCGCGTAGACCAGCAGATACATGTCGCCCATCACGCTGACGATGTCCTGCCAGCCGCCGAACGGCAGCAGGAAGACCAGGATCACCACGAGGTTGACCGCCAGCGCTCGGCGCGGGATGCCGAACCGCTCGTTGACCTTCATGAAGTAGCGCGGGATGGTGCCGTTCTTGGCGAGCGCGTAGGTGTGCCGGGCGTCGATCGCGACGCCCACGTACGCCGAGCCACCCGGGGAGAGCACCGCGTCCGCGTACAGCAGGCTGGACAGCCAGTGCAGGTTGAGGATCAGGGCGAGCTGGCCGAACGGCGAGTCGAAGGAGACGCCCTTCCAGCCGCTGCCGAGCAGGCCGTCCGGTACGGAGAAGAGGAACGCCACCTGCAGGGCGAGGTACATCACGACGGCCAGGCCGATGCCGGTCAGGACGGCGGCCGGGAGGGTCCGGCGGGGGTTGCGGGTCTCGCCGGAGAAGTCCAGCGGGGCCTGGAAGCCGTTGACGGAGTAGACGATGCCGCCGCCGGCCAGGGCGGTCAGGCAGGCCACGTAGCCGTAGGGCGCGAATCCGCCGTGGTCCGTGAGCCGCCCGGAGTGCCAGCCGGAGGCGATCAGCGCGATGACCGTGAGGACCGGGACCACGATCTTGAACACCGAGATCAGGTTGTTGAGCCGGGCGAACAACCGCACCGCGTACCAGTTCAGCGCCGTCAGCAGCACGCTGAGGCCGGCGGCGAACGCCAGCCCGGAGGCGGTGAGGGAGTGGCCGTTGTAGAGGGCCGGCAGGTAGTGGGCGACGTACTGCATGATCGCACTGATCTCGGCCGCGGTGCCGCCGACCGACAGCAGCACCGACCAGCCGACGACGGTGCCGACCAGCTGTCCGCTGGCCTGCAGCGGCCAGCGGACGGTACCGCCGCCCTCCGGCCGCGACGCGCCGAGTTCGATCATGACGAGGGCGACGAGCGTGCACAGCAGCCCCGCCCCGATCCAGGACAGCAGCGACGCCGGGCCCGCCGTCTGCGCCGCGTACATGGCGGCGAACAACCAGCCGGAGCCGACGATGTTGGAGAAGCCGATCCCGGTGAGCCCCCAGAAGCCCAGTTCGCGGCGCAACCGGCGCTCCTGCGCCTGCACTTCCGGCGCGCCGGCCTCATCGCCGCCACTTGACATCTGACGCTCCGTCACGAAAACGGCCTCCTCGACTCCCTGTTCTGGCTGGTGGGAGCCTACGTGACGAGAGCGGACGCGGATTCCGGCACTCCCGGGCCACCGCGATCGGCAGGCCCGGCCCGAAGACGTGCGCGCGCCGCCAGGGGCCCGCGCCCGCCACCTCCACGCCTGCGGCGACCGATCACGGCACAGTGGAGGCATGGACGGAAACGCGGATGACAGGGACATCTTGGCCCGAGCGCACGTGGCGACCAGGCTCCCCGCCCAGGATCTGGACCGGGCACGGCGCTTCTACTCCGAGGCACTCGGGCTGGAGCCCGTCGACGAACGGCCCGGTGGGCTGCTGTACCGGTGCGGCGGTGTGGACTTCGTCGTCTTCCAATCGACGGGAGCCTCGCCCGGGACCTTCACTCAGATGGGCTGGGAGGTCGACGACATCGAGAGGGTCGTCGCGGAACTCAAGCGACGTGGCGTGGTGTTCGAGGACGTCGGCCTGCCCGGCCTGTTGGGCAACGGGCAGACGAGGGACGGCATCGCCGAGATCGTCGGGAACTACCCCAGCAAGGGCGCACGAGGTGAACGCGGCGCCTGGTTCCGTGACAGCGAGGGGAACATGCTGGGCATCGGCGAGTTGGTCTTCTGACCGGCCCCTGCGCCCGAGGGCCGTGAAGGACGTCGACACACAGGGCGCCGGCGGGGAGCCCGGCACTTTGGCGGCAGAGTTCAGACAAGGTCGTCGGCCGGGACGCCGAACGTCGCCTTCAGCCCTTCCCGCCCGGCGTCGGTCAGGTGCACGACGCGGCGGTAGCGGCCGCGCCGGAGCCATGCGCACGCGAACATCCGCGTGGTGACGGCGGCGCCGAGCGCGCCGGCGAGGTGGTGGCGCCGCTCGCCCCAGTCGACGCAGTAGCGGACGGTGGCGCGGCGGTGCGGCAGCCGTTCCGTATCGACGCCGAAGGCGGTCGGTTCCCGGTGGCCGTGTGCGGTGAGGACGTATGCGGCGTCCGGGCCGGCCGGGTCCGGCTCGGCGGCGAGGACGCCGTCCGCGAGCAGCGCGCTCATGAGGGCCACGCCGAGCCGCCCGGCCAGGTGGTCGTAACACAGCCGGGCGCGCAGCAGGGCCTTCGCGCGGGTGTCGGCGTTGAGAGAGTCCACCGGCAGCGGGCGCGCGATCCGGGCGAGCTGTTCGAGGGCGCGGGCGACGTCGGTGGTGGCGAGCCGGTAGTAGCGGTGGCGGCCGTCGAGTTCGACGGTCAGCAGTTCGGCGTCGAGCAGCTTGGCCAGGTGGCCGCTGATGGTGGAGTTGCCGACCCCGGCCTCGGCCGCGAGCGCACTGGCGGGCAGCGCCCACCGCCGGCGAGGGCCAGCAGCACCTTGGCTCGGGAGGGCTCACCGATGGCCGCCGCGACGTGCGCCACGTCGGTCTCGGTCGTCCGGGGATCCATGCCACCGACCGTACGCCGCGGACGCTTCGCCGGACAGCGAAACGTGCCCGGCGCCCCGCGTACAAAAATACCCCGCGCCGAATTGACGGCCGGGGTAATTCTCTGCGTATATTGGGCGCTTCATGTCTTGATGCAGACAAAACATGAACAACCATCCTTCAATTTCAAGGTACTCGAGCGGAGCTGAATTGTCAAACGTGTCGAACGAGGAATTGCGGACCGAGCAGGAATTCCTCGATGTGCTCTACGAGCGTCTCGCCGAAATGCGGGCCGAGGCGGAGGTCGCGGTACGGGCGGCGCTGCCCCTGGAGGGGAACAACTTCCAGGCGCGGCTGGAGCGCGACGTGCGGGTGGCCGAGCAGACCGGCCTGCTGGCCGCCTTCCACGCCGGGGAGAACGGCCTCTGCTTCGGCCGGCTGGCATTCCGTGACGGCCGCGACCACCACATCGGCCGAGTCGGCATCCGGCGTGCCGACGCGGACCGGACTCCGCTGGTCGTCGACTGGCGCGCGGAGGTCGCCCGTCCCTTCTACCTCGCCACCGGGCACACCCCGATGGGACTGCGCCGCAGACGCCACCTGACGACCGAGGGGCGGCGGGTCACGGCGCTGCACGACGAGATCCTGGATCTCGGCGACGCGGTACGCACCGGGCACGAGGGCACCGACGCGGACGCCGTCCTGCTGGCCGCGCTGGACGCGGCGCGCACCGGACGGATGCACGACATCGTCCAGACCATCCAGGCCGACCAGGACCGGATCATCCGCGCCCCGCACCACGGCGTGCTCGTCGTGGAAGGCGGGCCCGGCACCGGCAAGACGGTCGTCGCGCTGCACCGCGCCGCGTATCTGCTCTACGCGCACCGCGAGCAGCTGGCCCGCCGGGCCGTGCTGATCGTCGGGCCCAACCCGGCGTTCCTCAGTTACATCGGGGAAGTGCTGCCCGCGCTCGGCGAGACGGGCGTGCTGCTGGCCACGCCCGGCGAGCTCTATCCGGGCGTGACCGCGACCGGAACCGACACCGCGCGGGCCGCGGAGGTCAAGGGCGGTGCGGCGATGGCGGACGCGCTGGCGCGGTTCGTGGCGGGCCGGCAGGTCCTCCCCGACACCGAGATCGTGCTCGCGCACGACGACGGCGAGCTGGTGCTGGACGCGGAGCTGGTGGACGGCGCCCGGCGCAGGGCGCGCGCGGCACAGCTGCCGCACAACCTCGCCCGTCCGCACTTCGCGTTCCAGGTCATCGACGCGCTCACGGCGCAATTGACCGAGCGGCTCGGCGCGGACCCGTACGGCGGACCGAATCTGCTCGGCCCCGATGACGTCGCCCAACTCGGCAAGGCGATCGCGGCCAGCTCCGAAGTGCACGGCGCCATCGAGGAGTTGTGGCCGTCCCTGACCCCGCAGCGGTTGGTCGCCGACTTCCTCGCCGATCCGGTTCACCTCCCACCGGCCGATGCGGCGGCGATCCGCCGGGAGGGCGGAGAGTGGACCCCGGCGGATGTGCCGCTGCTGGACGAGGCCGCCGAGCTGCTCGGCGAGGACGACACGGCGGCCCGGGTCGCCGCGGAGGCGGAGCGCCAGGAGCTCATCGAGTACGCGCAGGGCGTGCTCGACCTGTCCTACGGCTCGCGCACCCAGGAGTTCGAGGACCGCGACGACGAGGATTCGGAGGTGCTGGCCGTCCACGACCTGCTGGACGCGGAACGGCTCGCCGACCGGCACGAGGAGGCCGACCACCGCAGCGCCGCCGAACGCGCCGCGGCCGACCGGACCTGGGCGTTCGGCCACATCATCGTCGACGAGGCGCAGGAGCTGTCCGCGATGACCTGGCGGCTGCTGATGCGCCGCTGTCCGACCCGCTCGATGACCCTGGTCGGCGACCCGGCACAGACCGCGGAGCCGGGTGGCTGCGGTGCGTGGGAGACGATCCTCGCGCCGTATGTCGACGACCGCTGGCAGCACGTCAGGCTCGGCGTCAACTACCGCACGCCGACCGAGATCATGGAGATCGCGGCCGAGGTGCCCCGGTCCGCCGACCCGTCCTTCGAGCCGCCGCGCTCGATCCGCTCCACGGGCGTACGGCCGTGGGCGCACCGCACCGACGACCTGGCCGGGGCGGCCGCCGACGCCGTCGCGCGGGAGACGCGTGCGCAGGCCCGCCTCGCGGTGATCGCCCCGCGCTCCCGCCACGCGGCGCTGTCCGCCGCGCTCCCGTCGGCCGATGTCGGTGCCGCCCCGGATCTGACCAGCCCGGTGGTGCTGATAGACCCCCGGCAGGCCAAGGGCCTGGAGTTCGACGCGGTGATCGTAGTGGCGCCCGAGGAGCTCGGGGCGAGCGACCTGTACGTGGCGCTCACCCGGGCGACACAGCGGCTGGGCGTGATCCACACGGGGGCACTGGCGGCGGGTCTGGCGGCGGGACTGGAGGCGGTGTCCTGGGCCTGAGGCCCGCCCGATGACAGGGACGTTTCGGCGATTGCCGTAACGATCCGGCAGGAGACTGGCGGCATGTCAACGCTCTCCGCACTCACCAGGAAACCCCAGGTCAGCGGCAGAATGCCGGTCCTGCCGCTGCTTGCCGTCTGTCTCGGCTACTTCATGGTCATGCTGGACGTCACTGTGGTCACCGTGGCCCTGCCGGTCATCGGGACCGCGCTGGACGCCGGGGTGACCGGGCTCCAGTGGGTGGTGGACGGCTACACCCTGGTGTTCGCGGGGCTGCTGCTCTTCGGCGGTGGGCTCGGCGACCGGCTGGGCAGCAGGCGGGTGTTCCTGGCCGGGCTGACGGTGTTCACGGCGGCGTCCGCCGGGTGCGCGGTCGCTCCCGTGCCGGGCGTACTGGTCCTCGCCCGGCTGGTGCAGGGCCTCGGGGCGGCGTTGATGGTGCCCGCCTCGCTCGCGCTGCTGCGGGCGGCGTACCCGGACCAGGCGGCGCGCGCCCGCGCGTTCGGCGTCTGGGGCATGGTCGCGGGCCTGGGCGGCGGGGCCGGGCCGGTGCTGGGCGGCGTGCTGGTCGCCTCCTGCGGCTGGCGTTCGGTGTTCTTGATGAACCTGCCGGTCGGCATCGCCGCGGTGCTGCTGACCGTCCGGCACCTCCCGGTCTCCCCCGCCGCCGCCACCCGCCCCGGGCTGGACCTGCCGGCCCAGGCCGCGGTGACGCTGAGCCTGGCCGGCCTGACCACCGGGTGCATCGAGGCCGGGGCACTGGGCTGGACCCATCCCGGAGTACTCGCCGCATTCCTGACCTTCGCCGTGGCGCTGGCCGCGTTCATCGTCCTCGAACGCCGCTCGCGGGCCCCGATGCTGCCGCTCGCGCTGTTCCGCGCCCGGAGCTTCTCGGCCTCCGCCGTCATCGGCGTGCTGCTCAACACCGGTTTCTACGGAATGCTGTTCCTCGCCCCGCTCTACTTCCAGCGCGTGCACCACTACAGCGCCCTGCACACCGGGATCGTGCTGGTGCCGACCGTGGGTGTCACCGCCCTCGGCTCCGCCCTCGCCGGGCGCATCACGGCCCGTACCGGACCGCGGCTGCCCATGGTCACCGGCCTGCTCATCGGCGCGGCCGGGCTGTCCGGCTGGTTGCTGGCGGGCCCGAACACGCCCTATCTCGTGCTCGTGGCCCCGATGGTCGCCGCCGGGCTGGGCATCTCGCTGACCATGCCCGCCTCCACCGCTGTCGTGATGGAGTCGGTGCCAGCGGAGCGCGGCGGGGCGGCGGCCGCGGTCTTCAACGCCGCCCGCCAGATTGGCAGCGCGCTGGGCGTCGCGCTGTTCGGCACGCTGATCGCCGGCGGACTCGTCACGGGCCTGCACACCGCGATACTCATCGGCGCCGCGGGCTTCCTCGCCGCGGCCGTACTCGCCGCGCGCTGTGTGCCGCCCGGCGTACGGGGGGCGCCGCACGGCGCCTGACCGGTCGGCGTCAGGCGCAGCACCAGCAGCCCGACCAGCAGGCACAGCGCGTCTCCCGGACGATGTGCTGCTGGTCGGACTCCCTGCGCCGGTGGTGCTCCGCGATGTCGCGGAGGCCGGCGAGATGGGCACCGAGGATGACGGTGATCGCCGCCAGTTCCTCGGGGTCGGCGTGGCCCCGGTCGATCCGCAGCGGTACCTCGGGGAGCTCTTCCGGAGTGTTTATGCAGCTCACAACCCCGACGCTAGGAGCGTCGGGGTGCGCTGTCGTGCGGGCGGGCGGTTGGTGTGGGCCATTCGGGTCAACCGCCCGCAGTACGGGCGGCCGGTGGCGCGGGTGCGCGCCTGCGGCCGCCCGTCATGCCGTCCCGGTCAGCCGCAGTTGCCGGCCGCCGGCCTGTCCGCGAAGCGGTCGGCGAGCCAGTTGGCGGCCGGGAAGGCTCCCACGACCGCGCCGACGACGTGTTCGCCGAGCGGGATCGACGTCCACCGCACGGTGGCGCCCCTGGCACACCAGTCGGCCCGCAGTTGCTTGCCGACGGCGTACGGGATCAGCTCGTCGGCGGTCCCGTGGTAGAGGTACACCGGCGCATCCGGCGTGCGGGTGCCGAGGTCGGATTCGTGCAGCCGCCGCTGCCAGTCCGGCTCGTGCAGCGGGTTCTTGACCGTCACGTCGGAGACCTTCTCGAAGGTCCCGACGACCCCGTCGGCTGCCACGCAGTGGTTCTTCATGAAGTCGACGTAGCGGCGGCCCTTGTCGTTGAGGTACTTCCCCAGGTCCAACTCGGGGAAGGCCGCGTTCTGGCCGACGGCCGCCATCAGGATGAGCCCGGCGCCGAAACCCCCGTCGTTGGCCTCGGCGACCTTCAGCAGGTCGGCGGGCACCCCGCCGGTCGCGGTGCCCCTGACCCGGAGGTCGGGTGCATAGGCGTGGTGCAGTTCGGCCGCCCAGCTGGTGGCCTGGCCGCCCTGGGAGTAGCCCATGATGCCGACCGGGGACTCCTCGGTGACACCGGCCGCACGTGCTTCGGGCAGCCGCTGCGCGGCGCGCGCGGCGTCCAGGACGGCCTGCCCCTCGGCGCGGCCGACGGTGTAGGTGTGGTCTCCGGGTGTACCGAGCCCTTCGTAGTCGGTGACGGCCACCGCCCAGCCGCGGTTGGTCAGTTGCTGGATGAGATGGGCTTCCACCGTGGTGCCCCGAGGGAAGCCGGCCGACGGCGCGCAGGAGTCGCCGAGGCCGACGGTGCCGACGGCGTAGGTGATCAGCGGGCGACGTCCGGTCCGGCCGTCGTCGGGGACGATGACGGTCCCGGAGACGGTGTTGGGCGTGCCCTTGGCGGTGGTGGAGCGGTAGGTGAGGTGCCAGGCCCGGGTGTTGGTCGGCTGGCCGGGCAGTGGGTGGAACGACGTGGGCGAGGACGTCACGATGTCGCCGGGCGCGGTGGCCGGGGGTCCGGCCGCCGCGCTGCTGCCCGTCAGGCCGAGGGACAGGTACAGGGACAGGGCGGCGACGGCGGTGAGTGCTGTGGAGCGTAGGTGCATGCGGCTCTCCCAACTGACTCGGGTGCCAGGGTGATGGGGGCGACCGTAGTGACTCGCGGGTAAGGAAGGTGCTGACCGGGATGCTCAGCTTTGTTGACCTGTTGTCTCATGACGGACGGGCGGGCCGGGTGACACACGCCCGTCCGGGAACCCGTTCAGCCGGTAGGCGCCGGGCGTGGTGCCCGTCCAGCGCCGAAACGCCCGGAGGAAGGCGGAATCCTCCGAGAAGCCGATACGGGCCGCCAGTTCGGCGATCGGCTCCCGGCCGGCGGCCAGCGAACCGATCGCCTCGTCCCGGCGCACCGCGTCCTTCAGCCGCTGGTACGACGTGCCCTCGGCCTGCAGCCGGCGCCGCAGTGTCGCCGGGCTGACCGCGAGCCGGGCCGCGACCTCGCAGACCTCCGGCAGCCGCGCCGGGGGCCCGGCACGCAGCGCCTGCACGAGGCTGCGTCGGACCTGTTCGGCGACGGTCGTGCCGTAGTCGCGTCGGCTGAGCAGATCGGCCGGGGCCCGCCGCAGCATCGCCGCCAGTGCGGCCTCGTCCCGGACGACGGGTGCGGCGAGCCAGTGCGCGTCCCAGCCCGCGGCGGTGCGCCGGGCGCCGAAGCGCACCGGGCAGCCGAAGAGCATGTCGTACTCGGGGGCGTGGGCCGGGGCCGGGTAGGCGAACTGCGCCCAGCGCAGCGGGATGCGCCGCCCGATCAGCCAGCTGGAGAGCCGGTGCCAGATGATCAGCACGCATTCGGCGAGGAAGTTGCCGTGGTCGTAGGGGCGCAGGTCGTTGCCCACCGAGAAGACCGCCTCGGCCGTCCGGTCCGCCCCGGCAGCGGTCTCCACCGTCAGTTCGGGCCCGCCGGGGAAGAGCCCGTAGAACCGTGCCGCCCGTTCGAGGGCCGAGCCGAGGTCGTGGCAGCCCAGACAGGCCTGGCACATCATCGCGAAGGTGCCGCGGCGGCTGGGGACCGGGCCCAGGCCCAGGAACTCGTCGTCGGTGGCCCGGTGCAGGGCCTTGACCAGACGGGTGAACTGTTCGGGGGTGACCCGGGCCCGGTCGTCCGCGAGCAGCAGGGGCGGGATCCGGGCGGCCTGGAGCAGCGGCACGGTGTCGATGCCGCGCCGCTCGGCGCCGGTCAGTGCGGCCCGCACATGGTGCATCGCGATCGTTGAGCGGCTCATGCGGACACCTCACCTCCGCGCGGCGCGCACCTCGCCATGGGTCCCTCCCTCATGACCCGACACCGTAGCCGCCGTGAGCGAAGAGGTCAGGGGGCGTGACGGTTCTCGTCCTCTCCGCGAGGGGGCCGGGGAGCCCGTCCCGGGGGTGATGAGAACCGCACCGCGCGGCACAGGGGTACGGCCAACCTCAGCGCGAGCGGCAACCTCAGCGCAGCGGGAAGAGCGCCAGGCGCCGGTCCCATTCCTCCGCCGCCCGGATCAGCGCGGCCCGGTCCGTCTCGATCTCGACCGCGTACTGGTGGAGGCCCCCGCCCTCGTCGTCCTGCCGCCATGGAGGCACGGCCTCAAGTGAGAGATGGACCCGCAGCACTCCCGTGCCGTCGTGCCACCGGACCTGGCTGAAGGCCAGGTCCGGCTCCAGGAAGGAGAGGTCCGGGACCGGTCGCCCCGCCGGGTCCTGCGCTGCGTCCGGCCGCCTCCCGTCTGCGACCGCACGCAGCCATGCGGACACCTCATACACCTCGTCGACCAGCAGACACGGGTCCGTGAAACACCAACTGCCCGCAGAGGTCGTGACGTCGGCCCCCATGACGAGCCAGTTGTCGTCCCAGCGGTCACCACTGACCACAGGAAACTGGTAGCGGAGCGGCCGCAGGTCGATGCCGCCCGCGCGATCGGTGAGGAGCACATCCGCAGTGTGCCACGCCCCGCGGACCCCACCGAACGAGAGGTCTCACGCTCAGCAGATGCTCCTCAGCAGAGGCGCCTCAGCAGATCCGCGGCAGCTGCTCGCCCACCGGCAGGTCGACGACCCGGGTGCCGCCGAGCGTGGTGTGGGCGACCACCATGCCGGGGTGCGCCTCGACCGCCTCCCCGATCACCACGGCGCCGGCGCCCAGCGGATGGGCACGCATGGCATCGAGGACGGCGTCGGCGTGCTCACGCGGGACGAACGCCACGAGCTTGCCCTCGTTGGCGACGTACATCGGGTCCAGACCGAGGATGGCGCAGGCGTTGGCGACGGTGGGCGGGACGGGCACGGCCCGTTCCTGGAGGGCGACGCCGGTGCCGGAGGCGGCGGCGATCTCGTTGAGCGCGGCGGCCAGGCCGCCGCGGGTGGGGTCGCGCAGGACGTGCAGGTCGGGCGTGACTGCGAGCATCGTCTCGACCAGGCCGCCCAGGGCCGCGCAGTCGCTCTCGATCTCGACGCCGAATTCCAGGCCCTCGCGCACGCTCATGATCGCCACGCCGTGTACGCCGAGGTCGCCGCTGACGATGACCACATCGCCGGGTACCACGCGCTGCGGGCGCAGGTCGACGCCCGGCGGGATCAGTCCGATGCCCGCGGTGTTCAGGTAGATGCCGTCGCCGTGGCCCGCCTCGACGACCTTCGTGTCGCCGGTGGCGACCTCGACGCGGGCGCTGCGCGCGGCCGCGCCGATCGCCTCGGCGACGCGGGCGACCACCGGCATCTCGATGCCCTCCTCCAGGATGAACCCGCAGGAGAGGTAGGCGGCCCGGGCGCCGCTCATGGCGAGGTCGTTGACGGTGCCGTTGACGGCGAGGTCGCCGATGCTGCCGCCGGGGAAGAACAGCGGGCGCACGACGTAGGAGTCGGTGGAGAAGGCCATCCGTACGCCGCCGAGGGTCACGGCCGCGGAGTCGCCGAGCTGGGCGAGGATGTCGCCGCCGAAGGCGGGGGCGAAGATCTCCTGGACGAGTTCGGCGGAGAGGGCGCCGCCCCCGCCGTGTCCCATGACGACCCGGGGCTGGTCCCGCAGGGGCGCGGGACACGTCCAGCCGGAGATGTCCAGTGCGGGCAGGCTGGTGTCAGGCAACGGGGCTCGCCTCCAACTTGGTGGGTGTGACGCCGAGTCGGCGGTAGAGGTAGTAGGCGGCGCAGGCTCCCTCGCTGGAGACCATGGTGGCGCCGAGCGGGGTGCGCGGGGTGCAGGTGGTGCCGAACGCCTCGCACTCGTGGGGCTTGATCAGGCCCTGCAGCACCTCGCCGCTGCGGCAGGCGGCGGGTTCGCGGGTGGTGATGCCGTCGACCGCGAAGCGGTACTCGGCGTCGAAATCGCGGTATCGGGGGGAGAGCCGCCAGCCGCTGGCGGGGATGGTGCCGATACCGCGCCAGGCGCGGTCGGTGACCTCGAAGACGTCCGCGAGCATGGCCTGCGCCGCCGGGTTGCCCTCGCTGCGGACGGCGCGCGGGTAGGCGTTGTCGACGGTGTGCTCGCCGCGCTCCAACTGGTGCACGGTGCGGCGGATGCCCTCCAGGATGTCCAGCGGCTCGAAGCCGGTCACCACGATCGGCACCCGGAACCGCTCGGCGAGCCCCGGATACTCCCCCATGCCCATCACGCTGCACACGTGACCGGCGGCCAGGAACGCCTGGACCCGGCAGCTCGGCGAGGTCATGATCGCCTCGATCGCGGGCGGGACCCGGACGTGCGAGACGAGCAGGCTGAAGTTGGGGATGTGGTGCTTGCGCGCCTGATACACCGTCATGGCGTTGGGCGGCGCGGTGGTTTCGAAGCCGATGCCGAAGAACACCACCTCGCGGTCCGGGTTCTGCCGGGCGATCTTCAGAGCGTCGAGCGGCGAGTAGACGACCCGTACGTCACCGCCCTCGCTGCGCACCCTGAACAGATCGCGGTCGCTGCCCGGGACGCGGAGCATGTCCCCGAAGGAGCAGAAGATGACCCCGGGGCGGGACGCGATCTCCAGGGCCTTGTCGATGACCTCCAGCGGCGTCACACAGACCGGGCAGCCCGGGCCGTGGATCAACTCCACCTTGTCCGGCAGGAGTTGGTCGATCCCGTGCCGGATGATGGTGTGGGTCTGGCCGCCGCAGACCTCCATCAGCGCCCATGGCCGGGTCACCGTGGCGTGGATGTCGTCGAGCAGCCGCCGGGCCAGCTCGGGGTCCTGGAACTCGTCGATGTACTTCACCGCTGCGCCTCCCGCGCTCCGTCGTCGGCGACGGGCCCCGGCAGGATGCCCGCCTCAGCGGCAGCCGCCTCCCAGGGGTCGCCGAACTCCTCCTGAAGCAGACCGAGTTCCTCGAAGAGGGCGAGCGTCTGCCGGGCCGATTCCTCGTCCAGGCGCTGGAGCGCGAAGCCCACATGGACGATCGCGTACTCCCCCACCGCGAGGTCGGGTACGTACTCCAGGCACACCTCCTTGATGACGCCGCCGAAGTCGACGGTGGCCATCCGCGTGCCGTCCCGCTCCTCGATTTCCACAACCTTGCCGGGTACCGCCAGGCACATGGGTGTTCTCCTCGTCGTGGGTTCTTCTCCGCAGTCCGCCGGTCACGGGGCGGACGCCGTACGGGCCGCCGCCCTCGCCGCGACCACCAGCTGTCCCAGCGCCAGCCCCCCGTCGTTGGGCGGGACGCGGCGGTGGCGCAGGACGGTCAGCCCGTCCTGCCGCAGCAGGCGGGCCGTCGTGCCGGCGAGCAGGGTGTTGGCGAAGACGCCGCCGGTCAGGACGACGGTCTCCAGGCCCGTACGGGCGCGGGCCAGGTCGCAGCAGCGGCGGACGAGCGCGGCGACCGCGGTGTGGAAGCGGGCCGCGATCAGCGCCGGGGTGGTGCCCGCGCGCAGATCGTCGACGACGGCGGCGAGCACGGGGGCGGGGTCGGCGACGGCGGGCGCGGTGGCCGCGGCGGAGTCCAGGGCGAAGGCGTAGCCGGCGCCGGGGTCCGCTCCGGCGGCCAACGCGGCGGCCTCCAGCTCGATGGCGGCCTGGGCCTCGTACCCGGCGTGGTGGCACACGCCGGAGAGCGAGGAGACCGCGTCGAAGAGACGGCCCATGCTGGAGGTGGGCACGCAGTGCAGGCCGCGGTCGAGCTGTCGCTCCAGCAGCCGCCGTTCGTCCGGCGGGCAGGCCGCCACCGGGGGCAGGTCCGCGGACCACTCGATCCCGGCGGCGCGCAGCTGCGCGAGCGCCATCCGGTAGGGGCGGCGGACGGCGGCGTCGCCGCCGGGCAACGGGGCGTAGCGCAGCCGGGCGAAGCGGCGGTAGCCGTCGTAGTCGGCGAGCAGGATCTCGCCGCCCCAGACCGCTCCGTCGTCGCCGTATCCGGTGCCGTCGAAGGCGACGCCGATCACCGGCCGGTTTCCGTCGAGGCCGTGTTCGGCCATCGCGGCCGCGATGTGTGCGTGGTGGTGCTGGACGTGGACCAGCGGCCGGCCGTCGGCGTGGCGCTCGGCCCACCGGGTGGACCGGTATTCGGGATGGCGGTCGGCGGCGAGGAGACGGGGCCGTACCCCGGTGACCGTCCCGAGGTGTTCCACGGCCCTTTCGAAGGCGCGCTGGGTTGCCAGATCGTCCATGTCGCCGATGTGCGCCGACAGCCAGGCCCGCCGTCCTTCGCCCAGGCAGAGCACGTTCTTGAGGTCCCCACCCGCCGCGAGTGCGGGCGGGACGGTCATCGGGAGGGCGACGGGGAGCGGCGCATGCCCTCGCGAGCGGCGGACGAACAGCGGCTCCCCGTCGCAGATGCGGACCACCGAGTCATCGCACGGCACCTGGATCGGCCGGTCGTGGGCGAGCCAGGCGTCCGCCAGGTGCGCAAGGCGCCGCAGGGCCTCGTCGTCATCGGTGACGATCGGCTCGCCCGCGACGTTTCCGCTGGTCATGACGAGCAGCCGGGGCCCCGGCGGGTCACCGGGGAGACCGAACAGCAGGTGGTGGAGGGGCGTGTACGCGAACATGACGCCGAGGTCCGGGCTGCCCGGGGCCACCGCGGGGGCAAGCAGGGAGGGCTCCTTGGCGGCGCGGCGGCGCAGCAGCACGATGGGCCGGTCGGGCCCGGTGAGCAGGGCGCGTTCGCCGTCGGACACGTGCACCAGGGGTGTGACGTCGTCGAGATGACGGGCCATCAGGGCGAAAGGTTTGTCGCCGCGGGCCTTGCGGCGGCGCAGCAGGGCGACGGCGGTCTCGTTCCCGGCGTCGCAGACGAGGTGGTAGCCGCCGAGCCCCTTGACGGCCACGATCGCGCCGCCGGCGAGGAGCCGGCGGGCGCCGGCCACGGGGTCGCCGCCGGGCGCCTCCGGCTCCGCGCCGAGCAGGCGCAGCCGCGGCCCGCAGTCGTGACAGGCGATGGGCTGGGCGTGGAAGCGCCGGTCGGTGGGATCGGCGTACTCCCGCGCGCACCGGGGGCACATCGGGAAGCCGGCCATCGTCGTCTTCGCCCGGTCGTACGGAAGTCCGGTGACGATGGTGAAGCGGGGGCCGCAGTGCGTACAGGTGAGGAAGGGGTGGCGGTGGCGGCGGTCGGCCGGATCGCGCAGCTCGGCCAGGCAGGCGTCGCAGGTGGCGACGTCCGGGGAGACCAGGGTGCGGGCGCGGCCGTCGGCACGGGAGGGGAGGATGGCGAAGCCGGTGCCACCGCTGACGGCGATCTCTTCGCCGTCGACCCCCTCCACCACGGCCAGCGGCGGCGCGTCGCCGCCGATCCGTACGCCGAAGCACGCGACCGCGGCGGGCGCGCCCTCGACCTCGACGACGACGCCGTCACCGGTGTTGGTCACATGCCCGGTCAGCCCCAGTTCGGTGGCGAGAGAGTGCACGAACGGCCGGAACCCCACCCCCTGGACCACTCCGCGCACGGTGATCCTGCGCCGTACGGCGGCCGTCACCGGGGCGGCGGATACCTGCCGGACCGTCATGAAGGACTCGGCGCCATGGAATGCGGGTCGACCACGGAGGGGTGCTCGTGCGGGTGGTGCGGGCGGGCCATCACCGGAACATGGACGGGTGCGCCGTTGCGCGCCGCCAGCGCCCGGTCGAGCAGGAGGCCGTCGCCCTCTCCCCGGCGGGCCGAGGTGAGGACGATCTCGACACCGGGGTTGATCCGCTCGACGTTGGCGCGGAACGCCGCCTCGTCGAACTCGACGGCCTCGGCGATGTCGGTCTTGGTCACCACGACCAGGTGCGCCAGCCCGAAGGCGGTGGGGTACTTCAGCGGCTTGTCCTCGCCCTCGGTCACCGACGCCAGCACGACCCGCAGGGTCTCCCCCAGATCGTAGGAGGCCGGGCAGACGAGGTTCCCGACGTTCTCGACGAACAGCAGGTCGGTCCCGGGCGGAAGCCAGTCGTCGAGGTGGCCGCCGAGCATGCCGGCCTCGAGATGGCACAGCCCGTCCGTGAGCACCTGTTTGACGGGGACACCGGATCTGGCCAGCCGCACCGCGTCGTTCTCGGTGGCCAGGTCGGCGGTGAGCGCCGCCACCGCCACCTCGCGCCGCCGGGCGAGGGTCAGTTCGCGCTCCAGCAGGGCGGTCTTGCCGCTGCCGGGACTGGAGAGCAGGTTGACGACCGCGGTTCCCCGGGCCGCCAGATCCTCGCGCAGGGTACGGGCGCAGGCGTCGTTCTTGGCGAGGACGGCCTGTTGCAGGTCGACGACACGGCACATGGTTTCGGCGCTCCTCAGGAATTCGGGACGGGGCCCGGTACGGGTACCGGGGCGTCGTGCCAGCTGACGCTGACGATCTGCAGTTCGCGGCCGGAGAGCAGCTCGGCGCTTCCCCCGCCGCACCCCGGGCAGCTCAGCTGCGGCGGCATCCCCGTCGGCCAGGTGGTCGCGCAGGGGCCGCAGCGGGCGCGGCCGGGCACCTGCTCCGTGACGAGTTCGGCGCCCTCGAGGACCGTTCCGGTACAGGCGAGTTCGAAGGAGAAGGCGAGCGCGTCGGGGACCACACCGGCCAGTTCGCCGACCTGGAGCCGGACGCCGCTGACCGCGGTGGCCCCTGGGGGCCGGGGCGCGCTCTCGACCTGGTCCACGACCGCGAGCGCGATGGACATCTCGTGCATCGGTCTCTCTCTGGTACGGGGACGACCGGGTGCCGCTCGGCCCATTAGACGGCGCGGCCACGGGCCGGCCGGGGTGCCTCGCCGCGGCGGGGCGGCGGCGTCCGCCGTTCGGTGCAGCGGCCGTGGGTCACATGGACCGCATGCGCAGGTAGCGCTTGATGTCGGGGAGCTGGGAGATGACGGCGGCGAAGACGGCGGCGACCGTCGCGCCGAGGACGAGCTTGAGCATGGTGTCGGTTCCTCTCACGGGTGGGTGGCACGGGTGGCCGGCCGGACGCCGGAGCCGGTGTCCGGCTCCGTGCCGTCGACCAGTCGCAGGATCAGCCGGACGGCCTCGTCGACCGCGGCGGCGACCGGCTCGCTCAGGCCGATGCCTTCCTCGACGTCGGCCGGTTCGCAACCGACGACCAGGACGCGGTGCGGGCGGCTGCCGCCGGTGCCGGCGCTGAGGGTGTCGAGCAGGGCGAGCACGCTGTCCGGGGTCATGTGGTGGCCGTCGAGCGCGATGCTCCGCGGGGCGGCGGAGGCCGGGGCGGTGGCGTCGAGGAGGTAGACGGTGCCGGGCTCACCGCCGCGTGCGGAGGCGTCCACCAGGAGCACCGTGTGGTAGCCCTCCAGCATCTGGTAGGCGAGGTGCACGCCGCGTACCCCGACGTCGATGACCTCGACATAGCCGGGCAGCGGGTGTTCACCGAGCCGGCGGACCGCCTCGACCCCGAAGCCGTCGTCGCCGAGGAAGATGTTGCCGACACCGGCGATCAGCGTCTTCGGTGCGGCGGTGCGGCCGTGGGCGCTCACGCGTCCTCCAGGGGGGCGACCTCGTCGGGCTGGAAGTACAGGAAACGGCCCTGCGCGCGCCGGATGTCGGCGCCCGGGTCGCCGTCCACGGTCACCGCGAGGTGCACACCGCCGTCCACGTCGTGCAGGACGGCTTCGACCTGTGCGTCGCGACCGTGCAGAAAGAGGTCCTGGGCGTCGGTACGGCGCGCTCCGGGGCGCAGCCGCACCCGGCTCCCGGCGCCGACCGACCGGCCGTCGATCGTGACGCGATCGCGTACGGGGTCGACGCTGCGGTCGCTCTCCGGGTCCCACCAGGGGGTTTCGGGGCGCAGGCCGGGCACGTCCGGGGTGAGTTCCTCGGGTGCGGTCGGACCGGGCCCGGTGACCTCGCGCAGTGCCCGGACGGCACCGTGGAGCCGTTCCAGCACCTCGGGGGGCATCGAGTCGGCGAGGTCGATGACCTCGGCGGCGCGGGCATCGGTGCCGCGGGCCTCGCGCTTCTCCTGATCGGTCAGGGCCGCGGTGCGCAGGGCCAGGATCTCGTCGATCTCCAGGGCGTCGTAGAGCGCACCGGGGCTCTCGGGGGCGATGGCCGGGTGGTCCTCCAGGATGATCGGGGAGGACAGCAGCACATCGGTCCGGCCCGGCTCGCCGGCGAGTACCGGCCAGGTGTGCTGGTTGCGGCAGGCCGCGACGGCGGACCGGGCCCACTCGGGCGGGTCGGTCAGGGAGAGGAACGACCCGCTGTCGAGCCCGAGCAGGAGATGCGAGGCGACGAGCGCCCGGGGCAGCGCCGCGTCCCGGTCGGCGGGGCCGTCGGGCGCCCAGGCGCTGGTGTTCTCGACGGTGGCGGTCAGCCGGAACGCCGCGTAGGGGCCCGCCAGTTCGGTGGCGGTCAGCCGCAGCAGGCCCGCGATCTCCTCGCGGCGGCGCACCAGCCGTCCGACGAGCCGTCCGTCCGCGTCGTGCACCGGCTCGGTCTCGTCCTGGGCGGGCCGGGAGAAGGGAACGGTGATGCCCTCGCCGTGGAGTGCGGCGACGTCGACGACGGCGGTGACGCGTTCCTCGACGCCCTCGTCCCACGGGACCAGCACCCGGTCCGGCAGTTCGAGTTCCGCGACGGTCTCGAAGCCGCCGTCCGCGCGCACGCGCTGGACCGTGCGCCGCTGGGCGCGCAGGAACCGCAACTCGGCCGAGAGCCGGGCGCCGGACCGCGGCTCCATCAGGCACTCGGTGCGCTGGAAGGAGTGTTCCGCGCTGTCGGCGCCCCAGCCGGGCGGTACGAGCACGCCGAACTGCCAGCGCAGCCGGTTCTTGGCGGCGGAGGCGCGATAGGGGTAGAGCACATAGCCCTCGAACAGCACCGCGTCCGCCACCTGGCGGGCGGTGGCGAAGCGGGCCGCCATCTCGTCGGGCAGGACGCTGGTCGTCACGGCGCGGTCCTCTCGGTGGCGGGCCGGGCGGCGGCGAAGGGGCGGCGCGGCGAGGGGGATGCCTCCCGCGCCCCTGGGGCGGCGGGAGCGGAGTCGGCGGTCCTGGCGTCCTCCAGCAGCGCCTCGACGGTCGCCTCCCACGAGGGCAGGGCGCGGCGGGAGCGGAAGGCGAGCAACGCGTCCAGGGTCTCGCGGGGCAGCCGGAGCCAGCCGCAGCCCGGGAAGTGCTGCTCGGTCATCTCCTGCCAGACCGCGACCGGCATCCGGAACGGCGCCTCCTTGTCCCAGGGCACCGGTGTGACGCTGAAGCCGCCGGGGCCGGAGAACACCGTCCCGGAGAACAGCAGCAGAAGGGGGACCTCGCCGTCGCGCAGCGCATGGAAGTAGCGGGCGGCTGCGACGTCCATGTCGTAGGTGCAGGGGACGGGCAGGTCCACCTCCGTCGTGCCGGTGAAGCCGGGGACGACGAGGGAGACCTGCGCGAACTGCAGGGGGTTGAGGCTGGTGCCCCACCGGGAGCGCTCGCCGAAGAGGTCGGAGAGCGCCTCCGCCTCGTCGGAGGCATAGCCGCGGCGGGCCGGTTCGATACGGATCTGGCAGCGCAGCGCGACGGCGTGCACCCGGGCGGCGTCCTTGGCGGTGATGCGCAGCCGGAGGATCAGGGTGGGCCCGGCGGCGTAGGGGTCGGCGCGGACGCCGGTGCAGACGAAGGAGAGGTCGGTCACGTCCGGTCGGCCTTCCTCGGCGCGCGGGCGCGGGCCGCGATACGGGTGAAGAACTCGGTGAGGGCGGCGCGCGCCTCGGCACCGCCGTCGAACCCGTGCCACAACTGCCGCATCCGGCCGACGAGTTCGTAGCAGAGGTCGACGGGCACCAGGTAGCAGTCGATCGTGCCCTCCGAGCGGCGCAGCAGCAGGGCCTCGACGTCGGGTTCGAGGAGGTGGGCCAGGGTGGTGCCGCCGAGGACGGTCTCCCAGGTCTCGGGGTCGAGTTCGCTCTCGGTGGCTCCGGCCGGGCTGGGGTAGAGGGCAACCAGCCGGTCCAGATCGGTGTTCTTGAGGAAGAAGGCGACACCGACGGGGATCTGGAGGCGTTCCCAGGCCGTGTCGTCGAGGGTGTGGCCCGGGTCGGCGAGAGTGCGGTCCGGGACCGTTCGGAACTGTCCGGTGACGGCCTGTTCGAAGAGCAGCGCACAGGGGGTGCAGGCACATGCCAGGGAGCGCCGCTTGGTGTCGACCAGGTGGCGGTGGCCGGATTCGGCGAGCAGCACGGCGCACAGCTCGCAGCGTTCGGGGGCGGGTGGGCGCGGCGCGCGGAATCTGCGCAGGCCCTGCGGGGCGGGCGCCGTGGGCCGTGCGGGCGCCGTGGGCCGGGCGCTCACGGGGCCGTGGCGGCGGTCGGCGGGCGGCGGGAGATCTGCAGCAGCGTCGGCTCCGGCCCGGACCCGGCCGCCTCCAGCCGCACGGAGGTCACCTCGGGCGCGAAGCAGGACAGGGCGTCCTCGATGGCCTGCTGCGCCGCGTTCGCCGTGCTCGGGCAGCCGCAGCCGGCGGCGGATCCGGACCGCAGGTGCAGCTCACCGCTGTCCGCGTCGAAGCCGCCCATCTCGACCGGGTGCTGGGCCCGGACGCTGTCCAGGGCGCGGCCGATGCGGGTCGTGACGTTCTCGGGGTGCAGATCGTGCAGCACGAGCAGCCCGACCACCAACTCATCGCCCAGCAGGACCCGTTGCTGGTCGTCGTCGAGGAGTCGCAGCATCCGCGCCAGGCCCGCGCCGTAGAAGTCCATCAGTGCGCGGACGAGTTCCTCGGCGGCGACGCCGGCCTCGGTGTCGCCGGCGCCGGCGAGCCGGTCCAGGATCTCTTCGACGCGGCGTCCGGTCGCCTCGGCGTCCGGTGCGGTGGCCGTGGCGCTCATCCGCCCAGACCGCTCAGGCCGGTGGGCACATGCATCTTCTGCACGGACTTGCCGTTGCCGACGTACATGTGCACGCCGCACGGCAGACAGGGGTCGAAGCTGCGCACCGCACGCATGATGTCGATGCCCTTGAAGTTCTCCGGGGAGTTCTCCTCGAAGATCGGGGTGTTCTGGACGGCGTCCTCGTACGGGCCCGGGGTGCCGTAGCTGTCGCGGGTGCTGGCGTTCCACGGGGTCGGCGGATAGGGGTGGTAGTTGGCGATCTTCCCGTCCCGGATGACCATGTGGTGGGAGAGGACGCCCCGTACCGCCTCGGTGAAGCCGCAGCCGATGGACTCGTCCGGGACCTCGAACTTCTCCCAGGTCTGGGTGCGTCCGGCGCGGACCTCGTTCAGGCCCTGCTCGGCGAAGTGCAGTGCCATGGCCGCCGAGTACGCCTGGAAGTACGTCCGGGCGCGGTTACGCTCCAGCGCGTTGCTCCACTTGGGGATCTTCCACTCGAAGCGGGTCTCGGGCTTGGTCATGCTGCGCGGCAGGTCGATGACGACGCTCTGGCCGGTGGCCTTGACGTACGGGGTGTCGACGAGCCCGGAGAGCGCGGTGGACCACAGCCGGGCGATCGGGCCGCCGCCGGTGTCCAGCGCCAGGTGCTCCTTGCCGTCGAACCAGCGCGGGGACATCACCCAGCTGTACTTGTCGTTGAAGTCCCGCTTCTGCGGGGCGGGGATGGTGTGCTGGTTCCACGGGTGGCGCGGGTCGACGGGGTTGCCCAGCGGGTCGTGGGTGACGAACTGCTCCTGGCCTTCCCAGTCCTGGTAGTAGGAGCTGCCGAGCAGGATCCTGATGCCGAGGTTGATCTGGGTGAGGTCGTTGGTGACCAGCTTGCCGTCGACGACGATGCCCGGGGTGACGAACATCTTCCGTCCCCAGTCCGTCATGTTGCGGTAGGTGAAGTCGCAGTACTCCGGGTCGTTCAGCGCGCCCCAGCAGCCGAGCAGCACCCGCCGCTGGCCGACCTGCTCGTAGCCGGGCAGGGCCTCGTAGAAGAAGTCGAAGAGGTCGTCGTGGAGCGGCACGACGCGCTTCATGAATTCGACGTAGCGCATCAGCCGACTCATGTAGTCGGTGAACAGCTGGACGCTGGCGATGGTGCCGACACCGCCCGGGTAGAGCGTGGAGGGGTGCACATGGCGGCCCTCCATCAGGCAGAACATCTCCCGGGTGTACCGGCTGACCTGGAGCGCCTCGCGGTAGAACTCGCCCTCGAGGGGGTTGAGGGAGCTCATGATGTCGGCGATGGTGCGGAAGCCGTGGTCGGCGGCGTGCGGGGCTTCGGTGCGCTTGGCGAGTTCCCAGACCCCGGGGTTGGTCTCGCGGACCATCTTTTCGCAGTAGTCGACCCCGACCAGGTTCTCCTGGAAGATGTTGTGGTCGAACATGTACTCGGCGGACTCACCGAGGTTGATGATCCACTCCCCCAGGTGCGGCGGCTTCACGCCGTAGGCCATGTTCTGCGCGTAGACGGAGCAGGTGGCGTGGTTGTCACCGCAGATGCCGCAGATCCGGCTGGTGATGAAGTGGGCGTCGCGCGGGTCCTTGCCGCGCATGAAGACGCTGTAGCCGCGGAAGACGGACGAGGTGCTGTAGCACTCGGCCACCCGCTTCTGCTTGAAGTCGATCTTCGTGTGGATGCCGAGGCTGCCCACGATCCGGGTGATCGGATCCCAGGACATCTCCGTCAGACCGCTGCCGTCACCGGCCGCCTTCGTCTTCGGTGCCATCGTGTGTGCCGTGCCCTTCTTTACGCGCGAGAGGGAGGGGATCTGACGGAACTGCGGTCCGGCGGAAGGCCGGAAACCGGCCCCCGGCCGGGCGTTCGGACGGCCGGGCGGGGACCGGAGGGCGAGAACGGGGGTCAGACGTGGGCGGCTTCGGGAACGGTCACCAGGGCGACCGGTAGCCGGTGGTCAGCTTCTCGCCGCGGTGGCGCCACTTGGGCTCGTGGTCCACGGTCCTGGCGGTGATGCCGCGCAGCCGGCGGACGACGCTGCCGTAGGCGGCGCTGGCGGTGCTGGAGACCTTGCCGCCGGGCGGCTCGTCCATGAACGGCATGAATTTGTCGGGGAAGCCGGGCATGGTGCAGGCGATGCAGATCCCACCGACGTTCGGGCAGCCGCCGATGCCGTCCATCCAGCCCCGCTTGGGCACGTTGCATTTGACCACGGGCCCCCAGCATCCGAGCTTCACCAGACACTTGGGCGAGTCGTAGGTGGTGGCGAACTGGCCCTGCTCGTAGTAGCCCGCCCGGTCACAGCCCTCGTGCACGGTGGCGCCGAACAGCCACGTCGGGCGGAGCTGGTCGTCCAGCGGGATCATCGGCGCCGAGCCCGCTGCCTGGTAGAGCAGGTAGGTGAGGGTCTCCGCGAAGTTGTCGGGCTGGATCGGGCAACCGGGCACGCACACGATCGGGATGCCGGCCTTGGACGTCCAGTCCCAGCCGAGGTAGTCGGGTACGCCCATCGCGCCGGTCGGGTTGCCGGCCATGGCGTGGATACCGCCATAGGTGGCGCAGGTGCCGATCGCGACGACGGCCAGCGCCTTGGGCGCGAGCCGGTCGATCCACTCACTGGTGGTGATCGGCTGGCCGGTCTCGGGGTTGTCGCCGAAGCCGCACCAGTACCCCTCCGGCTTGATCGCCTCGTTGGGGATGGAGCCCTCGACGACCAGTACGAACGGGTCGATCTCGCCCCGTTCCCCCTTGAAGAACCACTCGATGAAGTTGTCCGCGCCCTGCGTCGGACCGCACTCGAAGTCGATCAGCGGCCAGTGCACCTGGATCTTGGGCAGACCGGGCAGCACGCTGAGCGCGATCTCCTCGATGCTCGGCTGGGTCGCGGCGGTCAGCGACACCGAATCGCCGTCGCAGCTCAGGCCCGCATTGATCCAGAGCACATGAATCGGGGCCTCGTCCTCCCCGGACGGGCTCCCGTTGACTTGCGAGCGGTCGGCGACGGTCGAAGGTCCTGCATCCATGGGGATGCCTCCTCGCAGGGGTATGCAACAAAAGCACGTATGGCGGCTTCTGCCCCCTTGGTAGCACCGATCACCGTGCCTGGAGCGGTCACGCGGTCCGTTCCAGTGACGAGGGCGTGGCGCGTCCCCGGGCCCGCTCGACCAAGGCCCCGGCCCGCGTCAGCAGGGGTCGACGGGCGGCCGGCCGGCGGCGAACGCGGTCGGGGTCACCCGCATGACCTGCCGGGAGGTCCTTGCCGTCGTGGTGCGACGCCTGCGCACGCGGACCCAGCACACTCACCGCGCTCGTGCCGTCGGTGGTGGTCCGCCGGACGAGGAGGGTGGCCGGGTCGGGCACATGCGTCAGCGCGCCGTTCCGCTCGTACGCAGCGCCGATGGCGTCCACCCAGCGCCGTAGTGGACCCGGGACCGGTAGCAGCTGCTGTAGGGGTTCCACCGCACCAGATGAGGCGGGGGCCGAGGCGCCGATCCTTCCTGGAGCGGGCCGCTCCGCCCTGCCAGGCTCGCCCCCATGATCTTGGCTACCGGTGCCACCGGCATCATCGGAAGCGACGTTCTCCGTCTTCTGGCGGACCGCGGTGCGGCTGTCCGCGCCATGCCCGTGCCCATGCCCGCATCCCTGCCGGTCCGCGCGTCACCGTCGTCCAGGGCGATTTCAACGCCTCCCGCTCCCCACTCGCTGCGCACCGCGTTCGGGGGCGGCGTGCGGACCGTCTTCCCGCCGACCGCGTCGGGAGCGGGGATCCCCGGCCATGACCTGGCCATGACCTGGCCATGATCGAGGCCGCCCGCGCCGTGGGGGTGCGCAAGGTGGTCAGGCTGTCGGCGATCGGCGGCGGTCCCCAGGCGGCCGACGTGGGCACCGCACCGTCCGACTGGCATGCGCCCGGCGAGCAGGCCCTGGCCGCCGGCGGGCTGATCCGGGCCTCCTTGCGTCCGAGCTCACTCGCCTCGAACACCCTTCGCTGGGCGCCCGCGATACGGGCGGGTCAGCCGGCGCCGAACACGACCGGGCACGGCGCACAGGGCACGGTCGACCCCCGCGATGTGGCCGCCGTGGCCGTCGAGGCGCTGCTCACCGACGCGCACGACGGCCCGTGCGCGCCCTGACCGGGCCGGAGCTGGCGTGCCCGATCAGGCGGCCGGGCTCGCCGAGATGCTCCGCCGGCCGGTCGGGACGGTCGAGGTGCCACCGAAGACGGCCCGGCGGCAGCGGCTCGCGGCGGGGCCGGACCCGTCCGTCGTCGAGGTGGCGCTCCGGGGCGACCGGCTCGTCCGGGCGGGCGGCAACGCCGTGCTGACCGAGGACGTGACACGGGCGCTCGGGCGCCCGGCCCGCACCGTCCGGAACTGGGCGCGGGACCATCGGGAGGCGTTCCTCCGGCCGTGACCCGCCCTGCTCGTCAGCCCTCGGAGCCGGTCTCCACCGTGGTCACGTCGAAGCGGCCGCCGCAGACCTGCAGACCGGCGCTGTTCGTGGTCATCGACGCCTTGGAGCCGGGCGGGTAGACGTAGACCAGCTGCGACTTCTTCCAGCACGGGGTGTCGGACACTCCGTCGTTGACCGTGTGCAGTACGGCGTGCGCACTCTGTCCCGGCTGAAGCCGGACGGAGCCGCCCGCGGCGCCCGAGCGGGTGGCGGGCTTGCCGACGGTCGAGCCGTCGCGCAGGATCAGCGAGACCCCGGGGAAGCCGCTCAGCGAACAGCTCGTCCTGCTCTTGTTGGTGAACACCAGCGGGATGTGGATGTTGCCCGCGCCGATGTCGGTCCGGCCCAGGCGCAGCGACATGTTGTCCGCGGTGCAGCGGTCCGAGGCGGCCGTCGTCGAGGTGTGGGACGCGGTGGCGCTCGGGGCGTTGGCCTCCGGCTTGCCGCTGGGGGACTTCTTCCCCGCCCCGGCCGACGGCGCGGTGGCCTCGGAGGAACGCGACTGGCTGCCGGAGGGTCGCGTGTCGTTCCCCGAGGACGGCGCGCTGTGCGCCCCGTCGGTGCTGGTGGAGGTGGCGGGTGCGGAGGCCGACGAGGAGTGGGACGCGGAGTCCGTTCCGTTCTGGCAGGCGGAGAGCGCGAGTGCCGCGACGGCGATCAGCGAGGCGGCAGCGACTCGTCGGCCGCTGCCGAAGGTCCGGGTGGTGAGCGACATCAGTCTCCCCCTCGTCGGGTGGTTGCGCGCCCTCTCAGCCGGGGTGCGCACGGTGGGTCCGTTGTGCTTCCAGCCTGACCCCGGGCGCTGCCGGTCCGCTAACGAGGCGCTAACGCGCCACTAACGGGCCGGGCGCCCGGCGGCGTCCCGGTCGTCCTTGCGACCGGCACGGGCGCCGGATGCGCCGGGTTCCCCACTCAGGCTCGCAGAATTTCCCCGAACCGGACATGTCGCTCCCCGGTTCGGCCGTTCCCCCTCTGCCACCCCGTCGGCCCCACCAGGCCGAGCAGCACCGGGAGGCCGCCCGGCCCCGGCCGACGACCTGGGGCCGCACGGTGGCCGTGCGAGCGCTGGGGCCGCCATTCCGCGCGCCGTCGCCGGCCGACCGCCCGCGTCGCACCCGGTGGGTGTGCGAGGAGCACCCGGACGGCGGTCCTCCGCCGAGGGCACCGACGGGAGCTGTTGGGGGCGGGCGCGCTACTGCCCCCGCCCCTGGTACGCGCCGATGTTCGGCGGATCGGGCACCGGGTTGCCGTAGAAGTCGCGGGCCCCCGAATCCGGTACGCGTACACCCGCGCCGAGGGCCGGGGAGTCGGCGCGGAGCCGGAGGTCGCCGGGTGCCACGAACCGCGGATCGGCGCCCACGCCCGCGGTGTCACCGTCGGGAAGGTGCGGGATACGGGCGTAGAGGTTGTGGTCGTAGACGTTGTGCGGGTCGCTGATCGGGGAGCCCGCCTCGGCGCCGGCGAGGACGTTGTTGCGGAAGGTGACGCCGCCGGGGCCGTTGCTGCTGACCATCGCGGTGTGGGGGGCGCCGGTGGCGATGGTGTTGTTGTGGACGAGGGTGCGGGTCGCGGCCGCGCAGACCACGGACACGACGCCGTAGGGCGCTGCGGTGTTGCGGTCGTTGAGGCTGAGGTTGTAGCGGACCGTGTTGCGGTCGGACGTCATGCCCTCGCCGTTGCAGATCAGCAGGAAGCCGCCTTCGTTGTCGTGGCTGTAGTTGTACTGGTAGACGTTGCCGTTGTTCCCGCCGTCGATGTCGTACGCCATCGAGTCCCGGGTGCCGTGGCCGCCGCTGACCTCGTTGAACTGATACCTCACCCGGTCGGAGTTCCAGGCCCAGACACCGGCGTTGTAGCCCGCCGAGCGTCTGTTGAAGCCGTCGACGCGGTTGTGGTCGACGCGTGCGCCGACGGCGTTCTGCACCACGATTCCGTCGCCGCCGACATCGCGGACGGAGTTGTCGTGCAGGGACAGGCCGGTGATCGGGGCGAAGGAGGTGCCGGGTCCTTGCGGGTGCTCGGGCCGTCGGCCCCAGGTGGAGGAGGTGCCGATGCCGGTGCGGTCGGTGTGGGCGACGGTGGCATGACGGACCGTCACCTCGGCGAAGCGGGTGGGCCGGGCCGAGCCCTGGACGACGAAGAGGATGCCGCCCGACGGGTCGGGATCCTTGAAGTCGGCACCGTTGACGGCGTGGACGTCCACGCCGTCCACCAGATAGTGGTGGCCGATGCCGTAGTCGTGCAGCCGGACGAGCACGCCGGCGCGGCGGTCGGTGGTGGTGGCGAGGGGGCCGGTGTTGGTGACGTCGAGGTCGCGCAGCTCCCAGTACTGCACGTTGTCCAGAAGGATCGCGGCCCGGGCACCCGCCCCCGCGATCCGGGGCTTGGCGCCGCCGCCGTAGGCACCGGCGGCGAGCGGCGCCCCGGCGGCGCCCGAAGCGGTGGGGGCGAAGGTGCCGGTGCAGGTGGTGCCGCGCTTGAAGAGGATGCGGTCGCCGGGCCGGTAGGCGGCCGCACTCGCCTTCCCGAGCGTGCGCCAGGCGGCGCCGGGGGTGGTTCCGGCGGCGGCGTCGGAACCGGCGGCGCAGTCGACGTAGTGGGCGGACCCCTGGGACGGCGCGGGCGCCGCCAGGGCCTGCGGGGCGGCCAGGGCGGCGACGGACGAGGCCGTGGCGAGCACCGCAACGGCCGCCCGGCGCAGCCGTGCTGAGCGCAGCCGTGCTGAGGGCAGCCGTGCTGAGGGCAGCCGTGCTGAGGACAGTCGGAGCATCGTCCCTCCTGGTTCGGTGCGTCGGCAGGAGCTGCGGCCGACGGGCTGGGCCACATCGTCAAACGCCCGTGCACCGCTGACAAGGCATCGCCTACCGGGGCAGAGGAAAGTCCAAGTGCCGCTCCGCGAAAGTACAACTCGCTTGGTCCGCCGACGGGTTGGGAGGTCGGTGCGGCGATGACGGGACGCTCCGGCGGGCACGGCCGGAGCGTCCCACGTCGAGCCGCCGGCCGGCGTCACCGGCGGACACTGGCCGGTGGGCACCAAGCTCCCCGGCGAGACCACCCTGGCCACCCCCCTGGGTGTCGGCCGCTCCACGGTCCGCGAGGCCGTACGGGCCCTGGCCGGCACGGGGTTGCTGCAGCCCCGGCAGGGCTCGGGCGTCTTCGTGATCGCCACCGAGCCCAGCGAGGACTGGCCCGCCCGCCTGCGCCGCGCGGCCGTCGCCGACGCGGCCGGCTGCTTCCCGTCCGGCCCGCGACGTAGCGTGCGCGGGGCGGACGGGAGAGGCCGCCGGGTCCGTCAGCCGGTGGCCTCCGACGGCTGTGCGAGGTCCAGGTCCAGGATCTCGTCGGCGCCGCCGGTCAGGGCTATCGGGGCGGCCTGCGGCGGGTAGCCGGACACCGAGAGGGTGTACTGGCCGCCCGTCAGGTCGGAGAAGGCGAACGCGCCGTCCGGGCCGGTGATCGTGTGGCCGGTGACCGTGCCGCTCTCCAGGAGGGTCACCGCCGCGTCGGCGAGCGGTCGGCCGCCGGGGCCGCGTACCGTGCCGCGGACGATCGCGCCGGTGCGCAGCCGGGCATCCTGGTGTGCCGCCTCCGCACCGGGCAGTTCGACGGTGCGGGCCTCGGGCTGATGTCCGGCGGCGCCGAGCACCAGGGTGTAGGTGCCGGACGGCAGATGGGCGACCTCCCAGCCGCCGTCGGCGCCGGAGGCCGTGCGAGTCATCACATCGCCCCGCAGGTCCGTGACAACGATGCTCGCACCGGCCAGCGGAGTGCCGTCCGGGCCGCCCAGCACGGTGCCGGCCATCCGGCCGGTGCCGGCCAGGACCAGGTCCACCACGGTCGGCGCGCCCCCGCCCCGATACGCGGCCGAGGCCGCATGCGGGGTATGGCCGGGCGCCGCGCCGGTGAGGACGTACGTGCCGGCGGCGGAGGCGGTGAGGGCGTAACGGCCCTCGCCGTCGGCCGTGGTGCCCCCGGCCTGGCGGCCGTGGCGGTCGATGAGGGTGACGGTGGCCCGGTCGATGGGCACACCGGCCGGGTCCAGGACCCGGCCCCGGAACGCCGTGTGCGATGACGGACCGTCGGCAGTCGGCGGTGCCCAGGAAGGTGCGGGCTTCGCGAGCGGGTCGGACTCCGCCGGGCGTGCGGGCGTCCCGGTGGCCGCCGGGGCCTCTGCCCGCTCCGTCCGCGCCGGGGCCTCCGTCACGTCCGTGCTCTGCGCGACGAGCGTCGGCGTCGTGCGGGACGCCTGGCGCTGCGACGGCAGGAAGGCCGCCACGACGACACCGACCAGGACCGCGGCCGTGGCGATCAGGAAGGAGACCCGGAAGCCCGCCATGGTGGGCACCGTCACCGGGCCGAAGTCCGTGGACATATGGGCCAGCACCATCCCGATGACGGCGCTGGAGACGGAGGTGCCGATCGACCGCATCAGGGTGTTGAGGCCGTTGGCCGCGCCGGTCTCGGAAGGATCGACGGCGCCGATGATCAACGCGGGCAGCGAGGAGTAGGCCAGGCCGATCCCCGCGCCGACGACCACCGCGATGATGACCGTCTGCCACGGGGCGTTCATCAGGCCGATGCCCGCGCCGTAGCCGACGGCGATGACCAGCATGCCGAGCAGCAGCGTGATCTTGGGGCCGCGCCGAGCGGCGATCCGTGCGTACAGCGGCGCGACGAACATCATGGTCAGGCCGAGCGGCGCCACGCAGAGGCCCGCCACCACCATGGACTGGCCGAGGCCGTAGCCGGTCGACGTCGGCAGTTGCAGCAACTGCGGCAGGACCAGGGAGATCGCGTAGAACGCCACGCCGACCGTGATGGAGGCGAGGTTGGTGAGCAGCACCTCGCGGCGGGCACTGGTGCGCAGATCGACCAGCGGGTCGGCGATCCGCAGTTCCATCAGGCCCCAGAGGGCGAAGATGACCGCCGCGATCGCGAACAGCCCGAGGATGGTGGGCGAACCCCAGCCCCAGTCGCTGCCCTTGGTGATGGGCAGCAGCAACGCGACCAGTCCGGCGGTCAACCCGATGGCACCGGCGACGTCGAAGCGCCCGGGGGCGCGCAGGGACGTCTCCGGTACGACGAGGAGGGTGAGCAGCATCGACAGCACACCGAGTCCGGCGGCGCCGAAGAACAGGGCGTGCCAGTCGGCGTGCTGGGCCACCAGGGCGGCGGCCGGCAGGGCGAGGCCGCCGCCCACGCCTATGGACGAGCTCATCAGGGCCATCGCCGAGCCGAGCCGCTCGCGCGGCAGCTCGTCGCGCATGATGCCGATGCCGAGCGGAATGGCGCCCATGGCGAAGCCCTGGAGCGCCCGGCCCACGATCATGGTGACCAGGTCGTCGGTGAATCCGCAGATCAGTGAGCCGACGACCATGACCGCGAGGCTGGTCAGCAGCATCCGCCGCTTGCCGTAGAGGTCGCCCAGGCGTCCCATGATCGGCGTCGAGACGGCACCGGCGAGGAGAGTCGCCGTCATGACCCATGTCGCGTTGCTGGGCGCCGTGTTGAGCAGCGTCGGCAGGTCCTTGATGACCGGCACGAGCAGCGTCTGCATCACCGCGACGACGATGCCGGAGAAGGCGAGGACCGGGACGATGCCGCGGCTGGCTCTGCGGTGCCCGCCCTTGCCGGTGCCGGGCGCCGCCTGCGCGGCATCGGGGGGCGGCGTCCGTCCGGGTAGCTGGTCGGTCGTCGTCTGGGTCATGCGTGCGGCCTCCGGTGCGGCAGGAGCGAGTGTCGTCGGGGCGGAGCAGGGCTGACGGCGGCCGTCGGGATGCGGCACTGCCTACAGGTGGCGTGGTCCACGGGCCCGGCCTGTCCGGGTCCGTGGATACGTGCATGCGGAACGTTTCATCTCGGCGCCCTATTCCGCCTTTCCGCAAGACATCGCATGCGAGCGGTGGTGATCTACCTCACCCCTCACGGCGGAGCCTCCCCGGCGGCCGTCACCCGCCCCTCGCACCGCACCCCCGCACCGCACCCCCGCACCACCACGGCAGACGCCGGGAGGCGCCGCAGACCTCCGCGACATCCTCGAATAAATACCGTCCACGCGGTATTTTTTTAGCCCACACATTCCTCGCTCACCCTTCGGATCACCCGCCTCCGCCTCACGCCGAAGCCGCTTCCGCCGTCGTATTCCCCTTGAGCGCGGCATCGAGCTCAGCACCCCGCTCCGGATTCAGCTTGAGTTTGGCGAGCACGGCCGGGACCGCGATGCTGGGAAGGGTGTGCTCGAAAAAGACCGTCAGGCGCTGACTGAGATCCGCCTGATTGCTCACCGCGTTCGACATCAACTGCAGCCCGGCGAACGCTCCGACGAAGAGCTCCGCGGTGTCGTGCACGACGACGCTCTCCAACACCTCACCGCGGTCCCGCGCCTGGTCCAGCAATCCCTCGACGAACCGCGTCCAGGCCGTCATCGACTGTTTGCGGTCCAGGTGGTTCGAGCCCTGCTCGACCGCCAGTCGGGCCGCCCCGCGCTGGATCGGATCGCTCCGCAACCGGAATGCCAGCACCTGCCCCGCGTCGACGAACTCCTGCAGCTTGATCTTCTGGGGCGCCACCGAGATGTCGATCACCTGCTCCTGGAGCACGGCCAGCGCGAGTTGCTCCTTGGAAGCGAAGTGGAAATACAAGGCGCCCTTTGTCACGCCGGCGCGCTTGAGGACTTCGGCAATCGTCGCGCGGTCGTAGCCGAGCTCGTCAAAGACCGAAGCGGCCGCCTCCAAGATCAATCGCCGGGTCCGGATCGCGCGGTCCTGCTGTGCCACAGAACCCCTCCGCTCTCTCACTGTTGTCACGTTCCGCATGAGTTAGCTATCGCCCAAGTCGCCCCAGTGCCAGCTACTTGCTCCATCTCGTCACTCCGGCATTGAAAAGAAAACCGGATGGTACGTATCTTAACAGCGTCGGAACCCACCTCATTGAGACGCCTGGGGGCAGTCATGAGCGACACTATGCACGTCAGCGGCACGGTTCAGCCCAGGACTCCACAGCAGGTACGCCTGAACCGAAGCCGCCGCGCCGTCAACGGGCATCACCGAGGACCCCGCATTCCCCGGGAGCTCGTGCACCGCTCCTTCACCGAGGACATCCTGGTCACATCCTGGCGCCGGCTGGGCCGCCACCGTTTCTCGCTGACCGCCCAGTGGCCCCACGACCACGCGTATTTCACCCCGGTTCACGGCCGTCACCACCTCATCCTCACGGGCGAGACCATCCGCCAGGCAGGTCTGCTGCTGTGTCACACAGAACTGGGCGTGCCGGTCGGCCACCACTTCATCCTCGGAGATCTCGTATATACAACACACCCCGAGCATCTGGCGGTTGGCGGTGGACCCACCCGACTGACGATCGATGTCAACTGCAGCCGAATGCGGATGCGGAACGGCGCGCTCGCCAGCGGGCACTTCGCCATGACCTTCCGCAAGGAGGGCCGGATCGTCGCGACCGGCCACTCCGACGTCACCGTCGCCTCCCCGGCCGTCTACCGCCGGATCCGCGGTGAGCGGCTGGCCGCCCGCCGCGCTCTCGGCCCGCTCCCGACTGCCGTTCCGCACCAACAGACCGGCAGCGCCCAGGACAGCGACGTCCTGATTTCCCCCGCCGGCCGGCCCGCCCGCTGGCAGCTGCGCATCGCGCCCGGGCATGCCGCCATGGTGAATCCGGCGAACGATCACATCCCCGGAATGCTGCTGCTCGATGCCGCCCAGCAGGCCGCCCGCACCCTGACCGCACCCGAGACCTTCGTGCCCTACGCCTTCGGCACCGAGTTCCACCGCTACGCCGAGCACGGCACGCCGTGCGTCCTCGAGGCGCAGCGCATCCCCTCCGCCCTGCCCTGCACCACGACCGTCCGAGTCACCGGTTCACAGGGCGGCGAGCCGGTGTTCGTCTCCACACTGACCGCGCTGGACGCACGTCCCTGAGTTGCCCACCGCACAAAGGTCTCCCCGACTCGCCCCCGGCAGGCGCCAACAGGTCACGCACCAGTGGTGAGCAGCCGCTTCGGAGGGCTCGTACGCACCACCCGGCACCCGGCCCGGACACCGCATCGACCATCATGAGCGGCGACACGCACCCCGCAGCAGACGGAAGGCCACAACACCATGGGTGACCTCAAGGGAAAGACCGCGCTGGTAACTGGATCCAGCCGGGGCATCGGCCGGGGCATCGCCCAGCGCCTCGCCCAGGACGGTGCACTGGTCGCCGTGCATTACTGCAGCAACGACGACGCGGCCAAGGAGACACTCGAGAGCATCAGAGCCGCCGGCGGACAGGCGTTCGTCATCGGCGCGGAGCTGGGGGTACCCGGTGATGTCGAGGCCCTCTTCGCCGCCTTCGACACCGAACTCGCCGCGCACGGTGCACAACCCGGGCTGGACATCCTCGTCAACAACGCGGCCATCAGTCTCCCGGGCCACGTCGACGAGGTCACTCCGGAGGAGTTCGACCGCACGATCGCGATCAACACCAGGGCACCCCTCTTCGCGGTGCAACACGGTCTGCGCCGGATGCGCGACGGCGGACGCATCATCAACGTCTCCTCGGCGGTGACCACCACGGCCTTCCCGCCCACCATCGCCTACGCGCTGTCCAAGGGCGCCGTGGACACCCTGACCCTCACCCTGGCCAAGGACGTCGGCGAGCGAGGGATCACGGTGAACACCATCGCCCCGGGCTTCATCGAGACCGATATGAACGCCGCGATGCGGGCGACCCCGGAGGCACACGCCGCGCTGGCGGCGATATCGGTGTTCAACCGCCTCGGCCATCCCACCGACATCGCGGACGTCGCGGCGTTCCTCGCCTCCGACGACTCCCGCTGGATCACCGGCCAGCGCTTCGAGGTGACCGGCGGCTCCATGCTCTGACATGCGGCCCGGCCACGGCGCGTGACGCGTCCAGGTTCCGGACGGCCGCACCCCCCGAGTCGTTCAGGCCGGCGGCATCGGCCATTCGTCCAGGTTGCCGCCGCGCCACTCCACGAGGCGGGGATCGTCGAGCTCGATCTCCTCGGCCGGGCCGGCGACGCCCGCACGGCGGAGGAATTCGGCAACGTCGCCCCGCCCATGGGCCAGACCGACGATCTGGCCACGCACGGTCACCCGACGGCCGCCGGACGGCGTCGGCGGGTGCACGATGACGGGAGGGTGCTCGGTCATGAGTACAGGGTGCGCCGGGCGCCGCAGCCGCGCACGTCGAAGGCCCGCACTCGGCGCACACCAAGCTTGGAGACTCCAAGCAGCCCGCCGTAGGCTTGCCCTGTGGTGACACCGACACCGACACCGTCCGGCACGGAACGCACGCGGGAATTGCTCATCGCCGTGCGCGAGCTCATCGGCGCGTCCCGGACCCGGCTCCGGGAGACGCTCGACCGGCTGGGGCTGACCGTGCCGCTCGCTGACGCGCTGTGGGCACTCGATCCCGCGCTCCCCGCCCCCTCGATGAAGGTGCTGGCGGGGATGCTGCACTGCGACCCCTCCAGCGCCACCTTCCTGGTCATCCGCCTCGAACGGCAGGGGCTCACCGAGCGGGTGCCCGATCCCGCGGACCGGCGTTCCAGGACCGTCGAGCTGACGGACAAAGGGGTGCTGGTGCGCGGCGAGCTGATCGAGGCGATGGTCGAGCAGTCGCCATTGGCGGCGCTGAGCCCCAAGGACCAGGACGCCACCTTGCGGCTGCTCCGCAAGGCCCTGGGGCGGGCGGGCCGGCCGTGAACGATCCGCTGGAGTCGGAGGAGTTCTCCCGCAATCCGTATCCGATGCTCGCCGCGCTGCGCGAGCGCGGCCCCGTACAGCGGATACCCACCGGTAAGGGCCGGACCACATGGGTCGTGACCGGATGGGCCGCGGCGCGGGAGGCGCTGGCCGATGCCCGGCTGTCGAAGGACACCGCCCGCTTCTTCGCCGGGCGGCCCTCCCAGCGGGATCTGGCCCCCGCCGTCAGCCGCACCATGCTCGCCACCGACCCGCCGGACCACGGACGGCTGCGGAAGCTGGCGATGAAGGCGTTCACCCCGGCGGCCGTCGCCCGCCTGGAACCCAGGATCCGCGAGATCACGGAGGGCCTGGCCGATTCGCTGGCCGCCGGCCTGGCCGCGCGGGGCTCCGTGGATCTGATCGAGGAATTCGCCGCACCGCTGCCCATCGCCGTGATCAGCGAACTCCTGGGGGTGCCGGAGCGGGACCGGGCGGCGGTGCGCCGGTGGTCCAACACCCTGTTCGCGGCGGGAGGTCCGGACGCCGTCGTCGACCGGGCGTCCCATGCCCTCAGCGACTACATGACCGGGCTCATCGCGGCCCGGCGGACGACACCCGGGGAGGACGTGCTCAGCGCCCTGATCGCCGCCCGGGACGCCGAGGACCGGCTGTCGGAGCCCGAACTGGTCTCCCTGGCCGTGCTGTTGGTCGTCGCCGGGCACGAGACCACGACCAACCTCATCGGCAACGGCACGCTGGCCCTGCTCCTCGACGACGCGCTCCGCGCCCGCCTGCTGGCCGATCCCGGGCTGCTGCCCGGCGCGATCGAGGAGTTCCTGCGGTACGACGCGCCGATCACCCTGGCCACCTTCCGCTACGCCACCGAGCCGATGGAGCTGGGCGGTGCCCGCATCGGGCCGGGTGACGTGGTCCTCGTCTCCCCCGGCGCCGCCAACCGCGATCCGGCGCGGTTCCCCGACCCCGACGCCGTACGGCCGGACCGTCCCACCGGGCACCTCGCCTTCGGCCACGGGCCGCACCACTGCCTCGGCGCGCCGCTGGCGCGCGTCGAGGCGCGGATCGCGTTCGAGGCACTGCTCGCGCGCTTTCCCCGGCTGCGGCGTACGGAGGAGGACACCGACGTGCTCGACTGGCGGCGGACACGGCTGATGCGCGGCCTGGCGGAGCTCTGGGTGACGTTGCCGGACGCCTGAACCCGGCCCGGACACGCCGAACCGGCGCCGCGACTGCTGTCGCGGCGCCGGTCGGTCCCGGGCCGTTCGCGGCGGATGCCGCGATGCGGCTCAGTTCTCGATGGTGTGGCCGGAGAGGCGTTCGACGCCGCGGAGGAGGGCGGAGTGGTCGAGGTTGCCGTCGCCCTGGGCGCGGAGGGAGGCGACGAGGGAGGCGA